>JAFQFD010000039.1 GCA_017415715.1 Bacteroidales bacterium | reverse complement strand
GGAGGAGCTTCTCCCATTTGATAGGCAGGAAGCGGATCGGCATGTCGCGGTCAAACGACTCGAAATTTGTCCAGCATTTCATTCCGTATTTGTCAGCAAGCTTCTTATTGACAACGAGGTAGTCATACAATTCATGATAGTCCACCTGACCGTCCTGGAACGCAAGGATGTCAACCACGCCCTGAAGATTGCTGAGGATCTCGTTCCACTCGAATTCGTGCTCAGAGACTGTCGTTGCCTTGTCTCCCCACATCACCTGGTCGGTCTTCACCCCATGGATATATGGCGAAACCATAGTCGGAAGATTGCCTGACACTTCCTTTGCATGCCTGCCCACCTCTGCATAGATCTTGGTCATGTTCTTTGTCCTGCGGCTGACTTCCTGGGAGAGATACCAGCCTTGGAATGACTTGTGGTGGCCATATTTGGCCCAGACTTCGTCAATGAGCTTTATATTGAGGTCTATCTCCTTCAGATAATCCCCTTCATGCCAGTACTTGCCGGAATCATACATTCCGAAATAGAATGCCATGTCATACTTGTCGGCAAGGCAGAGGAACATCTCGACGAGGTCTACCGGAGGATAATACACATCTTCTGTCGCAAGTATTGATTCAAAAGGAGCGGCAATCCAACGTCCAAGGCCGGCACGTATGAGAACTACCGTATTGATGCCCATATCCTTCATGGCACGGAAGTCCTGGTCCCACTCGCCCACTCCCCAGTTCTGATGCGGTATATCCCAGCTGATCTCATCCAGGAAAGTGGCATTGATCTTCATGCCCTGAGGGCATTCTGCTGTCTTGAACTGAGCATTTGTAAACTCACATCTGCTGCTGCATGACATCGCCAAGACAGCGACAATGATTATTGAGAGTATCTTTTTCATATGGAGTTAGTTTAGCTGAGATATTCCAGTCTTGACAGCATCCCATTTGCGTGGTTCGAGCTTGAGGTGACAAAGGTCGAAGAGGAAGTATCCGTCACACTCATCAGCGCAGGCCTTGACAGAATTGGTAACTGATGTCAACTCGGCTTCGACTGTCGCTTTGCCGTCCCAGTTCCAGTTTCCGACATCAGGTCCGCCGATCAGCAGGCCGGGAGCACCCTTGGTCTTCTGTTTCGCAAGTCTGCAGAAGCCCTGCATGGTCCACTCGCTTGAGCCGTATACTCCATTATATGAAGCATATGCGCCTATAATCTGAACATCAAGAAGATCAGCTATGCCATAAGACTCATACTTTTTCGTAGCCCAGCTTGGGAAATAGAAGCTTGCCATATAATCAGGACTCGCCCAGTTGACTCCCTTGTCATAATACTGTTCATACCACCCTCCGACATAGGCTCCGAAGTCAATATCAGGATTGACAGACTTGACCGCCTCGCGGGCATCTGTCATGAAATCGTGTATCACCTTGCACCTGAACTCTATCCACTCCTTCACATGTGGTGTCATAGGCTCCGGGAGGAAATGTTCATGACCTGCCGGAAGGACATCTGCAGGCCAATTTGTTACTGACTTGCCAATATATTTCTCAAATTCGCCTCTGGTATAATCCGAGAAGTCGCTCATGAAGCCATGAAACCTGGCCCTGTCAAGGATGATTCCGTCCAGATCATCATATGCCGCCAGATCCTTCAACAGACCTATGACATAGTTCTGCACATCCGGATGGACAGGGTTGAAGAACTTTTCGTCAGCCCAGACGTCCACAATGGACTTCAGGCCTTCTGCAGTATTCATGACGGTGGCGTGCTGCGCCAGATTGGAATCCCTGAAGATCACACCGTTCTTGCCAAGCCCCGAAACATGACCACCGCAGAATGTGTTGAAACCGGCATATACATTCAGACCGGCCTTATGGCCTTCTTCGATGAACGCCTGCAGGTAATCCCAGCTTGATGAACGCTCTACGCGCGTATAGACTCCATCAATATAGGCACCCATATATTGAACCTGGCTGCACTTGTCTGTCTGGAAGAGGACATCACCTCCGGACCCTGCCGGTCTCACATCCACGACAATGTCCGTAAAGCCGCAGTCCGCAATCTTCTCCATGTCACGGGCGATATTCTCCCTGCTGTCCCCATAGTCACGGAAATTGGCATTTCCTTCGATCCATATGAAGCATCTCTTGCCTTTGACCGGCTCCGGCTCCACCGGTGGTTCAGGATCTACAGGCGGTTCAGGCTCCTGCGGAGTTTCCTGCTCATTCCAGCCGTTCTTATCGAATTCCGATTCAATGTCAAGTTTGTTGTCATCGCAAGCGCAGACCATAAACAAGACAAGCATCAGTGATATCAGTTTTTTCATATTGGGCTATATTTTGGATAAAGATAGTAACAAAAAAGGAGAATCGCTTGAGCAATTCTCCTTTTTTATGGCTTATAGAGTTTCGAGGATCTGCCAGATCTGGTAGAGACCTCTCGGTACGTGGAAGCAGCCCTTCCACTTTCCGCCCTTGAGAGTCAGGAGGACTTCTCCGCGGCGGTTGAGGTAGCCATACCATTCAGGATATTCCTGATCCTTGAAATGTGTCCACATATAGTTGTGGATCTTCTCGAACCACTCCAGACACTGCTGGTTTCCGGTCAGCTGGTATGCCTTGATGAAGCAGATTGCCGACTCGAGGTGCACCCACCAGAGTTTCTGATCCCACTCGAGCTTCTGCATAGGAGCCCCCTTGAGATCCTGGAAGTAGAAGATTCCGCCGTACTCCTTGTCCCAACCGAACTCGACAACGCTGAGAGCGATCTCTACGCACTTGTCGATAAGGGCCTTGTCGTTTCTGCGGATACCGAGGTTCATCATAAACCATAAAGCCTCAAGGTCGTGGCCAGGATTGATCTCACGGCCTTCGAAGCAGTCTATAGGGGTTCCGTCAGGAGCCACATTCTCAAGCATCACACCCAGCTCAGGGTAGTAGAAGACATTGAGAATCTCGCTCAGGCACTCGTCGATAGTCTGGTCAAGCAGTGACTTGTCGGGGAGGATGTTCTCCACCTCGAGAGCCATGTTGCAGATGATCATTGGGAGTGCGAAACCCTTCATAGGACGTGTTCCGGGATATGACTTCTCCCAACGTCCCTTAGGATCATTACGGCGGTCCAGAATCCTCTGGAAAGTCTTCAGAGCGATCTCCTTGTACTCCTCGCTGCCAGTAGCCTCAGCAAGCTGGGCGAATGCCATGCATGCGAATGTGTTCGAGAAGATGTTATATGGCTGGATGATAGGCTTTCCCTCACGGGTCACCGAGAAATAGAAGTCATAATTGCCGTCATGCGCATACTTCTTGAGGAACTCTGCTCCCTGGATAGCGCAATCAAGCCACTCCTGCTTCTTCTCCACCTTGTTATACATCATCGCGAACATCCACACTTCCCTTCCCTGAAGCCAGATGAACTTGTCTGTGTCAAAAACACTTCCGTCACGGTCCAGACAGCTGAAATATCCGCCGTACTCAAGGTCCTGGGACTTCTCAAGCCAGAAAGGAAGGACGCTGTCCAAAAGCTCGCTCTTATACTGAGCAGCAAGTTTCTTGAAATCCATTGTAATGATCGGTTTTAGTTAAAATTATAAAATGCAGCCGGGAACCGGATGCTCCCGGCTGCAAGTAGAATGATTACTCAAGTGGGAAGAGATACTTCTCAACTGCATCCATCCAAGGATCGATCACGTAAGCTGCGAGCTTGCCGTCCTCACCCTTGATGAAGATATCTGAGTATGTAAGACCTGCCTCGTTTGTAGTGTGGTAGTTCATCTGGATCTTGAAGACTTCCTTAGCTGCCTTAGGATCAGTTACATCGAGAACTACGATATCAGTGTAGTCATAGTTGAAGTGGCAAGACATTGTAAGACCAAGATACTTGGTACCGTTAACCTCAGTTGTAGAAATACAGTTGAAGTTCTCCATCCAAGAGGCAGGCGATTCCCAAGTCTTAGCCCACTCAGCTCCATCGTAATAGAAGAGGTCGTAATCAGCACCGTAAGTGATGCAGTAGAAACCGTCAGCCAGAGTTGCGCCAGCAGGAGCTACAACACCTGTTGATGCATCCCATGAATAATCAGGAAGAGCAATGTAAGCAGGAGCAGCTACTACGCCATTCTTAACTTCCCAGTAAAGAACATAAGTTGCGCCAGGACCAGTACATACATAAGCAGCAATTACAGCGTCCTTTGTAACATCACCCTTAACGCGGAAGTTACCCATCTCTGTGCAATAGAAGTTAGCTGAGTTGTAGTCGATGAGTGGAGTTGGAGCGAAAGTCACAGGATCTACAAGGAAGAGCTGGAGCTGACCGCCAACACCGTCAGAAACTGTACGGTCAGGGCTTGATACCATAAGGTTGCCAGCGTCGTCAACATGAACACCACCGGCTACGAATCCCTCTGGGAGTGGAACTGCCTGAACATTCTCACCAGTAGCAGCATCTGCGAGGTAAGCGGCACCGTTAGCTGTGAAAGCAACGTAATTACCGAAAGCACCGATACCTACACGACCTGGAGTTGCACCAAGCTCTGCAAGTGACTTAGACCATACGATAGGGCTCCATGCCTCCTGAGTTACAGTGACGATCTTAACAACACCAAGCTCGCTGTATACAGTTACAGTAGCTGTTCTTGCTGGAGCGTTAACTTCCTGCTCTGGAGCAGAGAAGGTAAGCCTGTCAGTTGTGTAAGCCTTTGACTTGACCTCAGCAAGCCACTCACCTGAAACCTCGTAAGTATAGTCAACATTGTGACCAACCTCGATCTCAACTGTACCGCCCTTGAAAGAAATAGTGTAAGCATCCTCAGCGTTTACGTCGATAGCGTTCTTCTGGAGCTGAACTACAGGAACCTGGATTGGCTCAAGACCTGCAACAGTGATCTCGAGAGTCGCAGTGCGGTTCTCCTTATCTGTGTTTGCAGTTGCAGTGAACTTGATTGAAGCGTCACCTGCCTCACCCTTCTTAGGAGAGATAGAGAGCCACTCAACAACGTTCTCACCTACGAGAGTAGCAGTCCATGCCGCATTCGCAGAAAAATCAAATGCAACCGGAACCTCGTCAGTACCTACTGCAGGGATAGTTACCTGTGTAGGAGGGAAATCAGCATGAGGAACGAACTCTTCCTCACAAGCGACAACAGCAAAACATGCTGCCATCAGCATCAAAGCAATTTTTTTCATAATAATTTAATTGGGTTAGTATAATAAGTTTATAATGTTTCCAGATATTGGTCAAAGGCCTTCTTGATGTCGTTCCAGTAGTCATACATCTTTATGTGACAAAGGTCGAAGAAGAACATACCTTCTGTCGATGCATTGATGCAGGCATCTACGATGTCTGGCATCAGTGCTCCCTGGCCACCTTCAGTGAAGCCTGTAGAGTTTCCGATGTCAGGGCCTCCTATGAACGGAACATCTCCGGCAAATATAGTCTGAGCTCTCTTGCAGAATCCCTGCATGGTCCACTCGCTGTTTCCATAAATGGACTTGGTAGAGGCATATGCACCGATGATCATTATGTCGCAATGATCTGCATATCCATACTGATTATAGTCAGCAGTAGCCCAGTTGTAGGCATTTCTGGCATTATAGTCCGGACTTGCCCAGTTTACGCCTGAATAATAGTAGCTTGAATACCAAGCTCCGACATAGGCTCCGAAACGGACATCAGGATTTACGGAATGTACTCTTGCAGAAGCCTTCTCCATGAAGTCATGGATGTTCTTTGCACGGAATGTCATCCAGTCACGCTGCATAGCAGTCACATAGTTGTCAAGGCTGCTCTGACCAGGAGAGAAGATATCATCAGGCCAGTTCTCGACCTTCTTTCCGATGAACTCCTCGAATTTCTGACGGGACACCTCTGAGAAATCACTCTGAAGGTCGTTGTCATCGTAACGGCAACGGTCAAGAATGATACCCTTGACGTCATATGCTGCAAGATCTTCAAGGATTCCGAGAAGATATTCCACAACCTCATCGTTGGCCGGGTTGAGGAATTTGGTACCTGTTCCCATATCCATGCAGCTCTTGAGACCCTCGGATGTATTTACAACGCTGGCCCATTCTCTCTTGGCTGTTCCGTCGAAGAGCGGGCCATCGGATCCGAGGCCATATGGACATTCCTTACCACCTACCATAGTATTGATGGCAGCATAAACGTCAAGTCCTTCTGCCTTTCCGGCATCAATGAACGCCTGAAGGTAGTCGAAATCCGCTGTTCTCTGCAGCCACTTATAGCCGCCAGTAACCCAGGCATCCACCTGAGTGACAGGACCTTCTACATCTGACTTGAACAGTACACCTGCAGTAGTAGGACGTACTTCCACAATCACACCAGTAAAACCTGTCTCCTTGAGACGGGCCATATCCTTGGAGATGTTCTCCTTGTCGTTAGCATAGTCCTTGAAGTTGGCTGCTGCATCAATCCATACAAGACGAGCCTTCGCCTCCTTGACTTCAGGCTTATCAGGTTCCGGATCGACTGGCCCCGGCTCTTCCTGGCCTGGATTTTCCGGACCTGGCTCTGGAGTCTGCTCCTGCCAGTCATCACTCCAAAGGTAGTCATCAGCCGGATCCTCGCAAGCCACAAAGGCAGCAAGCGACAAAACAAAAAGGATATTTCTTAAAATCTTCATTCTACTTGATCATTATAGTACTTCCGACAGCACGCTGTGAGCCGTCTGAAACCTTGATTGTCTCCTTGCCATTCACAAGCATGCAGCTTGATCCGCCTCCGTCAAGGTTGATCGCCTCGACACACCCAAGATCAAGAAGCACATTTGCGACATCAGCAGTAGTCAAACCAGCAACGCCGTCAGTCATCTGTCTTCCTTCGCAGACAAAGGTAATCATTTTTTTGTCAGCTGTGACACCGATCGCAGTGCGTGGCTGATTGCTGTCAGGTCCGATACCTGAGGTGCCGTTGAAAAGTTCCTCGACATAAGTATCCCTGAACTTTCCTCCGTCAATCAGGAGCGGTCCGCCACCGATAGCAGTCTTTGCTGCGAACTCTTCACCTCCTTCAGGATAAGAAGCAGTCGGCTGCTTGGCCGGCTTTGCCTCCCATGTATTGCCAGCAGGTGCCGGATACATATAGTGATTATCCCATGTCCTGTAAGTCCAGCAGGCATCAAAATCTCCCGACTCTGACTCAAGAAGAGCTGCACGGGTAGGATAATACATTGTCACCCAGTCCTCTGACGCATAGTTGATATTATATGCGAGAACTTCTGAGTTTCTTACAGCCAGGCTCGAAGAATAGTTCTTTCCGCCTGAAGCATAGAAGAAACCGGCGTTGATGACAATAGTCCAGTTTCCTTCGCCATACACTGTAGAAGGGGTCTTGAAAGAATCTGTGGTACCTTCCATGGCAGCATCATTGATGCTCCATATATCCCACTGAGCGGAAGCCATGTCAGCTATGGCAACATATGCTATAGCCTTCTTTCCTTCCAATGTTTCAGGCGACTTGTACACCTTTACATAGTCTGGAAGCTGCCCGAAATCAGCAGACACGTCTGACCACTTGTCAAGTGTGGCATCTTCCACAGGAATCTCTTCAGGCTGCTGCTCTGGAGCCTCAACCTCAGGATCTTCCCATGGCCATTCCGGCATATCGCCAGCCCTGCCCTCGCATGAAATTGCGAGAGCAGCGGCTGCGAACATTATGATCAATCTCTTCATCTGTTAAATATCGATACAGTCAGCAACGAAACCGGCAATTACACTTGCATTATGGTCAAAGTAGTAGACATACACCTTGAATCCGTCAGCAGAAGATGCCATTATCACATCAGCTGATGCACATCCCTGGTAACCTGTCTGGAACCACTCTGTCGACTTCTCGCAGATGATTGGAGCTGCATCCTTGATAGCCTTAGGATCAGATGCATCCCAGATTCTGAGCTGAGGCTCGATACCCCACATAGGGAAGTGTGACGATACGAGATGGATCACATACGGAGCATTGTTGAACATCTTGGCCTCCATCACGTTGGTGTTGTAGTTCGATGTCACGTCATCATTAGCGAGATTACGTGAGGCAACAAGCTTACCGGTGCCATCGACATAGTGGATTGTGTTGTCTGAATAGTAGCAGAGCATCACGCCAGTGTCAGGGGCACTTGATACAGGAACCACCTTGGCTGCATTTACCGGAGCCGAGCCCCAAGCGAGGCCAAGCCCTGCAAGGTCGATGGTCTCAGTTGAAACAACCTGACCGCCAGTGATGACAATCTTAGTATACTTGCTTGTCGTAGTTACGCCGTCAACACCCTCATGAGTAAGGATGATGACTGCATCCTGATTGATGTTACCGTTTACCTTAAGGTTATGTCCTACAGGGACGTCGGTATCATTAGCGAATGTATGGAACTCAACCGGTGCAGATGTCACAGAATTGGTCTTGTAAAGAACGACATTGCCCTTAGGCTCTGCAAAAGTTGAAACTACCATATTGCCGCCCTCGTCATTTGTGATTGCAGCGATGTCGATACCTCCGTCATTGATCTCTCCCTGCTGAACACCTGTAAGAGGGTCGCAGAAAATCGGAGTAGTACCGTTTCCAAGAGAAATCACAAGCTTACCGTCAAAGTATGCAAGTGTAGAGTATACTGTCTCCTTAGCTTCAGGGAAGTTAAGCCTTGCAACAGGATCGATGTTGAAGAGCTGTCGTGCAGAAGCTGCCCTGAATCCGTAAGGGATCTTGTTAGGATACTTCTTGATGATCTTGTAAGTGCATGTTGTCTTCTCATCCTGGGCCATTACAGTGACCTCCTGCTCCTCATTATAGTCCTTCTTTACAGAAAGATCTGTCATAAGAGTAGCATGCGGACAAACTGTAGCCTCTGCAGAGAATCCTGTGAGATCATCTGTCGTGAAAAGGTAAACTTCCTTCTTGTCCTCATCAATGAATCCCTCGATCTGATAAGGCTTGGTAAGAGTGAAAGTCATGAGGTTGCACTTTGCAGACTTTGTCCTCTTTCCTGTAATGATGATCTCGCGGCTTTCTCCCTGTGCATTGGTGAAAGTATAGTAATTTTCTTCTGTGAGGTCTACCATTGCCAAAGGAGGATCGATCCTGCAGTTAGGAGCGAGCTCTGCCTCAAGACGAACTCTTGTCATATGGATAGATGTCGGGTCGGTCGACTCCTCAGGATAGAACCAAGGAACAGGTATCACGAACATGTCAGCTTCCGGATCCTCGACATTAAGCTTTGCAAGTACTGCTCCCTCATACTTATCCGAGGTAGAAGTAAAACGCGCTGTCAGCGATGTGATGCCCTGACGGTCTGCAGTCGGCTCGATATACTGCGGCTTCTGACATGAAGCCACAGCAAGGATGCAGACCATCATTAAATAATATAATTTCTTCATTTTAATGCTGTTTAATCATTATTTCCACTCAGGATACTGTTCTACAAGCTTATTGTTCTCAAGCTCGCCGTCAGGCATTGGAAGGCGGTACATTCTCTCCTGGAACTCTCTGTCTTCATTATCGACAGAAACATACTCATATGTAAATGTACCATCTCCGTTATCATCAATCTTCAGACCATGCACCTGATATCCGGTAAGTCCCTCAGGATACTGCTTATGGGCAACACCCCAGCGACGAAGGTCCCAATACCAATGGCCTTCATATGCAAGCTCTACCCTACGCTCCTGACGGATTGCAGTCCAAAGCTCCGAACCACCCTTAGGTGTGTAAGGAAGGCCTACACGGGTACGGATTGCAGTAATCGCTTCGTTAGCCTCTGATGTCTTGCCGAGATTGTAGCAAGCCTCTGCCTTGTTAAGAAGAACCTCTGCATATCTGATGATTGTGAATGGAGCGACGCCTCCTGGATATGCGACTACGTCATGTCCCTCGTCAACCATCTTTTTAAGGTAGTAACCGGTTGTGGTCTCACCTGCAGGGTTTGTATTGTTGTACCACTGCTTCCAACCGTCAGCACCTCCGGCATAAGGCTCGATCTTACGTCCTTTCCAGTCTGCACCGTTATAAAGGATGGTAGCGTGGAAACGAGGCTCGAGCTTGTCGTATGGAGGATCCTGCTTTGTAGTAGAATGCCAAGGAGTCCAATCAATGAATCCTCCGGTCGCCTTCTCGTAAGACTCTACCATTTCCTGAGTAGGAGTTGCAAGTCCGCCACCCTTCTGTCCCTGAAGAGCGAAGTCACCACCTGGAGTATAATTGTAATCAAATCTATGAGTTACATTTGCGCCTCTGTCAAACTGCCACTGAAGGATTGCCTCATTGTTTCCTGCTGATGTGGTCTTCATTATGGCATCCGAATAATTTGCCTCAAGACCATATCCGAGTTTAGCGACCTCGTCTGCTGCAGTCACGACATCATCATACCTTCCTGCATAAAGCATCGCGCGAGTCATGAAAGCCCAAGCCATGCCCTTGTCTGCACGTCCCTTTGAAGCTGTTCTCTCAGGAAGATTGTTTGCAGCATACAGAAGATCCTGATAGATGAACTCCCAGCCCTCAGCCTCAGTGCTGATAGCCTTGTCCTTCTGATACTTGGTCATATCTTCGTCATAAAGGATAACCTCCTTGTAACGCTTCATAAGGTCAAAATAAAGGAAAGCACGTGTAAATCTGAGCTCACCCTCCAGCCTTGCCTTATCCTCATCGGACATCTGTCCGAAGGTATGGAGGTCTGAAATGGCATTGTTACACTTCATGATACCGGTATATCTGTGCCATCCGCCGAGATACACGTTAACGAAGTTCCTTTCAGTATAAGGCTGTCCGTATGCCATCTGGCTTACGAAAAGTCCCGGATGACCGGCATTGAAAGATGAATACTTGAGCATATCTGCATATGCTTCAGTCATTACATTTCCAGAAGCCTGGTCCATCACCACTACATAAACATAGTCGTAGATATAGTTGACATAATATTCTGCATTTGCAGTAGTCTGCCATATTACCTTATCAGAAACGTTATCCGTAGGTTTCATGTCAAGGTATGGAGTGCATGAGAAAGATCCTAAGGAAATTCCTAATGCGAGTATTGTTTTAAATATATTCTTCATAGCCAAATCCTTAGAATGTTATTGTAAGGCCACCCATAAGCATACGCTGCTGTGGATAATAACCGTTGTTCACGCCTGGTGACTCAGGGTCGATTCCTTCAGGAAGTCCGTCTATAGTGAAGATGTTCTGTCCCTCAACGAAGAATCTGAGTGCCTCTACCTTGACCTTCTCTGTCCACTTGCGAGGGAAAGTATATCCGAGCTGTGCTGACTTGAGACGTACATAAGTACCATCGCGGAGCCAGAAAGTCGATGCAAGACCGTTGTCTCCACCATGTCCACCAGTGTTGCTGAGGGTAAGACGAGGGAATGTTCCGTCAGGATTGTATACGCTGTATGCATTCTCGACAAGGAACAATGGAGAGTTTGCACCTTCCTTGAAAGTCTGTGTCCAGATTGTATTGTCATCATTACCGTTATAATAAGTACCGGTAAGTGAAATGTCGAAGAGTGATCCACCTGTGAACTGTGCGTTGAAATCAATACCGTTCCAAGCAAAGTCAAGGTTGAGACCATATGTGAGCTGAGGACGGTTTGAACGGCCGATACGTGCCTTGTCTCCAACCTCATTGATCAGACCGTCACCGTTAAGGTCGACATACTTGATATCACCGATATTAGGTCTGTTTCCGTACCATGCTGAATTGTCGATTTCTTCTTCGCTGCGGAAGAGACCGTCAGCAACCCATACATAGAATGCATCAAGAGAGGTACCTACCACCTTACGGATTGCATCTGTATTAGGTTCATCCGGGTAAATGAGCCAACGGTTCTTCGCATAAGTGATGGTCGCGCTGACACCATACTGGAACGGCTTGCCTCCGAGCATGAAGTGGTTCTTATGCGAAATCATCACATCGATACCCTTCACGTCATATGCGTTCTTGTTGATGACAGACATATAGTATCCTCCCATTGATGGCGGGAAGCCTGAGCCCTGATATGTGAGCATGTCAAACACATAATTGTAGAATGCATCAACCTCCATGGAGAGCTTTCCATTCCACATGCTGAAGTCGAAACCGACGTTATAAGAAAGCTGCTTCTCCCAAGTAAGGTCAAGATTCGGAACTCCG
Organism: Bacteroidales bacterium; assembly: GCA_017415715.1. Lineage (GTDB taxonomy): Bacteria > Bacteroidota > Bacteroidia > Bacteroidales > UBA932 > Cryptobacteroides. The sequence continues at coordinate 32,527 of JAFQFD010000039.1, read as the reverse complement.
TTATCAGAATATGAAGGATTTACAGTCGTATTTCCCATGTAAGGCTTGTATATCACATCACTTGACGGAGAGAAAGTCTTCAAGAACATATATGCTGATGTCGGCAAGTCATTACCAAGAAGCGCAACCGAACCTCTGATCTTCAAGTCATCAAGGAAAGTGGCTCCAGACATCCAAGGCTCCTTGGAGATGTTCCATGCAGCAGATGCTGAAGGGAAGAAGCCCCAACGTGTACTGCGCATACCTGCAAACTTGTATGAACCGTCATAACGGCCGGTGAACTCGGCAAGGTATCTCTCGTCCCAGTTGTAACGGGCACGGAACACATAACCTGCAGAACGCCAAGCATCACTCTTTCCTGAAATAGGACCTTCTGTAGGCTGACCGAAGCTAAGTTCAGGAAGTTCTGCAAACGGAAGAAGCTTTGCGTATGCCGAATGGGCATTTGACTTATAGTCATTGAGCTCAGCGAGAGCAAGGATTTCGATAAAATGCTTGCCGAATGTATTGCTGTAGGTTGCACCTGCCTGTCCGGTCATTCTCTGGTAATATGATGTACCCTCTCCAAGAGAAACTCCTGTTCCCTCGTTCTGTCTTGGATCACCATACTCTGACCATCCTCCATTCTTATAGACCATGATCTTATTCAAGAAAGGAGTATCAAGATTCTTATTCATGGTTGCACCATAGTCGAAGGCACCTGAAACCTTGAGCTGAAGTCCCTTCACGTATGGAACATCAAAGGTCAAAGTTGCATTTGCCGTAACATCTATGCCACGGGTCTTCTTATAACCTGAATCGTAGATTGCAGGAAGCGGTGAGTTAGCTACTGCGATGTTATTAGGAACAACACCGGTATACTTTCCTTCATACTTCTCCGGAAGGTATGGGTGCATCATGATGGTCATCTTAGGGATTGAGAGCCATCCTGCCTCGTAACCCGTATCAGAACCACCTGAGCTGAAGCCAGGAGTCTGACGGTTTGAGAACACACCCGAGAGTCCCATTGTGAACTTGAAATATTTAGCGAACTCAGACTCTACATTTGTACGTACGTTGTATCTGTCGTAAGTGAAGTTGTCGATGTTACCCTCCTGACCGAGGTAACCGAATGAAGCGAAGTACTTTGAGTTGTCAGTACCGCCTGATACGGTCACATTGTGCTTCTGGGTGAAACCTGTCTTGAAGACCTTGTCGATGTAGTTGACATTGTCCCATCCGTCAGTAGGATCGCCGTTGGTCATCAGCTTTACCTGCTCAGATGTAAAGTAAGGAGTATATTCCTCAGGAGAAGTAATGTCACCTCTTGCCATGGCGTCCATCATGTCGGCAACATTATAGTAGTATGCGAACTGAGGACCGTCCATGAACTCAGGGAAGTTGGCGTTCATAGATGCACCGAAAGTGGCGTTGTAAGTGATCTTCGGCTTACCTGCAGCACCCTTCTTTGTGGTAACGATGATGATACCGTTCGCTGCCTGGAGTCCGTACACGGCTGCAGACGCACCGTCCTTGAGGACAGAGATGCTCTCGATATCATATGGATCGATATCGTTGATGTTATCAACAGGGAAACCGTCCACTACATACTTGGCTCCATACTGCGCTCCGCGGATACGAAGGGATGCCTGGTCGAGACCCGGCTCTCCTGACTCCTGCACCGAAGACACACCGGAAAGCTTGCCGGCGATGAGCTGTGACACGTTTGTCGCAGGGGCCTTGAGAAGTTCGTCACCCTTCATTGCTGATACTGCAGATGTCATTGAGGACTTCTTCTGTACACCGTAACCGACAACGATTGTCTCTTCGAGGAGGTTTGCATCCTCACTCATTGTTACATCGAGGTTTGAAAGTGTGCCGTCGCAGTCAAAAGTCTGGTCCATGAAACCAAGGCTTGTGAAAAGCACGACCTGTCCATTCTTGACACCGGAAATGCTGTAGTTACCGGCATCATCAGTCAAAGTACCGTTGGTGGTACCTACGACCATGACAGCCACACCTGGGAGCGGCTGTCCCTGTGCGTCAACGACCTTTCCTTTTATAGTAGGCTGTGCATAAGATAATGCTGCCCCACCAAAGAGGAAAATCAACGCGACCAGCAGATTCTTGTAAATCGCTTTCATTGGGTTATATGATTAGTTAGTTGGATTAAATTTCCATTTATTTCTCTGCGGCCTTCATCGCAGCCTCAAGCTCCTCCCAAAGCTTGTGCTTGTTAAGGTGCACGATATCGAAGATCATCACACCGTCAGTGCTCTTGAGCGCCTGAGTCACAGCAGGTCCGAACGGAGTGAAGTCTCCGAGGTACTGCTCCACATAGATCGATCCGATCACAGGAACCACTCCCTTGGTAATCTCCTTTGCGATCTCTGCTCCACCTTCCACGCTATAGCAGTATGTAAGGCTGTTGTCCATGCCGGCCTCGCTGCGCTGTCCTACGACACCAGTAGCCTTGTCTACATCATCCTTCGTGATGAGCGTATAATAAAGTCCGGTCATATATACGTCAAGCATCTCCGCATAGCCTGACTTATGGTAGTCTTCAGTCGCCCATGACTGGTACTGAGGCACCAGATATGGGTCATATTCCTGACTTGCCCAGTTTACGCCAAGCTGCCAGTATGTAGGATACCATGCTCCTGTATAGTCACCGATGATGAGGTCAGGGTTGATCTCCTTGAGCGCTGCATGAGCCTTCTCCACGAAGTCGTGGATAACCATCGCACGCCACTCGAACCACTTCTTTGCATGCTTGCCTAGCACCCAGTTAGGACGGAGATTTCCCTCCTCGTCATACCAGCTGAGGATGTCCTCAGGGAAGTTCTCCACTGTCACACCTGCATACTCCTCGAACTGCTTCTTTGAAAGTTCGCTGAAGTCTGCAGTGACGCCGTCATATCGCACGCGGTCGAAGATAAGTCCGTCAACCTCAGGGTATTTGCGGGCAAACTCCTTGAGGATCTCGATCTGATATTCCTGAACCTCAGGGTTTGAAGGATTCATCATGCAGTTGTAGTTGGTCTTGATCTCAGAGATCGGAGTCAGCACACCGTTGTGGTAGCATATCGACTGCCATGCAGCCTTGTCGATATATACAACGCCACGGTCGAAGTAGTTATGTCCGCCGGCAAACACATTGAGGGAGCCGAAGACCTTGAGGCCCATCTCATGTCCATACTCGATGAAGTAACCGAGCATGTCGTAGTCACGAGATCTCTCCACGCCTTCCCAATCGCCCATGTAAGGAGCGATCTCGCTGTCATAGAGCACCTCACCCATGATGGACTTCACATCGACAACGACATTGTCGAATCCAAGGTCCTTACATTTCTTAAGATAGAACTGGATTGAGTCCGGATGCGAAAGCGTTGCATAGTTTGCCTCGCAGTCAAACCACATGTAATTGTGGTTAGCCTCTGACTTACAAGAAGTTAGAATCATCAAAGCCGCAAAGACGGCGAAAATGGTATTTTTCATATTTATCCTTGATACAATTATTCGGACAAAAGTACACACTATTTAGCAAATTTCAAAAACCATTGTACATTTTTTAAAGTTTTTTAAAAATTGCCATTGTTTTCGGGTCTCCGCTTTTAAAATTATAAAGTATTTACTATCTTTGTTGATTGGAAAATTATAACTTGAAACATATACAACTATGGCTGACCGTAGAGACTTTCTAAAGACAATGGCAATCGGAGGAGCATCCGCCCTCGTAGCGCCTTCACTTCTTTCATCATGTTCATCAGACAATGGAGCCGCAGCGTCGCTCGACACGACTGCAGGCGGACTTATCGTGCCGAAGGACAACGGACTGAGGATCACAGGAACATTCCTTGACGAGATTTCACACGACATCCCGCACCAGAACTGGGGCGAGAAGGAGTGGGACCAGGACTTCGCCTACATGAAGGCGATAGGCATCGACACAGTGATCGACATCAGATGCGGATACCGCAAGTTCATCACCTACCCTTCTCCTTATCTTCTGAAGAAGGGATGCTACATGCCTTCAGTAGACCTTATTGACATGTTCTGCCGCCTTGCGCAGAAGCACGGCATGAAGTTCTACCTCGGACTTTATGACTCGGGAGTATATTGGGACACCAAGGACATGAGCCACGAGATCGAGGACAACAAGTACGTAATCGACGAGGTGTGGAAGATGTATGGCGAGAAGTATGACAGCTTCGGAGGATGGTACCTCAGTACCGAGATCAGCCGCGACACCATCGGAGCTGTTGACGCATTCCACGCAATGGGAGCGCAGTGCAAGGAGGTTTCAGGCGGAATGCCTGTATTCATCTCGCCTTGGATCGACGGAAAGAAGGCAGTCAGCGCTGCCGGAGCCGCTCTCACAAAGGAAGATGCTGTGTCAATCGCTGACCACGAAAGAGAGTGGAGTCAGATCTTCCAGGGCATCCACGATGTTGTTGACGCTGTCGCCTTCCAGGACGGTCACATCGACTATGACGAGCTTGACGCATTCTTCAGCGTGAACAAGAAGATGGCTGACAAGTACGGAATGCAGTGCTGGACAAATGCCGAGACATTCGACCGCGACATGCCTATCAAGTTCCTGCCTATCAAGTTCGACAAGCTCCGCCTCAAGCTGGAGGCTGCAAAGCGCTGCGGATATGACAAGGCCATCACCTTCGAGTTCCCTCACTTCCTGAGCCCTCAGTCGGTTTATGGCGCAGCAGGCAATTTATATAACAGGTACAAGGAATATTTCAACATCAAATAGATTTCTCGACTTCGCTCGAAATGACAATTATGAAACAGAAGAACACAATCGGATATGTGATATTCATGGCGGTGGTTGCCGCCATCGGAGGCATCCTTTTCGGATATGACACCGCTGTCATCTCCGGCACCACAGAAATCGTGAAGAACCAGTTTCAGCTCACTGACATGATGGAAGGCTGGTATGTGGGCTGCGCGCTTATCGGCTCGATTGCCGGAGTGCTCGTAGCCGGCACTCTCAGCGACTATCTCGGCAGAAAGCTCACCATGCTCATCTCTGCAGCCCTCTTCAGCATCTCAGCCATCGGCTGCGCTGTCTGCGGCAGCTTCGACGGCCTCGTAGCATACAGAATCATCGGCGGAGTCGGCATCGGTATCGTGTCAATCGTTTCACCTATATATATATCAGAGGTATCGCCTGCAAAGATCCGCGGAACCCTCGTGTCTCTGTATCAGCTTGCAGTGACTGTCGGCTTCCTCATGGCATACCTTATGAACTGGGTGATCGACGCCAACATTGACCCATCGATTACCGGAGACGTGACCCTCTGGCAGAAGATAATGAACACGGAGGCATGGCGCGGAATGCTCGGAAGCGAGACGATCCCTGCCCTCCTCTTCTTCTTCATCATATTCTTCATCCCTGAAAGCCCGAAGTGGCTCATCGTGAACGGCAAGCTCGACAAGGCGTCTGCCGTACTCAGCAAGATATATGCAACTTCAGAAGAGGTTTCAGAAGAGATCACCGTAACCCAGAACTCACTCAAGGGCGAGACCAAGGGTGCATGGTCAGACCTTCTCAAGCCGGGCATCCTCATCGCAGTCATCACAGGTAGCGCAATCGCCATCCTCGGACAGTTCATGGGTGTCAACGCAGTGCTTTACTATGGTCCGAAGATCTTCTCTGAGGCAGGATTCGACAATCCAATGTTCTCGACAGTCCTCGTAGGCGTAGTGAACATGGTGACAACAATCCTCGCGGTCTTCATCATCGACCGCGTCGGCCGCAAGCAGCTGATCTACTGGGGAGTATCAGGCATGATCATCTGTCTCCTGGCGATCGGCATCTACTTCGCATGGGGCTCGCAGATCGGTCTCGGCAACGGATTCATGCTCACATTCTTCCTTGCATATGTATTCTGCTGCGCAATCTCGATATCGGCTATCGTATTCGTGCTTCTCTCAGAGATGTATCCGAACAGTGTCCGCGGCCGCGCGATGTCAATCGCAGGCTTCGCCCTCTGGATCGGCACCTATCTCATCGGCCAGCTTACTCCTGTACTCCTCGGCTGGAGCCAGGCAGGAACATTCTTCATCTTCGCCGCATGCTGCGTGCCATACATGCTGATCATGTGGAAGGTCGTGCCTGAGACAACAGGAAAGACCCTTGAGGAGATCGAAGAATATTGGAACAACTATAGAAAACCTAAACTCTAATGAGCAAGACTTTTTTAAGCAACATTGACGGCAAGAACTCTGTCATGAAGCAGAAGATCCTCGGTCTCTGCATCAACGACGGCGACTATAGCCTTGCTGACCTCAGCAAGGAACTCGGAACAAGCATCCCGACCATTACAAAACTGGTCGGGGAGCTTCTCGAGGACGGCCTTCTTGAAGACATGGGCAAGATAGGAACCAACGGAGGACGCCGTCCAAGCATATACGGACTCAACCCTTCTGCCGGATACATTGTCGGCGTGGACATCAGACGCAAGTTCATCAGCTATGCAGTCACTGATTTCAAAGGCACGCTGGTAGACTATCAGGAGCAGCTGCCATACTCCGTCCAGAACTCGGAGGAATCCTTCCGCGAACTCTGCGATTTCATCAATGAGCACCTGAAGTCCAATGGGATAGCCCCTGAGAAGGTCCTGTCATATGGTTTCAACCTCACCGGACGCGTGAACAATGAGACAGGATACTGCTTCTCATACTTCCTCGGCGAGGACAAGCCTATAGCATCCGTCCTGGAGGACAAGCTCGGCAAGCCGGCGTTTGTCGAGAACGACTCCAGAGCCATGACATATGGAGAGTATATCTGCGGAGTTGCCAACACCGAGAGAAACATGCTCTTCATCAACGTGGCATGGGGACTTGGAATGGGAATGATCGTGGACGGAAAGCTTTCTTACGGAAAGTCGGGCTTCTCCGGCGAGATCGGTCACTTTCCTCTCCTGAACAACGACCAGATATGCCATTGCGGCAAGACCGGATGTCTTGAAACCGGTGCTTCAGGCTCTGCTGCATACAGGATATTCATGGAAAAGCTCAATGAAGGAAGAACTTCAACTCTTTCTGAAAAGTTCAACAAGGGCGAGCAGATCCACATCGAGGACATCATCGACGCTGTCAAGGAGGAAGACGTCCTCGCAATCGAAGTGATAGAGGAGATAGGAACGACTCTCGGTCGCGCGACTGCCGGCCTGATCAACCTGTTCAATCCTGAACTGATTGTGATAGGAGGCTCTATCGCATCTACCAAGGAATATCTGCTTCTTCCGATCAAGAGCGCCATCCAGAAGCATTCGCTCAACATCATCAACAGCGACACGACCATCAAGTTCTCGAAACTTGGAAAGAAGGCCGGCGCCGTCGGCTCGTGCATGCTGAGCCGAAGCAAGCTTCTTGGTTTGCTATAGGATTTTTCCTATATTTGCAAGATAGAAGTATTTTTAACCTGAATACCGAAATGTACAAGATCGTATCAAAAGATATGCTCACCCCGACAATCTGCCGCATGAAGGTCGAGGCTCCTCGCCTCGCCTCTGCGGCTCAGCCGGGCCAGTTCCTCATCATCAGGGCTGACGAGCAGGGAGAGCGTATTCCGCTCACTATCAGCGATTATGACCGCTCAGCAGGAACTGTCACCATTGTGACGCAGAAGATCGGAGCATCCACTTCTGAAATCTGCTCTTACGAGGAAGGTGACGCATTTGCTGACGTCGTCGGTCCTCTCGGCATCCCGTCAGACTTCACGGAAATGTCTGCCGAAGAACTCGCTTCCAGGAAATATGTATTCATCGCCGGTGGAGTCGGCACCGCACCTGTATATCCGCAGGTGAAGTGGCTTCACGAAAGAGGCGTCGCTGTCGACGTCATCATCGGAGCCAAGACCAAGGACCTCATCATATACAAGGAAGAGATGGAGGCGGTGTGCGACAATCTCTATATCTGCACTGACGACGGCTCTGAAGGTTTCAAGGGACTCGTGACCGCAATGCTGGAGAAGCTGGTGAACGAAGACGGCAAGAAGTATGACCAGGCTGTAGCGATCGGCCCTATGATCATGATGAAGTTCGCGACACTGACCTGCAAGAAGCTCGAGCTTCCTGTCATCGTGTCACTGAACACACTCATGGTGGACGGCACGGGAATGTGCGGAGCATGCCGCGTGACAGTAGGCGGCAAGGTGCGTTTCGCATGCGTTGAAGGCCCTGAGTTCGACGGATATCTCGTTGATTTCGACGAGGCCATGCGTCGTCAGAGAATGTATAGTACAGAAGAGCGTGAGGCCATAGAGCACCACACTTGCAGAATCGGGAGGGGGAAATAATGGCTAACAAGATTCCAAGAGTTCCTGTCAGAGAGCAGGATCCTAAAGTACGTGCGACCAACTTCGAGGAGGTCTGCTACGGATATAATGCTGAAGAGGCGCAGCTCGAAGCCTCAAGATGTCTCAACTGCAAGAACCCTCGCTGCGTGGGAGCTTGCCCTGTAAGCGTCAAGATCCCTCAGTTCATCTCCGAGATCGCTGCCGGCAACTTCGCCAAGGCCGCAGAGGTGCTGGCTGAAGACTCGTCGCTGCCGGCAATCTGCGGACGCGTCTGCCCGCAGGAGTCGCAGTGCGAGGGAAGCTGCATCCTCGGCATCAAGAGCGAGCCTGTAGCTATCGGAAAGCTGGAGCGCTTTGCTGCAGACTGGAGCCGTGAGAACGGCGGCACAAAGCCAGTGGTAGCGCCAGCGAACGGCCACAAGGTTGCCGTGATCGGCAGCGGCCCTGCAGGTCTTGCCTGTGCATATGACCTCGCAAAGCTCGGATACGACGTCACTATTTTCGAGGCTCTTCACCGTCCTGGCGGAGTGCTGGAGTATGGAATTCCGGAGTTCCGTCTGCCTAAGGACAAGATCGTGGCAGCCGAGATCAACGACGTGAAGGCTCTCGGAGTGAAGATCGAGACCAACGTCATCGTAGGAAGGACAGTGACCATCGACAGTCTCCTCGACAACGAAGGATTCTCAGCAGTGTTCGTAGGCTCGGGAGCAGGTCTTCCCCGCTTCATGAACATTCCTGGAGAGCATCTCAACGGAGTGTTCTCTGCAAACGAATTCCTCACAAGAAACAACTTGATGAAGGCATATCGCGATGACTACGACACCCCTATCCATGCCGGAAAGAAGGTGGTTGTGGTCGGCGGAGGAAACGTAGCGATGGACGCTGCCCGCACAGCGCTTCGTCTCGGAGCAGAGACCACTATCGTATATCGTCGTACCGAGAAGGAACTTCCTGCACGCGTTGAAGAAGTTCACCACGCAAAGGAGGAGGGCATCCAGTTCGCAATGCTGACAAACCCTGTCGAAGTGCTCGGCGACGAGAACGGCTGGGTGCGCGGAGTAAGATGCATCAGGATGGAGCTCGGCGAGCCTGACGAAAGCGGACGCCGTTCACCTGTAGAGATACCTGGTTCGGAGTTCGACATCGAGACCGACACAGTCATCATGTCGCTCGGAACCTCTCCTAACCCGCTCATTGCAAGGACGACAGCAGGGCTGGAGACCAACCGCAGAGGCTGCATCGTGGCGGACGAAAGCGGAGCGACAAGCCGCCCGGGCGTATTTGCAGGAGGAGACGCCGTGACCGGAGCAGCGACCGTGATCCTGGCAATGGGAGCAGGTCGAAAAGCCGCAGAGGCAATCCACAAATATATCCTCGGATAAATCATAGAGAAGCAGTCTGGTTTTCACCAGGCTGCTTTTTCGTAATGCGGATTCCCCATCTGACACAAAAGTCAAATCCGCGACATAATAGGAAACTCAGAAATACAACGATGAGCGAATTGACAGGGAATGGAATGGATGAATAATACGGAATGTAGTCCAGAATGTCCATTACCATAAGATGGCAGAGGTAGATTCCGAAGGAATTGTCACCGATAGCCGTCAGCAGGCTGCTGCGGGGCTGCCATTTCTTGTTCTGAAGCAGAGCATACATTATGAGCATGGCAACAGCGCTCGTCAGGAGTGAAGACAGCTTGAGCTGGGAGCCGCAGCCGGTCATATCAGAAAGGGCCCATACATATCCCTCGCCCATCTGCAGCATGATGGCTGCGATATACAATATGACAAGGTTGCGCAGGTTGAATTGCCTGTCTATGATCCTGTTGCCAAGCATCAGACCCAGATAATAGAATGTGAACCATCCCAGACAGAGGACTGACCATAGCAGGGCTACATGCTTGTTCAGTTCCACTCCTGCAAATAAACCGTAATATTTGAATATGATCACGGATACAGGAGACACCAGCCAGCCGAGGAAGCTGTATCTTGATTTCGCCAGCCTCGCAATCAGAGGCGTCAGCAGGACAAACTGTATATATACGAATATATAATATAGGGATACATTGGCATTGGCAGACAACAGATTCTTCAGCAATGCAACCGCGCCGCCGGAAATCATGTCCGGGATGCTATAGATGGCTGTCCATATCACATACGGCAAAGCAACACGCATTATACGCCTGCGATAAAATCCCATCCAGTCCTCATTCTCGGCCTTTGTCAGATATCCTGAGAGAAATATGAAAGCCGCCACTGCGAAATTGATGAATGGCTTGCAGAATATCTGCCACTCCCCTGCGGGAGTGGTGTGTATCATGACCACGGAAATTATGGCCAAAGCACGGAATATCTGTATCTTCTGATCTTTCACGACGGCAAATATAGTACTTTTCCGTAATGGTTTCGTCTATGAAATGAGAATTCCAAATCATAAACTAAAAAATTTAGTTAGTAAACTATAAAAAATAGTTGCATATGAATATTTTTTAGTTAACTTTGCGTCAGAAACGATTTTGATATGAAGAAACTCACACGAAAAGAAGAAGAGATAATGAACCTCTTCTGGGACAAAGGAGCTATGTTCGTGAAGGAGCTGCTGGAGCTTTATGAGGAGCCGAAGCCGCATTTTAACACATTGTCAACCATGGTCCGCACGCTTGAAGCCAACGGCTTCCTGGATCACAAGGCATATGGAAACTCATACCAGTACTTCCCTGTCGTCACTCGCGAAGAATACGCCGGAAGTTCATTCATGGGCATCATCAGCAGTTACTTCAACAACTCATATCTCAGTGCGGTCTCTACTCTGGTAAAGGAGGAGAAGATTACCGTCGACGAGCTGAAGGAGCTGATCGAACAGATAGAAAAGGGCAATCAATAACAAAAGAACTTGACAGATATGACCGAATTCCTGATATACCAAGGCAAGACCGCCATTGCTCTCGCGGTGTTCTACCTGTTCTACCGTCTGCTGCTCAGCAAGGAGACATTCCATCGTTTCAACCGCATCGTCCTTTTAGGCACTGCGGCCCTGTCATTCGTGCTTCCTCTCTGCGTGATAACCATCAGAAAAGTGGTGACTCTCCCCTACACCCCTGTTGCTGATGAACCGGTAGAGACAGTTCTTGAAATGGCAACCACTGTAACGGAGACAGCAAGCACACCTGTATGGCCGGCAATAATATGCGGAATATTCGTCCTCGGAGCCCTGACAGTTCTGTCTATGGCCGTCATCTCCATATTCAAGGTAAAGGCCATCATAAACTCCGGCGAGCATCAGACTCTCGAAAGCGGAGAAACTCTTGTAATCACAACCGACAATACAGCCCCGTTCAGCTGGATGAAATACATCGTGATCTCTCGCGAGGACTATGAGAGCGGCTACTCTCAGATCCTCACTCACGAGAAGGCTCACATCGCCCTCAGGCATTCATGGGACCTGCTTTTCGTGGACATGATCACAGCCCTCCAGTGGTTCAATCCGGCCATCTGGATGCTGAAGTCAGACCTGCGCGCCCTTCACGAGTTCGAGGCGGACGATGCTGTCCTCAGGAGCGGAGCGAATATCAAGGAGTACCAATATCTATTAATAAGGAAAGCTGTCAGCAAGAGCGGCTACTCAGTTGCTAACAGCTTTAATCACAGTACACTTAAAGCACGTATTACTATGATGTTAAACAAAAAGTCATCACGTATGAGCGTCTGGAAGGCTCTCTACGTCATCCCTCTGGTGGGAATCTCTCTGGCGGCAACTGCCGAAACAAAGGTAGATTACCAGTATGAAGGCCTGCAGCCTGAAGCTGTGGCTGACACTCTCACTGGCAAAGATAGTGAAAAATCTGTTCCAGAAAATCCTTTTACAAAAAAGAATCTGCGCGAAGGAAGATTCATTGTCGACAAGGAAAACAGCACAGTCACACTCAATTACTTTGACAATAATTGCAAGGAACTTCAGGTTTGCTACACAGGACTTGACCTTAACCAGAACATCTACATGCACAATGGTGCGATCGTAACAAAGGAAATGCAGAATAAGGCAGCACAGGACGACCCTGATGCCGTAATGATCGTAGCATATCTTAATGACGACAACAGAGTAAGCGCAGCCATCACCACTTCCGGTCCTTATGTTTCCGGCAAAATAGATGTGGTCCAGGTTCAGATCGATGTGAACACGAATGACCCGGTCATCGTCGTGAATGGTGAGAGAATGCCGGAAGGATTTGACCTTAACACTATTCCTTCTTCTGAAATCACTTCAATGCAAGTTCTCAAGAATGAGGAGGCATTGAAGGAATATGAAACAGACAAAGGCGTGATCGTCATCACTACAGATCCGTCAAAGAAGAACGAAGAGAAGCCTGTTCCTGACGTATATATAAACGGAAAGAAGGCAAGCAGCGAAGACATAGCAGCACTTCCGGCCAATCCGAAAGGACATGTCGAGGCAGACGGCACAATCTGGATTACTACAGAGGAAAAGCCGAAGGAGGAAAAGAAGGTCACTCCATTCCACCAGATCGCTCAGAAGCCGACCTTCAATGGCGGGGATGCCAATGAGTTCTCAAAGTGGGTAAACCAGAACCTCCGATATCCTGACAAATGCCGTCAGTCAAAGGTGCAGGGACGAGTTGCATTGCAGTTCACAGTAACAGAAACAGGTAAAGTTGCTGATGTGAAGGTGCTCAGAGGCGTAAATCCGGAGCTCGACAAGGAAGCTGCACGCGTAGTCAGCGAATCTCCAGACTGGACTCCTGGCAGAAACGAGAATGGAGAGACAGTTTCCGTCTCATACGTATTCCCTGTCATCTTCAAGCTTCCATAACATTCAGATAAAACCCGGCGTGACACAAATTGAAGAAATCATGTCACACCATTAGCAAAATACCCTATAAATCCTGGTTTTCAGGGACCGGCGTGACATTAATTCAAGGAATCATGTCACGCCGGTATTTTTCTTCCAACAGCATAGTACTTTTGGTGGTTATCGGCGTCTTAAAGACAAAACCGATAACCCCTTTGAAACACTTACTGACATATGTACTGCTGCTGATGTTGGAAGGCGTCTGTCTTGCGCAGACATCCTTAGGCGTGTCAGACCTGTCCGTACCGACCAAGATCGCCCCGGCCTATTTCGGTCCGAACGCCTTCCCTGTGCCGGACATGATGACCGGCAGGACATCTTCTGAGTGGAAGCTGGAGGTCTATGCAGACAATTTCATAAACAGCACATATGGCCCGAGCGAGGAATACACAGCCAACGCCTTCGTCAGGCTGACCGCCCCGCTGTTCACCGACAGGGTCAACCTCGTCATCTGGGGACCGCTCGTCGAATATTTCCGTATTGGAGACAAGATATGCAAGGACAGAAGGATCGACAGCACATCTCCCGTCAGCAGGACAATTTCAGGAGACATATACATCTCGACAGACTTCATGCTCCTGACCCAGGAGAGACACGGGATAGACATTTCTGTCCGGACTGCCCTGAAGAGCGCCTCGGGCAACGACTACTCCAATGCCAGATACTATGACAATGCCGGATACTTCTTTGATGCGGCATTCGGAAGAAAGTTCACACTGATTCCAGACAGATCCGACCTGTCCATAGCCGCATCAGGAGGCTTCCTGTGCTGGCAGACGGACAACGGGAGGCAGAATGACGCTGTGATGTATGGACTGAAGGCTTCATACAGATACAAAGGCATTTCCATATCCACTGAATACAGCGGATATGTCGGATGGGAAAGAGACGGCGACTCCCCTATGACACTGAAGACAAGTCTGTCCAGCCGGCATGGCGACTTTGTCCTGAGCATAGGGCATCAGGTCGGCTTCATTGACTGGCCGTTCCACCAGTTCAGATTCGGCATTTCATACATTATACGCAGGCAATGATGAATCTTAGGATAAAAATCACTATATTGCAACGAACTTACAAATCATATTCTGCAATGAAAAGATATCTGACCCCAGCCATTGTCACTCTCGGCTTCTTTGCTCTTATCTACGCCATCCTCGCTTCGACTGACCGTTCAACAGGCATTGCCCTGTTCGGAGCCGGCTATGCGACCTTCCTCATAGGGCTGTATATCCTCATTCCAAGCATAAACAATTCAGGCTACAATCTATGGTCGCCAATCCCGGATGACGCGACGCCGGCTCAGCGCTGGAGCATAGCCATAGGCAATTTCATCGTATGCATGACCATGTGCTGGTCTACATTCGAACTGCCGGAAGAATCCCTTTCCGACATATCCATCGTGAAATTCATACTGTTCGCAGTCCTGGCCGCAGCCGCAGGATACTTCGTCCGCAGAATGATCGCAGCAAAATGATGAACCCGGCACCAAAGATAAGGATCAGGCATATACTTCTCATTGTCCTGGTCGCATTCATCATTGCAGCAAGGGCAAATGAGCATATCGGCGAGTGGTATGCGACAGGCCTATACCCGGTGATTTCTGCAGGGCTGTCGTTCCTCGTATCATGGATTCCTTTTTCCATGACGGAATTACTTGTTGTCTGCGCCATCGTGCTGATGGCTCTCATACTGATCAAGGGGATAAGAAAGAAACAGGCTTTCTGGAAAATCATCCTGAAGGAAGCTGAACTCATAATCTGGGTATTCATCTGGCTATATCTCGGTTGGGGAATAAACTATTTCAGAGAAAGCATATATACAAGAGGAGACATTGAAAGGCATGCATATGATGAAGTCATTTTCAAGAAGTTCATCACTGAATACGCCGACAGCCTGAACGCTTCTTACACCCCCGACATAGCTGAAATGGCTGAATATGAAAACAACATCAAATCCATATATTCATCTGTCCCGGAAAATTACGGCTTATGCAGCCCAAAGGGATGGCAACATCCGAAACGTCTCATATTCAACAGGCTGTACACATCTGTCGGAGTGGGAGGCTATATAGGGCCATTCTTCTGTGAGACCCATATCAATGCGGACCTGCTCCCGGCCCAACAGCCGTTCAGCTATGCTCATGAGCTGTCTCATCTGCTCGGAGTGAGCAATGAAGATGAGGCAAATTTCTGGGCATATGAGACATGCCGGAAATCCGGCATTCCAGCCATACGGTACAGCGGCTATTATTCACTGCTGCCATATGTTCTTTCAAATGCAGTGAAAGTCCTTGCCGAAGATGAGTATAAGGATTATGTAAACACAATAAAACCGGAGATCCTACAGCAATTGATTGAGCAGCAGAAGTTCTGGAAATCCAAATACAACAAGACTCTTGGAAAGATCCAGTCTGCAGTATATGATTCGATGCTGAAGGCAAACAAGATTTCATCCGGAACAAAGAATTACAGCCAGGTGATAGAACTGATAATTGCAAACGAATATGAAAACTATTAAAATTTTCCGTGTGCTGGCTATGGCTGCGGGACTTGCATGTTTCATGATTTCATGTCTGCCTGCAGACGGGGCCGGATATGATTGGACAATGATTGCCATACTTGCCCTGTTCTTTGTTATAGTGCCGACGGGTCTGATAGGCAATATAAAAAGAGAAAATCAGCCGCAGACATTGACGGAATACAAGAAAGGCTATGTTGTTATGATTTATATCCTGGCAGCCATAGTTATCGGTCTATGCCTTACCGGGCTCATTGCAGATTTCGGATCGCCATGGATGAACCTTGCATTTCTGTTCTGCACTGTATATACCCTGCTGAACCATATTATTCTATATAAAGCAAAGAAGGCTTATGACTCAGAAAAATAAGAATATGAAACGGATATTGACAATTCTGGCACTGTCCGCAGTGTGCCTCACTTCCAACGCCCAGATAGTGTGGAAGATCAGCGGAAACGGCATAAAGAAAGCATCATACATTGTCGGAACACATCACAGCTGCCCTGACGAATATTGCGACAGCATCCCTGGCCTGATGAAGGCCTTCAAGAAGGTCGACAATGTCATAGGCGAGTTCAACATGATCAAGATGAAGCAGATGACTCCTCAGGAAATGCAGCAGATGCAGAGCATGATGATGATGCCGGCGGACACATCATTTGCATCCCTGTTTACTGAAGATGAGAAAGCACGTCTGGACGAATACCTGAAGGCCAACCTCGGAGTTCCGTCAGACATGCTCGCCTCTTTGAAACCTATGGCCATAATGATCACTCTCATGAACAGGAAGATACTGGAGATCATGCCGGACGCCAACAAAAAGACCGGGATGGATCAGCACCTGCAGAACCTGGCCAAAGCGGAAGGGAAAGGCATCGACGGCCTGGAGAGCATGAATTACCAGATGGAGCTGCTGTTCAGCGGCTCTATCGAGGATCAGGCTGACGCCCTGCTTGAATACATGGATACGAACAACACCAAGGAACTGCTGATGCAGCTGACCGATGCATACAAATCACAGGACCTGGACAGATTATGGGAAGTATTCCAGGAGCAGATGACAGACTATGAATACGACACAATGGTCAAAGTCCGCAACCTCAACTGGGAAAGCAGGATGAAGGAGCTGCTCCCGAAGCAGAGCACATTGTTTGTCGTCGGCGCAGGACACCTCCCTGGAGAATATGGAATGATCAGCCTGCTCCGCAAGGCCGGATATAAAGTCACACCAGTAAAGAAATGATCATATATGAAAGCCCTGCGAATCATCTGGAGAATATTTGTCGGCATCCTTGCTGTAATTGGAGCGGCAACCGTGAGCCTTTTCACATTTCTGAAGGTCACGAAATATTATGAAATAAGCATAAATGTCAACGAGAGCACCATTGCCTTGTTTGATGAAAGAGTGGAACTTCTGAGGACATGCGGGGCTTACAGCGCCGACTCTGAATTCATTGACATCACCCATGTCCAGGACATGGAGCGTGCAGATGAAATCATGAAATATTTCCAGCTGGACACGCTGTATGATGCTGAGGCTCCCACATGGGAGAAGGCCCTAGCCATAGGCAGGTTCATTGCATTCAACATTCCCCACGACAATCAGAAGGAATGGCCCGAACATGTCAATGCGATCGGACTTTGGGAATATACAAAGAACGTCGCTCCGGCATTCAACTGCCGCCTGCACAGCATCATGACCTTCGAACTCCTTCATGCGGCCGGCATAAAGGCTAGATACATCACCTGTCTGCCGCAGGACAAGAACGACCCGGACTGCCATGTAGTGAATGAAGTATGGCTCCCTGAGACCGGGCAGTGGGTAATGCTGGACACTGACATGGGCGGACGATATGTCACCGACACTGAGGGAAATCTCCTCTCCCTCAGACAGATGAGAGAAAAATACATCAAAGGTGAGAAGATGCTGTTCTACCACGGCTTCGAGAAGGGCAGTTCCAAGATGGATCATTATTATGCCTACATGGCAAAGAACACCTACTGGTTCTGCTGCTGGGGCGCATTGGGCTTCTACCAGGAAGACTACAACTCCCTGCCGGAAAGCTCAATGAGAAACCGCTACTACGCCCTCATCCCCGAAGGCTTCGAACCATTCCACAGCAGAAACTACACAATAACCCACGACCCGGACAAATTCTGGAAATAAAATGAAGTGTAAAATCATATTGATATGGGCGCTCGGGCTCTGCAGCCTGAGCGGTTTCGCTCAGGAGCAGGTGTTTTTCGTTGCTGAGCCGGAGAGCGCAAGATGGTCATACAAGGAAACGGATGGAGACGGGAATATCGTTGCCACCGTTTATCATTCTGTAGAAAGGATGAAAGGTGACGCTGTGAATGGAAGTGTCAGGATGCGAGTCGAGAAAGTCAGGATTGACTCCCCTGCTGACACTTTGAGGAGCTATATGTTCTACCGTTTCAAGGATGGGGAATACATGGTTGACATGAACGCATTCTTTGAAGAGGACGTGCTGGAAAGCATACTGGAGGCAGCTGTTGAGGATATGGGAACAGATGCTTCGGAAGATAAGAAGAAGGCTGCAATCGAGGAAATGAAAAGCAAGTTCAGCTTTTCCGGCGAAGTCAGAGGCATTCCTCGATATCCGAAGACCGGACCATTGCCAGACTATGGATTCCAGTTCAGATTCTCCATAATCAGTGTCAGGATATCCGGCGAGGACCGCAAGATAACCGGAAAGGAAACACTGCGCACACCAGCCGGAGATTTTGACTGCTTCATCCTTGAAGAAACCATCACCAGCAAGGCCATGATGCACAAGGAAGTGACAAAGACAGTCTCATGGTACGCATACGGCATAGGTCTGGTCAAGCAGGAGACATACGACAAAAAAGGAGAATTGCAGTCCGCAACCCTCCTCGACAGTTTTTTGCAATAATAATCTGACTTTTCTGTAGTTTTTTGGCGGTTTGAGTGTTTAACGGTCAGAAAGATTTCAGAAAAACTGATTTATGGACGACAGAGAAAGAGAATTTACACGCATCGTCTTGGAGAACAAGAGGAGGATCTACACTGTCTGCTATATGTTCTCCAAAGACGCGGAAGAGGTGAACGACCTGTTCCAGGAGATACTCATCAACCTGTGGAAAGGGCTGCAGACTTTCGAGGGAGACAAGTTCATCGGCACCTGGGTATGGAGAGTCAGCCTCAACACCTGCATCAATCATTCACGCAAGAAGAAAAGGAGTTTCGAGAAGATTCCGCTGGATGTCAACATCAACCTCTTCGAGGATATAGACGAGGATTCGATGCAGATCCGCCAGCTCTATGACCGCATCAACCGTCTCGGATACATAGACAGGAGCATCATCCTGATGTGGCTTGAGAATCTGAGCTATGAAGAGATCGGGAACATCCTCGGAATCACAGCAAACAATGTCTCCGTCAAGCTCGTCCGCATCAGGGAGAAGCTGAAATCAATGTAGAACCGTAAAAAACAGAACAAATGGACAATTTCGAGATTTCACAGGAGCTGGAGCAGATGCGAGAACAATTCAGACTCCTGACAGAGAAGGTGGAGAAGCAGAACATCATTTCCGAGAAGCAACTCAGGGCATCTGTCCGGAAGAAGATGTCATCATACGACTGGTGGGAGACATGGGCGCAGGTGATGATCCTCCTTATAGGCGGTCCGATCATGGTAATGCTTACTCACAAGGCTGGTATGGCCAGGTGGACAGTGGTCATGGCAATCATCTACTGCATACTTGGATTAGCGCTCATCTTATGCAAGAAATTCATCCAGGACAAGAAGCTGAACTACAAAGGCGACCTGAAAGAGTTTGCTGTCGCAATACGCAGTGTCAGGAAACTGCACATACGCTTCAGCATCGTCTCAATGCCACTCATAGCGCTATTTATCATCCTATGGTCAATGGAATACTTCAATGTGTTCTTCAAGCTCTACGACGGCTTCAACCCCGAGTCAATCACATGGTGTATCCTGTCTGTCATACTGGCCATAATCTTAGCAATCTGGACCGACCACAGAAAGCTCCGCACCCTCGACGACGTCATCAACGAGATCGAAGAGCTCTGACGCCCAGACATGGGAAATTTGTGAGTTTTAATAAAAATTTATCAAATTTTAGTAAAGTTTTATTGTTTTTCGATAAAAGTATATATATTTGCATATCGATTAACAATAAAACGGATTGAAACATGAAACTTAACAAAGGAATCCAGAGGCGTACCATCGCCTATTTTACGGTCATCACGATCATTCTGGTCTTCACGACCGTCTCTCTGACCATGACTCTTCCCCAGGGTCTGGAGCACAAGCATTGGAGAAATGCCGTAGGCAATGTCACTATCGGTGAGGTGACTACATTGTGGGAAAGCGTCACCATCACTCCGGAGGCTGATGAGGACGCGATCACATTGGCACGTGGCGAGAACGGAGAAGCCACTGTCAAGGGAATGCCTCTACAGCTGTTTGTATATGGTATAGGAGAAGATTTCCAGATGCCCGAGCATTGGGGATTCGGGGCGAGCAACGCGATGCGCGTAGCCAGCTACTGTCTGAGCATACTTATGATCATATGTTTCATATGCATAGTGATCAGCACCATCAGAGGTTTCCGCAACGGGCTGTATTTCAACAGGCTGCAGGTGGCGCTTCTGCGCTGGAGCGCGCTGGTCAGCTTCCTGCTTGCCTTGGCAAACGAGTTGTGCATAAAATTCAACATGATTGCCATAGGACAGTTATATGGAAAGTCATCCGACATAAAGCTGGCGACAACTCTTGAACTGGAAATACAGGAAATCCTCATTCCGTTCCTCCTCCTGCTGTTCGCAGAGATCATAAACATAGCCCTGCATCTTAACAAGGAAGAAGCAATGACAATCTAAAACCGGAACCTATGAAAACCAGATTCAACATACTGTGCGCACTTCTTGCCGTAGCAATGATATTCGGCATCGCCATAGACTTCGCCACAAACAGGAAAGCTTTTTCTGTTTCCTTCAATCAAGGCCGTGAGTCCGCCGCTGCATTCGACAGTTCTGCAGAAGGCCCGATGAAGGTCTTAGACAGCAAGGACATGGAATGGTATTATGTCAACATTGTGGCAAAAGACTATCATATTCAGACTGACAGTTTATATAACCACAAGACCGACAGGTACGAGCATGCAGTCCTTGCAGAAGCGGCAGTCAGAACAGACGTAAAGAGCGATGCGGAACAAAAGGCATACGATCTGGCAGGCCCGATCTGCGCCATCACATACATAGCAAGCATCGGATATTTCTGGCTGATGCTAATCTTCTGCATTATCGGAGTCAACAGGAATGAATTTTTCTCAGAAGGTCTGGAAAGCAGATTCACCAGGATGGGAATATGCCTGATCATCGCTTATGTCGCGCAATGGACTCTGGAAATATTCGGATATTTCTGGACCAGAAGCCACATATCTCTTGAACATTATGACATCGTCATAGATGGTCCGAACTGCTACTTCCTGTGTTTCGGAATAGGCATGATCATAGTTTCCGAACTGTTCAAGATGGCAAGAGCATATAAGGAAGAAAACGAAATGACAATTTAGAGAGAAGAAATGCCGATCATAGTAAACGTAGACGTAATGCTGGCAAAGAGGAAGATGTCTTCCGGAGAGCTGGCGGAGAAGGTCGGGATCACGGCCGCCAACCTGTCCATCCTCAAGACAGGCAAGGCCAAGGCCGTACGCTTCTCGACCCTGGCCGCCCTCTGCAAGGCGTTGGACTGCCAGCCCGGGGATATTCTCGAATATGAGCCGGGAGAAGAAGATGATGAAGACGAACAATAAACAGACACGAATCATGATAGCAACAATCATTGGTACAACCGTAGGGCTTACCCTCATTACAATCTGGGCAACGTAGCAGATTCCCCACTGTTTCACTGCCTGTGGCACGGGCTTTGAATAAAGCCCGGACGAACTGAATTTCAAATCTTGACAAATAGACAGCAATCTTTCTGATGTCCCCCAACATCAACATAAGATGGTTGATAGGCAGCATAATGATATTTATGCTGCCTGTCATCATAAATGCCCAGGAGCAGGACCGCGAGCAGGTGCTGCTCGTCGACATAGACTCTCTCGTAACGAGGGCCGTCCGCGACAGAATAATCACCAAGGAAGAAAGCCAGGAACTGATCGGTTTCGTAAGGGATTCGCTCCCTGAAGGGACAGACCTGAAGATCCGTGCCTTGGAGCAGATCAGGAATGAGCTCGACGACCGATACGCCGAGATGGTCCGCAACTCCATGAAACTTCTTGACGAAGCCGGCTATATCGGCAGCCGGATGCTGCCGGACCAGTTGTACGAGCCTGAAGGCTATGAAAGCCCGCAGGAAAAGCGGCATGCCATGGAGATGGCGGCAGTTGCAGGAGCGGCCATAGACGTCGAAGAGCTGATGAAGCATGTCAAACCGCTGAAGATGAAGCCGTGGCTGCTGACCTCCCTGCGTCTGCTGTTCGGCCGAGGCGTGAGCCAGAGGCCGCGGAGATGGGACTATTACTCAGTTCCTCAGATGGGAGGCGTATACGACATCATCATGCCGGGCGGACAGCCTGACGAAAGCTGGCGTGATGCCCCGCCGATGTATTATGACCCGCACCCGGACAAGCATTTCAGAAGATAATCACAATTTTCTGTCACATATGACTCTGGTTTTGCATCTTAATGTGGCTTGACAAATAAACACTGACCCATATGCACTTGACAAAAACCTTCCCCAGCAGATTCATAACCGTTATCCTGCTCGCCGCAGCCATGTTCTCATGCCAGCGAATCGAATACGAGTACCACGACGAGTACACATCTGCCAAAGAAGAAGACGTTTACAGGATCGTGCAGAACGACCTGCTCTCCGCATCTTTCAGACTGGTAGAACTGACAGAAGTATTCAGCGGCTATCAGGAAATCCGCTCAGACAGAGAAAAGGCCCTCAAATATGTCAAGGGCTTCTTCGACACCAGCAACTATGTCTATTATGAGTATATGCACATCCACGACTGGGGAAAGATATACCTCGTTGAAGAAGGCATCTACAAAGCCTCCCCTGAATATTGGCGTTCATTCTGGATTGCCCTCAACACTCCCCGCCAGGTGCGCATAGAAACGACAGCACCTCATTGTTATTCATTCGCGAGCACAGAGGAAAGCGCCGTATGGGACATAAAGGCGGAAGTGCAGGATCTCACCGTCCGCATCTCGGAACTGACAGTCAGCATCGCGTCGGACACATTCGGCACTGCGGCCATCGAAACCATAGAGCCGATGGAGATGCCGATGTGCAGCAACGGCAAAGGAAAGCTTGAGCCGACATGCGGCAGGATCCGGATCCGTTACCGCAGCAGCTATGCCGACAAGGTGTTCGAAGTGGAGTTCCACGAAGACGGCAAGACATTCATACTGCCGGACGGCACCACAAGAGAGGTCGAGCCGCAGAAAGCATATGGAAGGAACGAATACTGACAAGACTATGAAAAAGACATTTATACTTTTGCTTACGCTTATGCCGATTCTTGTGCATGCGCAGGAAGACGCAAAACCATGGAAATATCAGATGCGCTTCGGATGGGGCGGATATCCGGTGACAGAGTCTGTCGGATACACATGGTCATGGTGCGACTGCGGACCAAGAGACGTCAATCTGCAGGACATCTACTGGGACAACGAAGGACCTTTGTATACTACAGGAGCCATCAGCGCAGAGTTCGCATGGCTATATAAGGACTGGTTCACATTCGCATTGACCACTGCCGCAAACATCACATGGCAGAACAGTTTTGACGCCGTAACCGGCCTTCGCAGCGGCACGCAGACCGGAGGTATGCTATACATAGTGCCGGAATGCAGATTCAATTGGGTCAGACGTGACCTTGTCAAGATGTACAGCTCCGTCGGCATAGGCGGTCTAATAGGCAAGGACATGGATAATGACATGGCCATATTGCCGGTATTCCAGGTCAATCCGGTCGGAATAGAAATCGGGCGCAAGGTCTTCGGGTTCTGCGAGATCGGCATTGGAATGATGTATACGGGCGCTATGGCAGGAGTAGGATTCAGATTTTAGGAGGACTTGACTATGAGAAGATCGATTATAACTATGATTGCAACAGGCCTGATTGCATGTTCCTGCACACTGAGCAACGGAAACTCTTCAGGACACACCGCACATAACCTTGAGGAATACACAAGAACAATGTTCATCAACAATGTGGTCTTCCCAGCCGGAGCCGTCAACATGCTTGTCATGCTTGACCAATACATCTCAGCCACTGAGGAAGAAAGGCAAAGCGATGCGTTCCAATGGCACAGGGAAAACATCTTCCACGAAGATGATGTTACTTACATGGTCCGGGGATTCGGCACAGTACACACCTACGGTACGTCCTTCCTGGACCCGCAATCGGACTGGACACTAGATACCGGCATAGAAGTCACCAGGATCGGAGACAACTGCTGGAAGCTGAAACAGAACTATATATACGATTACAACTACAACAGCACAGTAACATTCGTAGGACAGAATGAAGACGGGAAAAATGTCTTCACAGTAGAGGCATACAACACGCACGAAGCTCGGACATCCGCATACTCCGACGCTACTGTAAAGGCGACCATCACCACTCCGGAAGGCAGCATGACATTGACTGACCCAAGACCGTTGCATAACTATCACAACAACAGGACGGACATTCCGGAAGGCTACGGAGTCTTCAGGCTCGACACTGAACGCCATGGAAAACCGCTGGATTGGGCTGAGCTCAGATATGATCAGAGCGGCAAGACACTGATTTTCAGGTCTAATCTTTAAATTGTAATCAAAAGTTCTTATATTTGTTGAAATAATACTGCACAGACTTGTTTCTTCTGTTAGGAATTTGGCGATTTTTAAGCTCGAAGGAAATAGGTTGGGTGCTCACGCTTTGCGTGGGCTTGACTTATTTCGTGAGCAGGGTTCGCCAAAACCTCTAACAGCGGATACAGTTAAGACCACGCTTTTATATTATGAAAAAACTCACCTTGATTCTCGTCGCTGCCATAGCCGCAGCTTCCCTGAGTTCCTGCGGAACGGCAGGTCATCTTGCTTCCGGATATGATACGGAAGAAATGCGCAATGTCATGCTTTTCGAGCCGGTCTCTAAAATCGAGACTATCGGAAAGGGAAACATTTCTGTAACGAACGATACCGCCTGTCTTGCCTCGCAGGAACTGCTGCTTCAGACTCTGATGACATATGACACAGGCATGAACATCAGTTCCACATATACGTCCGGAGAGGATGAAGAGATCAGGAAAGGCATTGAATATCTCTACGCGCAGTACCTCAACACAGGATATGGACATGACAGCATGAGCTTCGTGGTGCCAGAAAGCCTCGACAGCATCATAGAAAAGAGCGGCAACCGATACGGAATGGCTGTGTACAGCTATGGTTTTTCCCGCACAGGAGGCAACTATGCAGCAGAGATAGCGAAGGGAGTAGGACTGGCTATTCTCACTTTGGGGACCGTCTATACCGTACCATATAAGGACAAGTCTTACATACATGTATTCATCATAGACTCAGAGCAGAACCGCGTCGCATGGCACAACAATATCATCGGCGCCGACTACAACCCTCTGAAGCCGAAGCATATAGAGAAACAGATCAAACGCCTGTTCAAGCCATTCAAGAACTAAACACATAGACATGAAAAGATTACTTATGATTCTCGTCGCTGTGGCAGGATTCGCCATCAGCGCCGAAGCCCAGACTTTCGGCAATGCCGGAGAGATCTATGTTCTGGATGAGACGTTCTACATGGACGGCATGCCTCTCAATGATGGAGAGCTGCGATACATCCTCGGAGAAGAAACATTCAACAACGTTTACCTTCCTGCAAGGAAGAAGCTCAGAGGAGCCAACACTCTCGGATACATTGGCGGCACGCTCATCGGAGCCGGAGTGGGCCTGGCGGTCGGAGACCTTGTCAGCTCCGCAATATATGGTTATAAGTTGACAGCCAAGCCATATATGATTTACGCCGGCATATCCTTGGTCGGTCTGATCCCGACCTTCATAGCCATGGAAATGTCCAGGAAAGGCAATGCAGCATACGCGCGTATAGCGGAAACATACAACAAAGAAACAGGAAAGGTCATGGAACTGACCCTTGGACCAGCAAAATCAGGATTCGGCATAGCATTCACATTCTGATAACCCTATACACATTGATATGAAACGAGTACTGTTTATATTAATTGCAATCACCCTACTTTGTTCTTGCGAGAAAGCTTCATCTGTTTCGGAAAAATTTGTAGGAGACTGGGAAGGACTCCTCTACGCAATTTCCGAAAATGGGGATGATAAGATACTGAGTGCGCAGAAGATAATTGAACTGACGATTGAAAAGACATCGTCTTATACATGCATTATATATGCCTTCCAATCTCCGACTGGCATTCCTATCAAAGTGGGAGAAGGGTCGACATACAAAGGCAAAGTCATTGAAGAAGGAGAATACATCACATTAAGCGAACCTTTTCCAGACAACCGATTCAAATCTCTGGAAACCCCTGATGGCTTGAGACTGGAATCTTCAGAATTTCTGATTAACCTCAAGAAGCAGCACATTTCTCATGTCGACGAACTGCGCAACAACGGTCAAGAGCATTAACAGCTTATAACTATGAAAAGATTCTTTCTAATCATTTGCAGCATTCTTCTTCTGTCTATTTCGTATGGGAAAGCACAAACTAAGAATCAAACCACATCTGAGGATACAATCAAATCATTCCTCACCAAGATGTACAACGATAAACTGTACGAAGACTATGACTTCCTGCAGAAGCATTGTTCGCCTGAGCTTCTCCAGAATCTTCAGGATGCATATCCATACGACTCAGATGGTCCGGCATATGCCACATGGCTGTTCAGAAGCAGTCTTCAGGACAGCAAACCTGGATCAGACGGCAAGACCATGATGCTGGATGTGAAAGCTGACGGTGACTGGTATGTCTACACTGCCTTGGATATGGGCTGGAAAGTCACAAACAGGATCAAGATTATCAGCAAAGACGGCAAGATCATCATTGAAGATATGGACCTCACCGCAGAATGGGCCAAGGCGTTCGTGAGAAATTCATATCTATATCATTGGCATAAGACTCAAGATGTAGATTCTACCGTTATGAAGTTTTGTGAGCTTGTAAAACACTTCATGCCAGATATTCATCTTGATCCTTCTGCAATCAATGCATACATCATGTCAGCAGAGAAGGAGAATATAGCAGATGGAGAGGTGTTTTTCAATATCGATTTTGCCGGTAAATATTATACTCCGCTTTGCAGCTGTGACATTTACCCATACATGAAAGGGCAGATGAGTGAAGATACCCTGGTTGCTTTTTACAAAGTGTACGATGCATGGAAGACGGACTTCAAGACCGCCCTAAGAGCAATTAAGGATAGATGTTATAGAGAAATATCACTTGAACTGTACGGCAACGACCACGACATAATTGGAAATCGTGAGATTGTCAAATATCTTATAAAGACAGAAAATCAGGGTGCAGATGCCACATGTCCATGAAAGTGTTCATCCGTTGCTTGACGCCGAAGCTGTCAGAGTCGTCATGAAATCTCCAAAATGGAAACCTGGCAAGAAGGAAGGTAGACCTGTTAAGGCAAGTTATACCATGCCGGTAATATTCTATTTCAGCAATTAAGAACCTCTTAGCTAAGTAGTTGAGTCCCTTTTAAAAGAGTAACTTTATTTCAGAAATATTATCACACACAAGTTATGAAAAGAATCTTAATCTCCATTGTGGCACTCGCTGCCCTTTGTTTTACTGCCACTGCTCAGCAGAAAGGCGAACAGTCACTTGGTCTGCATCTTGGTTATGACACAGGCGTCACAGGCTATAAGTTCCCCGCATATATAGGAGCGCCACAAAAAATCATAACAAATAACGGTCATAATCTGACGGCAGGAGTTGAATACAGCTATTTTGTAGCAAACAACCTCCGCATTTCCGCATCATTCGCCTACGGCCTGCAGGCTGATAGCGAAACTCCAAGTTACGGACACTCGATAACCATCGCCCCTGGCATCGCATATTATGTGCGTCTGGCAGAGAACTTCTATTACACTCCTAACCTCAGCGCCGGTTTTGTATGCGGCATCACCAACAATGGAAAGTCTGCCAGCAACCCCCAGTCCATGAAGCTGTATGGTCTGGGAGCAGAGCTTCAGCCACTGGCAGTGGAATTCCGTCCTACCAGAAAATTCGCGATGACCGTAAGTCTCTGTTCATTGCAGGGTGTCGCAACAGAAGGAAAATTGGACATTAAAGGAACTTCAGGCGTCGACATGTCTGGAATGGGAGTCAGCTTTGACTTCATAGCCAACGCTCAGGTCGGCTTCAAGCTGTATTTCTGATTTATCAGATAAGTTTTACCTTTGGATCGACAAATCGGGATTTACCGTCATCCCCGACGAGGTCAGGATTTACCGTCATCCCCGACCTGATCGGGGATCTGACAATTGGTTGAAACGATCAACCCCGAGTGGAATGACTCTTCTGAGTATATTATGATGACAGATCCTTATGAACCATAGATGCCCGGTCAAGCCGGGCATGACGTAACTGATAACTAAATTCGAATTTACATGTTTCTTACTCTGATTATGGGAATATTTAATTTCTTCGCTAGCCCAGACTTATCATATAAGGAATTTGAAAAATGGGTGGATTGTTCATTGAATACAGAACTGCCAAAAGATGTTGTGGCATTTTGCTTCAATCTCTATGATGATGGCAATGGACAGTGGTCTGTCGAACTTGTTGGAACTTCCAGTTTTGACAAGGATGACAGCGATTGGGCTTGTTATGAAGTCTTTGATACTCGAAACAATCCATTGAAATGGAAGAGTAAGGAGTCATGGAAAAAAGTACTCTCATCGGTTAGATCTCATTTAGAGACATATATGAAGAATGGGAAACATGCTTCAATGTTGAGCAGTCAACAGGGTATCGCACTCGGCTTTGTTGATGGTGAATTGATTATACTATAAATTTAACAGGTAAATAAATTTCAGTTTCATTTATGACAAAGAGAATAACAACGCATTTCGGCGATCTCTCACTGATAGATCTCATGTATGCTATACATGAAGAAGATTGCGCTGTACTTGTTCTGGTTACGGCAGGATACATTGACGGAACTCCGGAAAATCAGACAGATCTTCTTGACAAGATGGAAGGTTATCTCAAGCATATACGGTCAGAACAGTTTCGAAGCGAGTATCCGCAATCCACCATATACCTTGACGTTACATTTGAAGAAAAACCGCATGTGCTGATAACTGACCTGCTTTATAAATGCACGGCTTGGTGCAAAGAGAATGGAGCAGTATTAAGATTCAAGATTGGTGAAGATTATTATAGATTCTGTTAAATTCGGATTGATTCAACATGAAAAGGCTCCTTATAATAGGCACAATCCTTCTCCTTTGCTTTGGATGTAAGGAAAGGAAGACGGATTGGAAGGCAGTGTATGATTCATTAAACGATGATGTTCTGGCATTTTCATATCAATATGACGAAGCCGTGAAAGTTGCGGAAATGATACCGGACACGGCTTCAGTATTCTATGTGTTCCGGCCTAAAAGCGTTTACATCAATGAACTCTTCCTTCCGGAATATACCGAAAAAGACTGGGCTCTTTTTGTAGAGGCGTTTCCAAAATCATTTGATGAATTCATAAACCTATATGGATATGACGGTGATGAGATGTCACTATTGTATCACGAAGCATATGATCACATAGCTTTTCTTTTCAGTGATGACAGGATACTCGAACCAGAATGTCTTGAAATGCTTTTGAAACTCACGCATGGCTTTTACTGGCAGGCTGATGCAGCCACATATTTACACTTACATGTCGAATCGATGCTGAAAGACCATCCAGACCTTATCTCAACTTTCTTGAAGGATAAGGATGATGACTTGGTAAAGGACTTCCTGAAGTGCGCCATTGCCACTTGTCATCCGGAACCGGAAAACACAGTCTATTATAATAAGTATCTGAAACTGGTAGAGTTGTATGAAGGTCGCTCACCGAAAACAGTCAGACTCATCAAAGCAGCCCATGCGGAGCTGATGGAAGAATGGTGTGAGTAAGGATGTTTTTTAAAATTAATTCATGAACGTATCTCTTAAAATAATACTTGCCGTTGTAATCGTCTGCTTATGTCAGAGAAGTCTTTGTGCGCAGAATATTGATGAAAGTTTTACATCAGATGCTCCAGACAGTATTGCAATAGGAGATACTTTTACTGTACGATATAGTCTGGCTCTGAAGTATCTTGAACGCTACATGACACCGTCATTTGAAGGCTTCGACTTCATTGACATGGACTATGAAATCGCAAAAGGAAGCTGTACTTTCATTTATCGTCTGAAGGCCGCAAGCATCGGACTCATGCATCTTCAACCGATGCGGGCAGTAGTAAAAGGGAAAGAGGTGCTTTCGCAAAGCAGGGATATATTCGTATGTCCGGATGATAAAAACAGGTTTCTTGCGGATGTCGTAAATTCGCTTCTACTAGACAATAGAATAGCATCTGATACCTGCGATGTTCGTTTTATTTATAATTCTCCTGAATTCACTATTGTTTCAAGCAGAAAAGCACATTGTTTTGCAGTCATCGCCAATGAGGACTATGCATCTTATCTGGATACGCCGATATTGGCTTACGGATTTGAGCATGACATTGAGAGCCCAATTCCTGAATTTCTTGAGTTTCTGAACTGCTACAGACATCAATTGCGACATATTAAGTCTAATGGATTTAATAAGTACGATTCAGACGATCAGATATCCCCTCTTCTCAAAAACATTGAATGGGGACAAAAGGCCCCATATAATTCTGAATGCCCCATGGTTGCTTCAGACAGTGTCATAGTACGAGCAGCAGCAGGATGCGGCCCTGTAGCCATAGGGCAGATCATGAAGTATCATGGCTTACCAGGCTCAGAAGACCCAGCTTCGCTTCTGGCCCGCATCGGTTCTTCCACTGAAACCATATATGGTGCATCAACAACATCTTCCCACAGTCTAAGCTACCGTGATGCTTTAGTTGACTCATTAGGATTCAGTCCTCAGTGCAGATTGCTGACTTTACCTCAGGATAGACTTGTTGAACTGACCTTAAGTGAGCTACGGCACGGAAATCCAGTCCTTGTCATGAATGACAGTCACGCATTTGTATGTGACGGCGTCAGAAATGACTATCTTCACTTTAATCTTGGCTGGAACGGCATAGGTAACGGTTACTTCAAGGTTTTGAAGTTCCCTTCGGACGAAAACAAGAGAGGTCTTTTCCATTCAATCATGTACAAAGTTGTGCCGGATCATTCGAAAGGCAGCGAAAAATCTGTAAAACTGGACAGGAAGACCAGACTGAAGGATGTCCTTACCATTTCGGAAATGGAAACCCTCCATTCACTGAAAGTGACGGGGCGCCTCAATGGGGCAGACATAAAGCTCCTGCGAAGGATGGCAGGCGCCGTAGATGATGGCGATTACATGTCATGGATAGGGTCACTCCAGAATCTCGACCTCAGTCAGGCGACTTTCACAAACGATAAGGAGAACCCTTATCTGCAAGTAAATGCAGCTGAATCCAAAGTGAAGCTTTGGCGTGACATTCCGGTTATGTCCTATGGCATGCCTTTAAGAATTGAACGGAGAGAATATGATTTCACATTTATGACAGAGGATCAGTGGGAGGAAATAATTAAATACAGAATGAATCTTGGAGACGGTTTCAGAATTATAAAAGACGGGAACAACTTCATCGTTGAGTATCTGCTTACTAAAAACAAAGTTGCATCCAATATGTTCTCTAATTGCATAAACCTTAAGAATCTGACTCTTCCAGAAAGAATGCCACGTGCCCTTTTTCAGACCGTCCACCATTAATTCAGTAATTTTTCTGCCGGACACTTCATCTCCTTACTTATAATTATCTAACTTTGAGCTGACCAATCAGAGATTTAGCTATGAAACGATTACTGTTGCTATTAATGACAATCATCCTCCAGTGTTCTTGTGAAAAGGCGTCATCTGTTTCGGAAAAATATGTCGGAGACTGGGAAGGACTCCTCTACGCAATTTCCGAAAATGGGGATGATCAGATACTGAGTGTATACAAGATAGTTGAACTGACAATTGAAAAGACATCATCTTATACATGCATTATATATGACTTCCAATCTCCGACTGGCATTCCTATCAAAGTTGGAGAGGGCTCGACATACAAAGGCAAAGTCATTGAAGAAGGAGAATACATCACATTAAGTGAACCTTTTCCAGACAACCGATTCAAATCTCTGGAAACCCCTGATGGCTTGAGACTGCAATCTTCAGAATTTCTGATTAACCTCAAGAAGCAGCACATTTCTCATGTCGACGAACTGCGCAACAACCGTCAAGAACATTAAGCTGGGATTTTCATTCCTTTTGCCATAGTGGCGTGACATAATAAGCGGCTATTATGTCACGCCGGTGGGTGAATCAAGCAGAATACGGGCAAAAAGAAGAGCGGCGTGACATGAATTGAATGTTCCATGTAACGCCCGCACACTGCTAATATAAATTTGTATATATTTACACAGACAAATCAATTTCGGTAAAACGATAAAACATTTGATATGGCAAACGATGATTGGTATAGGAACAAGGGATGGAACGATGAGATAGAGCTTGAGTTCAGAACAAGGTTAAATAGGTCCAGACATCTTTACAACAAGACCCAATATCTTC
>JAFQFD010000005.1 GCA_017415715.1 Bacteroidales bacterium | reverse complement strand
TGCGCGATCCTTCAAAGACAATCTCTGAAATAGCCGAGACTCTTAACTTCCCGAATGATTCCTTCTTCTGCCGTTTTTTCAAACGAGAGACAAAACAGACTCCGACACAATACAGACGTACGGCTTCGGAATTTTAAATTCAAATTTATATGCGAAATACAAGCCTGGCACATCACATAGTGCCGGGCTTCGTTGTATATATAAGCGGCACTCGTCCTCTTCCGACCGCAAGCGGATCGTCAGAAGACGACTATCTATAACTCCGGACTGCCGCAAGACTCTCGTCTTTTCACGGAAAAGCCAAGAGACTTGCCTTCAAGGCAGTCCTCCGGTGCATGGGCGACGACCTCAGTGCAGTAATCGCCAGTGCAAGTCGCCGCCCTCGAACGTCAATGTTCTTAGTGAAGGCCGGTAGTCGGCCAGTGCCACTAGTGACCCCAGCATTTCAACCAACCCCCGGTTTGCCACGATTCCATCCCCGGTCATCAGGTATCTTATCAACGATTTTGGGAAAATCGTTGGATACCTGACTCTCTCCCCACAAGCCCACGCCCTCGTCGCAAACCTACTCTCGTTGATACCGACCGTCATCCTGCGATGTCCGGCCCAAGGCCGCACATCAACAAAAAGCGGCACTCGTCCTTCATGTCTTTCTGCGAAAGCCACGAAAGACGACCATCTAATCCCCACCGCACACTCACAGAGAGATTGATGTCTTTGTCCGCCTCCGCTCCCAAAGCCCTCAAACTCTCTATGGCCCACGCCCCAACAACTCGCTCCGCTCGTATAAACTAATAAGGTCTGGAGACTTTCGTCTTTTTCCTCCGGCAAATTTTGCGAACTCCGCGATTTTGCCTACGGACAAAATCTCTGCGTTCTTTATGCAAAATTTCCTCCCCCAAAAGCCAAAAGACTCCAGCTGGTCTATGCCCCTCTTATCCCCACAGGGAAGCATTATCGCCTTCGCTACCGCAGTGCGGAGTGGACCGTCATCCTTCGTGGCCCGCTAGATTAACATAATCCAAGGGTTTATTGTGTAACAGACTTCCACCGTCATCACTCGCCCCAACAACCTCAATTTAAGAAGGTTATACGCCCGTAGGAACGCCCTGCAAGCGTCAGATTACACAATATGGATTATGTTAACTATCTCCCTCAGTACCAATATATTACGCATCACTTTTACCCGCTCAGTCGAGGCGGAGACAGTTGATTCGGTCGCTCAAGGGCGAAGGACCCCTTTCGCCCGTCGCTCCCTCAGTTTCTTCCAGCCCAAGTCGCTACGCGCCCTGCTCCTTGGTCTGAAAGAAGCACCCGTGCGAACCTCAGTGGTATATTGAAAAACATCAATCGCTTGTTGGGATGTCTGTCCTTCAGCAAACTGTCTCCTTAGCAGCACAGCTGCGGGCTTCCACCAGCCTTTCTTCAAGCAGTCGGACGAGCCGCCAGCTTCAAGAAAGCCCTCCGTAAGCAAGGTATCGGCTCTGCCGATGAGTTTAATACTGCCCGCTTTTTCCTCTCCAGAATTGAAAGCCTTTCCGCTGCACCTACGTCACTGTCGTTCCTCCGGTTCCGCTCCAAGTCTTCCAAATCTTCCGAGGGCGGGCAGGGCGAGACTGTGTGCTTTGTTCCGTTCCGCTATCGCTGCACTCCGCAAATCCCACAGACTCGCCTGACGCTCGCATCATCGTTGGGGCGTTGGTAGTTCTTAGTGACTGTTTGTGCCAGTGGCGGAAAGACCCTCATCTCCCGTATCAAGGTTGTCCGTCCGCCACCTGCCGCGCCCGGACGGGCTTGCCCCCTATGGCATTTGCCGTCAGTTTCCGCATCCGCTTCGCGGAAGCGAAAACCGCCGGCAAACACCATAGGCCAACACACATTCGCCCGCTTGAGCCTCATCACATCTGCACCCTCATCTCCCGCCCGGAAGACATTAGCTGCGCTATATATTTATATTGAAAGTGTACGACGGTAGTCATGTAGTTTTACTGCTCTGCTTCCTATGTGTATAAGACTTACATAATAGATATATACCCTTATATGCTTATCCTTACTGATAGGCACTGCTCTTTGGAACGGTGTCCGCTATCTGCATCGATGAGAAAGTATCTAATGTGTACTTGATACTCCTTCAGATCGAGTCCGGATGTGGCTGTATAGTTCTGGATCGTAAATGTGACCTGGCCATCTTCAGTGACTGTGCCGATGTGATTGCGGAGTTTTCCGCAATGGCAACCGTAGCCTGGTGTGGTGAGCTGGATCTTGCCGATGATCCGGAATCGATCTCTGATCTTGTCGCTATAGATCCGGAAGGATATTTGCAGGTCGGTGCTGTTGAGGACTGCTGCAGATAACAGTTCCAGGCACACGACAGGAAAATTCGGTAACGGTTGAGGTTCAGGAACCCTCTCGTCGCCTATACAAGCCAGGCCGTGATAGGCAGACATGAATAGATTATATCCGCAGATGTGACACGAAGGATCAGCCGGAAGTCTTCTGGACTTCACGGACTTTGCCAAGGCATTCCATTCCAGCTGCTCATTGTGATCGAGGTTTTTCCATTCATAGATTCCTCTTTGATGGATGGATAGCTGCACCTGCTGGCCAGCGGTACCGGGGAATACTGGATTCGCTTTGGTCTTGAAATAACATTCTCCGTCAATGTGGAAGAATGTGATGTTTCCGACGGAGGCATAGCAATCAGAAAAGAGGAGGCTTGGTTTGTATTTCGGCATAGTCGTAAGTTTAGGATGTGCAAAGTTCGCAAAAATCTTTATGTAATTACATAAAGCGAAACTTTAACTACAAAATCTTAAACCATTATTGCACAATATATTGAATAAATACTTATCTTTGCCTTTGGAATTGAGGGAGCTGCACCGCAGCCTTATGATTGTAAAACCCTCAATAGCCTTCAACGACTTCGCTGGCACAGCGAAGGATGTCACCGCCCGCAACGTCAAGGGCCGCAACATCCTCTCATCCCGTGCCCAACACTCCAAGATAGTAACGCCTGCCCAGGCGGTCTCACGTAACAGACTATCCAGGATCTCCCGCACATTCCGACAGCTCTCCGATTCCCAAATTAACCAGTGGGAGATCTTGGCTGGTCATATGAAAGGCATCTCCACCCTCGGCCAAGCTGCCGAAATGACAGCTCACAACGCCTTCGTCCGCATC
Organism: Bacteroidales bacterium; assembly: GCA_017415715.1. Classification (GTDB taxonomy): domain Bacteria; phylum Bacteroidota; class Bacteroidia; order Bacteroidales; family UBA932; genus Cryptobacteroides. Next base: position 94,510 of record JAFQFD010000005.1, on the reverse strand, counting down.
AACTCCAACCTTCAGATGGTAGGAGAACCTATGCTGGCCGATGCCCCGGACTACATCTGCGATGTTCCTGAAGTTCTTTATGACGACCTTTGGATCTCTCCGGAGATGATCATCTTCACCGGTCTTCAGCAGCCTTCCGAAAGTCACGTCCTCGTGTTCAAGATGTCGCCGGCCCTCAGTCCTGGAGTATCTTCTGGATGGGGTCAGACAGTGATCATCACTCCTGGTCTCGCTCCGGATTGGGGCGATGCTGACCTGACTGCACTTTACACATCCGTCATGGGCGTTGCTCCGGAGGCAGGAAAGAAATACTTCTGCGAGTTCTACTGGCTCGACAAGAAGACCGGCTTCACCGGTGAATCAATGGCCATAAGTGCCGTCTGCAAGGAAAGTTCTACAGCCTATTCTCAGGAATATGTTCCAAGAGTAAGACTCACAGACGAGAATATTGAGTACAACGAAGGTGTGTCAGACTTGGATATGGAGTTCTCTCCTGGATCTGCAATCTGCTCTATCAAAGCCAGGTTGAACGGGCATTCTAATGTCGCATCATCTAACTTCACTACCAAAAGATTTCCTGAAAAGATCGTTACTGGTACAGGATATATGCTGGCACGCTGCACGGAAGAGAATGATTATCTCCCTCAATCTTACGAGATTCAGATATATGAAGACAAGTGGGATAAAGAATTGAGAGTATCGTTTATGCATCGAGGATGTTCATATGAAAAACCAGCGGATGCAATAGGAAATGCAGTATTCTTTTAACCCTTAATCGTCACTTTGAGTTATGATTACATCGACAGGAAATAATTTTGGCGGTAGTACCATAGAGATAAAGGACTATCAGTCAGAGAAACTTATCGTACTTAATGCCAAGTTTGATATAGATACTACTTCTGAAGCATATCAGAGGGCCGACGTCCTTGAGATTTATGTTCCGGACCTGACCCTCAATAAGAGTGCGGAGGCTGTATGTTACATACACAGTTACTATAGTGAAAAAGTGTCATACGGCGTTTTGGAGTATAGTATAGGAACGGTATTACGTACCTGGCTAAAAGACCGTAACACTATCTGTATAGAGAAACTACCCATCTACGATGACTTAGGCCACATCACAATCATCCTTGCGACTCTGTATATCCAGAGAGGAAAGCGAGTTGATATTGAGAAATCTACAAATACCCGATTGGTAGTTACGTATGAGAACAATGATGCATACGAAAGTGAGGTCGCATGTATAGTAGAAGAAGGCTGGTGCTTCTTCCACTGTCAGTTAGATGATACGGCAGACTACTACGAAGATGACATCATCATTCATCTTGAGAATTTTCCGACTGATGTGTCGGTTGACATGGTTATGGCCGGATGCCTAAACAACAGTGATTACAAAGGAGCCGGTATGTTCATTGGAAAGGTTGAAAATGGAACGATAACTATTCCGAAACCTTGTTCAAGCAGCCGTGCGACATCATGGGATCCATTTATATTCTTCTATGCAGTAAGAGATGGAGAGAATGTCGTTGTCGATAATCAAGAGAATGATACGGCGACTACTGAAACAGAATAATACGCTATGCCAAAGATGTCTCACATAGAAATCACACGTCTGCAGGGCGGTCTTGCGATTGCCAGTTTTGCTAGCGGGGTTGTCATTGCAATGGTGTGTCTGTTCTGGATTGAACCGCTGGGAGAGATTACATACTCTGCAATCTCGATCGTCAGTGAGTTGCTGGTTCTCTGCGGTGCGATCCTCGGTGTAAAGGCATCCTACGACATCAAATTCCACAAGTTTGAAGCAGAACTGCTCAAGAAAGCAGACCGTCCCTAATACAACATAACCTATGAAAAACTTCACCCTCGTTCTTTTCTCTGCCCTGTGTGTAGCCTGTGCGACCACCCGCCAGGCTGCACCATCAGAGAAGATCATCACAGAAACCCGCATCGAGACCGTCTATCAGACCGACACTGTCTATCTTGAAGTTCCGAAGATCGTCGAGAAAGTTGTAACCAAAGACACCGTATCAGTTCTCGAGAATGAGTTTGCAAAGAGTGCAGCATCCGTCTCAGATGGATTGCTGGCTCACTCGCTGGAGACCAAGCCGGTGCAGAAGCCTGTGGAAGTGCAGACGAAGATTGTTTATCGCGACAGTGTCATTTTCAAGGATGTTGTCGTATATGAAACAGTAGAAGTCGAAAAAGACCTTTCCCGATGGCAGACCTTCAAGATGAAAACCGGCGGCATAACCCTCACGATCCTCTCGCTCCTGGCACTTGCTGCCATCGGCTGGACCATCATTCGAATCCTCAGAAAACGCGCGTAAAACACAATATCATTAACTTAAACCCAACAAACTATGAAGTACATTCCTTCTATCGCCTTTGAGGAGATGTCAGGCTCCGCAAAAGGAGTGACCGCAGCCAAGGTCCGCGGTCGCAAGTACATCCGTAACCGTGGCTACGGTGGAGGTGTCAGAACATCTGCACAGGCAGCTGTCAAGTCAATCTTCAAGCAGCTCTCACAGAGCTGGAAGAACCTCACCAACGCCCAGATCCTGGCGTGGAATGCCTTGGCTCAGACCCAGGCTGGAAAGTCAGTTCTCGGTACTTCAGCAAAGATCTCCGGAGCCAACCTCTATTCACGTCTCAACTACTGGATCGTGTTCTGTGGCGGTGAGGCTCTTGCCAACCCTCCAGCACTCCAGGGCGTAGAGGCTCCGACAGAGGCAGTCGTGGCTCTCACTCCTACAAAGTTCACTTTCGAACTTGAGGGAGAACCCGAGGGCGCAGCAGATCTCAAGATGATCATCCAGGCATCCGCTCCACAGTCAAACGGTGTAACCCGTGCCTACAGTAAGGCCGTCCAGATCGGCGCACCGCTCGAAGCGGCTTGCGAAGAGTATGACATCAAGCAGGACTACGACAACAAGCACGGAGCACCAAACGCCGCAGCTCCAAAGGTCTTCATCAAGTATTTCTTCGTGAATACCAAGACCGGCGAAAAGTCCGGCGAGATGATGACAATGGTTACCCTTGCCGAAGATGCTGCAGCTGGAGAGTAATCTCCTCTAACAGTCAGTACTCCTGACCCCTTAAACGAACCCCGCCACCCTGAATCTCAGTGGCGGGATTTTTATTCTCTTGTCTCCGACATTTATCCTGAGATGATTTTACAAAAAATCCCTCACCCGAAAACTCTTGATTGTCGGTAGTCTGATGAGCCAGTCGCCGATGTCGAGTCCGTCGTCTTTATCCTTTTGAGTGCTGTGCTTCATCAGCCAGGTAGAAACCTTGGCATTTTTGAGGTGGGGGATGGAATCGGCTTGCATAATCCATTTTGTCTCTGCTCCCAAATCTGGGAAGAGGATGATTTCTCGTCCGGACAGGCATCGTATTTTCTCGCTCTGCAGATTGTTAAGTCCACCTGTTGCCAGCCATATCGCATCCGGAAAGAAAAGACTGGCCATGATAGCTGTCTTCTCACTTTCCACGATGGCCACAGGTTTGTCATTGTCTTTGATCAGACTTTCGCCGAAAAGACATTGTTTCAAGTTGAAGTCGCGGAACAATGGCAGTTTATGAACCCACATGATTCTACTGACAGGATCCTTAATCCTATGGCCATTCTCTCTGTTGTATAGCATAATCTTGCCTGTCCGGAATCGTCCTTCTGCATCCTGCTGCCAAAAGATTGTCGCTCCCGGCCAAAATTTACAGGTACCAATCGGATATGATGAGGTGATTTTCTGAACAGCATCTTTGCCCCAGCGTTTCCTGATGAATGCAATGAGATTGTTTTTCTCGTATGCTGTCATCGTGTCTTTGGCCAACTGTGATGATACGACAGAGAAATAATCTTCGGAAGCCTTCTTCGGTACTGCTCTCGGGAAGAAATAATCTTTCCTCGGCCCACCGCCATTCTCCTCAAAATAATCTCTCGGCTTCTTGTGATAGCCGCATTTCGCCTCTCGATCACATCTGCCGACATCGGTGGAAACATAGTCTCCGGTTTCCAAATCCACATACCTGACGAATGTCCGCTTCTTGCACACCGGGCAGATATGTTTTCTTACCTTAGGGTCGTATGTTTCCAGAGAGTATCTGTATTTCAATGATTTGTTATTCATAGAATTATCGTTTTTTAGTGTGGCGAAAAGTGGAAACTTACAGCGTTTACATACTTTCCATAGTTTCCACAATATTATGACTGGAAACTGTGGAAATATCGGAACCTATGGCATTTCTGTCAAGTTTCCATTTCCACGCTCTTTAAGCTCGCCACGCTTGATCAGTTCAGCCACGACTTTGTTGATTGTGGTGTGGCTGTATCCGGCCTGGTCGGCAATACTTCTCGAACTCTTGCCCTTTGGATATTCCCGTTTGATAAGATCGTAAAGCTTTTCTCTGTTCATGGGTTCTGCAGACTCCAGATGATCCATCTCAAGAGCGGTTCCTTGAATCACGAACTTCAAGAAATTTTCTTCCTTCACTATCTTACAGATCAGAACATTGTCTTTGTCAAACTGGTATCTTGCATTTCTGCTCTTGACTTGCTTGATGTAGTGGAGTCCGTTTTCCTGCTTACTGTCTCCGATCGCAAAAGCAGAATCAATCAGGTTCATAATCTGTTTGCTTCCGCTCAGATCATTTTTCGTGATGGGCTTTGTGTTGTTGCGTTTTGGGGTATGTGCCAGAATCAGGAATGAAAACCCATTCTTCTTTTTGATAGCCTTGAGCATTTTAATCAAAGGTGCAGCAGCTTTACTCTTTTCAAGCTCGTCGCCCAGATATGTAATGTTGTCAATAATCCCGATCTTAGCCCCAACCGCATTCATTACTGACTCTATCGCATCACAAATGAAATGAGTATAATTTCCCATAGGGATATCAGCATCGTCGTTAATTTCTACGCGATTAAAATTCGTATGCCATTTATATGGGTTCTGACCATTGACGGAATACCTGGCACTGAACTGCGGGGCCTCCATCTCGAAGTCAAAATATATGACCGGCTGGGCATCAGCAGTGAGTTCAAGAGGGTCAATCGCTGTTCCTCGTGAAATAGAGTCTGCAATCTGAACGGCCAAAATACTTTTTCCGGCATTAGTGTCGGCAAACAAAACCGCATTCTCTCCCTCGAACCAAAGATCACCGGCAAGCTTCTTTCTAAGAGGCATACTGTTGGCTTCGGCCATCCATTCGGCACCGCTCATAACCTTAAAATATCTGTCAATGGGGTTCTCGATTGGCACCTCTTCTTGATATTTTGAAACCTCCTTTTTCATGCCTTGCCCTTTCTGTGTTTGTCTTTGCGTAACTTCAATTTTCCGGATTCAAGATCCTCGATCAGTTTTCTTTTGTCTATGAGAGAACTGCGCCCATTCTTTAAGACCTTGATCTCACCCTTATTCACTCTATTGTATAAGGTCGGCTCACTGCAATGCAAAAATTCACAAGCCTCTTCTACCGTGATATAATTCGGATCTTTCTTGATTTCCTTTTCTGCAATTGCTTCCTTGACAGCCTCTGTGACAAGCGGCTTCAATATACCGCCAAAGAACTGTTCCATTGCTGATGTTAATTCCATTTTATAAACGATTAAAGTTAGATGAAATGAGCATGGCCATACCCAGTCAGAACCTCTCCGACGATGCGAAGTAACCTATAAATTGTCTTTCTGAAAAATTGGCAGTTCGCAGTTTTGGCAGTTTTTCTATCAGCATATACCATTGAGATATAATGAAATGGGGAGTTTACTTGAAGTTATTTGAAGATTATTTCTTAAGAGCCGGGGAATAATCCTTAAGAATATTGTAGATGTCATAAGTATCGTATGCATTGGTCGGCTTGTCGCTGGATATCTTTAATGGTCTGTATGTTTGTGTGTGGCATTTGAAGAAGAATGCGGCATTCATCTGATAGTCATTCAATCCGAAATGGATAGCAAATAACGAAGCTTCATTTCGTTTGCCTTGCCATCTGATTCTGTGTACAGGAAGCTTATTGCTGAATATGAGCCGCTCATAAAATTCGTCATCGACACCCTCTACATATCTTCTCATCCTCTTTGCTATGCCGTCTAAAGTATGTCTGTTCTGCTGCTTTTCAAATGAATCACTATCGTAGTATCCGAGGATGATACTCATATCGTCATCCATTTCATCGAATAGATTTGCATAAACATCAGTTGTTGGATCGCCTGTAAATATCCATAGATATTTTTCGGATTGCTCAGATGCAACTCTCCGGAACTCTCTGCAGTACATTCGCAGTCTCCGATAAGACTTTATGAATTTACCTACTTCGTGTCGTCGGATATCGTTGGAAATAATATTGTTCCACTCGTCAGCAATGCTGTAATATGCCTGTCTCAGACATGATTTCAAATCTTCAAACCTCTCAAGCATAACAGCAGCATCAGCAGTGCCATCGTAGAAAAGACTCGGCATTGACTCCCTGTCAGCGAAATACTCCGTCAGATTGCTCACCGAAGTCTCTATCTCCGACATCAGTAATCTTGTCTGATAGAGGCATTCGTGATGGTTCATAGGTATGTATAGTTATAAAAAAAAGACGCCGATAGCGTCTTTCTTGAAGTTAATACATTTTCTGGCAACCTTTTCTGGTAACCCCTCGCTGTTTTCTGGTAACCCTTTGGCTCCTGAAGATATGTTGTTATTTTCGTATGTGAACCTTCCAATATCCTCCTTTATCCGGTCCGACGCGTTCGATGATTCCCATATCCTTAAGTGTAGCCAAATGCTTCTTTATGGATGTGGCAGAGATATTCAACTTGCTGGCCAACAGTGAAATGGAAATGCTTGCATCTTCCTGTAATATGTCAATGATGCGTTGAGCGGAAGGACTGATTGATTTTCTGGTAACCTTTTCAGGTAACCCCTCGTGGTTTACTGGTAACCTTTTCTGGTAACCCTCCTCGTTTTCTGGTAACCTTTCAGTCGTCTGTCTTGGACCGTTCCATTGTCCTTTCTTAAGTTCCGAATCAATGATAGCCTCAAAATCACTTTCAGTAAGGCCATAATTTACATTGCGGAAAGTAGTGAAGAATGACGACGGTGTTGAGCGATATGTCGGTTTCTTTTCCTCTGTATATGTCGGCAGGAGGGAAGTTTGTAACTTCATCTTCTTGAAGCCACTACCGCGTTTCTCCATATAACTGAGCTGTGAAAGAACATCTGCGATGACAGGATTCCTTCTGACAGATGGAACTGATAGCGGGTCCTGGTCTTGAATAGATGTGCCGTCGAACATTCCTCCTGGTGAATAGAATTCCAATCTATCATCATATATGTCTATATGAACTTCGCTACCAAGAAACGTGTAGTCTCTATGAATCAGATGATTGATGCAGGCTTCCTCCAATGCTCGTTCTGAGTATTCAGGGAAGTTCAGACGGTACTGAGGCAGTTTATACCAGCGTTTCGCTGTATTAGCCTTGATAAACTCCAGTCCCATTTTCATTAAGTGGAGGATGTTGCCTTGATATTCAGAATCGTTTATCGCATTGTCTTTTTCAAGTCCATTCCACCGTGTACAGTATATCTGAGACTGTCTGAGGTTGCAATAATCAGCAAATAAGAGTCCTGCATTGGTGAGAAGACCATCTGATGTGACGAGTCCAAGCGAAATAAGGAGTTTGTCATCCCAAACAACATCAGTCCTTTCCGCAAACGCATTTCGGAGCATTGCAAATGTATGATCTTCCGCTCTCTCCGTTGTAACAAGAGAATCCCAACTGTGATTGGTTCCCTTGAGAACAAGATTGAGCAGCTGATGAGAATTAGCCTGAACACTTTCATTACCAACCCTGACATATGCCGTCCGCGTCTTGTTCATGAATATGTAGTATGGTGTCAGATTTCCGGCATCGACAACGACTTCTAAAATCTTCTTGTCATTGATCTCGTGAGGAACGAGTCTGAACGATGGAATAGGATCCAAATGAGCCTTAATCTTTTCGCTTATGAAATCAGAATCAATCTGTGCATCGTCAAGACCGACAATGCCTCCGTTGTTATCAACACCGAAATACAATGTGCCTCCTGCGGTGTTTGCAAATGCACTGATACTTTTTAGCCAATCTTTTATCTTGGCTTTCTCAACCATCTCCTTAAAATCGTATGCGGTGCATTCTGCAATCAAAATGTTTCCCTCAATTTTCATAATTCCCAAAATTACAATGTAAATATAGCACTATTACCCTAAACCTCCTAATTAAAGTAGTCATACTTGTCAGTGATCTTATCAGCCACCTCCAGACTATCAGCCTTGATGTACTTCTTGAGCATCAGAGGGGAGGAGTGACCGGTAATACGCATAATGTCATAAATATCCATTCCGGAGAGATACATGAGAGTTGCGCCGGTTCTGCGTGCGGTATGCGTGTGAACCAACTCCCACTTGTGTTTCTTCTCCTTAATGGGTTTGCCGCCTTTTGTCGTCTCGATTTCTACCAGCTCATTAAGTTTAGCCGCCTTGCAGATGTCTTTCAGATACCTGTTTATAACCTGGTCTTCCAGATGTGGCAACTGAAAATCATATTTCTCAAGAATGGATTTGAGTTCGGCACTAACCGGAACAGAAACCTTTGCACCAGTCTTCTTCTGTCTGATCTCTACTGTCATAAACTCCTTCGTCACGATCTTATTATCAACAATCTTCTGAATAGAATGGTACTTGATGTCATCCTTTGAAATGTAGTTGTAATCTGAGACTCTTTGAGCAGTCCAAACACCAACCATGAAAATATCTCTTGCCTGATAGTGTCCAATACCATATTCGGATAAGTCGGCAGCCATAATCTTGTCAAGATCTTCTCTTGTCAGATAAATCGAATCCACCTCAACTCTAGTGCCCTTGAACTTCTTATCCTTGAACTTTGAATTTGAGTGATATCCTTCGCTTTCCGCGGTGAAAAGAATTGCCTTTAATTCCTTGATACACTTTCCGATAGAATTGATTGAATAATCCTTTCCTTTAAGATATGCCGTGTAGTCATAATAGAACTTCATATCGATGTCCTTGAAGTCGATATCGCGTTTGGTATCTTGTTGAAAATACGCAAACTGATTCATAGCGGCACGAATAGACTTGATTGTGCTGAAAGCGTAGTTTGTGCCCCTGTCCGTCTGTCTGGCACCGGACTCGATCTGTGAAATAAATTCCTTGATGAATTTGTTGAGGGTCATTCGACTCTCTTCCTCAGCCTGACGCTTTGCTTCGTCATCTCTCAATCGCTGAGCCTCACGCTCCTCGCGATAGACAATACCGTCAATAATATCATTGGCCATCTCAGAAGTGAGCTGCACGCCTTGTTCAGTCAGAGAATTGATCGCATTCTTAATCTCGTTAGTCAAGCGAGTAATCCTGCGACCTTCTTCGGACTCTATATAAAACTTGAATGCCTTGCCGGTATGCGTGAGATTCCACTTCTCAACATCGACCTCGATATTCGTGCATAAAAGAAGATTGACACCGAGCTTTGCGGCTTGAATTCTTGCGAACAGCGGAGCCTTGCCCTCGCTCTTTCGCGTCCTGAGTTTGAAAGAAACTGACATAATATTTCGTTAATAATTCGTACCACAAATATACGCAATCTTTTTCAAACTTGATACTGAGTTGATACTGAACTTTGATTTCTTGGCTTAAATTCCTTAAAATTTTAAAATTAAGATAATCCTAATAATCAACGAGTTACTTAAATTTTACTTAAATGGTATTAAGCAAAATTAACATCTAAAGTTCCGCTAGGCACCTCACACAACCCCTCTAGACACACTTCTAGAGGGGTTTTTGTTTTTCTCACCCCCAAAAGTGTACTGAAAATGTACTGAAATTTTCGCAGTGTACTGATTCCAAATCCCCGAATGTACTACATTCAACAAAAAGATCCAGATACCGCAAAGTACCTGGATCAAGTGCGAATTTAATACACAATCTTATTTAGATTGTACATCGGTGCAAATATAGCAAAATTTTCCCTACCTTCGCCCCCGGAATCCCCGAGCCGTCGCCTACACACCCATGCTCATCCTCCTAGACTCCGCCCACGGCCACAACACCCCCGGCAAACACTCCCCAGACGGCACCCTCCTCGAATACGCCTACACCCACTGTCCCGCCGTCCTCATCGAAAACTTCTTCATGGACAACAAACAGGATCTCGCCTACCTCCTCTCATAAGAAGGCAGACGAGAAATAATCGAAACCATCGTCGACGGCATCGAAAGGTGTGTGCTCACCTTGGTATCCGGCTAGGGCCGGTTAATGTCTATTCTTCCCCATATACCTTTCCATCCTGTGTTACATTCAACTGCGAACTGCCTCTTGTTGAAACAGAATCAGAGATATACACAATGAGTTCACGCTTATATCCATTATTCGCATCAAGTTCCACCATCACATTCCCATCCTTGAAGTAAACCTTGAACCAATCTCCTGTGATCTCGTTCGAATTTGTTGCCTCCAGAGTTCCTTCTGTAGGAACCTGATCAGACGGTGCGTCAAAAAATGTCCAACTGACCAGTTCAAACGCCATCTCTGCCTGCTTGCTTGGTACATAAGTCAGTTCCTGCTCCTCTGCACTGACCTCTTTAGGACCATCATAACGAAGATATGTATCTCCGACCTTAACGCAGCTGCTCAAAGCAATCGCAGCTACAATAAATGCAAAAAATCTTTTCATAATTCTTTTTATATTAAGTTGTTATGCGTATTTGAATAGTTATTTGCTATCTTTTATGTTATTTTCTGTCAAATATTCCGGCACAGCCCCAAAATGAAGTTCACAGTATGCTACTGCATTATCTCTATCCCCGGCATCAAAGAAATCTCCTCTTATGACACCCGATGAAGTGGTTCTGGCCAGTACATTCTCAATAAACTGCCTCTTGATCGTAACATCCTCGATCTCGAACCTGGTTATGACATTATTGTCTATATATTCTCCATTTCCAGATATGGCCACTTCAAATATATCCTTGCTGTCCTCTAAAAGAGTAAGATTTACATCGTAACTCATACCTCCATTCTGATATGAAAGTTCCCAGCACTTATCGCCACTGTACTCATATCTCATCCAATGACCGGCATTCCATTCAGCACCGTCTGCATCCAAAAGTTTACCTCCAGTCTCAAAGCTGATGTTTAAATGGTTTGAATACCATTTATCCTGAGACACCTCAGTAAACATTTCAGCATAAACAGTCTCTCTTCTCGTCAGAACATCATTAAGTTGGCAGGCGATATAGAAGTTAGATACAGCATTCAACGACACCTCCACATTTATATGATCAACGGTAGCCTTCAGATTTTCTTCATAAAAGCGAGTATCATCTGTATCAGGTTTGTTACAACCTGCAACTGCAGCAAGAATCGAAATAATTACAAAAATCTTCTTCATATCAATAATTGTTAATGTTCATATATAAGACGAAAAAATATCCTCATAATACTATTCCTTAACCCCCAGCACCCCCAGACAGCAATAACGAATCTCCTCCTCATCAAGCCCGCACTCCTTCAGATGCTCTATGAACTCTGGGTGATCCCTCTCGAAAGCAGCCAGCAGTAGTCTGGCAGCGCGCTGCCAGACTACTGCTTATACACATAAAAAACAAGAAAAAAGTCCGACAAAACTGCCGAACCTCGTTTCCGAAAACTGCGGAGTCCTTATTTTCTTAAAATTGTTGGTTGAAAACTTGCTTTTTACACTATAAAGAAAACCCCGGCTTCATCACCAGCATCTGATATCTGGGAGAGGAACAACCGGGACTGTAAATTTCTACTGCAACTTATGGACTCGCGTAACTTTGATTCCCAAAGTAGCCAGCCTTTTGGCTTGTGAGGACTGAGGCAATATCGCACCTTTTCCTGTCTGCGCCCAAACAAAAGCTGGAATCGCTTTAGGAATTGCATCCAGCAATGGAGCCTTCTCCTTCAGCCAGGTTTTCAGCCACTTCAGTTTATTCTCAACCACCGAAACCTCTGAAGTATAAGCAGGATGAACTTCAACATAGCATACCTTTTCGGAATATCCTATAGCATAATCCCAGCGATTATCGTTATGGTATTTCTCTTGCACAGCAGTATCGATATCTACACTTCCATCAAGAATCCACGGATCCGATACTGCAACCGAACTTCGATCGCTCCTTTTCAAAGCCTGTAATCCGCTTCTATAGGCTGTCGAAATTTCAGGAGTTCCCTCTACCGCCTTCTGAAAATTAGATTTTCCCATAATCAATTATTCTTCGGACAGGTACTCTGACATATACTTTGAAACGACATCCGACGCCTTGGTCGCAAATTGAGACAACCCACCCCATTCAGATTCTTCCACATTCTCGCTCATCACATCAAGAGAACTGATATCCAAACTATTCACGCCATTCTTCTTATGATTGAAAAAATAAGTCTTCAACTCCTTATTCTCCACTCCCAGGAATATCTTTGTCACATTGGTATTCGGAGAAACATCAAACAACTCACAAAGAGCCTCAACACGAACATTCTCAGGAAGCCTTTGAATCATCTTAAACGCCCAAGCAAACTCAAGTAAAACGGAAGAATGAGTTGACACAATCACCTTATATCCGGCATTGATAAACTCAAGCATCTGCACAATTACAGCCTGAATCGCCCTTGGATGAAGACCCATCTCCGGTTCCTCGATGATCACATACTTATACTGCTTGCGATTAATAGTCTTGATCACAGGACCTGTCAGACAATACGTCGCCATCAACAACGGCATAAACTCCTTCTGTCCTGCACTCCAGGTCATAAACGGAAGACTCGAGCCTCCCACCTGCATACGCATCTTCTTCTGTCCGGAACTCTCATCAATAACCACCTGGCCACCGTGAAAAATTGACTCGTTGAATGACTTCTTCAGACCGCCTTTCAGTCTGTTGTTCAAAGGAAATACAGTCTGATCATCTCCAATTTCATTCTGGAAGAACAATCTCAAAGTCTCGCTGAAATTCCTCAACACATACGGAGACGAAATATCATACTCCATAAAATTCTTCGGACGACCATCCGAAATCGAGAGAATTCTCTGTGCCGGCACGTAAAACACCTCTTCAACCGCACTTTCATCACTCTGACTCATAAGGAAGGACTTCCTATAACTTTTACCATCTGCCTTGACAACAGTATCCTCTTTCCACATAGAGGACAACTTATCGCCAAAATAGTAATTAAGGATCTGGTCCGGCTGCTTGTTTGTGACATAGTTATATCTAGCCAATGTCTGAACTATATGATCCTTATCAACCAATAGTTTCAACATCTGCAAGAACAATGTTTTTCCACTCGCCTGAGGTCCCAACAGAATCGTCAAATCTCCCAACTGGACATCCACCTTATTGATAGGACCAAAGTTCGTTATCTTAAAAGAATCCATCTCTCTATAAATAATTTATGCAAAGATAAACATTATGAATCAACAACAAAATTCTTGCAAAGGTCTTTTTACTGTCCTCAGAACACTTATAGCAGATTCGGCGGTCGCTGACCGCCGAATCTAAAAGTCTATTTCAAGTCCTCTAAGATCTCACCAATAGTACTCTGATAGAATGAACATTATAGCCCCAAATGTTACTCCTCCAATAAGTCCTATCAATAACAATTTAAGCATAGTCACCAGGGGCTTATCATGTTCGGGAGACACCCAGCGCCTCTTTCTTATAGGAACAGGGACATCATCATCGGGTCCTTTCAGAGACTCGTCATATATGCATACAGAAAGACAGTTGCCTTTGATTGCGACTATCAGGTCTGGGATTTCCTGTATCAGATCCTCCTCACTTCCTGCCGGATACTCCTTGATATAAAAATCATCTTCAGGATTTCCTGTACCATACTTATATCCATACTGCCGATACAACTCATCATACTTGTCGTATTTGCATGGATTATTTACCAATGCACCCAAAGAGTCGCCGACAGCAAACTCCACATAGAAACCGCCTTCCTCCATCGGAAGGAACTGCACAAAGTCATTATATGGAACTTGGACTGTCACAAAGTCCAGGACCCCTTTTGCGTCGTTCTCCACAGACTGACGGAGTTTCTTTCGGAAGATTTCCATTTCGGATGGCGAAACATTATTCTTTACAGGAGTAGCTCTAAGTGTCGCCAGTTTGTGAGCATTCAGCCTCGCTCCACATCCGGAACAATAATTCGCACCATCCGGATTCTTGGTGCCACAGTTGTTGCAGAACATAAGCATCGACGCAATTACGATAAATACTATTGACTTATAGTTTCCGGATTAACCTCCTTGTCATCGATAATCGATAAAACAGTTACAACGGAGAACATAGCAATAAACACGACATGATTCCATACACAAGGAAGAATTAACTCCCATATCAACAAAACAATAATCACGCACAATAGTACTGCCAATCGAATAAAGGCATTCTTATCCAATCTTCTTAAAGATATAAACCAAATCCATTGATTACAAATGATAGCTATTAAAATTTCATAAATCAGAATATACTCCAAGCGAAACATAATATCATTGTATTTTGCAATATTATTATCAATAGTAATGGCCAGAGCAATGATAAGCAATACTTCAACACAGTCTGAAATAAAGGTTAATGTTGGGTATATATACTTAGACATTTCATAAACTCTCAAAAATGAGGAAAATATCTGTATGATCAGTATTAACCACAGTAGTGTCAATAAGACAATCTCCGTCCGCCCGATGTAATCTTGATAACTGAAATATTTATAAATACCAAATACCGATTCACAGAAAGTGAAAGTGAAGAACACGATCAACGCAGGATATAACATACGAAAAATCCTGCGTTTGTTGACCTTTCCGCGTGAATTATCTTTAATTGTTCCGTTCATTGTAAATCTAACAAACAATCATGTTTTATCCCAACATTTCGACAAAGTATAAGTTTGTCGTTTACCAACACTCTAAAAATAAGTTTATAAGCAAAGACTTGACAATAAAGACCTCATAATCCTACCTTTCGAGGGTGCTTCTAATTTTTTGCATTTCTTTTTGTATTAATTCTTCCGAAGGAAGTGTAGCCTTAAACAAATACCATAGAGAATCGAACGCGTAACTATTGGATACAAAACGTCCACTAGACCGTGTCTCTATAACATCAAGATCGAATATTGCTCTAGTATCCGAAGTAAGGGCAGAAAAACTATACTTATATCTAGATGTGGCTCCGTATTGGTCGTATAAACTTTGTACAAGTTCATCGAGAAAAATAATACCTACATCTGAACATCCGTTTGCATATTCCCTTGCATATGTTACATCTGTACAGAGTGTAAAGTTAGAATTCGGTCTGCGAGGGCTAAAGATATAATCAATAAAATCCTCATTATAAGTTGAATAATTGACCTTATATGCATATAAAACAACATCATCCCCAATATAATAATGCTCATAATCAGAGTGGATGTCCAACAGATTGAATATAGCCTTTTTTCTTATCATTTTCTCTTGCACTTTCGCCTCCTTTTTTTCTGCTACAGACATTCCCGTAGTTACTAACCTAGCAAGACCTTTTACAGAAGAGTCCGAGCAAAGGTAATCTACATTCTTAAAATTAGGAATCAAGTGACTGTTAGCACGCATTATAGATAATTCCTCTGTTGTTGGCAGACGCCATGTATCGTACCCATATTGGGCCTGCCTATTAATTGCTGATAGCAATTGAGCAGGTAATGTCTGAAATTCACCAATATCAGTAGGGAAAACATGAAGATAGCCAAACAATGTTACCGGTTCTGTAGTTGATACTGTTGTATTTGTTGTTCTACTTCCCTCGCCCAATATTTTCATCGCTAATGATCGGCATCCTTCCTCCACAGCGTCAGATGAACTTCCCATAAGTTGTCCCGTCACCATCATTGTCTGAGCTGTTGTCACATCGAGCATCTTGACAGCAACGTATATTTTTCCGTCATCAGACATTGCCACTTCCGGAATCAAAATCAACGACGCACCTGTCATTTCTCCAAGTCTCTTGATTGTCGCATCATCTACGAGACCTGTCCTTTGGAAATTCTGTTCACTCATAATTGACTGCAGATCCACTCTATCATACGCAGTATAACCCTGTTTCATGGATATTGCAGCAGTAAGCCTTGTTCTCACCATAATTTCAGTGACATACGAGACCTTGTCCTGTTTGTCCACAACCTCTGTAACTGCTACTGCTTTATTCTGAGCCATTAATGCTGCTCCGTATAAAAAAGCCAATAAGAATATTATTCTTTTCATAAATTACCTACTCTGAAATTATTACACTTACCACAGTCTGATTTATCTGAATGAACTGCTGTACCTCAATTGGTGTCAGATCTTCAGGTGTCCTTTCCTTGTACTCGTTCATCATTTTCTTGAATCTGTCTCCTTGAATACCGATTTTCGCCTTCACCTTATACATTCCTGTATTGGAGTTGTATTGAACTTCCGTATTTCCGAATGGCTCACAGCCTACAAGAATGCTATGAGAATACTGTTCCCAGGATGATACCAAAGCCTGGCATACTCTGCCATTCACATCTACACTTAATTTTGCTGCCTGGTCTATCACTTCATTTCTGATAATGCGTGAAACAGCAGACTGTGCCTCTCTCTGAGCAATTTCTATTGCAATCTGCTTGTCATCTGCCTCTCCGATACCAGCAAACCACTTGAACGGCATCTTGATGATTCTCATTCCATCATCACTCAAAGTCTCCACCATTTCCAGACCATGGAGCTGAATGTTTTCTGTATTTCTGGAATAGGTCTGCGCTGAAATGCTCAAAGATGCAAATAGCATTAATGCAAAAATAAAAGTCTTCATATCTATCTGATTTTAAATTAATATTTCGGTATATATCCACTACCAGGGGTCTGTTGGAAAGAATTAGATGGTTTCAGTAACTTTTTAGCTAAAGCACGACAGTTTTCATCTACTGAAGCTGAACTTACTGGAGTGTTTACCATTGCAGTCTTGACAACTTGAAAGGACTCAACATCAATCAGTTTTGCTGAGATTACAAGTTCAGTCTTATATGAGTTGAACCAGGCTGCTTCTGCAATCATAACATAATCAGCTCCTATTGCTTCTCCTAATTGCTTGATATATTTCTCAGCAACCATCCCGCTTCTCTGAAAATTGTGTTCAGCAAGGACTGCATCCATATCAACTCTGTCCAAGCCAGCATACCCAGGAGTTGCCGTCACTGCCGCTGTCAAGCGACCTCTGAGCATCAATTTCATGCCCTGAGAAACATTTTCGTCGCGGTCAACAATTTCGAGTATCGCTATCTTCTTTTCCGTATTCTGACCATAGAAAACAGTCGGAATCATCAATAGTACAGCAAGTAGTAATAGTTTTTTCATTATTTTATGTTTTTTAGCAATATATCTGAAATCTGTTTCGATATACGTTTATATCCATCTCTTGCAGCCTGATTATAATTGTGTGTATGACTTCCTTTCTCTGATATTTCTCCTTCATATATTTTTTGTCCGGTGGCAGTTTTCGTGATGGAAACATTCGCATGAACATAAGAGAAGTAAGCTGAATTACCTCCTATATTGACATGATTATACTCTTCTGCAGCAGAACGTATAACAACAATCCAATCGGCACTATATGAATCATTACAGAAATTACATCCAATTGATGAAAGGGTCTCTTTAACATCGCCTGAAAGTTGCTGATATTGAACACCAAACATATCTGCCGAACATTGTACATAGATATTTATTCCATGCTGCAACTCCGATAGTTTACGGGTAAGCGCCTGCTCCAACATTGTTCTTTCAGACAGAAGTTCATTCAGATCATATTCAGAGTAGTCAAAAATTGCGAGCCAGAAGAACGGCTCTTCCAAATTCGCAAATTCATATCTGGCATTCTCCAATTCCGTGCGGGCTTTGGTTTTGAAGCCTGTTGACACATAAGTATCAGCAACAGCTATTGCATTACTTATTCTATTGAAGATTATTCTGACTTCTTTCACATAGGTTGATGCAGCTTTTGCCTTGTTGATATAAGCTATTGCATATCCTTCTTTGGTAAAGGAATTATAATAAGATTTGATTTCTACCAGTTTTATGTTAAGGTCAGTGGAGAATTGAGTTGAAGATGAATAACTCGTACTCGTTCTGCCATTCAAAGACACCTTATTCAATGATGCATAATCCGAAATTCTTATCTGCACCTGCTTCGCGATATTTGTTCGTGCAATATTTGTAAGATAATTCTTGAAATCTGTTTCTGTCCGATTATACAGATTCTTATCATGCTGGATATCCGATATGTATCCTGATGTTGTGTACTGCTTCCACTCGGAAGGATAATTTTGGCCATGTGTGATGCAGATGCCAATTGTAAAGAGAGTTGCAAACAGCAATGCGAATCGTTTCATCATTAGCTTTTTCATGCGTCCGAAACTCCCCAGCGGACAGGCATAAAAAAAGACGTGGGAGTTTTACTTTTGCTCATCCTCAACTCAGGCCTTCGCTGCCAATCAGAAAGGATAAGCAACGCAGCTAGCCCACGTCAGGGATGATATGCAGAAACTCCACGCCAAAAGCGCAGTGACTGAATCGTCATCACCGATATGGACGTTCCCGTTGCCGTATCTTCTTTCTGATTTCAAAGTTGCGAAGTTTGAGTTGAGAAGATATACGTCAAGTAACGTCTTCGTATGTATTTTCGCCCACCCAACCCATATCGGGCTAGCTAAGCAGGACAAATGTAGAAATAATTTTCCATAGATTGACAAACATTTACAAGTTTTTGTTTTGAAAAACGGCGATTGACAAACGTCCTCGCATCCTTTTCACTCTCCAGAGTCATTGAGAGTGTTGTTTGGTATCACAATAATGCCCGGCTTTAACCGGGCATCTGCATTAGTTATCTGCGGAATAGATACTATTTCACAAGACTATCGAATCTTGCATTACATTCTCATAAAATGGCGTTACTTTCCGGCCCCATTCTCGTTTCGGAAGAATCAAAGCATTGATCAAGACTCCGGTCTGTAATTCGACATCATACAACGGAGCTGTGATTTCAAGTTCGTCCTGCAATGTTGCCTTATCCATAGGAACAAGCACAAGCAGATCAATATCTGACTTTTCGTGTGCCTCACCTCTTGCTTCAGAGCCATAAAGACGCACTTCAACACCAGTATTCAGGCTCGAAAGACCGGTTCTAATAGCATCTATGATATGTTCTCTTCGCATTGTTATTTACCATTTCTGCAAATATAATCATTCCGCAGGAATTGATAATTAAGACATCGGCAAACATGTGACAGGTCATCATCTTGAACTTCGTGTGTTTTTATTAAAGCGGTGTCGCCCTCTTTGACTTCAAGAAGATCAAAGAAGGCGACCTAACTATTACTCCGGGCCGCCGCAAGACTCTCGTCTTTTTTACAAAAAGCCAAGAGACTTGCTCGTTGAAGGCGGTCCTCCGGGTGCAGGGGCGGCGACCTCAGTGCCGTAGTCGATAGTGCAAGTCGCCGCCCTCGAACGTTATCCTGCTTACGTGTAGGTCGAGTCGCACATTTTTTGCAATAAAACGAAAGATCTTTATATTTGCAGAAATGCCAGTTGCTATGGATAAGAGTCTTACAGACAAGATAGTACGTTATTTCGCAACCCAACCGATTGTGAAGGCATGGGTGTTTGGCTCTTATGCCAGGGGAGAGGCGCATAGCGGAAGTGATATCGATATACTGGTAGTCTTCGATAAAGAGGCCAAGGTCAGTCTGATGAGACATGCTGAAATTTCACTGGAGTTGAGCGAGATTCTTGGTTTCGATGTGGATCTGATTACTGAAGGTACTTTATTATCTTTCGCTGAACGTACGGCTAACAACGACAAGATTCTGATATATGAGAGAGCAAGTTAGGGGCAGAGGTCGCTTGGAGCATATTCTTCAAGCCATCGCATATGAGAAGCATCATATATGCTCAGTCTTGATTTTAAAGAAGCCCACCCGGACACAAACTTGAAGGTCATCGTAGCAATGAGACATTTTCTGGTTCACGGTTATTACCAGGTGGATCCCGAAGAAGTCTGGAATGTTATAGAACAAGACCTTCTGCCTCTTAAAGAACAAGTCGAGAAATATCTCGCTGAAATAGAATAAGAAAACGAAATCCCCGGATGTCCCTGAGCAATCAAACATTCGGGTTTAGTCTTTTTATAGGCAATCCTATATTCTGAGAAACGGGGCTACATTGGGGCTGCTTTTTGATAACAGTTTGTCTCAGCCTGTTTCAGTACGTCTCGCATTCATCGTATGCCAGGCGCCTCAATTTTGCCCACATTGATCCCACATTTTCGATCTGGTTCATGGGGTTAAACACAGGTTGTTTTGTAATGCCTTGATTTCCATTTAGTTATAAGTTGAGCTGCACTTAACCCCTACTTTAAAGCAGGGGTTAAACACATACTGATTTGTAAGTAGCTGATTGATAGGAGGTTATAAAATGTGATGCGCTTAACCTCTGTTCAGTTTATGAACTCTTGCCAGCCCTTGGATATCAGTACAGCATGGGAAACGGGGCGTGATCTGCTATACCGAAATCTCGACGAAGAATTACTGGTCCCGGAAGATGATGATATTCCTTTGGCTGAACGAGTTAGGCGTATAAATGCCCATTGTTTGGCTTTGGGTAAGAAAAATGTAATCGTGGTAAGTATTCATGTGAACGCAGCAGGAAACGGCATGAAATGGCTCAATGCGACGGGATGGAGTGTCTTTACATGTTCAGGGCAGACGGAGTCTGATAGTTTGGCTGAATGTCTGTGTGAGTCGGCAATAAAGAACGTTCCTGGTAGAAGGATCAGAACGGATTTTTCTGATGGGGATTCTGACTGGGAAGAACAGTTCTATATTTTGCGTAAGTCCTGGTGCCCTGCTGTGTTGACAGAGAATTTCTTTATGGATACTCATGTTGAATATCTTTCTGCATAGATGTCAAGAAAATAGCAGGTCTTTTTCAACTATTTTGTGTTTTTTCTTTGTTTGTGTTCTGGCTTGGCACAAGCGAAGCTTTTATTTGTGGCAAAATCTATTGTGCTATGTTTGGAGTTATAATCTTTCTTGTTCTTTGTATTGATGTATTAGGCACCATGTGCGGCGGTAATAGCAGCTGGGGTGAATAGCCTCAGTGAAAAAATAGAGCCTTTGGTATAATTGACCAAAGGCTCTTATTGTTTTAGAATAGAGTAGGCTCGAGGATGGTTATATCATTATCGTCGTCCTTGTTTTCTCCTTTCAAGCACCTTTTTACAGCGTCTTTAATTGCCCTAGACAAGAATGTAGGAACAGCGTTTCCTATTTGCAAGTGCTTTTCAGCTCTTGAACCGCAAAAAATATAATCATCTGGGAATCCTTGGAGGCGTGCACCTTCTCTAGTTGTCAGTGGTCTTGCGTCTTTAGGGTGAATACACCTCGAAGAAGACGGACAACCTAAGTTACGAGTAATTGTAGTGCTTGGACGATTCCACCATAGTCTACAATATGTATTAGCAAATCCGCTTGTCGGCCTTAATTCTTCAGGTACATCTTTAGGAGATCCGCCATCTGGAAGTGCTTTCATAAGAGCAATCATCCTGTCGTTATTCTTTGATGTCTCGTGTTCAGCGATCTTTTCAGGTGCATTAGCTCTCATCAATCTCTGGAAGTCGTTCTGTGGCTCACAAGCATACTCTGTTCCGCTTTCTCCAGACTGAATAGACGGTAAATCGCCTAAGGCTTCTCCAAGAGTTACATACGGCTTCAGGCCGTCTGGGTTTGAAGGATTTGTGAGCGGATCGTAATGCGTAGGCTTTGGGTATTTGAATTTATATCCATTTAATGTTCCTACAATAATGATACGCTCTCTTATCTGTGCTGCACCATAATCAGCTGCATTAAGAAGCTTCTTCTGAACTGTATATCCAATGCTTTCAAAAAGTTCCTGAATTTGTTTAATCAGGTTTCCTCCTTGCATAGAAAGAAGTCCTTTGACATTTTCATATACGAAAATCTGAGGTCTTACTTCGCTCAATATTCTAAAGTACTCCTGGAATAGTTTTCCTCTTGGATCGTCAAGCATTCTCTTTCCGACAGTTGAGTAAGCCTGACAAGGAGGGCCGCCAACTACAATATCGATATCGCCCTTTTCAATACCGAGGTCTTTCTTGAGGTCTTCTATACTGAAATCCTTGATATCCTTGTTGTACATTTTGACTCCTGGGTGGTTAGCACTGTATGCTCTTGCCATTGGCTCCAAGATCTCGTTAGCTGCTACGATTTCAAAGTCACTATCGTGTGCAAAACCGTAACTAAGTCCTCCAACACCAGCGAATAAATCAACTACTTTATAAGACATTTCAATAGCATTTATAATTCCGGTGCAAAGATAGTAAATATTACAAATATTCCAATATGGAATATAAAGGTCACTTTCTTACATTTGCAATATGAAAGCATCAGAATTAAGCCGGGAAAAACTAAAATTAGCGGGTAAGTTGTATCATGTTCGTACTGAACTAGGTATAAAGCAAGCTGATTTACAGAAAGAGGGTCTTATAACTCAAAGTCACCTTTCTAAAATAGAGAATGCAGAAATAAATGTTTCTGCAATTATGTTGTATCACTTGGCAAAGAGATACGGCAAGGATATGTCTTATTTTTTCGAATAAATCATGAATAACGGAAGAGATCGTGCTACAGGCTGGAAGCACGCAAAATTATCAGGTCACGAGAATGAGACAAAAGTTGAACATATGTTTGAAGATAAGGAGTTTTGCTCTGAGTTTTCGGCTAGATTGGGAATTGGTGAAATCAAGAGTGCGAATGTAGGCGGTTTGGGTGAAACAGATGTGGAGTGCGTCCTTGGTGGCCATACTAAATCCAAAACGGATTTAGTTCTTGAATTGGTTGACGGTGGCAAAGTAAGAATATCAATAAAGAAAAGTTCAGGTGGCCAGGTCTACCTTATTGGGGTTGATAGATTTGTGGCGGGATTTGAAAAACAGTATTCTGTTGTCATTCCTGATGATATAAAGGATTCATTGAAGTTATATTTCTATGGCCACACAGACACATTAAAGCTTCTTAAAAATCCAGCAATCACAGCAGGGCAGGATGATAAGCTGATTGGCTATCAAAACAGAAAGGGTCGCCTTGTTTGGGATTCGTTGGTAAAAATGGATAAAGAGAAAGCAGATCGTTTGTTACAGTGGTTTAAGGATAATGCCGCTAATATAGCGGAATACTGTTTCTCTAGAGGCTTGGCACTGAACTCTGATGATTGGGCAGATTATGTTTGGTATGTGAATTATCTTGGAGAAGATGATTTCGATGTTATTTTCTCTATATCAGATATCAGAGAGGCTATTTCATCGCATTTGGATATGGTTGTTCCTGGTAAGAGGACGGGAGGAAGCACTATTTTAATGCCATTTGGTTTTGTTCAGTGGCATCAAAAGCAGATGCAGTTTCATCACTCTTTGGCCAGTCTTTGTGAAATTGTAAAGAATAAACGATAGTATTATGGGAGCATTTACAGGAATGACTGAATTACTGGGCGATTTGGTCCCAGTAGCAACCAGCTTGGGCTATCCGGAATCTAGTATTTGTGTTCTCGAAGGTGATATTGACCTTTTAGCTGCAAAATTTCCTCAAACTCATGCTAATCTGATGAGTTGTAGGCACAATAGAGATAGCAGAACTCCTATAGAATATGGTCGGGATCTTGTTGCTTCGTGGATATATGAGGATACTTTAATGGCCGAGCTGAATAATTGTGGATTGGAGATTGTTGGTGCTGGAGCAGATCGAAATAGAGAAATACTAGCAACTGCTAAGGTGTCAGCTGCAAGTGATTGCTGCGTTAGTTCAGGTGGATCATCTCGCAAACTTGAGATCATGAATGACTATAAAGGTTATTGGTCAAAATATAGGAGGATAGACCTGCGAGATGACAAGTTCAATAAACTTGGCAGAGAAAACTCCATATTTCTTGGCGTTGCTCCACAGGAAAAGAAATATGTAATTATTGACTTTGCAAATAATGTCAATGCTAAGTATATTCCTAGCCACTTCCCATACTGATATAAACCGGCATATCAAATTGCGATTACTCAGGAACAGTTAAAGGATCTTGATTTTAAAGCAATAGCACAAGAGATTGCAAGTCTGCTGTAGTGTTTCTGATACTCATACTCGTAACATAGACTCTCATCATAAGCTCAATAATAGAGCGTTTCTGGTGGGGGTCTTTATTTGTATAAAAGCGGCACTTGCCCTCTGTGGACTCTTCGAGATCCACAGAAGGCAACTGTCTATAACTCCGGTCCGTCGCGAAGCTCTAGCCTTTCTACGAAAGTCAAGAGATTCGCCTTAAGACGGCCCTCCGGTGCATGGGCGGCGACCTCAGTGCCGTAGTCCCCAGTGCAAGTCGCCACCCTCGAACGTATGGTGTGCTTAGTGTAGGCCGGTAGTCGCACAGTGCTACTAGTGACCCCAGTATTTCAATCGAGCGGCAGTGCAGATATTCAACGTCGCTGATCCTTTCCCTTCGGGAGCTTGCGGCTCCCTTTGGTGCCACTCGGTGGCTTCGCCACCTCGCGGACGCCCCTGGCGACTGTCGTCGCTCGTGGTGCAGTGAATGATATCAATGATACTGTTAGTGGACTTGTGTAGATTCCCCCTTATAACCGGATTCAATAGGTTAAATACATGTTGTTTGGTAATGCGCTGATTCTCAGTTGGTTGTGAGTTGAGCTGCACTTAACCCCTACTTTAAAGCAGGGGTTAAACATATGCTGATTTGTAAGTGATTGATTGATAGGTGGTTATAAAATATGATGTGCTTAACCTCCCTGGCTTAACCTTCCCAACTTAACCTCCCTGGCTTAACCTTCCCAACTTAACCTTCCCCGACTCAACCTCACTAACCATGCCGTCTAACCTTCCCGGCCGACCTCGCCAACTTACCCAGCCAGCTTTCTCTCGCTGCCTATCGTGCGCTCCTGCTGTAGCTGACTATGATCACGCCGCCGAAGACCATGGCGGCGGCAAGGACTTTCTGCCAGGTGAGGGCGTCCATTCCGATGGCGATGCTTATGACTATTGCTATGATCGGCTGGATGTAGCTATACATGCTGACCAGGGTTGGACGGATCCTTTTCTGCGACACAGGGATCAGAAAGTATGTGACGAAGGTGGCGCATATGATCAGATATGCGAGTTCTGCGTACTGTGTTGAAGGGATGGCCGCCCATTCTACGTCAATCAGGCCTTTCAATGAAAGGGGAGTCGACACGCACGCGGAAAAGAGGAAGATCCATTTCATGAAAGTCACTGCCGAATACTTCGAGATCAACGGCTTGAAGATGCCGAGATACATCGAGAAGCTGAGGCTGTTGAGGACTATCATGAATATTCCGAAAGGTGTGCTTTCGGCCACTCCGCCAGGAGCTGCTACTCTGTTGACTATCAGATATATGATACCGGCAAAACTGATCGCCACTCCACCGGCCTTCTGCCATGTTATCGGCTCCTTGATGACAAGCGCGGCGATTCCCATCGTGTAGATTGGAGACATCGCCGTCAGTATTGAGCAGTCCATCGGAGTGATGTGCGGAATGCCGACAAGAAATGTGACCTGGCATGTGAGAAATCCCAGCATCGACGCTGCGAAGATCCTGATATAATCCTTTTTGTCAACTTTTTCCTTGGGTAGGAAAAGAGATACGATCCAGAACAGCCCTCCGGCAATCAGCGACCTGAGCGTGAAAATCCCCAGCGGAGGAATAAGATTCCCGCTGGTAAGATCCTTACATACTATTATATTAAAGCCGAATATGGCGTATGCGACGAATGCCGCCAGGTGGCCGGTTATGGAACTTCTGCTTGTCATAGATATCTGTTGATCTCCTCAAGGCTTTCGCTGACCAGGTCGAACAGCTTGTACATCAGTTCGGCTTCCTGCATTTCAGGGATATACACTATCGTCTTCTTTCCGGCTCCTTTCATCCATCCGGCTTCCGTGTGTGCGCTGCGGCCGCATGGAAGCACGAGCAGGCAGGTGTCCGCCCAGTTCAGGGCGTCGAGGTCGGCCTTGAACTGGCGTTCCGAAGAAGGGTGCTCAAGGCCCTGCTTGTATTCATCTACAGACCAGTTTTCGAAGTTCGGATCGATGTCTTTCCACATGAATGCTCCATGATTGTGTGGCGGGTTGCGGAAGTCATATACTTCGTGACCGAATTCGCGCAATCTTGCCACAACATCGGGGAAATATTTGTTCCTCCAGCTGCTTGCTACATATATCTTTGCCATTTACAGTTCATCTTGAGTTCAATATTCAAAGATAAGTTTTTTTGTTATATTTGCGTTGAACAATCTTTAAATATGGACTATCAGAAGATTCTGGAAGACATCTATCAGGAGATTCTTCCTTATGCCAAAGAAGGAAAGCAGGCCGATTACATACCTGCACTAGCAAAAGTGGATCCGGATCAGTTCGGCATGTGCCTTGAAACTGTTGAAGGAGAGGTGTATGAGTATATGCAGGCGGAAACGAGATTTTCCATCCAGAGTATAACCAAGGTGTTTGCGCTTGCTATGTGCCTGTCTATCAAGGGCGAAAGCCTCTGGAAAAGGGTCGGCAAGGAACCTTCTGGTACGGCTTTCAACTCTCTTGTCCAGCTGGAGATAGAGAAAGGTCTTCCTCGTAATCCGTTCATCAATGCAGGTGCAATAGTTCTGGCGGACATACTCCTGACTGAATTGGACGATCCGGAAGAAGAGTTCCTTACATTTGTCAGGGCTTTGTGTGGCAATGAGACGGTCGACTACAATATGGAGGTCGCTGTTTCCGAGCGTGAGACCGGATACCTGAATGCAGCCATAGCCAATCTTCTGAAATATCACGGCGCCATAGAGAATGATATAGAACGTGTCTTGATGTTCTATTTCAAGATGTGTTCTGTCGAGATGAACTGCCGTGAACTGGCAAAGGCCTTTCTGGCATTCACGAATTACAGCCCGTTTGAATATGCCGGCTATAAGCTGAGCCGTTCAAGGATCAAGAGACTCAACGCAGTCATGCAGACTTGTGGCTTCTATGATGAAGCAGGTGAGTTCTCATACCTCGTAGGCCTTCCTGGAAAGAGTGGAGTGGGAGGAGGAATCATAGCGGTATGCCCGCTCAGATACTCTGTGGCCGTATGGAGCCCGAGACTCAATTCAAAAGGCAACTCAGTAATGGGCATGAAAGCCCTCGAACTCCTCACAACCTACACAGAAGAATCAATCTTTTAATATGCGTCAGCATATCGGGGGTTAAAGACGTAAGTCTCGTTTTTTTTCATCGACGGGTGCAAGCAAAGTCGGTTCACCGACCGGCCCGGGCAGGGCCGAGATACCCCTCGGGGTGATATGCGTCAGCATATCGGGGGTTAAAAAGACGTAAGTCTCGTTTTTTCATCGACGGGTGCATGCAAAGTCGGTTCACCGACCGGCCCGGGCAGGGCCGAAATACCCCTCGGGGTGATATGCGTCAGCATATCGGGGGTTAAAGACATAAGTCTCATTTTTTGGCACCGACAGGTGCAAAAAAAATGAGACTTCGCCGCTCTCGCGGGGACGCCTCATACTAACCACATAATTAATAACACTAAAACTAATAACCAATAAGTTGTGAGAGTTTCAGAACAACTCTCTGATCAACTCGAATGCAAAGGTACTGCTTTTTTCTGCATCTGCAATATCTGTTCCAGAGCAATCCGACGAACGGTAAAATTTGCTTTATGAACAATTTTGAGTTGAAGTGATAAAACGTAAGTTTCAGTAGTCTGATTTTTATAAACCTTAAATTTGGCTACTTCGATTCTAACACTTTGTGTTATTGCTAGGTTGAAATTTTACAAATCTTAACTTTGGATGTTTTGCGACGAATTGAAACAGATTTTTTAGAAATCAGCGATGTCATGCCCGTCTGCAAACCATTTGCCTATGATTTCCACATACTTAAGGTTGTGCATGTCCGTTCCATAGAATGTCACCAATCCTTCGTCCACAAGCTTTTGCGCCCTGTGCTGTGCCTCCAGTCCATATAGTCCGGCGAGAGATCCGTAGTTGCATTGTATGACAGCTCCGGCATCAAGATATCTCATGAGCTCGTCATGTGAAAGGTAGAAATATCTTTCGGGATGGGGGAGGATCGGCACCAGTCCCATTGATCTCACTTTCTTGAATTCTTCAACCGGTTTTATGTCGCCCATCTCTGTCGGTTTGGATATTGGAAGCTCAGTGAGGATATACTTGTCTTCTATCGGCATTATCCAATTCTTCTGAAGGACTTCCGGCCATGTTTCGGGGACGAGTCTGTATTCTGCAGACATCGATATCTCCATACCAATGTCATTCTTATATAATGCCTCCTGGAGTGTGTCAAAGGCCGGTCTGATTGTCTCAGGCGTGTTCCTGTACAAGGCGTTTATATGGGGCGTGCAGGTAACCTTCTCAAATCCCCGGCTCTTCATAGCTGCGGATATCTCGACAGCATTGGCAAGATCTGTCGCTCCGTCGTCCAGCCCTGGAAGTATATGGCTGTGGAAGTCTATCTTCATTATCCGATGAATTTAACGAGTTCCTGATAGACAAGGTGTACCGGGAGTCCCATGATCGTAAAATATGATCCCTCGATCTTGTCTATACCCATATAGCCGATCCATTCCTGAATTCCATATGCTCCAGCTTTGTCAAAAGGCTTATACTGATCTACATAGTACTCTATTTCGTTGTCAGTCAATTCCTTGAAATATACGACAGCGGTGTCGCTTGTTGTGGAGCAGCGGTCACAGTCTCTGAGAGTTATTGCAGTAATAACCTTATGCTCACGCCCTGACAGGCAGCGAAGCATGTCGATGGCCTCCTCGCGCGAATGCGGCTTGCCCATGACGCGCTCTCCGCAAAGGACGAGCGTGTCAGACGTGATCAGTATCTCATTGGTCTCCAGCGCTCTATGGAATCCGTATGACTTGCCCTCAGACAACACCTCAGGTATACGCTCATGTGGTGTGGCCGGGTCATAAACCTCTTCGAATGTGTTGCCTGTGTCTACTGTAAACTCAATGTCCAATCCGCCCAGGAGTTCTTTCCTCCTTGGCGAATTGCTTCCAAGTATGATCTTCTTTCCTTTAGTGTCCATCATAATAGAAATCAGGCTGCAAAATTACTAAAAATTTGCAGCCTGAAAGGTATGTTCGGGTAATTATAAGATTTTCTTGACCAGTGAGAACATCTTGTATGGCATGTACCGGAACGGGAGGTCGATCCATGTACCGGTCGAGACTATTGTCCTGGTGTGGCTGAATGCCTCGAAACTGTCCTTGTCATGATAGCGGCCCATGCCTGAGTTTCCGACTCCTCCGAACGGGGCATTTTCGTTGGCGATGTGCATGATCACGTCGTTGACGCAGCCTCCTCCTGAGCTGGTATTGCGAATGATCTCCCACCCGTCGGATTCCTTGCCGAAGTAGTAGAATGCGAGGGGTTTTTCCCTACTTTTTACAAATTCTATAACTTTGTCCTTGAATGACTTGTCGCTGTCATCTAAAGTGATGATTGGGAATATGGGGCCGAAGATTTCTTCAGTCATGAGAGGGGAGTCAAGCGGTACATTCTCAATGAGTGTCGGCTCAATGAATCTGGTGTCGGCGTCGTGCCTTCCACCATATATTATGTCGCCATCTTTGAGGTATCCGGTCACTCTCTCGAATGCCTTGTCGTTGACCATTCTGACATAATGCCTGTCTGCCTTGATGTCCTCTCCATGCAGATTCCTGACCTCCTCACCGAATGCCTTGACGAATGCTTCCTTGATATCCTTGTGGATAAGGATGTAATCCGGTGCTATGCATGTCTGTCCGCTGTTCAGCGTCTTTCCCCATGCAAGACGCTTCGCTGTAACCTCGATATTCGCCGTCTTGTCTATTATGCATGGGCTCTTTCCTCCAAGTTCCAGAACAACTGGAGTCAGGTGCTTGGCCGCAGCCGCCATTACAGTTTTTGCCAGGGCCGGGCTTCCGGTGAAGAAAATGAGGTCCCAGCGCTGTTCAAGCAAGGTTGCGTTAACCTGCCTGTTTCCCTGTACGACAGCGACATATCTCTCCTCAAATGTTTCGTTGATCATCTCTTCAATGACCTTTGAAACGGTCGGAACATAAGGTGAAGGCTTCAGCATGGCCGTGCAGCCGGACGAAATCGCTCCGACGAGAGGGTTGAGCAGCAGTTGCACGGGATAGTTCCATGGTGAAATGATCAGTGAGCATCCCAGAGGCTCTTTCACAATGTAAGTTCGTGATGGAAAGATTTTTATCGGTGTGCATACGCTTTTCTTGCGAGCCCACTTGGCTACCTTCTTGAGATGGCCCCTGATCTCTGCCTTGACTATGCTTATTTCAGTCAGGTATGCCTCTTCGTATGACTTGTGCAGGTCTGCCCAGAGCGCATCGGCGAGCTTGTCGTCCCATTTCTCAAGCGCGTCAAGCAGTTTCTTGAGCATCTGCTTGCGGAACGCTATGTTCAAGGTCGCCCCTGTGTCGAAATATTCCTTCTGTGCGGCGGCTATGCTGACAATCCTTTCTGTAGAAGTGTTTTCCATCTTGTCGTGTGTTTAAGAACTCCAAAATTACAACAATTATTCTTAAGATGCCTTTCCTGCGGATTCTTTTGCACTTTTTCTTCCGGTAAACTGGTCCATTGTGTGATAGATCCCGAAAACCTGACCGAAGAAGAAGTCAAAGACACGGGTAGGGAGGATGGCCTGCCAGAATCTTATGAAGTGGAATCCGAACGGAATGCCTCTGAATGCCTTGTTCCTTTCGATGGCTCTGATGACTCTTTTTGCGACGTACTCAGGCTTGAGTATAGGAATGATTCGTGATTTCACTCCGTCGAACATGCCGGTGTTTATATAATAAGGAGCCACTGTCGTGAAATGTACATCGCTTTTCATCTCCTGGAGTTCGATCCTTACGGAGTCTGACCATCCGATAACGCCCCATTTGCTGGCAGCGTATACTGACATCTTGGGATTTGAAATCATTCCACCTGCGGAGGCTATGGTGCACACATGTCCTCTGTTGCGTTCAAGCATGTCCGGAAGCATCGCACGAGCAACGAACATAGGAGCTATGGTGTTGATGTTCATCGTCTTGACAATCTCATCGGGGGTCTGCTGGTCGAATGTCTTGTTGCTTGTGATGATGCCTGCGCAGTTTATGAGGATATCTATGTCTCCGCAGTCTTCGACAGTCTTCCTGTACGCGATGTTGACAATCTCATTGTTTGATACGTCCACCACATAACCTTTGACATTGCCATATTTGCTGAGTTCCTTGCGGGTAGCTTCGATACCGACAAGATTGATATCCCATATGATGAAGCATTTCGCTCCTTTTTCCAGAGCCATTCGGCCCATGATCTTGCCGATTCCGGACACTCCTCCGGTAATCAGCACGTTTGCGTTCTCAAATTTCATAACCACTTTTCAATTTTTGCGGCAACAAAGATATTTCAATAAAAATGCCGTCTGCAGTCTGCAGACGGCAATGCCGTAAAATGCTCCGATTCGTTGTAAACAACGTGAATCTGTGGCGAATCTCTTCGGAGGTGTGGTGAAATTTCCTAAAATTTGCTCTTGTAGTCCTCTACATCAAGCTCCCATTTGCCCTGAAGTTTCATGACCATCTCGAGCGCTTCTCTGACAAATCCCTTTCCGCCAGGGCGCGGGCTGATGTAGTCGGCGACCGCCTTGACTTCGTCAACGGCATCGCATGGGCATGCGCCGCAGCCGCATGCAACCATTACCGGAATGTCCGGGAGGTCGTCGCCAAAGTACATCACTTCATCAGCTTTAAGGGAGTATTTGTTGCAGAAATGCTCAAAATCCTCGATTTTGGCCCTGCTTCCAAGGTAGATGTTCTCCTCGGGCACGGCACAGGTGCGGAATCTCTTTCTGATGCTTTCTGATACGCCTCCCGTGATTACTCCGACAGGGTAGCCCTTCATATAGGCCATTCGCAATCCGAATGAATCCTTGGAGTCGAAGACGCGGAAAAGGTCGCCGTCGGCGGTCGCAAGAATGCCGCCGTCGGTGAATACTCCGTCTACGTCAAAGACGAATGCTTTGATTTTCTTAAGTCTCTCTTCCATAGTGTCTTATGACTTGGCACCTCCACCGATGCCTCCCATAGGGAAAGTCGGTTTAGGCTCGGCTCCGAGAGCGATCGGACCGTGCTGGCTTTCGTATTTGTTGATGTTGTCCTGGAGCGCGAGGTAGAGCCTCTTTGCGTGCTCAGGGTTCATGATGATCCTGTTGTGGACCTCAGGCTTTGGAAGGCCTGGAAGCATTGATGCGAAGTCGAGGATGAATTCGCTGCGTGAGTGTGTGATGATTGCAAGGTTTGAGTATGAGCCCTTTGCCACATCCTGCTTCAGCTCGATGCTGAAATCCTTTTCGTTTGCCATAAATCTATCTTTTTCTGTTATTGACTAGTATCGGAATAGTGCAAAGTTAGTGATTTTTTTAGTATCTTTGCGTGATTATGCGCTCATTATATGAGTGTGTGATCTAATGATATGATTAATAATTAATTGTAAATCAATATATGGAACTTCCAGCAAAGTATGATCCTGCCTTGACGGAGGATAAATGGTACGCCTATTGGCTTGAAAACAAGTTCTTTCATTCAGAACCTGACGAAAGAGAACCTTATACAATCGTGATTCCGCCACCAAATGTGACAGGAATCCTTCACATGGGCCATGTGCTCAACAATACATTGAATGACGTGCTCGTCCGCAAGGCAAGGATGGACGGCAAGAACGCGTGCTGGGTGCCAGGTACTGACCATGCTTCCATAGCTACCGAGAACAAAGTGGTCCAGAAGCTTGCAGCCGAGGGTATCAGGAAGGAGGATCTCACCCGTGAGCAGTTCCTTGAGCATGCATGGGAGTGGAAGGAGAAGCACGGAGGCATCATCCTCAGCCAGCTCCGCAAGCTCGGCGCGTCATGCGACTGGGACAGGACCAAGTTCACTATGGATCCAGAGCTCAGCGAGGCTGTGATCAGCACATTTGTATACTTCTATAATAAAGGATACATCTATAGAGGCGTGCGTATGGTGAACTGGGACCCTGTGGGACTCACAGCGGTAAGTGACGAGGAAGTGATCCACAAGGATACTGTCAGCAAGTTCTACCATATGAGATACTTCATCTCTGACGGAAACGGAAATGCTACAGATAAGTATATCATCATCGCAACAACCCGCCCTGAGACAATCATGGCGGATGCCGCTGTGTGCGTGAACCCTGCAGATGAGCGTTATCACTGGCTCAAGGGTAAGAAGGTCCTTATCCCATTGATCAACAAGGAGATTCCTATCATCGAGGACAGCTATGTGGCAATGGATTTCGGTACAGGATGCCTCAAGGTGACTCCTGCTCACGATGTGAATGACTATGAGATCGGAATGCGTCACAACCTTCCGGTTCTGGACATCATAGACGATCACGGCCGTCTCAACGAGAAGGCTCAGATCCTCGTTGGCGAGGACCGCTTCGACGCAAGAAAGAAGATCGTTGCAATGCTCCAGGAGGCTGGAAATCTCGAGAAGATGGAAGACTACACATCTCCTGTAGGATATTCAGAGAGGACAAACGCAGTCATCGAGCCAAGGCTCTCGATGCAGTGGTTCCTCAAGATGGAGGCACTTGCAAAGGATGCACTCGAGTCTGTCGAGAGCGGAAACGTAAAGCTGATTCCGGACAAATACCGCAATACATACCGTCACTGGATGGAGAACGTACGCGACTGGTGCATCTCTCGCCAGCTCTGGTGGGGCCAGCGCATCCCTGCATACTACCTTCCTGACGGACAGGTAGTTGTGGCTGAAACTCCTGAAAAGGCTCTTGAGACCGCTCAGAAGATCGATCCGGCGTTCACAGCTGCAGATCTTCATCAGGATGAGGACGTTCTCGACACATGGTTCTCATCATGGCTGTGGCCTATTTCAGTGTTCGACACCAACAAGGCCGGACATCCTGAGGTAGAGCCTAACAAGGACCTTGCATACTACTATCCTACAAACGACCTCGTGACAGGTCCGGACATCCTTTTCTTCTGGGTGGCCCGTATGATCATGGCTGGAAACGAGTTCATGAATGATGTGCCGTTCCGTAATGTGTACCTTACCGGAATCGTGCGTGACAAGCTCGGCCGCAAGATGTCGAAGACCCTCGGAAACTCACCGGATCCTCTCGATCTGATCGAGAAGTACGGTGCAGACGCCGTGCGTCTCGGTATGCTCCTCTGCAGCTCGGCAGGAAACGACATTCTCTATGATGAGTCACAGATAGAGCAGGGTAGAAACTTTAATAACAAGGTCTGGAATGCGTTCCGCCTCGTTACAGGATGGACTGTCGATGCGGCAGCTCAGCAGCCTGAGGCTTCTGCAGTTGCGGTGAAGTGGTTTGAGAACAAGCTCAGCCAGGTAGTCGAGACTGTAGAGGACCATTTCTCTAAATTCCGTATTTCAGATGCGCTGATGGCCATCTACAAGTTCTTCTGGGATGATTTCTGTGCTTGGTACCTAGAGGCTGTGAAGCCTGCATATGGTGCTGGAATAGATAAGGTCACTTATGATGCAACAATCGGATTCTTCGATGCTCTTCTGAAGATGATCCACCCGATCATGCCGTTCATCACCGAGGAGCTCTGGCAGAACATGGCGGAACGTCAGCCAGGTGAGACCATCATGAACCAGCGTTACCCACAGGCAAAGCCTTATGATGCAGAATTCATCTCAGCATTCGAGATGGCTTGCGAGGCCGTTGCCGGCGTACGTAACATTCGCCAGAGCAAGAACCTTTCACCGAGGGAGGCTCTCGACCTCAAGATCAAGGGCGATTTCCCTGCAGAGGTTCTACCTGTAGTGATGAAGCTTGCCAACGTTACCGTAGGACAGGCGGAAGGAGACATGTCAGCGGCGCAGAGATTCATGGTAAGGACGGTTGAGATGTTCGTTCCTCTCACTGGACTGATCAACGTGGAAGAGGAGATTGCGAAGCTCGAAGCGGAGCTTGCATACCAGCAGAAATTCCTCGACAGCGTGCGCAAAAAGCTCTCGAACGAGCGCTTTGTAGCCAACGCACCGGAGGCTGTGGTTGCTGTCGAGCGTAAAAAAGAGGCAGATTCGCTTTCAAAGATAGAAAGTATTACAGCTTCGCTTAATGCGCTGAAAAACAACTAATGAAACAATAAAGTTTATTTAGTTAACATTTTTGTTATGCTGAAATCTGAGCTGTTTTTGGATGTCAGATACTACGAAACCGACCAGATGGGCATCGTCCATCACTCAAATTACGTCAGATATTTTGAGTGCGGACGAACAGCCATGCTGAAGGAGCTCGGCCTGCCTCTCGAGAAGATCGAGGAGTCAGGCGTGATGCTTCCGGTCGTGTCGGTAGAGTGCCGTTACAAGGTGCCGGCAAAGCTCGGTGATACATTGAGGGTGGTCAGCATCATCGATGAGATTCCGAGGGCGAAGCTTGTCATCAGAAACGAGATCTACAACCAGGAAGGATACCTTGTATGCGAGGGTTCTGTGACACTTGGATTCATAAATTCAGAGACAAGGCGTCCGATAAGGTGTCCGGAGTCTCTGATGGCTATATTTGATGAACACATAAATTAATTTAGATATATATGACAACATTTATGCTGATGCCATTGACCATCGGAGTATGGGAGTGGGTCATTATCGCACTTGTGGTTCTTCTTCTTTTCGGCGGCAAGAAGATTCCAGAACTGATGAAGGGGCTTGGCAAGGGAGTCAAGAACTTCAAGGAGGGGATGAAGGAAGTCGAGAATGATGTGAATGAGATAAAGAAGGATATAGAGTCGGAGCAATAATGTCTCAATCTGCAGAAATGACCTTCTGGGATCATCTCGAGGATCTGAGAAAA
Organism: Bacteroidales bacterium; assembly: GCA_017415715.1. Lineage (GTDB taxonomy): Bacteria > Bacteroidota > Bacteroidia > Bacteroidales > UBA932 > Cryptobacteroides. The sequence goes on along the minus strand of JAFQFD010000005.1, from coordinate 58,438 downwards.
AGTCTCTTCAGAATGATTGCTGTCTTTGCTGTGACAGCAGTTGCATTGTTCTTTTTCAAGGATTTCCTCTTTGATGATGTCATTCTGGCGCCCTCAAAGTCTGACTTCTTCCTATACAGACTTTTGGGGACTGAATTCTCTATGTCTTTGGTCAACCTTGAAGTTGCGGCCCAGTTTATGATCCATATGAAGGTGACATTCGTTTCTGCCTTGATATTGACCTTTCCTTATCATATATATGAGGTGTGGCGATTTGTAGCGCCCGCTCTGTATGAAAATGAAAAGACGGCAGTCAGAAAGGCATTTGCATTCGCATCTTTCCTGTTCTATCTTGGAGTGGTTGTCGCATATGCTTTGCTGTTTCCTCTGATGCTGAACTTTTTTGCAGGATATCAGGTCAGTCCGGATGTGCCGAATACTTTTTCGTTGACTTCATATATATCGTTGTTTACATCAACGGTGCTTACATTCGGAATCGTGTTCGAATTTCCTACAGTGGTTGTGGCTTTGTCAGCTCTGGGGGTGCTGACCAAAGATACATTGGCGTCATTCAGAAAGCATGCAATTTTGGTGGTTGTCGTGTTGGCGGCAGTGATAACACCGTCAGGTGACCCTTTTTCAATGCTGGTAGTGTCGGTGCCGTTATACCTGTTATATGAATTCAGCATTTTGCTGTGCAGAAAATAATATATGATATCTATTAACAATCTTACCGTAGCTTATGGAGGCTTCACCTTGCTGAATGAGATCAATTTTCATATCAGCGAGAGTGACAAGATAGGCCTTGTGGGAAAGAATGGTGCGGGAAAATCTACGATATTGAAGCTGATCTGCGGACTTCAGAGTCCGACGAGCGGTAAGGTTGCCGTTCCTGGCGGGCTGAAGATAGGCTATCTCCCGCAGATCATGGAGCATCATCGCGGCCGCAGCGTCATTGACGAGGCTATGACGGCTTTCGCCGATATGTTTGCAATGGAGGCGGAACTGGAGAGCATAACGCTTGAGCTTGCTGAAAGGACTGATTACGAATCCAAAGAGTATCAGGACCTTATAATCAGGATGAATGAGGTGAATGACAGGATTTCATATACTCGTTCTGACAATCCGCAGGTTCTTGCAGAGCGTACGCTCCTTGGCCTGGGCTTCCGTTTTGACGAACTGTCAAGACCGACGGAGACTTTCAGTCAAGGCTGGAATATGCGTATCGAGCTTGCGAAGATACTTCTTTCCAAGCCTGACGTACTGTTGCTTGACGAGCCGACAAACCACCTTGATATAGAGTCCATCGAATGGCTCGAGGGTTATCTGAAGGATTATAGAGGCTCTCTTGTGCTGATCTCCCATGACAGGAAGTTCCTGGATAACGTCACCAACAGGACTGTCGAGATCATGGTCGGCAGGATTCATGACTATAAGGTTCCTTATAGCAAATACCTGGAACTCAGGAAGGAACGCCTCGAGCAGCAGCGTGCTGCCTTTGAGAATCAGCAGAGGATGATCGAGAAGACCGAGGAGTTCATCGAGAAATTCAGATACAAGCCGACAAAGTCCAACCAGGTCCAGTCACGTGTCAAGCAGCTGGAGAAACTTGAGAGGATTGAGGTCGACATAGAAGACCGTTCTGCACTCTGCGTGAAGTTCCCTCCGGCTCCGCGTTCGGGAGACATTGCATACAAGGCAGTGGATATGAAGGTAGGTTATGGAGAGAAAGTAGTGTTCTCGGATGCGCAGATAGAGGTTCGCCGTGGTGAGAAGGTCGCTCTTGTGGGAAGAAATGGTGAAGGAAAGACAACCCTGATGAGGGTGATCATGCGAGAGCTTGATCCGATGGCAGGCGAGTCTCGTGTCGGATATAACGTAAATATAGGATATTACGCTCAGAATCAGGAAGATATACTTGACAAGGAAGATACGGTATTCGGTACACTTGACCGCATTGCAGTCGGTGACATACGCCTTAAGCTACGTGATATTCTCGGAGCATTTCTATTCAAGGGAGAGGATATCGACAAGAAAGTTGCAGTGTTGAGCGGTGGCGAGCGAGCGCGCCTGGCTATGGCGAAGCTCATGCTGAAGCCATACAACCTTCTGGCGCTTGACGAGCCTACAAACCATATGGACATACGCTCGAAGGATATATTGAAGCAGGCGCTCAAGGCTTATGACGGTACGTTAATCATAGTTTCGCATGACCGAGACTTCCTGGACGGACTCGTTGACAAGCTTTATGAATTCAGGGACGGTCGTGTGAAGGAGCATCTTGGAGGAGTGCAGGACTTCCTGGAGAGAAGGAAGCTTGAGAGCTTGAGCGAGCTGGAAAGACATTACAAGCCTGTTGCAGAGGAAAAGCCTGTGGAGGTCGTCCAGAGGAAGGAAGAGGCGAAGCAGGAGTATCAGGCGAAGAAATATGTATCTAAAGAAGAAAAGAAGATAAGGAATCGTATCTCATTTGTAGAGAAGAAAATAGAAGAGTTGGAAGGAAGGCTTGCTGAGATAGAGTCCGTGCTCATGAATCCTGGTCCTGAAGATGATGTGATGGAGTTGACCAGGTCCTATCTTGAGACCAAGCGCGAGCTTGATTACAAGATGGAGGAATGGGAGAAGTTGAACGAATCATTGGAATAACATCATATGGAAGAAAAGAAAATGCAGTACCTGTTCGGAATGCATCCGGTGCTGGAGGCTGTGAAGGCAGGTAAGAAATTCGATAAGGTGCTCTTGAAGCAGGGACTTGAAGGTGCTCAGTTCAGAGAGTTGATGGAGCTCCTGAAGGTGAACGATATTCCGTTCCAGTTTGTGCCAGGAGAGAGACTCAACAGGGCAGTGAGAGGATCCCATCAGGGTGTCCTTGCATATATTTCGCAGATAGATTATGTTGATATAGAGCAGCTTGTGAACAATGCTCTCGGCTGCAGCGAGAATCCTTTGCTTGTGATTCTCGACGGAGTAAGCGATGTGCGCAACCTTGGCGCGATTGCAAGAAGTCTGGAGTGTGCCGGCGGACAGGGCATCATAGTTCCTGCAAAGGGAGGAGCGGCAATCAATGCCGATGCAGTCAAGGCATCAGCCGGTGCGCTTATGAGGATGGATACATGCAAAGTGCCGAACCTCCGTGTTGCAGCATATTATCTTCAGCAGAGCGGATTCAAACTGGTTGCGGCTACAGAAAAGACAGATAACCTTATCTATGACGTAGACATGACCGGCCCGTGCGCAATAATCATGGGGTCGGAAGGCAAGGGAATATCGCAGGCCATGCTTGATCTTGCCGATGAGAAGGCGGCTATCCCTATGGCAGGTGAGATCACATCACTCAACGTGTCCGTGGCATCTGCCGTTCTTATGTACGAGGCTGTAAGACAGCGCATTAAAAAGTAAAACCTTAAATTTTAAAGATATGAAAAAGTTGATTTTCATGATTGCTGCAATGCTTCTCATGGGAGCAAATGCATTTGCACAGCCACTGTTGGTCCAGGACAAGTCATATGAGAAGTTCTCGACGGTAAGCGCAGAAGACTATTTCGTCCTTAAGTTCTATAAGTCAGACTCATATGCTGTAAAATTGAAGACTGACGAGAGGATCGCCGCTCACGTACAGGCATATGTAAAGAACGGAACATTATACCTGATTCTTGATGAGAAGGGATATTCTCCAGAGCTCAAGAAGGCGCTCAGACAGAAGGGAGCAGCAACCCCCGTACTTGAAGCAGATGTTTATATGCCGAGTGTTACTTCATTGGTATTCAAGAATAAGGTGGCTGTGACACATTTCGACAACTTCTACACAGAGACATTTACATTGACAGCATCTGACAACGTTCTTGTTTCTCAGCTCAATGTTGACTGCTCGACAGCTGAGCTCAACCTGTCAAAGAACGCACAGGTGACAGGCGTGGTCAATGCAGCAAGCAAGCTGTATCTCAATGCATCGAACTCTACACAGGTGTCATTGACTCAGAATGGTGGCAACACGTTCGTGAATCAGAACAACTCTGCATACATTGATATGAAGCTTACTGTCAATACTCTCGAGATCGAGGCTGCAGGAAGTTCCGAGTCTCACTTCTCGGGAACAGCATCAATGCAGAAAGTCACTTCGGCAGGTCTCTCAAGGGTTGACACTGAGCTTCTTGAGGCAGAAGATGGAGACGTTACACTGTCAGGATCAGCGAAATGCCATGTAAATGTGTCTGAAACCCTGAAGGTCAATCTTACTGGCGGTTCAATGCTTACTTTCAAGAGAAAGCCTGCGTTTGAAATAGATAGGATCGTCAACTCGAGTCTTATAAAGGCGGATGACGTCAAGAGAAAGTAATGTTCGTACTTGACAGTCATTGTGATACACCGTCACAGATCCTTCGTCTGAGGGATCTGTCAATCGATAATGAATATTCGCACATCGACTTCCCGAAGCTTAAGCGAGGGGGAGTCGACGGTGCTTTTTTCGCACTATACTTGCCTGCTTCCCTTGCTACGGAGGAGGCATATGCATATTCTCAACGTCTGCTTGATGCTGTTCGTTCTACAATAAAGCACAATCCTTCAGCCGTCAGGCTGACTGTGAACGAACAGGAAGCCAAGAATAATCAGGCTGAGGGAGTCTTCTCTATGTTCCTTGGACTGGAGAACGGCTCTCCTGTCGGTAAAAGCATGGATCGTCTGCATGAGTTCTATGATGCAGGTGTAAGATACATGACCCTATGTCATTCCAGGGATAACCAGATCTGTGATTCCTGCGCTTCCGCTTCTGGAAAATGGGGAGGTCTTAGTCCTTTCGGCAAGGAGGTGATTGCAGAGATGAATCGAATTGGTATGCTGGTGGATGTCTCACACATCTCTGATGCGGCATTCTACGATGTCATCAGATGCTCTCAGAGGCCTGTTGTGGCGACCCACTCATGCTGCCGTGCCCTGTCTGACCATCCGAGAAATATGACTGATGACATGATACGCGCCCTTGCATCAGAAGGTGGAGTCATTCAGATCAACTTCTATCCTCTTTTCCTTGATGTCAATTTTAGAAATACGTTATCTGCCTCTGGCATAATGGATTATGGAGAGGCTGTGGAAGAAGCGTTCATCAAGGATCCAGCGGATCCGAGTAAACGGGCTGCATGGAATGAAGTGCAACAGGCTTTGACTGAACTTCAAAGGCCGTCATTTAAGTTAATTGCAGACCACATAGACCACGTGGTGTCATTGGTTGGCATTGATCATGTCGGACTTGGGTCAGATTATGACGGCATCGAGGTTACTCCCGACGGCATGGAGGATATATCCATGATGCCAAGGATCTTTGACGAGCTTCGCAGCAGGGGATATTCTGAATCTGACCTGTCAAAAATAGCTTCAGAGAATTTCTTCCGTATTCTTTAATGCGTCTTGCGTGTGTTCTGGTGCATGACAACCACAGTTACAGCTGCCAGGATCAGCAGAATGCCTATCATTGACTTCAAATAGAGGTGCTCACCAAGGAATGCCACGCCCAGGACTACAGCTGTGACCGGCTGGAGAGCGCCAAGAATGGATGTAAGCGTAGGTCCGATCCTTCGGACAGCCTTTACGCCTGTGAAATTGGATATCATGGTAGACCATAATCCCAGTCCAAGTATGTAGAGCCAGTTCTTTCCGCCGGTAATCATTGTCAGCTTGCCTTCAAAGATAAATGCGCAGATGATGAAGTATACTGCGCTGAGGATCATGATCCATGTGGTGAACTTGACAACCTCTATCTTGTCGGCCTTGAGCCTCTTCATCAGTATGTAATATGCAGCGAAAGAGAATGCAGAGATGAGTGAGCAGGTGAGTCCCAGCTGCGTATTTCCGTTTTCTACAATAAGACTGTCTCCTGACGCAAGCAGATATACGCCGAAAATTGACGCTGCAATGGCCACCATGTCCACCCAAGACTTATGTTCGCCGAAGAAGAACATCATGCAGATGGCGACTATGACCGGATACATGAAGTTTATTGTAGAAGCGATTCCGCTTGAGATGTTCGCATATCCGATAAGCAGTGTTACAGAGGTCAGCGCTCTAAGTGCACTTAAGAGGACGATCTTCCATGTCTCGTCAAATGAGTTCGGGCGGAGCGTCTTCTTCTTGCAGAAGGCATAGATCATCAACACTAATCCAGCGATGCCCCACCTGTATGAAAGAACATCAAAATTGGAGAGTCCGGCAGCAAGAAGACCGATGCTGAACAAGGGAGAAAAGCCGAATGAAGCGGAAGAAATGACAGCGTAAAATATGCCATTTATCCTGATTCTTCGCTTCTTTTTCTCGTAATTATGATGAATTTCGCTCATTTACTATGCTTTGTGCTTAAGTTATTGATTATATGTTACTTGAGTCCTCTATAAACGAAACTTATTGTAAACTATATTATATGTAACAATTATGTTTTATCGGTAAACAAAAGTGTTTTACTTGCTCTGCTCTAGTTGTTTAGCTCGTTTACAAGTTTTACTCGTAAAATGTTCAATGCATTGGCTGCAAAACGCTCTATATTGCGTTTTCTGTCTCCTTTGAAGTGCAGTTTGAAGGTCTCTGTGCCCTTCTGTGAACTGACTCCGATCCACACTGTGCCGACAGGTTTCCCGTCGCTTCCTCCACCAGGACCGGCGATGCCTGAAGTTGCGACAGAATAGTCGGTGCCGGTGAGCTTTCTCACTCCTTCGGCCATGGCGGCAACGCATTCGCTGCTCACTGCGCCATTCCTTTCTATGATTTCAGACGGTACGCCGAGTACGTCTGTCTTTACGCTGTTTGCATAAGAGACAACAGATCCAAAATAATACTCTGAGGATCCTGATACGGAAGTAATGAGAGAGGCAATCGAGCCTCCAGTGCATGACTCGGCTGTACTCATCGTCTTTCCGTGGGCCTTCAGAAGCCTGCCGACGCACTCCTCCAAGGTGTCATCCTGTTCTGAGTATATATAATCGCCTAAAACAGACCTTAAAACGGCCAATTCCGTCTCTATTCTTGCTTCTTCCACTTCCCGTATGCCTCCGTATATGGATAGCCTTAAACGGACGCCTGTGAGCTGATTGGGAAGGTATGCAAGATGTATGTCTTCCGGGAGATTGTCTTCCCAGTCCTCTATCATCTTTGACAATGCAGACTCCGCAAGGCCGAATGTCATGATTGTCCTGTGATAAATGTCTGATGTAGAATGTTTTGAACGTATGTCCTGCAATACATCATCAATGGCTCCAAGAGCTTCGAATGGCACTCCCGGCAGTGAATACAGCGTTGCTTTATGTCCGAATCTGTCTTCAGGGAAGTCGAACACCATGATTGGAGCCGTACCCAGACGGTTAGGAATAACTGAGCACGTATCCGGAACTGCTGCCTGCGCCAGGTTGATGTCCAGGACATCAAGTCCTCTGGCACTCAGTATCCTATGTATGATCTCAAGCTGCCTTTCATCAGTCTTGGTACCGGACGCACCCGAGAGTTTCCCTAATGCTTCTTTCGTTATGTCGTCTTTAGTGGGACCGAGACCGCCGGTTACGATAACTATATTATTTTCAGCCAGTTCTGCCTCTAAAGAAGATATGATGGCGTTGGATTCGTCACCGATGGACAGCATCCTGGTCACCCGGATTCCAAGTGAATTAAGGGCCTGTGAAATATGAGATGAGTTGGTATCTACTATCTGACCGATCAGGATCTCATCTCCTATAGTGCAAATTGACGCAGTTGTCATCAGTAATTCCTTATTTTACAGTGTTTTCAAGGTGAGTGATGATGTTCTTTACCAGACCTGGGCCTTCATAGATAAAGCCGGAATATATCTCAACAAGTGATGCGCCGGCCTCTATCATGGCCTGTGCGTCCTTACCGGACATGATGCCGCCGACTCCGATGATCGGCAACCTTCCCTGCGACTTGGTATGTATATAGCGTACAAGTTCAAGGTTTTTCTTGTGAACAGGGGCTCCTGACATGCCTCCATTGCCGATTTCGTCGATCTTGCTCTGAGGAATAGTCAGGCCGTCACGGCTTCTTGTCGTATTGCCGGCAACGATTCCGTCTATACCGGAACGAAGACAGTAGTCGATTATGTCATCCATCTGCTCCCTTGACAGATCTGGAGAAACCTTTAGCAGTATAGGACGATAAGTGTCGTAGTATCTTCGCAGATCAAGCAGTCTGTCAACAATGTCCGAAAGGAATGAGATGTCTTGTAATGCAGTGAGTCCCACCACGTTAGGGCAGGAGACGTTTACAACAAACATGTCCACGAAATCATAGAGGAGGGCAAATGAGGTCTCATAGTCCTTGGCCGCGTCTTCGTTTATGCTTGTGGTGTTCTTAGATATGTTGGCCGCCACGATAACCTCCGGACGTTCCTTCTTGAGATGCTCTACGGCATTCTTCACTCCCTTGTTATTGATGCCGAATCTGTTGATTATGGCCTTGTCCTGAGGCACTCTGAAGCATCTTGGCTTGGGATTTCCGTCCTGAGGCTTAGGTGTCAGGGAACCGATTTCAACAAATCCGAATCCATAGTCGGCCATGTCGTTGTAGAATTCTCCATTCTTGTCCAAGCCGCCTGCCAGACCGACAGGATTGGGGAAATTCAGCCCGAACACTTCGCGTGCAAGCTTTGGAGAGTCCTTTTTATAAATGGCTCTCATTATCGCTCTTGCCCCTGGGATATGCCGCAGGAAGGTAAGAAGAGAGAATAACAGATTATGGGCAGTTTCCGGATTGAATTGGAACAGGATGGGTTTGAGGATGTGCTTATACATATCTTTCGTTATATTATATAACAAAGATACTAAATACTGCTAAATACTGGATGGGAAAAATAAATAAAGTGGAGCCGGGGCACCACTTTCACTTACATTTCCTGGAACGATCCGTCGTCATACAAGATGATTATTTTAGACACAACTCTTTGTTTTATATTTTGTTGTGTAATCTTACTTTGAGCATTGATGTCAATCGAGGATTCTGTATTTTCCGGAGTGCTTGTCACGGGTGAGGGAATTTCGACAAGAGAGTCTTCTTCTTCGTAGGCAAAAAGGCCTGGTTCGTCGATCAGGTCATAGGTTGGCGACTGAGTCTGCGTCTGGACTGGTGTTGTCTCCTTGTACATCTTTCCTTTACCGAGGATCAGCCACTCGATGTTCAGGCCGGGGTAGTTGTCCATGATCGCCTTGATGAAATCATAGCTTGGGTTGTTGCGGCCGGCGAGAACGTGCGAAACGCTGGCGCGAACCACCTTGATGGTGTCGGCGAATTGTGACTGAGAGATGTTTTCTGCTGCCAGAAACTGCTTGAGGCGTGTATTCATAATTGTTACGTTTGATGTTACAAAATTAACAAAGTGGATTGTAAAAAACAATAGTCATTGCTGTGTAATCTTGTAACAGGGAGGGAAGTGTAGGTATATTTTAAGATTAATCAATGCTTACAATAAAATAATATAAAGTGCTGAGTATCCCGTATATAAGTATTGTTAAAATCTGCATTTTGTTGCGTTTTGCCGACTTATTGGCCATAATTACGTCAAATTACATCTCCATAATTAAATAATAATGTAAGTAGAATATTATAAATAGCAGAGTATCAGTTACTTACTTAGAGGTAAAATGACATATAAGATAATTTTATATTACAAAAATTGCACGTTACAAATAGGATGGGAATATTGTTGAATTCGGATAAAGATGTTACAAAAATTAATCATAGGACAAGGAGATGTTGATTTACTTTTGTGAATTACAAATGTGAACGGTCGGAATTTTTACATTTCGCGAGAATTGCGTATTTTTGTAAAAATTTACAACTGGACACAAATAATGATTCCACAGATAAATATATCAGATTATAATTATCCACTTCCTGATGAGAGGATTGCCAAGTATCCCCTTGAACAGAGAGACCACTCAAAACTTCTCATTTACAAGGATGGTTTAATCAATGCTTCTATATTCAACAATATATCCGAATACCTGCCGCAAGGACATATTATGGTATTCAATGATACCAAGGTCGTACCTGCAAGACTCCATTTCCAGAGAGACTCCGGAGCCCACATTGAGATATTCTGCCTGGAACCGGTTTCTCCTGAGGAATATGTCTCAATGTTTGCCTGTACGGGCAGATGTTCATGGAAATGTATTGTCGGCAATGTCAAAAGGTGGAAAGGTGATACCCTGAAAGTGTATAATCCTGAGAATCAACCTCGTCTTTCCGAGATTGACCTTAAGGCCGATCTCGTAGAACGAAAAGGCGAGACCTCTGTTGTTGAATTCTCGTGGACAGGAGGAGTTCCATTCTCTGCTGTTCTTGAGGCCTGCGGGCAGGTGCCTATACCGCCGTATCTTAACAGAGACACCGAGGACATTGACCTGGAGAGATACCAGACCCTCTATGCCAGATATCGCGGTTCGGTAGCCGCGCCGACGGCCGGCCTGCATTTTACCGAATCGGTGCTGGACTCTCTAAAGTCAAAAGATATATCGATTCAGACAGTCTGCCTGCATGTGGGGGCCGGAACTTTCCTTCCCGTAAAGAGTGAGAAAGTGTCCGAACATACAATGCATAGGGAGCCTTTTGTCATAACATTGGACTTCCTCAAGACGCTGATCGACAGGCTCGGCAAGGTGATAGCTGTCGGGACGACGTCTGTAAGGACTCTTGAGTCGCTATATTATCTAGGCGTCAGCTGCATTGAAAACGGACATCCCGAAACGGTGGAACAGTGGGCGCCATATTCGCGTGACTATGAGTACTCTACGTCCAGCGCTTTAGAGGCGCTTGCCTCGTATATGGAAGAAAACGGCCTGACGTCTCTTCAGACAGGAACGAGGATAATAATAGTTCCTGGGTTCAAGTTCAGGATTGTTGATGTGCTGGTTACCAATTTCCATCAGCCTCAGAGCACTCTTCTGCTGCTTATCTCTGCCTTCGTCAAAGGCGATTGGAACCGTATATATGACTATGCTCTTGCTAATGATTTCAGGTTCCTCAGCTATGGCGACAGTTCGCTTCTGTTCCGCAGGTAGCTGTTGGTTTATTGCGCTGTTTTTCTTACATTTGCATAATGTACTAAATTTTTGACCTATGGTAGATCTGACCGAATTCGAGAGCATCAGCCCGTATAATGATGCAGAAGCGGCCCAGGCGCTTAGCGCATTGGCTGAGTATCCTGTTGTAAACCAGGCATCTCAGTATTTCTTTCCGGAGGAGGCCCCTGATTTTCTTAAGAACCTTCTTAAGAGCGTCAAGACTATTGACGATTTTCAGATTCTTGTCATGCAGAAGTTCGTCCGCTGGGTGCTTCAGAGGACAGCTCATAACTTCTCATATGACGGAGTTTCCAATATAGATCCGCAGAAAAAGTTCCTTGCCCTGTCAAATCACAGGGACATTATTCTGGATCCTGCCATCACTCAGCTGGTATTGTATACTAACGGCATTCCTTTTACTGAGATAGCAGTAGGTGACAACCTCATAACAAACAAGGCGATAGAATACCTGATACGTTCCAACAGAATGATCAAGGTTGTTCGTGGCATCTCTGCCCGCGAGCTTTATCTGTCATCTCAGATGCTTTCCAAGTATATCAGACTCAACATTACAGAGCAGAGGAGCTCGATATGGCTTGCACAGCGTCAGGGAAGGACAAAGAACGGTTACGATGTAACCGAGCAAGGCCTTCTCAAGATGCTTGACATGAGCGGCCAGGCTGATTTCCAGAGCAATTTCGAGGAGCTCAACATCATTCCTATGAGCATCTCGTACGAATACGAACCTTGTGATGTCTTGAAGGCGCGTGAGCTTGTGATTTCACGAAAGCATAAATATGTCAAGGCTGAAGGAGAGGACTTCAACAGCATCATGGTGGGCATCATGCAGCAGAAGGGAAACATTCATCTCAACATAGGAACTCCTTTGACCTCTGAAGAGATTGCAGCTGCTGCCAAATGCGATAAGAATGACAGATATCAGCTTATCCGTCACGCTGTAGACATTAGAGTTATTGATGGGTATAAGTTGTGGAAAAACAATTACATAGCCTACGATATCCTCAACCATTCGTTCAAGTACTCTGACAGGTACTCGCTAGAGGAAGCCCAGGAGTTTGTCGCTTATATGGAGCACCAGCTTGACACAGTTGAACCGGAGCTTAACAGGGCCGATCTAAGAAAGCATTTCCTTGAGATATACGCCAATCCGGTATCGGCCAAGGAACTTCTGAAGAAAGAGAAAGTTACCGGAGGAATTTTATTATAAGAAAAATGGACTTCAATCTTGAAGTCCATTTTTCTATTTATTCAAAATATTGACATCCAGTTTCGGATATGGGAAGTTGATTCCCTTCTTTGGAAGTTCTTCATAGATCTTGGCTATAAGGTCGAAGTTTACATTCCAGTAGTCTTCTGATTTCACCCATACTCTGATGACGAACTGTATGCTGGAGTCTTTCAGGGCACTCAAAGCCACAAAAGGATCAGCGGCGCCCTCAACAGATGAGGTCAGGATTCTTGTGTCTGCCTTTATGAGCTCACTGACTGCTTCGCATGTCTTTTCTGCAGATGTCCCATACTCCACATCTACGGTCAGGTCAAGCCTGCGGAGTGGCATTTGCGAATAATTGTTTATCGTTCCGTTTGAGATCACCCCGTTTGGAATGATGATGATTCTGTTGTCAGTAGTTCTCAGTTTGGTGCTTGTGATGGATACTTCCTCTACAGTTCCGGAATATCCTCCCACTTCAACGAAGTCATCTGCCTTGAACGGCTTGAACAGTATGATCATGATGCCGCCGGCAAAGTTCTGTACGGTACCATTGAGTGCCATTCCTATGGCCATTCCACCACCTGCAAGCAATGCTGCAATTGAAGTGGTGTCAATTCCTAATGCTCCGATAGTTATGATGATGAGCATTATCGTCATTGCAATGCTCACGATGCTTTGAATGAACGAAGCGATTGCTTCGTCGGTCTGTCTCTTCTCGAAAATTCTTGTAAGGATCTTCTTGATTTTCTTGATAAGCCATGCACCTATGAAGTAAATCACAAATGCGGCGATGACTTTCAGACCAAAAGCAACGGCGCTGTCGATGAGATCTTTGAGAAGTTCTGATGGTGGTGTTGTTGTCAGTTTTTCGGCTACGGCTGCAATTTCAGCCTGGACGGCATTAAGGGTGTCAGCCGGAACGGCTTGCAGTAATGTTGAAATCTTCATGTTTTAGTACAGTTTGTTTATTTCTGATATGATGTCTTCCGCAGAAAGTGCAGGATCAAGCACGAGGTGCGGTCTGGCGTAAACGATCTCCTGCTCGGATTTCGCTCTGTCTTCTCCGCCGCCTGTGATGTTAAGCATTATTGTCTCGTCTTTGACAACTGCGCCGCATGAAACAGCCTGGGCGAGTGATGCAACTGCCACTGCAGCAGCGTTGTGGATGTCGATGCCTTCGAGTTCGAGGAACCTCTTTTTCCAGGTATGAAGCTCGTCGTTTGTTACCTTGAACATATCGCCACCGGCATCTTCCATCGAGTCAAACAGGCCTCCTGCGAGTCCGTAAGGCGGTTTTCTGTTTGAAAGAACCTTTGCGTCTATGATTGCGGCAGCCTCACGCGCCTGATCAGGAGTCATGTCGACAAGGCCTCTTGAGTGCAGTTTCCATGAATCATACATGATGGTGAACGGATCGTTCTGAGAAGGGTAGAGGCGCATCTTGTGAGTGCCGAATCTGCCGTCCTCGATAAGCCTGAGGTTGTTCTCCCATGCTGCGATGGTGCCCGTGCCGCTGCCGATTGCCTGGAAATATGCATCCGGAATCCTTCCTATTGCTTCAACGGCAGATAGTAAGGTTGTTCCCATTCCGTCGCGTCTTGCGACATTTTTTGCACCTCCTTCAGCCATGAATCTGCTGTCAGTGCAGACTTTGTCAGACAGGGCTATAGCGTCAAAATAGTCTGAACCTTTCGGCGAAACAATGATCTTGACGCAGTCATTCAGCGGCTTTGTGAACCACAAGGCGCTGATATTGTCCTCCGGTATGGAGATGAGGAGAGGGATGTTGTTGTCTGAGCATACCTTGGCAAAAGCCCTGGCAGTATTGCCTGCAGATGCTACCACCAGCACTTTGCCTGTGTTCTCCGGGAGTCTTGCGCATACCGAGTATGCTTCTGTCTCCTTGAACGAGCATGTTTCCATCTTTGCTCCCTTTTCCGGCCAGTATCCGGAGAAGGTGATATATAGATTGGCAAGTCCCAATTCTTCCGCAAGGGCTTCACTCTTATATGTAATAGGAGCGCAAGATCCCCTCAGTGTCCTTCTGATCGGAAGCCAGTCAGCATATCTGTAGAATCCGTCGAGATCTTCGCGTGGGTTGAATTTCTTCTGTTCGTACTCAGCCCTTACAAGGCTTGGGCAGTCGCAATGCGGATCTGCAAGGCTCCAGCCTGCATCTTCGAAGATGTTGCCTGTTGCGCAGCATCTGAGCGCATACTTTGTAGGTTTGAATGTCATATGTATGGTTTTAGTCGTTAATTTCCTGTCTTTGAGTCTATTACTTCAACGATGTCAACTACCGGCCTGTCTGCGTATCTGCCGAATGTCGTCTTGCAAAGAGGGCAGGCCGTGACTATTGCGTCCGGATTGTCCGCGGTCAGATTGTTGATCGCATTTTCTGTCATCAGCTTTCTCTGTTCGAATCCCAGGCTAAGACTGCCGAGGCTGCCTCCGCAGCAGATGCTTTCCTTTCCGGATTTCGCACCTTCGACAAGCTGTCCGGCAGCGGCAACGACTCTGCGAGGCTGATCGTAGACTCCGCATCCTCTTCCAAGCTCACATGGATCATGGTAGGCATAGCGGACTTCCGAACTTTCTACATGAAGTCTGCCTTCAGCTATCAGCCTGTCCATAAATTCTGTGTGGTGAATTATTTCTATTCCATCAAGCTCATATTCTTCCTTGAACACCTTCAGACATATAGGGCAGCTGAGAAGTAGGGTAGTCGCTCCGGATGACTTTATGATGTTGGTGTTCTTGCGGATCATTTCCTTCGCAGGGTCCTTTCTTCCGGCCATAAGCATAGGCCTACCGCAGCATATTCCGCCGTCCTTGTCCATCATTCTGTAGTTTACGCCTGCTTTCCGGAGGACTGACTCCATTGATTTCCGTATTCCCGGAGTCAATGCGGTCATACATCCGGCAAAATATAGAACCCTTTCATTATTAGCGGTTGAAACAATATTGTTATTAGTGCTAACAAAATTGTTAACTGCCAAAATCGCTGAATTTTCGTCTATATTCGAGTAGTCAGGAGCTAAGTTATAAGGTCTGATAGACCTCTGGGCAATCCTGATCCTGTCACCTTCAACACCGACCGGACATACAGCTGTACACTTGCCACAAAGCAGACATTTATCGCTGATTTCTTCAATGCGTCTTTCATTATTTCGCTTGATCTGACGGTTAAGGTATACTGTGGCGTCCTTGCTGTTGGCCTTCACCACGCCCATAGGGCAGGCGTCGATGCAGACTCCGCAGCCCGGACATGAATATACCTGCAGTCTGGCGATTCCTTTGCGCGCATGCCGTACCGGAATCCCCGCATTCCTCATAGGTATGAGCAGGATCTCAGCTGGGATGTGCATGTATCTGCTGAACGGCAGGATGCACATGAATATGCACAGGGCTATTGAATATGCCCACCAGGTAGGCAGCATGTTCATCTGGTCACTCAGGAAGGAGTGGAGCACCAGATTGAGTGATTTGGTGAGGAATGATCCTCCGCTGATGTCGGCTGTAAAGCCTTCAGCAAGGAGCCTGAGCGGGAAAATAGCCCAAAGAGAGTATAGTCCTATCAGGTCTGTAATGCTGGCTCTGGTGGTGCGCCTCATTCCGAATATTCTTGAACGGGCCCTCTTTATTATAGCCAGAACGATGCCGCTGAGCACTACCAGAAGGAAGAAGTCCATCAGGAAGAAGAAGAACGATCCCTTCATGGTGCTGTCTGTTACGGCCACGAAGTATCTGAAAAATATCGGATACCACATCTGGTGCATGCGCTGCGGTGTGTAAAGGAAAACCTCTATGTGTCCCAACACAATTATCATGAACCATCCGAACGCTATGCTCGAGTGCATGTATCCCAGCAGCTTGTTTCTTTTCCATAACTTTACGTGGAAGAGGCAGTCGCAGAACCAGTCCCTGATGTTCTTGAGCATGATCTTCGGATTGAGGAATGACAGGAAGAACTTTTTCCTGTCATCCGGAGTCAGCTGGAATATGATCCTGACCGCTCCGATCAGGCACCAGCCCAGAACGAAGAGCATTCCGAACATGAACGGAAGGACGAAAGTGTTGAATCCGGAAAGGTAAATCTCTCTCATCGCTTTTCCTCCTTCTCATATATCCTGCTGATGGTCAGCACTATGCGTCTTGTGTTTATGCCTCGGGGGCATACCATTGTGCATTTGCCGCAAAGCATGCAGTTGGACATAAGCCTGAATGCTTCCTCTTCCTTGCCTCTCTGCAGATTCAGCAATACCTTGCGTATGCTCATGCCTGAGAATTGAGCTGCAGGGCAGGTTGCGCTGCAGGATCCGCAGGACATGCATCGCAGCGCATCCGGTTCGATCGAGCACAGCTCCTCGAACCTGCTTCTGTCTACCTTGTCCAGGTTTATTGCAGAACTTGGTGAAAGTCTGAATCCGAACCCGTTCATTTCTCCTGCGATGTTATGTGTGAATGTATGTCCAGGACCGCAGACCTTGCCTCTGCAAGTGTTTCGGGCACTGTTTTAGGACCTGTGCATGCTCCCGCATAGAAGATTCCCTTTTTCGGAGATGCTGTTATGCGGAATACATTGTCGCTGCTCTTGAGGAAGCCGTCCGAATCGATCGGCAGGGCCATCATTGACGCAGTCTTGCTGCTGTCAGGATTGCATACCATTCCAGACATGAGCACCAGCAGGTCGAGTGTGACCTTTATCGGTTTTCCTGCAAGTGTGTCTTCTGCCTTCACTATGACTTTGCCTTCGATGTTTTCCCCGACTTCTGACACACGTCCTCTGATGAAGTGTATGCCATGATCGCGCTGGGCCTTGGTATAGAAGTCCTCGAATTTCTTTCCGAAGAGTCTGAGGTCCATATAGAAGCAGTATATCTGTGCGTCAGGGAATTTCTCCTTCAGTTCTATGGCCTGCTTGATTGCCGTGATGCAGCATACTTTAGAGCACTGGGAGTTTCTTGCCTTCTCGTCTCTCGAACCCACGCAGTGGACGAATCCAATTGCATTCATTGGGGATTCGTCTATGCGTTTGTCCTGTCCGGTATTAAACCAATGCTCCAAGTCTGAATTGGTAATCACTTGGTTGTAAATTCCGTATCCATACTCTTCCTTCTTTGATGCTTCGAAAAGTCTGAAGCCTGTTGTCATCAGGATATACTTCGTGATGATGGATATTCCGTTTGACAGCATGATGTTGTAACTGTCCTTCAGACGATTTATGAAGGAAACCTCGGTATTGAGGAATATGTTTGCATCCTTGCTTGATGCTATGAGTTCGTCAACAAGATCTTTTGCCGGTGTCAGGTCAGGAAAGAGCTTATGCCAGTTGGCCACATGGCCACCCAGATGGTCACTCTTTTCGATGATTATCGGTGAGTAGCCGAGCTTGAGCAGATTTGATGCCGCCTCAAGTCCGGCGATTCCGCCTCCTATTATGACTATTATCTCTTTCATTTCGGTTCAGGTTGATTGGTTTAGAAGCATTTGATGCTTGTCGGAAGCTCTGGCTTCAGCAGGTCTTTCTTGTCAATACCCTTATATTTGTCTTCGAGATCGTATTCGATGCCGATCTTGTCCAGAAGCGGCTCTACCGCCACCTGATGTAGCTGCAGTCCGAGATCCCAAGGGTCATATCCGAGTACAAGGCCCGCCACTTCCTCGTATGTCAGTACTGGAATTCCACATCCGTTCTCTCCGTATGTCTTACCTTCCATTTCCGCAATGACATACTGCCATCTGTCAAGGAAGTATGGGCATCCGGGGCAGTTGGTTATGATCATATCTGGCTTGTAAGGTGCCATGGACTCAAACTTCTTGTGGGTGTTTGAGAGTGAATATCCTCTGTTTGCCTTGACATGATACTGTCTGAATCCATATCCGCAGCAGTGGCGACGTTCAGGGTAGTCAATCACATTGCCTCCCCATGCCTCCACCATGCCTGTCAGCACATATGGGTATTCGGCTCCGCCTACGCCTTTGGACGGGAACATCTTCGAATAGTGGCAGCCGATGTGTTCCACGACGCGAAGCGGCTCGCCGGTCTCTTTGTTTATAAGGTGGAACTTTGCTTTTTCTGCAATCTCATTGCGATACTTGTATATAAGGTCGCTGGAATGGGCAAGATATTTCGGCTTGTTGAACTCCTTGCGACATGATTTCCACAGCATTTCCCTGATCTTGGCCTCAAGTTCGGGGAACTCGTGCCATGTCTCAAGGATTTCGGTGTAGTTTCCGAACGAGGTGATGCATGAGGCTACATAATTCTCATATCCGGCTTCGGTCATAAGTGCAAACTGTCTTGCCACGATTGTCATCGCAGTTTCCTGCGGTATCGTGTCGCAGTGGTATGCAATGCCTCCGCATGTCGTGTGGTGCTCGTTTTCATGGAAATCCTTGCCGAGCACATTGCGGCATATCTCAAGAAACATCTTCTCTGAAGCGGGGAAGAAGTTCTGCCTGATGCAGCTTCTTACATAATACCAGTGATCATCGGGAATCTCTTTCTGGTAGTCGCTCCATATTTTCTGCTTTCCTTGGTAGATCATGATCAGTCGTTGTTAAAATGACCTTCCGAGCAGTACTCGAAAGTGTGTCGGTAATATTCTTCCATAGTCATTCCCATCTCCTCAGCCTTTTCCTTTGAATATTTCTCTATGGTCTCGATCCTTTCGGTGGCTCCGGTGACATCAAAGATGCTCTTCAGCTCGTCAAGGTCTTCCTGCGGGATGGCCCTCAATGCTCCCGGACCCTTGCCCTTGTAATTGCCTCCGTTTCTTGCAAAGCTGTCTTCGAAGTGCTCCGTATGCCATTTCCACACAGGCCCTGCCTCTATGTGGTCTTCCCAGCTGAATGTATCCGGATATATGCAGTATCCGTAGTTCAATATGTTGCCGGTCATTATCTTGGTGAGAGGGTAGAGCTGTCTTCCTTTTTCCGATTCCGCAAAATATCCCAGCTTTGCGGACAGGTTGCGCAATGCCATTATCACCAGGCCTGGTCCGTTCTTGCGAGGGCATCGTGTCAGGCACGACAGACATTCTCCGCAATACCATATGACATCGCTCTTGAGGAGCTTTTCTATCTCCTCGTCGTCTCCACGCTGTACCGTGTCCACGATCTTTCGTGGATCGTAGCGGTAGAATTCGGCTGCAGGGCATATGGCTGTGCAGGTGCCGCAGTTGATGCAGGTCTTCAGGCCTTCCTTGACCCTGTAGTCCTCCCTGAGCATTTCAAAAAGCTTTCCCATATCCTTACGCGTTGATCATCAGCCACACCATGTAGCCGATTTCGATGATAATGAAAATGACTCCTTCGGTCCTGTCAAGCTTGTCTTTCTTGAAAGTATAAGCTGTGAGCATGAGAAGAAGTGCAGATGCCAGCACGACTCCCATGTCCACTAAAGTGATTCCGGCGAATGAAAGCGGGTGGATAAGAGCCGAGCCTCCGAGAATCATGAGTACGTTGGAGATGTTCGAGCCGAGAATGTTTCCCAGCGCCATCTGGCCGCGTCCTTTCTGTGCGGCAACGATGCATGTGGCGAGTTCCGGAAGGGAAGTGCCTGCAGACATGATAGTGATTGCTATGAATTTCTCTGACAGATTGAAATATTGAGCGACTGCAGTAGCGGAGTTGACGAACAGTCTTCCTCCGCCCACAAGCGCAAGCAGACCGACAGCTATGAATGTGATGGCAAGTCCGGTGCTCAAAGTCTTGACTTCGCCTTCTTCAGCGGGGTTTTTGTCGGCTCCTCTGGTGAATGACTTCCACATGTAGAATGCAAAGATTGCAAGCATCAGTGCTCCGTCCCATCTTGATATTTCGTCGAAACCGATGCCGAACAGTGTGTGCTTCATTCCCAATATCAGAAGAAGTAGGGTTACGCCTATATTCAACGGGATATCTCTCTTGCGGTTCTGCCTGGTGATGACCAGGGGGCTGACAAGTGCCGTGATTCCGAGAATCATCAGTACGTTGAATATGTTGGAACCCATTATGTTGCCTATAGCCATTTCTGATTTGCCCTGGAATGCGGATATGAAGCTTACCACCATTTCCGGGGCTGAAGTTCCGATACCTACTATTGTGAGGCCTATCACGAATTCGCTGAGACCGGTCTTTCTTGCAATGCTTGTCGCGCCTTCAACAAGCCAGTTGGCGCCGAACAGGATAAGGCCAAGTCCGGCAGCAAGACATATCAATTGAACAAATAACTCCATTATAGTAAATTCTAACCTAGCAAAGTTACAAAAAATCTGCTGAAATAGTTATATTTGTTCCATTAACTGACCCATATAGGATAATATGAAACGAATATTGACATTCATTGCAATGTTGTCACTTGCGATAAGTGCATTCGCAAGTGATTCCCTGACGGTTTTTTACAGGATCAGGCTTGATATGGACATTGATAAGGCAGCGCAGCGCAAGGTCGTGACCGGCCTGCAGAAGGCTGTGGAGGCAGATGCAGATGTCGTCCTGCTGGACCTGGATACATATGGAGGTGCCGTTGATGCTGCAGACAGCATCAGATCGGCGATTCTCAGATACGAGAAGCCTGTCGTGGCCTATGTCAACATGCAGGCGGCCTCGGCGGGTGCGTTGATAAGTATCGCCTGTGATTCGATTTACATGAAGACCGGAAGCTCCATCGGAGCGGCGACGGTTGTGGATCAAAGCGGAAAGGTCATGCCGGACAAGTATCAGTCATTCATGCGCGGAATGATGCGTTCGACTGCGCAGGCAAAAGGGAGGAACCCTGAAATTGCCGAGGCAATGGTAGATACGGCAGGCGTACTGAGCCTGACACCGGAAGAGGCTGTAAAGGTCGGATACTGTGAAGGAATCTATGAAAGTGAAGTTGAAGTTGCAGAAGCGATGAGCGGAGATAATGACTTTACAATCAGGAATATGGATGATGACATGACTTGGATTGACCGTCTTATCCAGTTCTTGCTGAATCCTCTGCTTCAGTCAATCTTCATGATGATGATCATCGGAGGAATCTTCGTTGAGATCAGGACTCCGGGCATAGGACTTCCATTGGTGACCGCCATAGTCGGAGCCTTGCTTTATTTTGCACCAGGATATGTCGGTCATCTCGCCGAGCATTGGGAGATACTGATGTTCGTGGTGGGATTGATTCTTATAGGATTGGAGATATTCGTAATTCCCGGATTCGGTGTTTGTGGAATATCGGGTATCGTCATTGTGGTTCTCTCGCTTGCATTGGCGATGGTGGACAATGTGGAGTTCCATCGTTGGGACGGAACATTCAGCCTGGAGCCGGTGCTGATGCCTCTTGGGATAGTCATAATATCCTCAGCTGCGGCCGTCTTTGGTTCAGTATGGCTTGTGCGCAAACTGTATCCGACAAGGACATTCGACCATATAGCTCTCCGTCAGGAAATGAAAGCTTCAGAAGGGTTTACCGGTGTCGTGTCGGGATTGGAAACGCTTGTCGGTGAGACGGTTGAAGTCTTCACAGATATGCGTCCGAGCGGAAAAGTAATGACCTCTGATGGCAGAATTCTGGAAGCGACATTGAAATTCGGCGGATTTGCTTCCAAAGGCCAGACCCTGAAAGTCCTCTCCGCTGAACAAGGCAGATTATATTGTGATTATAATTAAACAGAAAAAGAGACTGATCAGTCTCTTTTTCTGTTTAGGGCGACTACGTTTTCTACGTGGTGAGTGTGCGGGAACATGTCCACCGGCCTTACGGCTGTTATCTCATAGTCTCTGCAGAGGATCTCGAGGTCGCGAGCCTGTGACGCAGGATTGCAGCTGACATAGACCATCCTGTCCGGAGCTGCGTTCAGTATCACCTGGGCGACATCCGGATGGATGCCTGCGCGAGGCGGGTCGAGGATTATGACATCCGGACGGCCGTGCTCCTCTACGAACGCGTCTGTGAGGATGTCCTTCATGTCGCCTGCGAAGAACTCGCAGTTTGTTATCCCGTTATTGGCTGCATTGATCTTAGCGTCTTCGATAGCCTCAGGCACATATTCGATGCCGATCACTTTTGATGCCTGGCGTGATACGAACTGGGCGATGGTTCCTGTACCGGTATAGAGGTCATAGACGACCTCTGAGCCTGTCAGAGCGGCATATTCGCGTGCTACACTATAGAGTTTGTATGCCTGCTTTGTATTGGTCTGGTAGAAGGATTTCGGTCCGATCTTGAACTTCAGACCCTCCATATATTCATAAATTGCATCTTCTCCCTTATAGAGTACGCATTCCTGGTCAGAAATCGAATCATTGGCCTTGCCGTTGATGACATAGTACAGCGAAGTGATCTGTGGGAACTTTGCCGCTAAGGCATCGAGAAGGGCGGTGCGTGCCTCAGCATCTTCATGATAGAAGCAGATGATGAGCATCACATTTCCAGCCTCTGTTGTCCTGATGAACATGTTGCGAAGGAAACCGACATGTTCACGGATGTTGAAGAATGACAGTCCATGCTCCAGGGCATAGTTCTTAATGAACAGGCGTATCTCGTTTGACGGCTCCGGCTGGAGATAGCAGTGGTCAATGTCGAGTACCTTGTCGAAGAACCTTCCGACATGGAATCCGAGACCATATTTCTCTTGCTCTGTCAGCGCCTCGGCGTCCTCGCTGTCGAATATCCATCTTCTCTGCGAGAAGGTGAATTCCAGCTTGTTACGATAATATGTGGTGTCGTCTGAAGGGACGATAGGGGAGATTTCAGGAACATCGAGATGCCCTATGCGCACGAGCTGGTCATACACCTGCTGCTGCTTTGCCTGCAGCTGCATCTCGTACGGCAGCGGCTGCCACTTGCAGCCTCCGCATACGCCGAAATGCTTGCAGAACGGCTCCAGACGATGCTCTGAAGGCTTGACCATGCGGAGGATGAATCCTTCCATATAGTTTTTCTTCTTCTTGGTCACCTTCACGTCCACGACGTCGCCAGGCACTGCGAACTGCACGAAAAGTACTGTGCCGTCAACTCTTGCCAGCGCCTTGCCTTCGGCTGCAACGGCCTCTATTGTGATGTTCTCTAAAATGATGTCTTGTTTCTTTCTTGCCATAATATTTTGGTTTATAGATCCCTAGACTTGCTTTGCTCGCTCGGGATGACAACAGAGCGAAGTGTTCGGGATGACAAAACAAAAGCCCCGAATATCGGGGCTGCAAAATTATCAAATAATCACGAGATTAAGAAACTTTAATCTTGCATTTGTATAGATCCTGCGAGACATTGATCATGAAGTCTCCCATCTTTTCCAGCTCATTTACTATATCCAGGTAGTAGACACTGGTCTGATAGTTCTTGCGCTCGTTCTCGATGCTTTCGATCTCCTCGTCGCGGAGGTTGTTGCGCATGTTGTTGATGCGGTCCTCGGCGTCGTATGCGTTAGAAATCTCCTCGAGCCTTGCCTCATCTGCAAGAGTCAGGTTAGTTATCATCACCTCATATGCGCTGTCGACCAGTTTGATAAGAGAGTTCAGCCTTCTGACTGTCTCTGCATCAAATGTCTTCTTGTGAATGTTCCTGCGCGAAAGGATGCGGCTGATCGACTCTCCTGAGTCTCCGAGGGACTCGAGTTCTCCGATGATCTTGTACATGGCCTTGATCTTTATGGATGTGCTCTCGCTGATCTCGCCGGCAGGTACATCATTGAGGAAGGTTGCGATTTCATATTCGATCCTGTCTGAGATCTCCTCATATTTGACGAGTTTCGCACGATATTCCTCGAACTTGTCCGGATCTGTCTCATTGACGGCTTCCTTGATGTATCCGAGTCCGTTTCTTGAGATCCTCGCAAAATGACCGATCTCCTTGAATGCCTGTTCAATGGCGAGTTCCGGTGTCGCCAGAGGTCCAGCATTGATATATTTAAGCCTGTATGCGTCGTCCTCTTTGTTCTTGGAATCCTTTATGACCATGCACACAATCTTCTCGATAAGAGGTATGAACCATATGAGAATCAATGTGTTGATGGTGTTGAAGAGGGTATGGAGCATAGACAGTCCGTACAATGCTGCTGTCTGCGTGTCGCTCTGCGCTCCTTCAGCTCCTGCAACGACGCTGAATGTTTCACCCGAAGGATTCGGAAGTCCGAATATGCCGGCTGTTATGAAGCCGACAAGCTTCAGGAAGTATGGGAAGAGTATAAGTGCCCATATCACTCCGAATACATTGAACACGGTGTGGGCGAGTGCAGCGCGTTTTGCTGAAGGGTTTCCGACAGCTGCGGCGATGTTGGCGGTGATTGTTGTTCCGATGTTTTCTCCGAGCACCATTGCGCATGCCATGTCAAACCTGATCCATCCGAAATTCAGCATCATGATTGTGAGGGCCATTGTCGCGCTGGAAGATTGAAGCACGAGTGTCAGGATCGTGCCCAATGCAAGGAAAAGGAGCACCGAACCGAATCCGTGGCCCTGCCATCCCTGGATGAATGAAAGCACTTCCGGTGTCTCGCTTAGGTCCGGAACCGAATTCTTCATCAGAGAGAGACCCAGAAAGAGTAGTGAAAAGCCCACAATGAGCTCTGCAATGTTTCTTCTCTGGCTTTTCTTCGAGATGGAAAGCACGAATCCCACAGCCATCAAAGGCACTGCGAATATTGAGATGTCAGCCTTGAATCCGAGCCATGAGACGAGCCATGCTGTGACGGTTGTACCGATGTTGGCGCCCATGATCACGCTGATCGCCTGCGCAAGAGTGAGCAGTCCGGCATTTACAAAGCTGACAACCATCACTGTTGTTGCAGATGATGACTGAATGACTGAAGTGATGCCCAGACCGGTGAGCACTCCCTTGAACGGGTTCGAGGTCATTGCTGAAAGGAAGTTCCTCAGACGGTCTCCTGCAGCCTTCTGCAGTCCGGAACTCATCAGATTCATTCCGTAGAGGAACATGCCGAGAGCTCCTAATAATGTAAAGATCTGTAACATAGTATGTTATTAAGGTTAATCGTTATCCGAGCAGATATATGCTGTATCCGACAAAGGCTGTAAACATAATGAGTCCCTCCCATCTGTTGATCTTTCCGTCAAGGCCAAGGAACAATGTCAGCACAGCAGCTGCAATCATTACGCAGTAGTCGAAGACCGTAATGCCTGCGGATGAAAGCGGACATACCTGTGAGCATATGCCAAGAATGAGAGAGATGTTGAAGATGTTGGATCCGATGATGTTGCCCAAGGCCATTTCAGTGTTCTTCTTGAGTGCTGCTGTGATCGATGCAGCAAGCTCGGGAAGGGAAGTGCCGCAGGCAATCAGAGTGATGGAAATGGCTGCTTCGCTCATATTCCATGACCTGGCTATCTTTATTGCATTGTCCACAAAGAAGTCGCAGCTTGTCACGAGGACTGCAAGACCTCCGACAACTTTGAGTATGGCGATCCATACTGACCCTGTCTGCGTCTGGATCTCCTCTGGCTTCGTTTCCTGTTTCTTCTGTCCTTTGAACGATCTCCACATATACCAGGCGAAAATACCGATCAGTATCAGTCCGTCGATCCTTCCAACTACTGTAACACTTCCGTTAAAGAAATTGAATGCCAATAACATAAGAAGTACTGAAAGGAAAATGCAGAGGGGTATGTCGAACTTCAGATTTGCCTTGTCGATCTTGATGGGGAAGCATATTGCCGTGGCTCCGAGGATGCCAAGGACATTGAAGATGTTCGATCCGACAACATTTCCCAGAGCGACATCCGAGTTGCCCTGGACGGCTCCCATGAGGCTGACCATAAGCTCAGGCGCAGATGTTCCTACGCCGACAATAGCGGCTCCGATAACGAAATCGGATACCTTGAAGCGTCTTGCGATCTGTACGGATCCTCCTACGAGCCAGTCGGCTCCCAACACAATGCCGACAAGTGATACGATTAAGATTAAGTATTCCATTATTTTTCTATAAGTTTTGCTCCTTCGTCATATGAGTGCTCATAGATCTTCGAGCATGCCTCATATTTATAAGGTATGTATTCATATAGCTGGCAGAACACCTTTCCGCAGCTCTGGCTGTGATATACATCAAGTCTGAGGCTTGAGCCCTTGTCCTCGTTGTCTACGCAGATACGGGCAGGGGATTCCAAGGACTTTTTGAGGACTTCACGCATCTCATTTCCGAAGAAACGCTCTGTCTTGCAGAATCTTTCACCGGTTTCTACATCTTTATATCCGGTCTTGAGCATGACGCACAAAAGCAGTCCGGCAAAGAGAATGAAGAAACCTGCGATGCTGAGCGCCTCGGATACAGGAAGTGTGACAAGAAGAAGGCCAGCGGCCAGAAGAAGTGTACATATAACGATGTCCTTGATTGAACGGACTCTGACAAATTTATTTTCCATAAAAGTAAGTAATTGATAATTAATGAATTAAATAATAGGGTAGTCCGCACTATTGGCATAGTACGGACATAATTGTGACTTTTATGGATATGCTAGATTATGAGTCTTCTCAGGCAGATGAAATAGTTTTCTGGCCTGAGCGTGCCTGATATGCAGCTTATGCAGCAGCAAAGATATGATCTGAAATTATTGAGGCAAGTATGTTTACCTCCAATGATGAGCACCAGTGGCTGTACATTATCGCTGGAAACCCTTTTTGCCTGTGAATAGTTGCGTAGAGGGGCGGAATAATTGGTCGGTCTTGGGACATAGATGTCACTGCCTGAAGCAGATACGGTTGTTGTCGTCTGTTCTGCGTAGATTATTCCTGATGAGAAGTCAGATTCTCCGGAATTTTTGCTTGCCGCACCAAAATCCGGCAGCAGAAACAATATCGCTGCGATGAAAGCATATATGAGAAGATGTCTTTTCATGCGTATTTCTTTGGTGCGGCGCAAATATAATCAAAATATCAAATTTTGGCGCAGAGTAGTCGCCGGTGAAAGCCTTTATTTATATCCAAGTTAACATAATGTGCATTGTGTAACAAAAGTGCCTTTACAGAGAATGGAGATAAGCTTTGGTCTTCTTCCAGTTTTTGAACTTGAGGTCAGATTCCTTCATGAGCAGATTAACCATGCCGCAGTCATAGAATCTCATGCACAGCTCGTCATCTTCGTCAAGCTGCAGCAGATTGATCATGTCCGGATATTCCATGCGGATTTCTTCGTAGAACGGAACTCCCAGGAGCTTGATTCCGTCAGCGTCGTCAGCGCATTCTGAAAATTCGATCTCACGTTCAGGCTCGGTTATCGGATTGTCGTCTTCGTCGACCATTATGCATGACCTGAATGTCTCGAAATTGATTTCCTTCGCATATTTGACCACGAAATGTCCCTTTGGCCATTCTCCGATGCCGTTTTCCAACGGGCTCTCATATCCGAGCCACTGGTCCAGTGCCGCAAAGAAATACAACATTCCTTCGTGCGGAAGCTTTCCCTCAGGGTCGAATTTCGCGATGTCCTCACAGTTTATCTGGCAGACGAATGTCAACGGATAATCCTCGGTCATAGGATATTCCATAGCCTCCGGCATGTCGGGATCGCCCCACCATTTACTTCCACAAAACAGGACTTTGTCAGTCTCTTTTACTGTTAATCTGATTGCCATAAGTGTGTAATTATCAAAATGTTAAACCAATTCCTGCGGACACGGAAAGAAGCAGAGCCTGGTTCCTGTTAGTCCATCTCATGCTGATCGGCTCGTGCTCGAAATATATCTGCGGATGCGTATACGAGCATCTTGCGCTCAGATGGAAATCAATCTTTGTGTTTCTGCTGAGCGATATCCTGTATCCTCCACCTAACTTGCCGCAGAATATTTCCTGGACCTGCTTCTTCAAGCCGATTCCGCTTCCTGCATCAATGAATGCAAAAACTCTGTCTTTCAGTGGGTCATCACCGAAAAATCTTGTCACTCTCAATGATACTGGTATGGCGGAATGTATGTTTGTCATGCCTGTCAGGCCCGTGTATAGTGACATGTTCCATTTTTCATTGAAATTATATCCGGCATGCAGCAGCGCTTCCCCATTGCTGTCAAGTCCGATGATACTCCCCTTCTCATTCAGTCTGTATCCGTCCGGTCTGAAGTAATTGTAGTGAAATCCTGAAAAGTAAGTTGCGATATAACTCCATTCTGCACCGAAAGTAATACGCGGATACGACCCTCTTCCTTCAGTCAAGTGGCTGAAAGATAGCAATATGAGGAATATGATCAGCGTTTTCTTCATCAGAATCTGTAGCTTATGCCGATTTCCGGCATTATTGTCTGCATGAGTCCGTATCTGTAGTACCTGGCCAGTAGATTCCCGCCCATGTCCTTTGCCAGGTGCAGGCCGAGAACAGGTGCCACGCATACGCAGATATTTACATTTCTGTCATAAATGATCTCCAGGCCAAGCCTGCCTTTCAGCCCGAAATAAGCGCCCAGGAGGCCTTGTTCGGTCTTTTTGATGCGAATGTCCTTGCAATATCCTGCTGCTGCGCCAGGACCGGCGAAAAAGCGTATTTCGTTTCCATTTCCAGACTCTTTCCGTGCAAATATCGTATTCCAGGTGAATGACGCTGCGGCGCCGGGCATATTGGCCCTTCCGGCAAATGCTTCGCCTGTTTCAAGATGAATGCCAGCAAGGAGGAAAGTATTATCCTTGATGATGCGGCCATATGAAATGCCGATTTCGCTCAGCCCCCATGATGTACCGAAAGTGTTCCTCTGGGCATGCGAGACACCACAAAAGACAAACACGAAAACGGCTAGGCATATGGTTCTGTATGGTTTCATTTCTACTAAATTCGCATTGGCCCTGAGAGACAATGCGAATTTAGTAAAAATAAGGGAATTTAGAGAATAATTCATATCTTTGTCAAGATGTACTGAACCAAAGCTAAACTTAAATACCAATTATGTCCATACTGATCAAGCCTGTTTCGACAGGAAAGGAGATGAGCACGTTCGTCAGATTCGGCAACAGACTCTATAAGGGAAACAAATACTATGTCCCTTCAATGCCGATGGACGATCTCAATACATTGAATCCAAAGAAAAACGGCGCCTTCGATTTCAGCGAGGCGCAGTGTTTCCTTGCGTATAAGGATGGTGAAGTTGTCGGCCGTGTTGCTGCAATCATCAATCACAAAGCCAATGAGTCGTGGGGCGTCAAGCAGGTACGTTTCGGATGGATCGACTTCATTGATGACCTTGAAGTGTCTGCCGCATTGCTTGATGCGGTCGAGACATTCGGACGCGAGCGTGGCATGACACAGATTGTAGGCCCTCTCGGATTCACAGATTTCGACCCTGAGGGAATGCTTGTTGAAGGATTCGACAGGCTGAGCACGATGGCTCTCATCTATAACTATCCGTATTATCCGGAGCATATGAAGAAGCACGGATACTATAAGGAGACAGGATGGGTCGAGTACAGGATCACGCTTCCGGAGCAGATGCCCGAGAAGCATGTGAAGTATGCGGAGATCATCAAGAAGAGGTATAATCTCAAGATCCGTAAGCTGACTCGCAGCCAGATAAGGAAGGAAAGGTACGGTCATCAGCTGTTCCAGCTCATCAATGACACATATTGCGTCCTTTATGGATATTCGCTCCTTTCTGAAAAGCAGATCGACCAGTATGTAGACATGTATCTCAGTATCGTAGACACAAAGATGCTGACATTCGTGGAGAACGAACAGGGTGAGCTTGTGGCGGCTGGAATCTCGATTCCTTCATTGTCAGAGGCCCTTCAGAAGTGCAACGGAGAGATCTTTCCGTTCGGATGGTGGCACCTGCTCAAGGCAATGTACTGGAAGAAGCCGGACACGCTGGACCTCCTTCTCATAGGCATACGTCCAGACTACCAGAACAAGGGGCTTAACTCTCTGGTATTCGTGGATCTTTTTGATAATTACAAGAAGCTTGGCTTCAAGTATGCGGAGACAAACGCAAACCTTGAAACCAACATAAAGGTGCAGGCCATGTGGGATCCTTTCGAGAAGGAGCTTCACAAGCGCCGCTGGGTGTTCGGTAAGGAACTTTAGATACAATGACAGGAGACGACAATATAGGAAGAAGCAGAATGCTTCCACCTCTTCCGGAGAGGATGAGGCCGCATGACCTTGATGGCTATGTCGGCCAACGTCATCTCATCGGTCCAGGTGGAATATTGAAGAATATGATGGAGACTGGAAACCTGTCTTCATTCATTCTGTGGGGTCCTCCCGGGGTCGGAAAGACTACCCTTTCCCGCATTGTCGCAAAGTCTCTCGGCCGAGAGTTCTTCACTCTTTCCGCAGTGAGCGCCGGAGTTAAGGAGGTTCGTGAAGTCATTGACAGGGCCAGGTCAAATTCGATTTTCTCACAGGGACTTGCTCCGATTCTCTTCATAGATGAGATTCATCGTTTCAGCAAGTCACAGCAGGATGCGCTTCTTGGCGCTGTAGAGGACGGAACAATCATTCTGATCGGTGCAACTACAGAAAATCCTTCCTTTGAAGTCATCACTCCCCTTTTGTCACGCTGCCAGGTATTCGTCTTGAAGTCTCTCTGCAAGGAGGATCTTCAGGGATTGCTCGACAGGGCTCTGCGTGATGATGAGGTGCTCCGCAATATGAAGATTGAGGTCAAGGAGACTGACGCTCTCTTCAGATACAGTGCCGGAGATGCAAGGAAGCTGTTGAATATCATAGAGATAGTTACCGGTGCATGTGCAGGACAGAAGAAGATCGTAATTGATAATAAACTTGTTACTTCATGTCTTCAGGAGAATACAGCCATTTATGATAAAGGCGGTGAGATGCATTATGATGTAATCTCGGCTTTCATCAAGAGTGTCAGAGGGTCCGACCCGAATGCTGCTGTCTATTATCTAGCCAGGATGCTTGACGGAGGCGAAGATCCTCTGTTCATAGCAAGAAGGCTTTGCATTCTTGCGGCAGAAGATGTAGGTCTGGCCAATCCTAATGCCCTTCTCCTTGCCAATGCGACTTTCCAGATCGTTCATACCATAGGAATGCCGGAGGCGCGTATACCTTTGTCCGAGTGCACTATTTATCTTGCTTCGTCAGCAAAGAGCAATTCTGCGTATATGGCTATCAATGAGGCGCTTGCTGTCGCTAAGCAGACGCAGACCGCATCTGTGCCGCTTTATCTGCGAAATGCACCGACCAAGCTCATGGAAGAGCTGGGATATGCAGACGGCTATAAGTATGCTCATGAATATCCGGGACATTTCGTTGATCTTGAATTCATGCCGGAGGAATTGAAGGGGCATAAGTTCTATGAGCCTGCAGACAACAAGCATGAAGACGTACTTCGCGCACGTCTGGAGGTATGCTGGCCAAAATATTACAATAAGAAATAATTCTAGAAAGGATATCCAACTCCGAAATGCAGAGCGAATCCGTCCCTCTGGAACCATCCGCCGGGCCCGACCCATTTCTGTTCTCGAGCCGGATCATGCACCTTGAGACCAAGGTCGATACGCAGAAGAAGGAAGTCCAGGTTGAGACGTATGCCGACTCCCCAGTTTGCTGCAATGCTTTCACCGAATGTATTCCACCTGAAGAGCGAACCTTCGCTGGCTGCAACGTCTGTCTTCTTGAGTGTCCATACGTTTCCGGCATCAGCGAAAACCGCTCCTGCAAGCTTCCAGAACATGTTGAACCTATATTCCACATTGGCTTCCAGTCTCATGTCTCCGGTCTGATTCGGTATGACGAAGGTGGTGTCTCTCTGAGAAGTACCCGGACCGACAGTTCTCGCCTGCCATCCTCTCAGACTGCTTGCTCCACCGGCGTAGAAATGCTTTTCAAACGGAAGTGCCGTGGAGTTTCCGTAAGCGTATCCGGCTCCTGCCACGAGCCTTGTGGCGAGAGCCTGACCTGAATTCTTGCCCCAGATCCATGTCTTGCCGAGGGTGAGTTCGCCGCGAACAAACTGGGAGTAAGGTGTGTTCCAGATCATTCCAGCGCCATTTTCGTCTTTAGCCATGAGGCCTTTGAACGCACTCAGGAGATTACCTGCGATGTCCATCTGGAATCTTACATATGAGAATGTAGACTTTGGGATGCTTTCCGGGTTTGTCGTGTAATATATCGTTCCTCCGGATCCGAGGTCAAAGTGGTTCTGGTATGCGTTCCTGAGGAACGGATCGTTTGCCAGATCCATATAGAACTCGGCATCCATGTCGAACAGACGGACAATGTTCATCTGGACAGGATATACCTGATAGAAGAGTCTGTTCTTGACATTTCCATTATATCCGTATGATGTGGAAATTATGTTCCTGGTGTACTCCGGACGGCTCTGATAGTTGTATGACAGGTTGATGTCCGTGCGAGGTATCGCCCCTTTGAAGTATTTGTAAGGCAGCAGGAGGAATCTTGGGAAACTGAGTCCTGCCGAAACTCCGAATTCGTTCGACCTTACAGAGTCATTGAACTTGAACTGGAAGTTTCCCATGAAGCTCAGGTTCAGCCATTCTCCCCCATGGAATATGTTCTTGTGGTAATATGACAGCTGAGGCGACACACCGAACAATCCTGTTGAGTTGGATGAGGCCTCCAGATTTACCTTGAATCCCTGCAGCTTTGACTGCGACAGGTTGATCCTGCAGTCTATCAGCGATGTGTCGACCTGTGTCATGCCGATGTTTACACTGCTGAACAGCCTTAGGGCGGAAAGTCTTGAGTATGTGTTGTTTACGTTGTCGGTGCTGTATGTCTGACCTGGCTTTATCGTATTCAGCTCTTCAAGAACCTTTGTCCTGATCTTAAGATTTTCAGGATATGAAATGGATACATCGTTGAATGTGAACTTCGTTATCGGACGGGCTTGCGAAGGCTCCTCGTTTCGGGTGTATTCGTTTATGGTCATCTTGAGCACGGCACTGTCCGGGTAGCTGAGCGTGTCCGCTTCAAAGAAGAAGTGGTTCTTGCTGAAGTTGTAATATCCCATGTTCTTGAGCGCTGCGCTTGACCTGGCTGTTTCTTTCTCAAGAATGTCCTCGGACAGATAATCGCCTGTCTTTACAAGCATGGCAGATGTGTCGGACATGAAATCCTTGCTGAATGTCCCTCCTTCGGGAAGAGTGATCTCAATGTCTCTGATAGGAAACCTCTTGCCAAGTGTTATGTCGTAGGTGACGTATACCCTCTTCTTCTTGACATTGATCCGACTGTCTACGGTCGAGCCGTAATAGCCGAGATATGTCAGCCTGTCGGTTATGTTCTCTATCGATGCATCCACCATTTCTGCGTCATAGACTACAGGCTCTACGCCAAGTCTCTGCACGAGCTTGTCCCATCCCTTCCCTTTGCCGTTCTGCCAGTTGTAGACATACAGGAAAGGGTTCCATCCTAAAAGAAAGTATGAATTGGGCTTCTGCTTGAGGTATGGATCAAGGGATCCGGCATTGAAAGTCTTGCTGTTTGTGACCGTCACTTTGTTTTTCGCAAGCCGGTACTCTCCGTCCTGCAGTACTCTTGTCGTGCTGCAGGATATTGCCGCAATCAGGACTAAGATGGCGGTAGCTATGCGTGTGAGGGGTTTCATAAGCCTAAATCAAAGCAAATTTATCTAAAAATGTGCTTTACTCAAAATTTTAGCCAAAATAAATAGGCCATGTTGGTACATATATAAATATAAATGATAACTTTGCGCTGATTTAGTGCAATCCGAGTGAGTCGGATGCGAAAATAAATGGTAAACCGACTTAATTACATTAACTGAAATGAAGAACAAGTACATTGATCTGATTGACCAGACATTTGAGTTTCCGCAGGATGAGTTCATGGTAGAGGATGGCGAGCTCCACTTCCACGACATCAACATGATGGACATCATCAACCAGTATGGCACTCCTCTCAAGATCACTTACCTGCCAAAGATCTCTTCTCAGATCCAGAGGGCAAAGCGTATGTTCAACGTGGCTATGGCCAAGGTGGATTACAAGGGTACATATAACTATTGCTATTGCACCAAGAGTTCTCATTTCGAGTTTGTCCTCAAGGAGGCGCTCAAGAACGACATACACCTTGAGACCTCTTCCGCATTCGACCTCAATCTTATTGAAGCTCTTGAGTCTGAGGGTGTTGTGAACCGAGATCAGTATATTGTATGTAACGGTTTCAAGAAGCCTGCATATATCGAGAATATCGCAAATTTCGCTAACAATGGCTGGAAGAACATAATTCCTGTGCTTGACAACATGCGTGAGCTCGAAGCCCTTGACGCTCTTGTAGAGTCCCCTATCAGCATAGGTATACGTATCGCATCCGAGGAGGATCCTACATTCGACTTCTATACATCTCGCCTTGGCATCAGATACAGTGACATAGTTCCTTTCTATGAAAACATGATCAGCAAGTCGAAGAAGTTCAAGCTCAAGATGCTTCACTTCTTCATCAACACCGGAATGCGAGACACAGCATACTACTGGAACGAGCTTGCAAAGTGCGTCGGAGTATATTGTGACCTCAAGCTTATCTGCCCTGAGCTCGACTCCATGAACATCGGCGGAGGCTTCCCTATCAAGAACTCTCTCGCTTCGGATTTCGACTATGAATATATGGCTGAGGAGATCATTTCGCAGATCAAGCTCATGTGTAACGCACGCGGCGTTGCTGAGCCGAACATCTTCACAGAGTTCGGCAGCTTCACTGTCGGAGAGTCCGGAGCAACTATCTTCCAGATCCTCGACATGAAGCAGCAGAATGACCGTGAGCGTTGGTATATGATCGACAGTTCTTTCATGGTGACTCTTCCGGACACCTGGGGAATCAAGCAGAAATTCATCCTCCTTCCTATCAACAAGTGGAATGAGAAGTATCAGCGCGTTTTCCTCGGCGGTCTTACTTGCGACAGCCAGGACTATTACAATGCTGACGCACATGCCAATGCGATATATCTGCCTATGATCAATGATGATGAGCCTCTGTATATCGGATTCTTCCATACAGGAGCATATCAGGAGTCTATTTCAGGATATGGCGGCATCCAGCACTGCCTGCAGCCTGCTCCGAAGCATATCATCATCGACAAGGACGAGAACGGAGACTATACCACTAAGCTCTTCAGCAAAGAGCAGACATACAAGTCTATGCTGAAGATCCTCGGATACTAGTATGGGAGTTATATCTAACAATGAGATAAAGAGACTTAAGTCCCTGCAGCAGAAGAAGGTAAGGGACGAGCTTGGAGTCTTTGTGGTTGAAGGTGAGAAGATAGTCCAGGAGGCCGTCTCCTCGCCTTTTGAAGTGGAATGCATATATAGAAAGGATGAGATCGGAGATGATGCAATGAGCCGTATCAGTTCATTGTCAAGTCCATCGCCTGCTCTTGCTGTAGTCAGGAAACCTTCTGATGCATATGTAGACGATCTTGCCGATCTTGACAGTCTCCTTTCCGATGGCGGACTGTTCCTGGCGCTTGACACGATAAGGGATCCGGGTAATCTTGGCACGATCCTCAGAATAGCGGACTGGTTCGGCATCAAGGCGGTATTTGCAACGCGTGATACTGTAGACCTGTTCAATCCCAAGGTCGTCCAGTCTACTATGGGAGCAATATTCCGCGTAAAGATGCATTATGTGGATCTTCCGGCATTGGCATCCAAGGTTCTGGCTGTTGGCGGAAAGATATATGGAACATTCCTTGATGGAGTCAACATCTATGAAAGAGATCTGGACAACGGATCAGCAAAACCGTCTGTGATTGTCATCGGAAACGAGTCTACAGGCATCTCTGATGCCATCTCCAAACTTGTGAGCGACAGGTTGTATATTCCTCCATATCCTGCTGATGATCCGGGGTCGGAGTCGCTGAATGCGGCGATCGCCACTGCTATTACAGTTGCAGAATTCAGAAGAAGAAAATAATGGATGGAAAAAAGGTTGTGCTAAATCAGCACAACCTTTTTTCCATCCATTGGTCCGACTTTCACCTCTATGATCTTGCCGGGATGCATTTCCTCGGTAATCGGAATTTCCATCCATTCGAATGCATGCTCCGGAATAACGAGCTTCATTGTCACTTCCCTGTTTGAGAAGTTGGCGGCAACGAGGACTGTGTGGTCTTCAAAATCTCTGAGGAATGCGAAATGCCTGTTCTTGTCGAATCCGTCTGAAGACAGATTGCAGTAGCACAGGTCATATGTCGTGCCCTTTGTTATTGCAAGATCCTCTGAAGCAAATCTTATCGCCTCGGCGAATCTCACGAATACCTCAGCCTCTTCCTTCTTGAGTCCTTCCTTTGTCAACTCCCTGATGTCCATTGTCTTATATGCCCCTGACCTGATGACCTTGCGAAGTCTGCGGACAGATCCGACGCTCCACCAATCGAAGATTGTGGTGCGTCCGTCCTTTCCGCTGAATCCTTCCTCATACATTCCCTTCTCGCCCACTTCTTCGCCGAAGTAGATCATGAAAGGGGCGGTATTAAGGAAGAGCGAGACATATAGAGGAGCGAATGTATTGTGGGCATCTTTTCCAAAGAAATCTGAAGCGAATCTTTGCTCGTCATGATTTTCGAGGAAATTGAGCATGTATGGCTGCAGGTCGGCCAGGAACTGCCAGTTGCGTGTGATGCCGGTTGCGGACTGCCACAGCTCGACAGGCATGCCGTTGTCGTCTACATTCTTTTCCACAACAGTGCGCAGAGTGTCGTAAAGGCCTGATTTGTCGTATAGATAGTCAAATCCGACAGATCGTACATATTCGTTATATAGGTCCTTCTTGTATACTTCTGCGATGAAGATTACTGACGGATGTTTCTTCTTGATTTCGTTTATCAGCCATGTCATGAAGCCGACAGGCACCAGCTCGACCATGTCGCAGCGGAATCCGTCTACTCCCTTAGAGACCCAGAAATCCACGATGTCCAGCATCCTGTCCCATGTCGATGTATGCTCGTCTCCATAGTTGATCTTGACTGTCTCATACCAGTCGTTGATTCCCGGCTCCGGACTGTAGCAGTTGTTACCTGTTGCCATTGCCGGCATCTCGTGGTATGGCTCCATGCCTTTCGGACAAGGTGTCGGAAGCTTAAGCTCTGTTCCCGGATAATAGAAGAAGTCATTCTCAGCCTTCCAATGCACGGTCTTGTCGTCCTCTGCTCCTAGCACGGGGTGGCCTTCAGATGGGCTTGTCTTGCCATAGTCACGAGCTACATGATTAGGAACAAAGTCGATTATCACCTTAAGGCCCGCCTCGTGCGTCCTCTTGATGAGCTGCTCGAATTCAGATATTCTATCAGACGGATTATCAGCAAGATATGGATTTACGTCATAGTAGTCGCAGATGGCATATGGCGAGCCTGCCTTGCCTTTGACGAACTGAGGGTGCGACGGTATGCATCCTTCTTCTGAACTTTGGGTGGAATGTCTGATGATTCCGGTATACCACACATGGCTGCAGCCGAGCCATTTGAGGTATTCAAGTGTGTCTGTGTCGATGTCGGAAAGCTTTCCTGTGCCGTTGTCACCAAGGTTTCCGTTCTTCTTTGGTCTTTGAGTGTCGTTGCCCCACAGTCTCGGGAGCACCTGGTAGATTATAGGTTTATCCATTTATAAATGCAGTTTTGTAAGCGAACCGTCTGAATCAATCAAATAGAGTGCCTGGTTTGTGGTCGGAGATTTCAATCCTCCCAATTCACTAATATAAGGGCCTGTTTTGACATAGTTCAGACATCCCAGGTCAAATGATTCAGGAACATTTTCCCTTCCTGAGTACCAGGCGGTACGCAGATGAGGGAACTCTGCCTTGATCCATCTGGCGAGTCTTTCCACTTCTGAAGGCTCGGCGTCGCCCCCCATGAAGCAGAAGCAGGTTATAGCAGATGCGTATCTTCCTATGAGGGCTCCCAGCATCTGTTCGGTCATATCTTCACCCTCATCATCCCACAGCCATGGACTGTGGCAGCCGGGGCATCTGTTGGGACAGCACGAAATATTGACTGCCAGGGTGATCTCATCCGGGATCTCCTGGCAGACAATATCATAACTGTAGCATTTCAGCATCAGCACTTCGGCTTTTCCTCGTTGCGGTGGTAGAAGCGTCTTGCAGCCTCTTCCTGACGCGCCATCGAGAAGTTGCTTACACGCTTCATGTATCCGATGATGCGTGTGAGGTAATCAATGTCAGTGCTATGGCACTCAGGGCATTCCTTGAGGTAATGCTTGCTGATGTGTCCGCACTTGTTGCAGATCGTGTTAGGAATATTGAATGTGAAATAGTTGCATCCTTCCTGTGCTGCCACACGCAGGAGCTGCGCGTACTGAGCCTTCGACAGATGCTCCTCGAGATTGAGGTGAAGGGCAGAACCTCCTGTGAGGTGCTCGATGTACTTGCGGCCGTGCAGGCGCATCTTGTCGATGATGTTGAGAGACTTGTCTTCAACGATGTAGAAGTAGCTGTTGTAGCAGTCGCGTGGAACTGCGTAACCGTCTTCCCTATCCCATTTTGCGTGCTTCACGCCTACATTCTCAGCAGGAATCATCTCGCAGTTGAAGAGGGTTGTCTTTGTGCGATACTTCTTATTATATTCTTCGATGAGTCCGAGAGTGCTCTGCACGAACTCAACATATGCAGGATTGTCGTTGATCTCGATGCCGAGGAATTCAGCAGCCTCCACGAGACCGTTTATGCCGACTGTGAGGTACTGGCGGCCGATGTTGATGAAGCCTGCATCGAAGAGCGGAAGCATGCCCTGCTCCTTGAGAGCCTTGAGGTTCTCGTCGTATGCGAGCTGCACCTTGTGAACGAGGTCAACAACCTCTGCGAGGTATGTCATGTAGTCCCTTCCGTTCTTTACCGCATACTGGATGCAGCGGTTAAGGTTGATGGTGAGCACGCTCTTTGATCCAGTAGATACTCCGCCGGCTCCGAGTGTGTAGCTGAATCCGTTATCCTGGATCTCGTTGCGCAGACGGCAGCATGAAGCGAGCGAGTCTGCGTTGTCGCTCATGTAGGTGAAGAATGAATGGCCTTCAGAATACATCTCTGCAGTGAAGTCTCCCCACTCCTTGTCCTTGACTTCGTTATTCTCAGTAAGGAGAGCCATTGTCTCTACAGGGAATGTGAGAGGAGTCTTGAGCCTCTCGGCATTGAACCACTTCATGAATCTCTTCTGGAGCCATGAGAGACCTTCCCAGTCTGGCTTTGAACCATCAGGGAAACGGAATTCTCCGAAGATGCTCTCGAAGTAGTTCTTGTCATAGTATGATATGTTCCAGAACACTGCCTGGAAGTTTCTTGCTCCTGTAGGCTGGTTGATCGAGTATACGATCTGCTCGAAACAGTCTGTGATGATCTTGTCGATAGTACGCTTCTTTACAGACATGTCTGCCTGCCTGTCTGGATTCTTGTAGTAGTCAAGACCATATTCCTTGCCTATGAAATAGTTCATATACATGAGGAACTCCGGCGTAGCGCAGGCACCGCTGAGCATGCTGGAAACCATGAACACGAGGTTGATGAATCCTCCGCAGAATGACTTGAGGTTAGTCGGGCCTATAGAGTTTCCACCTATAGGCTTCGTGCCCTCGAGCAGCCAAGGGTACATGGTGATGCTGGCGCAGTAGTTCGCCAGAGAGGTCTCATCATTCTTGTATATATGATGGTTCTTGAGCAGTCTTATGTACTTGTCAGACAATTCCTTGCCGTACATCTTCTTGAGTCTGTCAGTAAGAATGCGGCGGTTGAGTCTGATGAAGTTCTTCTTTGGAAGCTCACCGATGAGAGTCGCAAGGTTCTTCTTCTCGATGTTGGCATTTGCGTCATACTTGCTGCCGGTCGCTGCATTCTCTGCCTGGCAATACTGGATGAGGAAGTCAAGATGGTCGCGAACCTCACGGTCCTCGCTATGTCTCTGACGATAGAGCATGAAAGACTTGGCGACAGTGAAATACTGCTCAGCCATAAGTCCGATCTCTACCTGGTTCTGGATTTCCTCCACGTGCATGCCTTCTGTGATGCGTACATGTGACAGGATGTTCACGAGGTCTTCTTCTGTAGCAAATGCTCCAACAGAAAGGAACGCCTTCCTGATTGCATTCTTGATCTTCTCAACGGAAAACGCCTTTCTTTTTCCGTCTCTCTTGATGATGGTGATTTCTGCGCTGCTCATAGTATTTGGTTATAGTCTTATGTATAGAGATGCGAAGATATGCAATAATTCACTCATCAAAATCCCAAACGGATTATAGTTATCAACATAGTTTTAAACAAACACAAAAAGAGCAGCCTGAGCTGCCCTTTTTGCTGATATTTAATATGAAAATTATTTGCTGAACTGTGCTCTGAGAACCTCGTTCTTTGCATCTGCGTCAGCACCCTTGATGCCGAAGTAGAACTTGATCTTAGGCTCGGTACCTGAAGGACGGACTGTAACGACATCACCAGCCTCATTGTAGAACTGGAGAACGTTAGAAGAAGGAAGACCAGTCTCTTCTGGCTTGGTGTAGTCAATGACCTTGATTACAGGTGAACCGGCGAGCTCTTTAGGTGGGTTCTGACGATAGTCAACCATCATCTGAGCGATCTCCTCGAGACCTGCCTTGCCCTTCTTGGTTACTGAGATGAGAGACTCCTTGTAATAGCCGAACTCAGCATAGATGTCCTGAAGGAGCTGGTAGAGGGTCTTGCCCTGCGCTGCCGCCCAAGCTGCACACTCTGCAACGAATGCGCATGAGATAGGAGCGTCCTTGTCGCGGACGAACTCGCCCACGTTGAATCCGTAGCTCTCCTCGCCACCGCATACGAATGTAGTCTCACCCTCGTTCTTCTTCACGATGTCAGCGATCCACTTGAAGCCTGTGAGCACATTGTAAACCTTCACACCATACTTCTCGGCAATAGCGCGGAGCAACTCAGTTGTGACGATAGTCTTCACGATGTACTGCTTGCCGTCGAGCTTTCCGAGCTCTGACCAGCGGCGGAGGATATAATATGTAAGGATTGAAGCTGTCTGGTTACCGTTGAGAAGAACCATCTTGCCCTCGTTGTCGCGGACTGCGATACCGATGCGGTCAGCATCAGGGTCTGTCGCCATGACGAGGTCAGCACCCTCGCGGTCTGCAACCGCAACTGCCATTGCAAGAGCTGAAGGCTCCTCAGGGTTCGGAGACATTACTGTTGGGAAGTTTCCGTCTACAATGTCCTGCTCTGGAACGTGATAGATATTCTCGAAGCCAAGCTTCTGGAGGAACTCCGGAACGATCTCCACACCAGAACCGTGGATAGGAGTGTATACGATCTTGATGTCCTTGTGGGCGGCAACAGCCTCAGGAGAGAGCATGAGGGTCATTACTGAATTGAGGTAAGCCTCATCCATCTCGTGGCCCATCACCTCGATAGGAGCTGCATCTGCACCTGGCTCGAACTTCACCATTGAAGGGTCTGTGATCTTTGCAACCTCAGCAACGATGTCCTTGTCTACTGGAGAAGTTACCTGTGCTCCGTCTGACCAGAATACCTTGTAACCGTTGTACTCCTTAGGGTTGTGTGATGCAGTGATCATGATACCGGCATTCGCCTTCTTTGTCCTCACTGAGTAGCTCATGAGGGCAATAGGGTGAAGCTTGTCGAAGATGTACACATGGATACCGTTAGCAGCAAGCACGTTAGCTGTGATCTGAGCGAACTCAGGGCTATTATTGCGGCTGTCGAACGAGATGCATACGCTGAGAGGGCCCTCAAGGTTTGCCTTCATGTAGTTGGCAAGACCCTGTGTCGCCATACCCACAGTGTACTTGTTCATTCTGTTTGTACCTACACCCATGATACCTCTCAGTCCGCCTGTACCGAACTCGAGGTTTCTGTAGAATGCGTCTTCAAGTCCGACAGGGTCGTTCTGCTGAAGTTCGCGGATCTGTGCCTTTGTAGCTTCGTCGAAGTTACCTTCGAGCCAGCTGTTGACAACTTGCATGTAGCCTGTTTCCATATAAGTATAAGATTAGATTAGATTAAAGATTGTTCTTTTCGATATCTTTGAAGTATCTGTAAGTGTTGACTTTAAGCTCACCTACTGCAAGCTCGTCCGCAACGATGATTCCGTGCGGATGCGCCTGAAGTGCTGAAAGTGTGCAAGAGTGCGAATATGCTCCTTCGATTGCATTCTTGAGAGCCGTCGCCTTCTTGTGTCCGAATGCAAGCACAAGCACTTCCTTTGCGTCCATAACTGTGCCTACGCCTACTGTGAGGGCTGTCGTAGGTACCTTGCTGATGTCACCGTCGAAGAAACGTGAGTTCACGAGAATTGTGTCGTATGTGAGGCTCTTGACTCTTGTGCGTGAAACGAGTGATGAGAATGGCTCGTTGAAAGCAAGATGACCGTCCTCGCCAACACCGCCCATGAAGAGGTCGATGCCACCGGCAGCGACGATCTTCGCCTCGTATGCTGCGCATTCTGCAGCGAGATCTTCTGCGTTTCCGTTAAGGATGTTGATGTTCTCCTTCGGCACGTCTACATGGTCGAAGAAGTTTCTTGCCATAAATGAGTGGTAGCTCTCAGGATGTTCCTCAGGAAGGCCTACATACTCGTCCATGTTGAATGTGATGACATTCTTGAACGACACCTCTCCTGCCTTGTACATGCGGATAAGCTCCTGATATGTTGCTATCGGTGTGCCTCCGGTCGGAAGTCCGAGCACGAAAGGCTTGTCGGTTACTGCGGCCTTTGCCTTGATTCTTGAAACGATGTAACGCGCCGCCCAGAGTGAGCCCTTGGCGCTGTCCTGGTTGATGATGAGTCTCATTTATTGCTGATGTTAAAATAGTTTCACAAATACTTCGATCGCCTGGTACTCGGCCATTCCGAGCTCGTTGTACAGACGTGCTGTGTTCTCTGTCCTCTCCTCTGCCCTCT
The DNA here is from genome assembly GCA_017415715.1 of Bacteroidales bacterium. Lineage (GTDB taxonomy): Bacteria > Bacteroidota > Bacteroidia > Bacteroidales > UBA932 > Cryptobacteroides. Next base: position 15,376 of record JAFQFD010000005.1, on the reverse strand, counting down.
GCCAGAACTCGCGAGGATCCTCGCCAGGGAACGGAACGATATCCTTCTGTGAGAGGTGGCGATAGATGGCGTGACGTTTCTTGATCACTTCGTCCGGACTGAGCGGAACGGCCATGTCTACCTTTCCGAGCTCCCACTCCATCCATGCACCTCTGTAGAGCCATACATGGCATTCCTTGAGCCATGCCTCGCCCTGAAGCTGGTTGATAGCCTCAAGAACAGCCTCTGTACATACGCGGTGTGTTCCGTGCGGGTCAGCAAGGTCTCCTGCAAGGTAGATCTGGTGTGGCTGCACTTCCTGGAGAAGCTTGATTATGATGTCGATGTCGGCCTGTGTGCGCTCGCCCTTCTTGATGCCTCCTGTCTCATAGAAAGGAAGGTTAAGGAAGTGGCAGTTGGTCTGGTCGTTGAGACCGAACGAGCGGACTGCGCTCTTTGCCTCTGCGCGGCGGATTGCGCCCTTGAGGTTGAGAAGCGCCCTTGGCTCAGGCTGGCCAGGCTTCTTGGATGCTATGATTTCCTTCACTTCGTCGAATCTGTCACCGAAGCCGAGCTCGCGTGCGGTGTCCATGTGCTGGAGAACCACGTCGTCGTGAACTGCAACGTTTCCCGATGTCTCATATGCAACGTGAACGTCGTGTCCCTGCTCTGTAAGACGGATGAATGTACCTCCCATTGAGATGACGTCATCGTCAGGATGCGGTGAGAAGATCACTACCCTCTTAGGGAAAGGATTTGAAGGAACCGGCCTTGTGCTGTCGTCAGCATTCGGCTTTCCTCCCGGCCATCCTGAAATGGTGTGCTGAAGGTCGTTGAATACTCTGATGTTGATATCGCTGTATTGTCCATGCTGCTCGAGGAGCTCGCCAAGACCGTGAGCGAGATAGTCTTTCTGTGTAAGCTTGAGAATCGGCTTGTGTACCTGCTCGCAGAGCCATACGACAGCCTTACGTATGAATTTAGGTGTCCACTCACAAGGACCTACGAGCCAAGGTGCTACGTTTCTGGTCAGGAGTGATGCTGAGTTTTCGTCAACATAGAATGTGATGTGATCATGTCTCTGAAGAAGCGATGCAGGGCATGAAGGGTCCATCTTGTCCTCCACAATCTTCTTTACCACCTGGGCCTTGTCCTCTCCCCATGCGATGAGGTGGATCTTCTTGGCGCTCATCATTGTGGAGATACCCATGGCGATAGCCTTGTCCGGAGTCTCGGCAAGGTTGCCGGCGAAGTTCTTTGCCTGTCTCTTTCTTGAGCCGTATGGAAGAAGCACTGTCCTTGTGTGGCTGTTCTCGGATGCGGCGAATTCATTGAAGCCGATCTCTCCTTTTTCTCCCGTTCCCATGATGAGGAGGTCGAGTCCTGACGCCATCTCGTCATACTTAGCGCAGAACTCTGTTACAAATGTGCTGTCATGAAGTTCAGTCAGTTTAGGTACGTGTACGTTTTCAGGTCTGATGTCCACCTGAGCCACGAGTTCCGCATAGAGACGTCTGTTGCGGCTGTGGTCGTCTGCCGGTGCAGGATAGTATTCGTCAATACTGTAGATATGTACATCCTTGAAGGAAACTTCACCTGCCTTGTATCTTGCTACAAGAGCTTTGTAGAGAGAAAGTGGAGACGAACCGGTTGTAAGTCCGAGCCTGAATACTCCGTTGTTTGCCTTGATCGACTCTACGATCTTCTCTGCCAGACGCTCGCTTGCTGCTTCTTCGTCTTCAAAGATGTGAGCCGGAATCCTTTCGAAAGTATGCTTGATGCCGTTTGGCAATCCGGCCTCGATGAGGCCTCCGTCCTTTGGTAATGTGAACTTCTTCATAACAATTCTATGTATTTTACTCCAATCAACAAATTTAGGTATTTTTTCTCAATAAAAATAAAAATATTTAAAAATGATGCGCTTGAAGGTAAGTTTTTTGTAATTTCCCTTGGATGACCGGAGTTCGGTCCTTATAATACATATTGTTATGGCAACGAAATTCTACAAATGCCGCCATTGCGGCAACGTGATCGTGAAGTTCTACGATTCGAAGGTACCTGTTGTATGCTGTGGAGAAAAGATGCAGGAAATGGTCCCTGCAACAGAAGATGCTGGCAGCGAGAAGCATCTGCCGGTGGTTACCGGCATTGATGACTGCAAGATCAGAATAGATGTCGGAAGTGTTCCCCACCCTATGACGCCCGAGCACCACATAGTATTCATCTATGTGGAACTCGAGAACGGAGGCATCCGCATCGATCTTAAAGATGTTCCGGAAGCTGTGGTATGCACATGCCCGTCAAAGCCTGTCGCAGTCTATGAATACTGCAACATTCACGGGCTCTGGAAGACAGAGATTGTTTAAATTGCTGTAATCAGAGCATCGACGGCCTCGTCTGTTGTAGCCCAGCTTGTGCAGAAGCGGACAGCGGTATGAGTGTCGTCGATCTTTTGCCATACCGAGAACAGGAAGTTCTCAGAGAGTCGGTTCATGGTTTCGTTGTCAAGGATCGGAAACTGCTGATTTGAAGGGCTTTGCACAAGCATTTCGAATCCCTTTGCCATGAATGCATCTCTGATTCTGAGAGCCTGCCTTATGGCGTGCTCGGAAACCTTTAAGTATAGGTCGTCTTCAAAAAGGGTGAGGAACTGTATGCCGAGAAGACGACCCTTGGCAAGCATTCCCCCATTCTGCTTGATGAAGTATCGGAAGTCCTTTTTCAATGAGTCGTTCGTTATGACGACAGCCTCGCCGAACAGCGCACCCTGCTTGGTGCCGCCGAGATAGAAGACATCAGCGATCTGAGCAATGTCCTGAACTGTCACGTCGCATCCTTCTGATGCCAGTCCATACCCCATTCTGGCGCCGTCAATGAACAGTGGAAGTCCATACTCTTTGCAAACAGAGCTGATTGCATTCAACTGTTTGAGAGTGTATATAGTGCCCAGTTCCGAAGAAAAAGAAATGTATACCATTCCCGGCTGCACGGTGTGCTCCGGACCGTCTTCTGCATAATGCAGTTCGATTGCTTTCCGTATCTGCTCTGCGCCAAGAAGCCCGTTTTCTGCTTCGATTGCGAGGACCTTATGGCCTCCATGTTCTATTGCGCCTGTCTCATGGACATTTATGTGTCCTGTCGAAGCGCATAATACGCCCTGATGCGGACGGAGGATTGATGATATAACTGTCGCGTTTGCCTGCGTGCCTCCGGTCAGGAAATGCACGTCAGCATCATTTCTGCCGATGACTTTGCGGATGGCTTCACGCGCTGCTGCGCAATAATGGTCTTCGCCGTATCCTACGGTCTGCTCGAGATTTGTTTCGAGGAGTCTCTCCATGATTTGAGGGTGCGCTCCTTCGTTATAATCGCACTGGAACTGGTACATATTGACTGTATATTATTCGAAAGCACTCATGAATCCTTCTACAAGCGACGGGACGCGCTCTCCGAATTCCTTCAGTGCGCCTTCAGCCTTGTTAATCTTATGCTTGAGCAGCAGAGCCTTGTATTTACCGATGCTTTTGTAGATGGCATCCTTTTCTTCGCTGCTGTAGGTGGCGTAGTTCTTTTCGAACTCATCTATGTAGCTGTTGAATGTTTCACGTGACTTATCCCAGTCGCTCTTTGTCCATTCTGCACATTCTCGCTCCACTTTTGCGACATGGTTGCCCATCTTCTTTGACAATGGCGCAGTGAATGAAAGCAGCATTGTAAGTGCGGCTGCGGCAAAAATGAATTTAAGTGTCTTCATAGTCTTATCTGTCTATATGTTTTATTACTTTGCAAGGGTTGCCTACCGCAACCGTGTCACTTGGAATGTCCTTTGTCACTACCGAGCCGGCTCCGATGGTTACATTGTCCCCTATCGTCACACCAGGCAGTATTGTCACGCTTCCTCCGATCCATACATTATCTCCGATGGTGACCGGCTCAGCCCACTCTTCACGAGTGTTTCTTTCTATCGGATCAGTGCTGTGGCATGCTGTATATATGCTCACGTTCGGCCCTATGAAGCAGTCATCTCCTATTGTGACCGGAGCCTCGTCCAGAATCGTGAGGTTGAAGTTGGCGAAGAAGCGTCTGCCTACGCTGATCTGCTTTCCATAATCACAGTAAAACGGCTGATTGATAATGACTTCATCATCTTCGATGTGTCCCAGCAGACCCTTGAGGATTTCCAGTCTTTTCTGTGTTTCTGAAGGACGCAGCGAATTGTAGTCATGGATTATCTCCTTGACTGCATTCAGCTCTTCAAGCAGTTCCTTGTCGACGGCTGAATATGTCAGCCCCGCCAGCATCATTTCTTTTTCTGTCATATCTTTGACTTGAACGGTTTTAACAAAGTTACGGAAAAATATAGTATATTAGCACAATTAATTCATACTAATATAAAAATGAAAAGAATTCTTTCCATCATTGCGGGCCTGGGACTTGTTGCCTGTGCATCGCAGAACGACGGTCAGGTAGACCGAATGACACATGATCCCAACAGCACCAATACCGAGACTATCCTCCATGTATGGAGCTGGAACTTCCCTACTATCGCAGAGAACATGAAGCAGATCGCCGATGCCGGCTTCACCATGCTGCAGACTTCTCCTGTCAATGCATGCTTCAGCCCTGAAGGCGGAAACATCAAGATCCTCGACGAGAAGGAGGGAAACTGGTATCATTATTATCAGCCTACCGATTGGACAGTAGGAAACAATATCGTAGGAACGGAAGAAGAGATGAAGGCGATGCTTGACTCTGCAAAGAAATACGATATCAGAGTCCTCGTGGATGTTCTTCCGAACCATACAGCTTTCAACATCGACCTTGTCACTGATGAGTTCTATGAGGCTGTTGGCGGACGTGAGAAGATGTTCCACAGCAAAGGACTTCAGGGCATCGGAGACTATAACGACCGCACCGAGTGCACCCTCCAGGGTGTTGGCGGACTTCCTGATGTAAACACTGAGAATCCCCTCTTCCAGAAATATTACATGCAGTTTGTAAACAAGCTCATTGAGATGGGTGTTCGTGGTTTCCGTTATGACACAGCAAAGCATATCGGCGTACATTCAGACCCTCTCGATACAGAGGCAGGTGTTACAGAAAACGACTTCTGGGATGTGGCTACAGGCCGCAAGGAAGTGCTTGGAGTGTCACTCTGCATTCCATATGACAGCCTCTTCGTATATGGCGAGGTTCTTCAGGACAGAAACGTTCCCGAGGAAGAGTATGCAGGCTACTTCGGCCAGACAGCTTCAAGCTATGGACATGTCCTCCGCGAGGTTCTCTGGAAGAGAAGCGCAAAGGACCATGACTTGCTTTCATGGTATCACAGGGCTGCTCCGGAATACCTTACAACATGGGTGGAGAGCCATGACACATATTGCAATGCAAATGAGAGCGCAGGCCTTACCGATGCTCAGATCCGCACAGGATGGGTGTTCCTTACTGCCCGCCAGAACGGCACCCCGCTCTTCTACAGCCGTCCTATGAACTCGACACGCGAGAATTACTTCGGTGACAACCTCCTTGGAGCGCGTGGAAATGACGAATTCTTCCACCCTGAGGTTGTGGCAGTGAACAAGTTCCGCCATGCGATGGCCGGTCAGCTTGAGGACGTAAGGATTTCAGAGGATGGTGAAGTAATCGTTGTCAATCGTGGCGACAAGGGTGCAGCTGTCATCAATTTCGCTCTTGAGGCAAATCCTGTAGAACTTCCTACTGCACTTCCTGACGGTGAGTACAAGGATGAAGTATATGGCACTGCATTCACAGTCGAGGCAGGCGTCCTCAAGGGCACAGCACAGCCTGAGACTACATATATCATTCGCTAAATAACCAAGACTACTATGAAAAAGACTCTTCTTATGGCATTCGTTGCCATTGTCATGACAGCATGCGCCTCACAGCAGGAAAGCGCATGGGTGAAGGTTGAAGGAAACAAGTTCATTGACCCTCAAGGAAATGAACTTGTCTTCAGAGGCCTGTGCTTCTCGGATCCAGTCAAACTTGTTGCTGAAGGTCAGTGGACAGAAAGGTATTTTGCCGAAGCAGCTGACTGGGGAGCAAACGTTGTACGCTTTGCGGTACATCCTGCAAACATCAACAGAATGGGCTGGGATGCCGCTTTCGAGGCCATGGACCAAGGAATCGAATGGGCGAAGAAACATGGCATGTATGTCATCATGGACTGGCATTCGATAGGTAACCTCAAGGATGCAAAGTTTACAAACCCTATGTACAATACAGACATTGATGAAACCTTCAAGTTCTGGCGTACGGTGGCTCAGAGGTATAAGGATGAGCCGACTGTTGCATTGTATGAAGTATTTAACGAACCGACTGTGACAGCTCCTGACACCGGAGAATGCACATGGGAAGAGTGGAAAGGCATACAGGAGCAGATAATTGACACCATACGCGTTTACAATCCTGCTGCTGTCTGCCTCTGCGCAGGCTTCAACTGGGCGTATGATCTGACTCCGGTTGCTACGGCTCCGATCGATCGCCCGAATGTCGCATATGTGTCACATCCATATCCGATGAAGCGCGAACAGCCTTGGGAGGAACAGTGGGAAGCTGACTTCGGCTTCGTTGCTGATAAATATCCGGTGATCTGCACTGAGATCGGATTCTGCCTTGAAAACGAAAAAAGTGCCCACATACCTGTGATATCTACAGATGTATATGGCGAGCATATCACCAGGTACTTTGAGAAGAAAGGCATTTCGTTCACCGTGTGGTGCTTTGATGTTGACTGGTCACCAACGCTGATAGAGGACTGGGAGACATTCACACCGACAACCCAGGGACGTTTCTTCAAGGAGTATCTTCAGAATAATTAAAACAAAAAGAGCCGCTGCACAAAAAATGGTAGCGGCTCTTCTGTTTTTAGTGACAATCGTGATGATCGCACACTTCCCCATTGTCTTTGACAAGTCCTGCCAGATATGATCTGGCCAGATCCTCGACATCACCGCTGCAGCCTCTGATCACCTCAATGCGCTGAGCTTCAAGTACATTCTTGGCGCCTTGTCCCATGTTGCCGGCCAGCATTACAGTGACTCCCAGCTGTCTGAGGACCGGAGCGATGCCGCTTTTGCATCCGCAGCCTTCCGGTGATGCCAATTTGCTGGATCCAGTAATATTTCCGTCGATCACGTCGAAAATCGTATAGTATGCGCAGTGGCCGAAGTGGTCATCAACGCGTCCGTCTCTTGTAGGTACTGCAATCTTCATATTCGGTAAATTTTGTACAAAGTTAGACATTTTCCCGGATATGCGTGTATCAGAATCCGATTCTGCTTCTTGTCTGTCTTGAATCTATGGTTTCGCTGATGCAGTATTCCCTGATCTGCTCATATGTCGGCTCGCATCCGCTGAGGATAAGCTCCACTGTCCTCTTGCGGGCTATGTTCTCGATCTGGCCTCCGCTGAGGTCGAACTCTTTTGCCAATGACGTAGCCTCCTCGTCAGATAATGATGGGATCATTGACTTCCATATGTGCATCTTGGCATCGACTGTAGGACGTTCAAACTCGATCTTGTAGATGAATCTTCGCTCGAATGCCTTGTCAAGATTGACGGTCAGGTTGGTTGTCGCGATCATGATTCCCTCCAAGGTCTCCATTTCCTGAAGGATGATGTTCTGGATGGAGTTCTCCATCTTGTCCACTGCTCTCTGTGCGCCTTCCTGACGGATGCCCAGCACAGCATCCGCTTCGTTGAAAAGGAGGATAGGGGCTACTTCCTTTTCCTTGACGTATGCGCGATATCTGTCAAACAGGGCCTTGATGTTCTGCTCGCTCTCGCCCACCCAGCAGCTCTTGATCTTGGTCACATCCACCATCATGACATCGCGTCCTGTGATCCTTGCCAGCTGGTTGACAGTCTCGGTCTTACCGGTTCCCGGCGAACCGTGGAACAAGACTGCAAAGCCCTTTCTCATTCCGTTTTCGCTGAGACGCTCAGTCACCATCTTGAACTGCTCCGGCTGAAGCAGGTCGCACAGACGGTCTATCTGCGACTGGATGTGAGGAGCATAATACAGGTGCTTGGCAGCGAATGTTGTGTACGGAGTAAGGTCCTTCTCCTGCTTTGCGACCTTTTCTACCAGGTCCATACCTGGGAACATCTCCTCTTTTGCCTGATTTGTCAGGTGGTAATAGTTCGGGTCACGGACTCCCTCCTCCTTCTTCGGCTCGAAGATTCCTTTCTTTATAAGATCTGATTCTCCGCTCTTGAAACTGTTAAGCAGGCGTCTGACTACTCTTTTGGAGCCTATGATATCCTCCCAGTTATGAGTACCTATGATGTCGTCATCCTCGTTAATCAGTCTGTGGGCGAAGATATGCACGAGCATTCTCTCATTTCTGCCGAGGTCGTATGACTTGATGACCTTGCAGTAAGGAAGGTGCATGTTGGCCTCTACGAGTTCGTTGACCGCTTCATACCTTATAAATAAAGGCATTTCGTCATCTTCATCAAGAAGCTCTCCAAGCTTGTCGAAGAAATCATCAAAAGTCATGTTCTCAAGCGGCTTGGGGGTGAATGCAATATTCTGTCTCACGCAGTCTATGATTTCGTGTGGCACTGTATACCACTTCTCGTCCCTGTTCCTTGAGTTGCACCTGAGGTAACCCTTCTTCACAAGGGAGTCCGCAATGTTCATCATGGCGATGATGCGGATGTTTGATGTATGGATCATCTCTGCGATATTGCTGATCCATATCCTCGATGCAGAACTCTGCTCGAAGAACAGAGCAAGCATCATTGCCTCATCTCTTGACATACCGAGTGTTTCGGAAATATAAGAGAGGCTCTCTGCTGCCTCGGCATAGAACTCATCTTCCAGGCCTTTATCCTTTGCCTTCACTACAATATCTTCCATTGAAGAAAGTATTGTCCTGCTCTCTTTTCTAACCATTTCTTCCATAACCTTATCTTTTTTCACGATGCAAAGTAAATCATTCAGGTTGCCAGACTGTGGCACAGGTATATTATTCTTTGCATTTTGATTTCGTTACGGTCAAATCCGATAAATTTCATCCTGAAGTGTAAAGATATTTAGGACAAGTGTAAATATTCTTTACAATAAGCAATATTTACTATTTAGTGTAATGTGTTGAATCATAAAGTGTTGCGCATCCTGGCATACCTGATGTTACATCTTGGCACGTATGAAAATGACAATTATATAATATGAATATCATCAGAAAAATCACATGTCTTGCTGCCGCGCTTGGATGCGCTGCGCTATCGTATGGCCAGGAAATCATGACCCTTGAAGACGCTATACATACGGCAAGGCACAATTCAGTGGAAGCTCTGGAGGCCCGCCAGGCGTTCATTTCAACTTACTGGGCATACAGGTCCTATAAGGCAAGCAGACTCCCTTCGTTGTATTTTGAAGGCGACGTCATGCAGTTTGACCGTTCCCTCTCCCTGCTTCAGAGTCCTGAGGACGGCTCGTTGAACTATGTCAGTTCCAACTACCTTCAGAACAGGCTTGGACTGAAGATGAAGCAGAACATAACTTTCACAGGCGGTGTGCTTACAGTACTCTCAGATCTCAGCCGTGTAGACCAGTTCAACGGCAACAAGGGCCATGCCTGGTATTCTAGACCGATCACCGTTGAATATTACCAGCCGCTCTTCAACTACAACCAGTTCAAATGGGACAAGAAGATCGAGCCGAAGGCATACGAAAAGGGCAAGAGGGATTATCTGGAAACCATGGAAGGCATTACTATCAATGTAGTGTATGCCTATCATAACCTGCTTCTTGCCAAGATGAACAACGACATCAGCCAGAGCAACTATGAGAATTCCGGGAACATGCTCAGGATCGCCAAGGAAAGGCTGCAGCTGGGCAGCGTGACCAAGGCTGAGTACCTGCAACTTGAACTTCGCATGCTCAACGACAGCATCGCCATAAATGAAACAGCGGTGCAGGTGCGTGAGGCTCAGATGGTGCTCAATTCCCTCCTCGGTTATGATGAGTCATTCGAGATCATGCCGGACATAAGCACATATCTGCCGGACATCCAGATGGATTATGACCTCGTGATGGAGAAGTCCATGGAGAATTCAAGTTTCAGTCTCAATAACGAACTGAATCTGCTTTATGCTGAATCGAATGTGGAACAAGCAAAAGCATCGAGAGGCTACTCGTTCACACTTAATGCCCGCTTTGGTCTCTCGCAGACCGGTCCGACACTCCCTCAGGCATACAAGAACCTCCTCGACCAGGAAACTGTCGGCATTACCTTCAGCATACCGATCTTCGATTGGGGCCTCGGCAAGGGAAAGGTCCAGAAGGCGAAGGCTGCCCAGGAGGTCGTGAAGGCTCAGGTGCGTCAGTATGAGAATGACTTCAGAAGGCAGATGTTCACCGCTGTAAGCCAGTTCAATAATCAGAGACAGCAGTGTCTTGTGTCTGAGAAGGCCATGAAGGTCGCTTCGGAGAGGTACGAACTCACCATGCACCGCTTCCGTGAGGGAAACGCCACTGTGACCGACCTGAACATGGCCCAGACCGAAAACGACAGTGCGATGCGACAATACATCAGCGACGTCAGCAACTTCTGGACATTCTATTACAGTCTCCGTCAGCATACCTTGTATGACTTCATAAAAGGAAACGACCTTGAAATCGATGTAAATGAAATGATATTATAACGCCCCCCCCAGTTTAACGTCATCCCCGGCTTGACCGGGGATCCCAATAAGAAAACAATGGACAAAGTATTAGAAAAGAAAAAAGGCATAGCCCTGGCATTCACCAGGAAGGCTCTCCCCTATTGGTTTGGAGGATTCATGGCCATATTCATCCTGTGGCTCATATTTCGGGATGATTCAAGTACACTTCGTGTCAATCAAGAAACACTTTCGATAAGCGAGGTACGCGCCGGCGAATTCAATGACTATATACGCATCAGCGGTCAGGTTCACCCTATGACCACTATTCAGCTGAGCCCGCGCGAGGCCGGCATCGTTGAAGAAATCGTCATTGAGGAAGGCACGCAGGTAAAGGCCGGCGATGTCATTATCCGCCTGAGCAATGATGACCTGGATCTGGAGATTCTCAATTCAGAGGCGAATCTTGCAGAGAAGGAGAATGCCCTGCGAAACACCATGATACAGATGGAGCAAGAGAAGATGCAGCTCAGCCTGAACATTCTGGAACTTGAGACTGAAGTAAAGAGAAAAGGTCGCGCACTGGAGTCGCAGAAGCGTCTTTTCGACGACGGACTGATCGGCAAGGAGGAATATCTGCGTTCAGAAGAGGACTATACACTGTTTTGCAAGAAGCTGGAGGTCACTATAGCCAGAGCAGAGCAGGACAGCATGTACAGAGAGGTGCAGATCAGGCAGATGGAGGAAAGCCTTAAGAATATGAAGATAAACATGCAGCGGATCCGCAACAGAAAGGCGAATCTTGACGTGAAGGCGCCGATCGACGGAGAGCTCGGACTGATCGAAGTCGGTCTCGGAGAGTCTGTCGGAAGCGGAATGAAGATCGGCCAGATCAATGCGGTCGGCAGCTATAAGATTGAAGCTCAGATTGACGAGCATTATATCGACAGGGTCAGCGCCGGGTTGACAGCCACATTCGAACGTCAGAACGAGACTTTCGATGCTGTCATCCGTAAGGTTTATCCGGAGGTGCGCGGAGGCAAGTTCCAGGCTGACTTCAAGTTCAGCGGAGAGCAGCCTGTCAATATCCGCACTGGTCAGACATACTACCTGAATCTCCAACTCGGCCAGCCGGAAAGCGCAGTCCTTATCCCTCGAGGCACATTCTACCAGAAGACCGGAGGAAAGTGGATATATGTCGTGCCACCTGAGGGAGGAAAGGCAGTGAAGCGTGAAATCCGCATCGGCCGTCAGAATCCTCAGTTCTATGAGGTGCTTGAAGGATTGGAAGCCGGAGAAAAAGTGATAACTTCGGGCTATGATAACTTCGGGGATAATGAAGTGCTGGTCTTTTAACAAGATTGCCGGTCAAGCCGGCAATGACGCCCACATCATCCCCGACCTGATCGGGAGATCTAACCCCTGACGTCATCCCCGACCTGATTGGGAGATCTAACCCCTGACGTCATCCCCGACTTGATCGGGGATCTAAAACCATGATTTATGAAACTGAAGGAAACAATAATAAAGGCGTTATCTCTCGGTACGGGAGTAGCCATCGGTCTGATTCTGATAGCGAAGGTATGCTATGAGATGAGTTATGACACCTGCTATGCTGATTATGAGCAGATTTATCAGATACGAACCGTATATACCCAGCACGGAGAGGATAGGGATTTCCCACAGATTTCCGGTGCCATTGCTCCGGGATTCAAGGAACATGTTCCGGGAGTGGAGGTTGCGACTCGTTGGACATTTCTAGTTAACAGCGACAAATTTATAGACGAGCAGAAGAATGTCATCACAGGAGAATGCATTGCAGCAGACACTTGCTTCTTTGATGTTTTCGATACTGAGATTCTTGCCGGCAATCCGAAAGAGGTACTCGGTAAGATTGCTGTTGCAATGGTGTCCGAATCATTCGCAGAAAAACTCGGTGGAGTAGATGAGGCAGTAGGACAGATTATCTACAGCGAAGAAATGCCGAACTTCAAGGTTGAGATCGGAGGAGTATTCAAAGACTTTCCACATCACAGTTCCATCAAAAACGATGTACTTCTTTCAATGGAGAGTCTCGTCAAGGAATCTACAGAGAACTGGTTCGGAAACGACCGTTACAGAGGATATGTAAGACTGGCAGAAGGCACTGACCCAGATATGCTCGCTCCCGCAATCAGACTGATGCAGGAGAAGAACTATCCGCCTGAGGTGAAGCAGATGGCGGAGACTTCAGGTTTTGACATTCATTTCTTCCTTGCCCCTCTGAAGGGTGAACACATCTCTTCTGCGAGAATGAAGAATATGATGGTCATACTGACCGTCGTAGCCATACTTCTCATCATGATTTCCCTCCTGAACTATATCCTGATGTCAGTTTCGGCGTTGGTGAAGAGATCAAAGGAGATGGGAGTACGCAAGTGCTATGGAGCAGCTGGCGCAAACATCTATGGAATCATGTTCAAGGAAGCGGCTGTTGATGTCGCGACGGCATTGGTCGTGGTTGCTGCCATAGTGCTTTCGCTCCAGGCTGTCATAGAGGATATCGTCGGGGTTCCTGTCGATGCACTTCTTGTAAGAGGAACATATATGACAGTCATCGTAGTCATATTGGCTGTATTCTTCATTGCAGCGCTTGTGCCGGGCTATCTCTATTCGAAGATTCCTGCCGGAGCAGCCATCAGAAACTACAAGGAGAACAAGAAGATATGGAAACTGGGACTCCTGTTCGTCCAGACCGGAATCTGCGCGCTTCTGCTCACATTGATGGGTGTGATCTCCGCACAGTACAACAAGGCAGTGAATGATAAGCCTGGATATGAATACGATGATCTTCTCTGGACAGTGCTTACCGGAACAGACAGAAGCGTTCATCAGGGAATAATGAATGACCTCAAGCTGGTTCCCGGAGTGCTTGACGTCCAGGTATCTTATACTCTTCCTCTCGATTCGTCATCAGGAAACAATGTATATCTGCTTGACAATGGTCAGGAAAACCTCTTCAATATCGCCGATCAGTATTCTGGCTCGGCTGGACTCTTCGACATGCTTGAGATTCCTTTCATAGAAGGCAGATATCCTCAGTCACCGACAGAGATCGCTGTGAGCGAGAGTTTCGTTGAGAAGATGATGGAGTTCAGGGACTGGAGCGACGGTGCTGTAGGAAAGCAGGTATATATCACTGAACATGACGACCAGATCGGTGCGGTAACGATCAGCGGAGTGTATAAGGATTACAGGATCAACACTCTGACCAATCAGGACACACGTGCCAGCATCAAGTTTTATGGAGAAGTCGGAAAGGATCATATGCCGTTCATGGCCATCAAGGTGTCGGAAGTCAATACGGAGATGATGCAAAAGGTGGAAGAAGTTATCCAGGCAAGGATAGAGAACAAGGATGTGGTAGTGAAGTCTTACAAAGACTCTATGCGGGAGGCCTATTCCAGCGAAAGAAGGATGAGGAATACGGTCATCATAGGATGTCTTGTCTCTATCATCATCGCCCTTTTCGGACTCATCGGATATGTCCGTGACGAGTCGCAGCGAAGGAGCAAGGAGATGGCTGTCCGCAAGATCAACGGAGCGACAGTCAAGGAGATAATGGGAATATATGTGGCAGAGATAATGAAACTCAGCATTCCGGCAATCATCCTCGGCAACGTGGGAGCCTGGTTTGCGGCATCAGCATGGCTCAGGAACTTCTCGGAGAAGATTGCGCTCTCACCGTGGTTCTTCATCCTTGCGGACGTGGCGATCATCCTCCTGGTATCCGGATGCGTGATATATAACAGCCTCCGCATCTCGAGGAGCAATCCTGTAGATTCATTGAAAAATGAGTAGATTGCCGGTCAAGCCGGCAATGACGGGAAAAGGTCAATGATGACATAACTGGACGTCATCCCCGACCTGATCGGGAGATCTCACCCCTAACGTCATCCCCGACCTGATCGGGGATCTTTACACTTCTGTAAAATATCTTTACACTGCATGAATACATGTTGGAGGAATAATATATTGAATATCAAATAATTAACCACTTTGGCACAATAATTACCTATTATTTGTATAAACAGAAACAATAACAATTAAACATAATCACTATGATCAAAGTAACAGACCTCAGCAAGGTTTTCCGCACAGAGGAAATCGAGACAACAGCTCTTAACAAGGTTTCATTCGAAATCAATGACGGTGAATTCGTGGCCATCATGGGCCCTTCGGGATGCGGCAAGTCTACCCTCCTGAACATCCTCGGACTTCTTGACAATCCTACTGATGGAAGCTACATGCTTCTCGGACAGGAGGTTGCTAAGCTGAAAGAGAAGGACCGCACCAAGTTCCGCAAAGGCAACATCGGCTTCGTGTTCCAGAGTTTCAACCTCATCGATGAGCTCAATGTGTTCGAGAATGTGGAACTCCCCCTCCGCTATCTCAACATCAGTTCCTCAGAGCGCAAGCAGCGTGTGACCGAAATCCTCAAGAGAATGAACATAAGCCACCGCGCGCAGCACTTCCCTCAGCAGCTCTCCGGCGGTCAGCAGCAGAGAGTGGCCATCGCCCGCGCAGTCGTTTCCAGCCCTAAGCTGATCCTCGCCGATGAGCCTACAGGTAACCTCGACTCAAGGAACGGCAAGGAAGTCATGGACCTCCTCACAGAACTTAACAAAGAAGGCACAACAATCGTAATGGTGACTCACTCTCAGAAAGACGCTTCATGCGCGCAGAGAGTCGTAAACCTCTTCGACGGCGAGATCGTCAGCGA
>JAFQFD010000038.1 GCA_017415715.1 Bacteroidales bacterium | reverse complement strand
TTGAACTCACGACCTCTTCCTTACCAAGGAAGCGCTCTACCCCTGAGCTACACTGGCGTAGTTTGAGCGGAAGACGAGGTTCGAACCCGCGACCCTCAGCTTGGAAGGCTGATGCTCTACCGACTGAGCTACTTCCGCAATCTTCTTCGAAAAAATCGCTTTTTCAAAGTAAAAGCCCGATCGTTTTGCTTTCGGGCTTCTAGTGGGAGAAGATGGATTCGAACCACCGAAGGTAAAAACCAGCAGATTTACAGTCTGCCCCATTTGGCCACTCTGGTATTCTCCCAAAATTCTTTCAAGAACTTTTGAGCCGATGGAGGGAATCGAACCCACGACCCCGAGATTACAAATCACGTGCTCTGGCCAACTGAGCTACATCGGCAATATTATTTTTGGTTCCCTCTTCGGAGGTTTGTTTCCTAAAGGGATTGCAAAGGTAGACATATTTTTGAATTCTGCAAAACTTTTCAATCTTTTTTTCAGATTTTTTCGTTTTGTCTCAAAATTTCCGCCTTTATGGCCTCCGTTGTCAGACCGCACTCCTGGCGAAGTTCCTCCTGAGTGCCCTGTCCTATATATCTGTCAGGAATACCCACAGGCGTCACCGGCACCGGTCTGTCGAGCTTGGCCATATATTCTGCAACCGCTCCATACAGTCCGCCGAGCACTGTTCCATCCTCGACGGTCACGACTCTGTCGAATTTCCGGGCGACCTCGGCGAGGAGATCCCGGTCGACAGGTTTTATATACCTTATATTATATATGGCAGGAGACCAGCCATATTCCTCCTTTATCTGCGCGGCCGCCTCAAGCGCCCTGTTGGCAAACGGGCCGGCGGCAATCACCGCCACCTTCTCTCCGTCGCAGAGCTTCTCGCCCTTGCCGGCCTCGACCGGCGAGAAAGCGGTATTCTCCCAGTCAACTCCTTCGCCATATCCTCGCGGATACCTTATTATATATGGGCCTGACTGCAAGAGCATCGCAGAGTACATCATATTCTTAAGTTCAAGCTCATCCTTTGGAACTGCGATCACCGCACCCGGTATGCACCTGTACATGGACATGTCATAGCAGCCATGATGAGTCGCGCCATCCTCTCCGACGAGTCCTCCTCGGTCGAGACAAAGCACAACCGGCAGGTTCTGAAGAGCAACGTCATGCATGATCTGGTCAAACGCTCTCTGCGAGAACGACGAATATATGTTGCAGAACGGCTTCATGCCTCCGGCCGCGAGGCCTGCGGAGAACGTCACTGCGTGCTCTTCCTCAATGCCGACATCATAGAAGCGTGACGGCAGTTCTTTGGCAAGAAGATTCATTCCGCAGCCCGAAGCCATGGCTGGCGTGATTCCGACAACCTTGTCGTTCATCCTGGCAAGCTCAAGAAGGACCTTGCCGAAGACATCCTGATAACGGCTGACTCCCTTGTCGCTCTTTATGCGCTCGCCCGTCTCCGGGTCGAACTGTCCGGGCGCATGCCATACTGTCTGATTCTCCTCTGCAGGGGCATATCCCTTTCCCTTCTTTGTAAGCGTATGCAGAAGGAGCGGACCTCCGATATCCTTAAGTTTCTGAAGCGTATCTATCAGCTGTCCCAGGTCGTTGCCGTCTATAGGACCGAAATATCTGAAGCCCATAGCCTGGAAAAGATGGCCGCCGCTTTCGCGGACCATGTGAGACTTCGTCGTAGACACCACTCTGTGGAGCATGTCCCTGAATTTTCCCTCTCCGAGGCCGTCCCAGACCTTTTTCTTCATTTCATTGTAACGCGGGTCGGTCGTTATCTTGAGAAGATAATTATGGAGGGCTCCTATGTTCCTGTCAATGGATATGTTGTTGTCATTGAGGATCACGAGCAGGTCTGCCTTGCTGGCTCCTGCATTGTTGAGTCCTTCGAAGGCAAGGCCGCCCGTCAGGGAGCCGTCGCCTATCAGGGCTATGGCCTTTTGAGGCAGTCCCTGCATCTTTGCAGCCTCTGCGAAGCCGAGTGCCGCCGAGATGGATGTCGACGAATGACCGACGCCGAATGCGTCGTATTCACTTTCCGAACGCTTCGGGAAACCGCTGATGCCGTCCTTCATCCTGTTTTTCCTGAACGCTTCGCGACGGCCTGTGATGATCTTGTGGGCATATGCCTGATGGCCCACATCGAAGACGATCTTGTCCTGAGGAGCATCATACACATAATGGAGAGCGACGACAAGCTCTACGGCTCCGAGGCTGGAGCCGAGATGGCCGGGATTGACCGAACAGCATTCGATCATATACTGACGGATCTCCTCGCAGAGCTCCTTCAGTTCGTCCAGGCTCATTCCCTTTATATCTGCGGGAGAGTTCACCTTTTCAAGAATCCTGTATGTCGTGTTTTCCATCTGTATGCTGTCTTTGGATTTGCGAAGGTACTAAAAAACACTATCTTTGCAAAGATTTCGACAGATCAGAATAAAACATACAACTATGGCAGAAACAATCAAGAAGTACCTTAATGACAGCTTTGCCGCAAGATGGGCGGCGCTGATCCTCATTGCTCTCGCAATGTTCTTCGCTTACATGTTCGTGGACGTGATGTCCCCTCTGCAGTCTCTCATCGAGTCTTCAAGAGGATGGGACAGCTCGGTATTCGGAACCTACGCAGCCTCTGAGTACATGCTCAATGTGTTCGGATTCCTCATCCTTGCCGGAATCATCCTGGACAAGATGGGAGTACGCTTCACCGGCATCCTCTCGACATCACTCATGGTTGTCGGAGCGACGATCAAGTACATCGGCATCACCGAGTGGTTCCAGGCGACGGCATTCTGCGAGTGGCTCAATTCATGGTGGACAGCCATGCCTGGCAGCGCAAAGCTCGCTTCGCTCGGATTCATGATCTTCGGATGCGGATGCGAAATGGCCGGAATCACAGTTTCAAAGGCGATCGCGAAATGGTTTGAGGGCAAGGAAATGGCTCTGGCAATGGGTCTTGAGATGGCAATCGCACGCCTCGGCGTGTTCGCAGTACTTTCTGCCTCACCTCGTCTTGCCGACAAGTTCGGCAATGTGGAGGCCCCTATCCTCTTCTGCGTGGTTCTCCTGCTCATAGGACTGATCAACTTCATCGTGTTCTCCGTAATGGACAAGAAGCTTGACAATCAGAAGGGCATCGTTGCAGGCGGAGAGTCAAGCGAGGAGTTCAAGGTGAGCGACCTTGGCAAGATCTTCAGCAGCAAGATGTTCTGGCTCGTGGCCCTTCTCTGCGTGCTTTACTACTCGGCTATCTTCCCATTCCAGAGATATGCGACCAACTTCCTTGAAGTAACACTGAACATCACTACAACCGAGGCTGCGGACCTCTTCAGATGGTTCCCTATCCTCGCCATGGTGCTCACACCGTTCCTCGGCGCATTCCTTGACAACAAGGGTAAAGGAGCGACAATGCTCATGCTCGGCGCGATCATCATGATCGCATGCCACCTGAGCTTCGCGTTCCTCCTTCCTGTATTCCCTAACAAGTGGTTCGCTCTCCTTCTCATCGTTGTGCTCGGAGTGTCATTCTCACTTGTTCCGGCAGCTCTCTGGCCTTCAGTGCCGAAGATCATCGACCCTGTAATCCTCGGAAGCGCATACTCTCTCATCTTCTGGATCCAGAACATCGGCCTCTGCCTTGTTCCGCTCCTTATCGGCGTAGTCCTCAAGTCTACAGGAGGCTATGTCGCCCCTATGTGCATCTTTGCATCATTCGGAGTGCTCGCGTTCATCATGTCATTCTTCCTCAAGGTCGAGGACAAGAAGAAGGGATACGGTCTCGAGCTTCCTAACATCAAGAAATAATGTCAACACTGAAGAAAACTCTTCGGGACAACAGGTGGGCATGCTGGCTTGTGCTGGCGTGCCTTGTTGTTCCTATGTTCGCGTCGTACTTCTTCGACGACATGTTCTCGTCGCTATCGGAGCTTTTCAAGCATCCTGAAAGCCTGGAGCTGGGCTGGGACATGGCAGACTACGGCTTCTATGCCAGCGGATACTCTTTCCTGTGCATCTGGGGCGGCCTCATAATCTGCGGAGCTCTGCTTGACAAGTTCGGCGTGCGCCTGGTGGGATCCATCTTCGTCGGAATGATGGTCGGCGGAGCAGCTCTGGTGACATTCGCGATCTCGGCAGGATTCGAGCCTAAGACTTCGCTCACCATAGCATATATAGGATGCATGTTGTTCGGACTCGGAAGCGAGATAGCAGGAGTTTCAGTGACCAGGTCCATCGCCAAATGGTTCAAGGGACGCAACATGGCCCTGGCCATGGGCCTCCAGCTGGCCATAGCCCGCTTCGGCACGGCCACTGCCATCCTCATCGCGCCGATGATCGTGAAGCAGAAGGCTCTCGGCGAGTTCTACACACTGGCTGAAACCAACAGGCCCGCACTCATCGGACTCGCAGTGCTCGCCGTCGGAGCCATCCTATGGGCTGTTTTCGTAGCCATGGATGCAAGATTCGATAAGGAGACCGGCGAGACCGACAAGGTTGAGACAGCTGAGGAAGACAAGTTCAGATTCTCCGACATATGGAAGGTGCTGAGCAATCCTCGTTTCCTTATGATCGCCATCCTGTGCGTGACATTCTACTGCTGCGTGATCAGGTTCAAGAAGTTCGGTGTGTCGATCCTTCTGCCTCTTTTCGGAGTCAATCTGGACATCGCCACAGTGCTGCTCGCCATGATTCCGTTCTTCACCATCCTGTTCACTCCCCTTTTCGGAGCCCTTGTGGACAAGGTCGGGAAAGCGACCACATGGATGACAGTCGGAGCCGCGCTTGTCCTGATATCACATCTCATCATCACATTCGCCCCTCAGGGCGTGCCGGCATATGCCTACATAGCCATAGCCCTTCTGGGCATAGGATATTCGCTCGTGCCGTCTGCGATGTGGCCGTCGGTTCCGAAGATCATCCCCGAGAAGAACCTCGGAACAGCATATTCGCTCATCTACTGGGTGCAGAACATGGGCATGTGGGCGGTTCCGATCTATGTAGGAAAGATATTCACCAAGACAATCACCGAAGCCGGCAACCATGCTCAGGAAGTGGCTGCAGCAATCAAGGCGGAATATGTCTTCATATTCCTCGGCATCATTGCCATAGCCGTAGCCATCATGCTTGTGCGCTCATCGCACAAGCATCCCGAACTCAGGTTGGACGAACCGGTGAAGCAATAAAATCCTAAACAAACCACACAATTATGAAACGACTCGTTATTATCCTGGCGATAGCGGTTCTTACCGCCGCCTCACCTGTCCGCAATCCCAAGATCCAGTATGGCCCTTGGATCTGCAATGTGTCTGAGACAGGATTCAATGTACTATGGAAATCAGCAGAAAAGACTTTCGCATGGGTGGAAATCGCTCCCGATGACGGTTCGGCTTTCGAAGCATGCGAGAGGACAAGATACTATCAGACTGTCAACGGCTGCCGCATAAGCGGTCAATACCACAGCATTCCGATCAAGGGATTGGAGCCGGGGAAAACCTACAGATACAGAATCTACGGCAAGGTGATCGAGGACGACAGCAGTGCATATGGCACTGACTATGGTCCCGAGAAGGTCATGAAATTCAAGGGAGAAGCCAAGATCACGACACTCGATTCAGGAGCGAAGGAGTGTCGCTTCCTGATGCTGAACGACATTCACGGCAAGGATGAGAACTTCGAAGCGCTGACAAAGGGCATAAACCTTGGCGACATGGATTTCATGGTTATGAACGGAGACATGATGTCATACATCACCGAGGCCGACACTATGCTTCGTCACGTGTTCACCGCAGTACCGGAAGTGACTTCGAGCATCCCTACAATCTACTGCAGAGGAAACCATGAGACACGTGGAAGGGATGCATACAAGTTTGGTTACTTCTGCCCCACTCCGAGCGGAATGCCATATTTCACTTTCCGTCAGGGTCCTGTTGCTTTTGTCGTTCTGGACGCCGGAGAGGACAAGCCGGACAGCGGGGTGGCATATTCAGGAACTGCCGATTACGACACATTCCGTCAGGAAGAGCTCGAATGGCTGAAACAAGCGGTCGAAGATCCTGAGTTCGCACAGGCGCCGTACAAGGTGGCAGTCATACACGTTCCCGCCCTCAGGTATCCCGACAGCTGGTATCCTCAGATCTGGATCAACGAGAACTTTGTTCCGGTACTTAACGAAGCAGGAATCGATGTAATGCTTAGCGGGCACCACCACAAGCATATATATGTAAAGCCTGGAGAATGCGGAAACGAGTTCCCGATCATTGTGAACAGCAACGTAGAATGTCTTGAATTCGAGGCTGACTCCGAACATCTCAGCATAGCGACATATGATATGGAAGGCAGGATGACACACTCTTATTAAAGATTTTTGATATTTTTGCAGAAACTTCAAAAAACAACCTGATGAAAAGAAAGATTTTGCTCCTCGCCGCCATGATCATGGCGGCTGGAATCTGGACAGGATGCTCTCAGAGAGAGCCTTCGCTCGGAAAGTCAATGGGCAGGTGGACCGGATTCGGTCTTGAGTCAATGATAGAGAACCGTGCCGGAGGACTCGAGTACATCGAGGTCACGATGAACAATGTGATAGGAAAGGACACTGCCGGTGTGTGGGACAGGGCTGCAAAACTCAAGGCTGAGATCGACTCAGCCGGACTTAAGGTATGGTCGGTACATATGCCATACTCAAAGAAGATAGACATTTCTCTAGCGGACAGCGCGAAGAGAGCCGATGTTGTCAGCTACATGAAGGACATGCTCAGAGTGGCGGGAGTGTTCCAGCCAGAGAACATCGTGCTTCATCCGAGTTCGGAACCTATTGCTCCAGACGAAAGAGCATACAGGCTTCAGTGCAGCCACGAGTCCATCGGCGAGCTTGCACCTGTTGCCAAGGAGATCGGAGCGACACTCTGCATCGAGAACCTTCCACGCACATGCCTGGGTCAGAACGGCCAGGAAATGATGCAGCTCATCGAGGGCTATGACGAAGTGGGACTGTGCTTCGACACCAACCACCTCCTCTACCAGAGCCACGAGGACTATCTTAAGGCTGTAGCGAAGGGCAAGATCAAGACCGTCCACATCTCCGATTATGACTTCGCTGACGAGCGTCATCTGCTTCCCGGCGTAGGAAAGATCGACTGGAAGCCTCTCTGGGACGGAATCAGGAAGAACGGATACAAGGGAATCATGATGTTCGAGTGCTATGGCGAGCCTTCGGAGCTTGCAGATGCACGCGATCTGCTCACAGGAAAGATCATCCCTCAGAAGAGCAACATAGATGCAGACTCTCTCGCTTTCTGCACCGCGGACTGGCAGATCACAGAGCTTGAGAACGGAGCCAAGGCTATGTACGCACAGGTCCCTATGTTCTTCTCGACTCAGAGCATATGCGCAGTGAAATACCCTGCAGACGCATTCAAGAGCGAGATCCTCCACAGACCGGGCGAGAAGGCTGGCAAGCCGAGCATTCTCGGCAGGGAGGTCGGAGCGAAACTCGCTGTGAATGCAGGATATTTCCATGTGAAGCCACGCACTCCTTCCGTATATTTCAGAATCGGAGAAGAAGTGTATGGAACCACTCACCCGACTGAGACTTACCGTGTGGATGGAGTCGTAGGATTCAAGGACAAGGACGGCAGGCAGATGATGATCGCAAAGAGCGATACCACTCAGTATGAGGCTGTAAGCGGCGACTGGCACACTGTGATGGCATCAGGACCGCTTCTTGTCATGGACGGAGAAATCGTCGTTCCGCTCCTGATGGGAGATGGTGCTGACGGAGACAATGTCAGCGCAATGAAAGAGGAGCAAAGGGTTGGCAGCAAGGTAAGGACACATTACTCTTCAGCCCAGTTCTATGACAAGCGTCACCCTCGCGCAGCGGTTGGAACCGACGACGAAGGCAACATCTATATGGTAGTGATCGATGGAAGATTCGCCGGACAGGCAGACGGAGCAAGCATCTATGAGACCGCATACATCTGCCACATGCTCGGCATGACCGAGGCGATAAACCTCGACGGAGGCGGCTCGACCACTCTCTGGACAGAAGAGACAGGAGTCATCAACCACCCATATGACAACAAGAAATTCGACCATGAAGGCGAACGCAGCGTGCCGAATCTAATAGTTGCCTATTAATTGACAGAGAGGGTCACATCAATCACAGTGTGACCCTCTCTGTTAATTAATACCATGTCTTCTCAATATTTTCAAGAGAGGTTTCTCAATGGATTCCGCCCAAAGGGTGTATCCGTAATCATTCGGATGTGTGCCGTCCACAGATGTAGAATGTTTCTGATCAGTGGCATTTGTCTGTATGAAATACACACTCTCATACTTCCTGCAGGCCTCCTTCATCAGTCTTGCAGCAGTCTCCTGCTTCTCCTTCTCCCTTCTCATATACTTGCTGTCAAAGTTGCGTCGTTCCCTGTAGATGGTCTGCTGAAAGACAAGAGGTATATCAGGATGGGCACTTCTTATCTTCTCTATAAACGGGAAAAGCCGCTCCTGAATGATCTCTGCAGAAGGATTCGAGAATGTATCGAAGACAAGAGCATCAACGTCCGCATCACAGAGGATCTCCGCAAAGTGCGGCTGCATCTTGCCATTGCCACCGCATCCCAGACTCAAAAACTGAAGGCCGGTGTTTCGCATCATCTGCATGGGATAACTCATTCCCGCGCGGCTCGCGCATATTCCCTGTGTGAAACTTGAACCATATATTCCGATCCTATGTCTGAAAGGAGACTCCAGATATTGTATGTCAGCCCCCTGCTCGACACCGATCTTGACAGACAGGACCTCACAATAGATCGGAAGATAGAGCATGCACTCTTTGTATCCGTCACCAAGATTGCTGGCAAGCACCAGATTTTCCTCCTCTTGCGATGGTCTTGAAACGCCTGAGGCGGCATAAAGCCACTCCCCATCCTGCTTGATATAAAGGTCATAGCCTTTATATGAGATTGCAGTCATATTGATGAACTCTGACGTCCAGCCATATACTGTCTTGACTGATATTGCAGAAGAATTAGTCCTGAACAGCACGGCAAGTCCGGCAGGACATCTCACCTGGATGTTCTCCACCTTGTTCCAACCTTGATATCGGGCAGTATCCACCCTATGATATGGGTTTGGAGTATCTTCGTGGATCTTACCTATTATATTAAGATCTGAGGCCTCTGTAAATGAGTATGTGGCATCAGAAGTTTGTGCCATCGCTGAAACATACAGCAATGGCACAATTATCATCAGAATGAATTTTCTTGTCATTTTTTCCTTACTACTGCGAGACCATTAGGTAGCAATCTGTCTCCTGTATTGTCTGTAGGACGATTTCTGGTCCTGAAACCCTTGGGAGCCGTAGCATCCTTTACCAGGAAAGTCGATGACCCGCCACCGTCAAGGTTGATCGCATCGTATACATTGTAAATGTGGAAAATCTTTGCCAGCAATGCATAGTCAGCACCGATAGAGTAGGAATCCCTTCTACCATCAACGATCAGGAGATAGACTTTATCGCCGTCCTTAGAAACGCCGACTGCCGTTCTCGGCTCAAGCCGTGTGTCAGTAAAGCTGATGGTCTCACCTGAAGAAATCAGCATCTGCCTTCCGCCGACGGCCTCCTGAATGTCATTTTTATGAGCGGCATATTCTGACTGAGTCATTATTCTGGCTGTTCCATCCTTCATCATAGCGAAGACAGTACATGCCGCACCTCCGTCAAAAGTATCCTTCAGACAGACACCATCCTTATACATGATGCCATGCAGAAGGTTAAGCCTCTCCTCTCCGCCATAGCAGAAATCTCCATTCACGCCGCAGAGCACCTCAAGATTAGGACGATTGTTCTGCATCGCATAGAACTGGTCTCTGATGGTTGTAAGGACAGTTTCCTCCTTGTCAGTCTTTTTGATACTTGCCGGATCATCATTACTGCATGATGCAAGGATCGTCACATCCTTTGTAACATCCACCTCAAACAGGAAAATGCTATAAGGAGAGAAGGTATTGCCGGTCTTGTTCCTGAACTGCATCTCAAAAGCCTTCACATGGTCTCCCACCATATAGGCGCACTCATCCAGAACTGTTGTGACAAAGCCCTTGGACTTATACACAAACTCTCTTCCCTGAGGAGTGGAAGCGCCTCCGAATTCTGTATCGTCGGCCTTCTGCGTAACATTGATTGTTTCTTTCTCTTTGCCTGAAGCGGTCTGAACGGTCACCTCGGCAGAGAGAACGTTGCCAGTATAATTAGGAGCGGCGGAAAGTTCCAACATGGTACTGTTCTTACGCACAGCCTTCAACCAATCCGCAGAAGAAGCAGGAGTCCAGTTCTCACCCGAAGAAATCTTCACTTCCACCTTATCGCCCACAGTCAACATAGTCACCGACGTCGTCTCGACTTTAAGCTTACCGGTATTTCCTATCTGACGGATTGTGAGATCAGCCGTATGATCGCCACCGATGACAGTAAAACGGATGGTTCCGTTACGGGTCTCCTCTGACGGATTCGCCTCGACAGTAAAATTCACTTCACCATCTGTGACTGTTACATCTGTGATCCAGCTGTCCACAGCATCAGCACTCCACTGATCATCCGAAACGAAAGTGCATGAAGATGCACCTCCGTTAGAACCGACCATCACGGGGTTCTCAAGAAATAAGATTGAATATGTCTTTTCTTCAATCTTTCCTTCTGTGCAGGACAATAGTCCCGCACAGATTGAAAAGACTGCTATGATTGTTTTTAAAAACTTCATGGAATGTTAATTATTTAACATAAGCTCCGATGATCTTGCCGGAGTCTGTTCTGTCATTACCCTTCTGGTCTTTCGCAAGAATGTCTGCGGTCATGTTGCCGTTTGCGAGAGCCTTGAGGTCAGCCACTGTCATACCGTTGCCGAATGCAGGGTTGGAAGAGGCGTCTCCTACGAGTCCGACAACACCGTCATTGAATGCAGAAAGCATTGTAGCATAGTCAAATGCAGGGGTCACAGACGTAACAGCAGCATCTGCACCATAATAATCAGCTCCGATGATAGAGTTCTTGATTGTCATGATACCGGCCTTGTTGTTTGTATCGGCAGCCGCTCCGGCACCTGTCAAGTTACCTGAAGACACAGTGTTGTAGATATTCATAGTCGTACCCTTAGTCTCGCAGCAGAACGCGCCTAAATTGGTCTCAGAAGTGCTGACATTACCCGTTGCGGTACAGCTGACAACATCAGCATCAACAGTATACGCCGCTGTTCCATAGAGGTCGATTGCAGAGCCCAATGAACCTGCCCAGTTATTTGCAAATGTACAGTTGGCTACATACAGATACGTCTTGTCAACCTTGGCATTTCTCATGTAGATCGATGCTGCACGGCCGTTGGCCTTGTTGTTTGCGAAATAGCTGTTTGTAATGTAAGCCTTGATTGTATGAGATGTATGGTTTGTATACATGTA
The DNA here is from genome assembly GCA_017415715.1 of Bacteroidales bacterium. GTDB lineage: Bacteria > Bacteroidota > Bacteroidia > Bacteroidales > UBA932 > Cryptobacteroides. The sequence continues at coordinate 168,163 of JAFQFD010000038.1, read as the reverse complement.
TATACCACCTATGAGTCCTGCAGCTGCGCCCTCTGCAGGAACATTCTCAACATACGCACATCCGTCCATAGTCAACTCGATCTCTCCACCTGCAGTTGTGGTATACATGTACATATTACCATTACCGCTGTTTCTGTTGCCCTTGAACTCGCAACCGATGAATGAAAGTCGGGCATTGTTTACAAGGATACAGCCACCCATTCCACCGGCATTGCCGTTGAATGTAGAGTTTACGAAGGAAATCTTCATCTTGTTTGTACCGCTGTCATCCCTTACAAAGACACCTCCGCAGTTTCCTGTTGCTGTATTATTATCAAAATGAGAGTTCTTCACCTCGACCTCCATAGCCTGCTCAGCCGGAACATAGAAATACGCACCACCGGCAAATCCCTCGGCTATGTTATTTCTGATAGAGCAACCGTCCATCACGAGTTTTGTGTCTGTTGTAAATGTTGCACCACCAGAGTTACCGGTAGTCTCATTATTCTCAATGACGCACTGAGTCATAGTGATATCGCAACCAGCAGTATAAAGTCCGGCATTGTTAGATGCCTTATTGCCGGTTACCTTGACATTCTTCAACTCAACTGTTGAGTTGATCAGAGCGACGCCGGCAGCATGAGTCGATGTGAGATTCACTCCAAGACAAGGAAGGAAGCCGACAGCTTCTGCTGTGTTGAAACCTCCTGTTACAGTAATACCCTCGATAACGACCTTTTCGCCATCAATCTTAGGAGATGCCACAACGAGAGTGTGATATGCCTTACCTGCTCCGTCAAGGATTGTAGCATTGGCTGCAGGGTCTGCTACAGCACCTGTAACCGCATCTGCAGGGTAACCGCCGATGATAGTGATGTTCTTGTCAACGAGATATCCCTTGAACTCATCCTGTACAGGAGCCTCTACAGGCGCATCAGCCTCACCAGTCATATACTTCATCACTACTGTAGGATTGTATGTACCGGCTGCAAGATGAAGAACCGATCCTGGCAGTGCTGTGGCAAGGGCATAGTCAAGAGAAGTCGGCTTCTCCCAGTTGAGACCCTTCTCTGCGTCAGTAGCACCCGCCTTGACATACCATGCACGTGGGAATGAGTTCGCATCAAACTCAAGAGTCTCCGAAATGACCTTTGCTGACTTGAGACCGCCCTCGTCATTGTAACTCTTCACAGGACCCTCTGTCCACAACGTGAAAGGATACTCCTTACCATTATCATATATCATGGTAACTGTAAGTCCGCCCTCTACTGTGAACCAACCGAGTGGAAGAGTGAATGAAGCACCCTGCTTCAAGTCCACCGGTGAGTCAAGATTCAAAACGACCTCGTTGAGTGCGTTGTTAACCTTGATTGTACCCTGAGAGGCATCCACGGTGTATGTTCCTGCAAGGGCTCCCTCAGAAACCGTTGCCTCAGCTGCTGGAGCCACCACGATCTTCTCCACAACGATATCGTATGGAGCCACTGTAAGGCTAAGCACGGATGCAAGCGGCTTGAATGTAAGAGCAAGCTTATTTTCAACAGGAACACTCAATGTGTAAGCATAACCAGGGATGAGGGCAGGATTGGCGCCATTGGCCCAGTTCTGATCTGCCTGTATCTTGAATGAACCGAACATATTGGTACAGTTCACATAAGCTGCAACAGGACTGTCGCCGATAAGATCAGCGGTTAGAAGTCCCTCTGGCTCTGTAAAGTCTGCAGTCTTACCTGCCTTGTCTGCAGCGAAAGTATACATTTCGTCGTTGCATACAACTGTGATCTCGTCTTCAGCCTTCCACTCTGGAAGAATGGTTCCATCCGTAGAAGCTACGATCGTAAACTTTTTGACATCTCCCGGTCCCTCCTGTGGTTCTTTGTCACATCCCACAAAAGCGAGAGCGAGAAGAGAAAGTGTAAAAATTGTTTTTTTCATAATAATAGATTTAGTGTTATTTTGCATTATATGATCCGATTGACTTCTTGGTTCTTTGAACGGCATTCTGACCGCTGAGAAGAAGTTCCATGTCGACTGCTGGATTGAAACCTCCGGCAAGCTCCTGAAGGTCTGCATTTGAGAGACCCTGGTCAACGGCCGGATTATCAGCACTTACCACGAGCGGAAAACACTTGGTGATACTGTTGTCATAATAGCCAAGTTCTCCGATCATCGACGTAGAGAATCCCCAGCCTCCTACTGCGCCTCCGGCAGCATCAACAAGTGACGATCCGAGGACTGAATTCTTAACCAGGACGCGATTTGCATCAACTCCATCGAGGACTCCCGACTCAGCGGCTATGCCGGACGAAGTGTTTCCCGACACGATACAGTTATAAGCAGTAATCTGAGCACCTGCATTGTAGGCGAAGAGACCACCGCCGCCATTGTTTGCATGATTGCCTGTGATTGTACAGTTGAAGAATGTGGTATTGGACAGTTTGGCTGCCTCCTGACCGGTTCCATGACCTGAGATTGCAGCACCCCATCCGGCCTTGTTGCCTGTAATTGTACAATTCACGAATACCGCGTCAGATCCTGCACGTATATAGAGGGCACCGCCGGAACGCTTCTCGTTCTTCTGAGTACAGTCATTCTCAAGGAACAATGTATTGTAGATGCGGCTAACCGTGATTGTTCCGCCAGAATCGATAGAGTAGTATCCTGCGGCCTGCTGTCCGCAAGTATTCTGAGCGACAACGCTGTCATACATATAGAGTGTTCCACCTGCATTCCAGATGCCGCCGCCGTTGCTGTCAGCAGAGTTGTTCTGGAAGACACACTGACGGAATGTCACTTCTGCATTCGGAGATATGTAGCAGCCTGCTGCAAGAGCGGCGGCATTTGCGATCACTTTGCAATTCTCCATCACGAAGTTCGCCTTACCGATATAGATACCGCCTGCAAGACCGACGTCTACAAGGTTCTCACCTGCCTGACGATAGGTCTGCTGATTTGCCGTATGTGTACGTCCTCCCGTAATCGTGACGTTCTTAAGAACAGCTGGAGTATTGTCTTTCGAAGCGGAAACCACGACAACATGATATGCGCTGCCTGCACCATCAAGGATTGTCTCATTGTTGGCAGGATCGGCGACAGCACCTGTAACCGCATCTGCCGGATAACCGCCCTCAATAGTGAAGTTGCTATGTATCTCAAATGTTCTTTCCTCCTCTGTCTCACCGCCTGGAATCAATGTGATCGGGGTATAAGTACCGGCTGCCACACAAATCTTGTCACCGTCAGCAGCCTTGCCCATAGCACTGGCAAGGGTGGTTGCGGTTTCCCATGTAAATCCTTCCGCATGACCGTCGCCGTCAGCCTTCACATAGTATGTGAATGACTCCCCGGCAGGAGTAGGATCCTGAGTTACAGTCATCTTCACGGGCTGATCGGCAATGATCCATGCCGTCAGAGTAGCTAGACGTTCCTTTCGTGTACGGTTTCTGGCTACAGTAAGCACAAGTTCCTTACCCTCGAGACCATTCTCCTCAGAAACGGTCAGCCATGCTGCATCAGAGGTTACACGCCATGGGAGGTTTGAGTTGAGCATCACCTTCAGTTCACCGCCATTCTGGTCAATTGAAAGGTTCTCTTCAGAGAATGATATATTCGGAGTCTGCGGATCGAACCCCGTCTCGTCTATGCTGTTCAGACAGCCTGCCATGACAATGGAGGCTGCAAGCATGATGAATGTCTTGAAAATATTCTTCATATACCTGTCCTTAAATTATTGAACAATCAGGATTCCTCCCGCAATCGGCATCTCAATACCTTTGTTTGCCGGCTTGTTCAGCAGGTCGAAAAGGTTCTCGCTACGCATATTGCGCCATACTGCAGTCACATTGTTTCCAGATGAAATGGCCAACGCGTCATGTGCCCCGCAGCCCTTCATGAGGAGTGCAAGATCATTGCAGCCGATTCCGTTCGAATAGAAGAAGTCACCTCCGTCAACAACGAGAAGATAGACTTCATTGCCGTTTTCCGATACACCCACAGCCGCACGTGCAAGCGTCGAGTTGTCGGTCTGTCCCAGCACATATCCGTTCTGAAGGAGATGCGCGGTGCCGGAATATCCCATTGTAATCTTGGAACTTACTGAATCATATTCAGATGCAGGAAGGCATACTGCGCTGCCATCATTGAGGGTTGCAAAGAACACATCGCCCTTTCCCAGAGCATTACCGCCACTTATTGCACCAAGCACGGTATATTTTCCCTGGTTCTCGACCTCGGTGCACATAGAGGTGAGAAGGTCTGTCTTTTCTGATGTATTGGCTGTAGATGCTATAAGCGATACAGGTCCGAGAGACACCTTGTAAAGGAACAGCTGCATGGCATGTCCTTTCTGATTGAGGTAGCTCATGTCGATGCGGGTAACTCCCTGAGCCACCTTTGTCTGCACGTCATTCTTCACGTGAGCGATGTAGTCTGAGGATCCGTCTACGATCTGCTGCCCAAGCTTTGTCGAAGCCACCTGCTGATAGTAGTCCGGCTTCTCGAACTCATCCGAGTTGCAAGAGACTGCAGCAAATGCAAGGATGCCCAGTATGGCTGTTGTCAATATATGTTTTTTCATAACTATCGTCTTTGTTATCGATTAATAACCTGGATTCTGGGTAAGATTCCTGTTTGCCTGACGTTCTGCTGCAGGAATCGGCATAAGAGTCTGATACTCCTGAATGCCAAGTTTCTCAACGGCCTTGCCTGTACGGACCAGGTCATACCAACGATGGCCTTCGCAAAGGAACTCCTTGCGTCTTTCATCGAGAACAGCCTCGATGAATTCAGTCTCCGATCCAGGAATGACCTTATTGAGTCCACGCGCCTGACGAAGTTCGTTCAGACGGTTGAGACCTTTTGATATTCCCTGAGCCTCAGCACTGATGAGATACATCTCCGCAAGTCTTGAAACCACCACGGGGTCAGTACCTTTCTGTCCGCTCGGATACTTGTTGATGAAGTTGAGGTTGTCAAGAGTTGTGATTGAAATCTCCTTTCTAAGGTCTCCGTCTTCATACATTGTCATCACATCACCTGCTGGAGCATATACATAGCTGCCGGAGTTAGGATGGTTATATGAATAGAACATTGCACTGATACCGATCTTCGACTGGTCAGTGTTCAGACAAGAGAATGCAAAGATGACTTCCTTGTTGTTGGCGCCACGGAAGATCTTGTCAAATCCATCAAGACCATAGCGTGCATCCGCGATGAGGCTCTCTGCAAGTTCAACCGCCTCCTGCTTCTTTCCTGTATAAAGACATACACGTGCCTTGAGCGCCTTTGCAGCATCTTTTGAAAGATAGTTGCATCCCTCATCCGGAGTGCCGAGAAGTCCGATAGCCAGGTCAAGTTCATCATATATGAACTGCCATACTTCAGCGGCAGGTGTCCTTGAGACAAGATCATCCGTATTGAACTTCATGAGCGGAACATCACCGAATCTTGTCACCAGACAGAGATGGAGATATGCCCTGAAATAGTGGCACTCGCCCAACACCTTGTTGCGCATTGCCCCCTCGCCCATGCCTTCAGCAATTGAATACACGTTATTCACCTGCATGAGAGCCTTGTAGAATCCCTGCCACTGGTCAAGGACATCACCACTCATTGCTGTGGAAAGTGAATTGATGAGGTCAATCGAGTTTTTGCTGGCCTTTGTAGTGAGGTTACCTCCGAAAAGGTCAAACATTATGTATGCCTTCTCGCCAGGCTCCTCCTGCACTTTGATATACATGCCGCTGCGGAGCGACACGATGTCCTGCGAAGTCACCGAACCGGGAGACACTGCAGATGACGGATCCATATCCAGGTCGCATCCGACAGCACACACAAGGCTTATTATAATCAAGTTAAATATTTTTTTCATACCGAATAATTCTTTAGAAGCTGATGTTTACTCCGAGTTTATAGATTCTTGGAGAAGGCACTCCGTAATAGTCACAACCGATAAGTGCAGGGTTGGTACTGTTGGATATCTCAGGGTCCCATCCTCTGTATTTGCTGATGAGAGCAAGATTCTCACCCTGAAGATATACTCTCACCGACCTCATCTTCATAGCATCCGTCCACTTTTGAGGAAGTGTATAAGAAAGCATGAGGGACTTGAGCTTTATGAACGAACCGTCCTGCATATAATATGTAGAAGCGCGGCTGTTGTTACCATGATATGAATATACTGGCCTTGGATAAAGGTTTGTGCTGCCCGGACCGGTCCAGCGATTGTCACACCATTCCTGGAGGAGTCCCTGATAGTTACCCATACGTGTAGGACCCATCATCCACTGGGCGAAGATATCCGCACCGTAGCTGTACGTAAAGAACACGCTGAGGTTCAAGCCCTTCCATGAGAAAGAGTTATTCCAACCTCCGGCAAAGTCAGGGTTAGGGGAACCGACCATGATCTTATCGGAGCTGTTGATGATGCCGTTGCCATCAACATCTTCGAACTTCATGTCACCGGCACGCACACCCATTCCATACTCTCCGGAAGGGACTTCTCCGTCATACTGATAGATTCCCTGCCAGTTGAGGAGATAGTAAGATCCGACTTCCTCTCCTACTTTGAGAGCATGGTTCGACCCTAAGTCAATGATATCATCACCTGTAAGTCTGATCAAAGAGTTCTTGTTATGAGAAATGTTGAATGATGAACTCCAATGAACCGGTCCCAGATCTACATGAGTGTTGAGGGTGAACTCAACTCCGTAGTTACGCATGGAACCGATATTCGCAAGAATAGTTGTCTGACCTGAAGTGGCATGCATAGGCATGTTATACAAAAGGTCATTTGTATTCTTGAGATAAGTATCGAACATCATGTTGATCTTACCCTTGAGGAAAGAGAGGTCAAATCCGACGTCGTACTGATCTGCGGTCTCCCATGTGAGGTTTTCGTTACCCTTTGAGCTGACAGCAATACCACTGATGCCGCCATAGTTTGCTCCTCCGCTGATGAGAGGCTGCCAACCGTAGTTGCTGATACCATCCTGGTTACCTGTCTTACCGTAGCTTGCACGTACCTTCAACTCTGCGGCTGAAGATGGCCAGAAGTCTTCCTTGGAAACATTCCATCCAAGAGATACTGAAGGGAAAAGACCCCAACGACATGCCGGAGCAAAACGGCTCGAGCCGTCAGCACGGAGAGTCGCATTGAGGACATATCGGTCTTTCCATGCAAAGTTCATTCGACCGTACCAAGACTCCAAGGCATACTCGGAAACGCCACCTGTAACTCCGGAGATCACCGCAGCGACTCCGATTGTATTGAACGATGGAGACGGGAAGTTCTGGGCATCTATACTGCTGGAACGGGCAGATGTTTTCTGATATGAATGACCGGCCATCGCTCCAAAAGTAAGATTGCCCCACTGCTTGTCATAAGTAAAGAATGTCTCGATGAGGTTGCTCATGATGAAACGGTTCTTCTCTATGACACGTCCGTTATCTTCCTTGTAAGGATGATTAGCGTTATAATAAAGATAGTCAAGGGTATATCCGGCATCTGTGCTGAAAGAAGCCTTGAACTTGAGTCCGTCTATAATTTCGGCCTGAGCCCAAAGTGCACCGAGATACCTGTACTGATTGACATAGACAGTCTCTTCTTCGAGGATCTGTACTGGATTGTGGCGCGAAAGCTCATCCGTACCTCCGAGATAGTAGTCACCACTCGGCTTGTAAGGGCGGTCAAACGGACGCTGCTCAACCATACGTGCTACAATTGTCGATCCGATAGAGGCACCGGGAACTCTATTGTTCTTGATGAAGTTTCCGCTCATGTTGGCACCGACCTCAAGCCACTTGTTCATCTTATGGGAAAGATTTGCCTTGAGGTTGATCTTCGTAATCTCATTTGTCTTGATGACACCTTCCTGATTTGCGAAACTTGCAGATGTATAAACCTTAGTCTTGTTAGTTCCACCTGTGAACGAAATGTCAGCAGTATGTGAAAGGCCAAGACGAGTTGCCACGTCAAGCCAGTCCGTATCAGGGAGCCCCTCAAATGGATTACGGATATGCTGAACATATCCTGAGCTCGTCTGCACAAATCCGTTCTGATTATTATAGTTGTCGATAGCCTCATTATATATTCTCACCCAAGACTCGGAATCGGCATACTTGATTCTGTTCCTGTTATTGAACTCAGAGACTCCAAAGCTATAATTCACCTTCACCTCAGATCTGCCCTCACGTCCCGACTTGGTCGTAATGAGGATGACACCGTTGGTCGCTCTTGAACCGTAGATGGCTGCAGCTGCTGCATCCTTGAGGACTTCTATCGACTCGATATCGTTAAGGTTCAGCACAGAGAGCGAGCTGAGGTCCTCACCGAAAGAATAAAGGTTTCCCGCCTCATTGCTGAGAGGGATTCCATCTATGACATAAAGCGGCTCATTGCTGGCGCTGAGCGAGCTTGATCCGCGGATGCTCATGCGCTCAGATGTTCCCAGATTACCGGACGATGTAGTGATATTCACGCCGGCCACTCGTCCCTGAAGCATTTCAGTAGGGCTGAGAGCTGTCCTGAGATTGTTCTCGTCCGGCTTGAATGATGCTATCGAATTTGTCACAAGTTCGCGACGCATGGATCCGTATGCCACAACGACAACGTCTTCAAGCACGTTTGCATCAGGAGACAATACAATGCTTATGGGGAGTGACGGATCGGTGACCGTAACCTCCCGTGTCGTCATTCCAAGGAATGCCGCCTCGACTGTAACCGGTGCCGGCCTGCCGCAGTCCAGAGTGAAGTTTCCGTCGACATCGGTAATCTCACCTGTCCTGGTACCCTTCACCATTACTGAAGCTCCGGCAACTGGAAAACCCGTGTCATCAACGATAGTACCTTTGATGATAGCGTTTTTCTTTGGAGCAGTTTCCTTTGGAGCGACCGCCTTAGTTATGGAAATAAGGTTACCGTCAATGGAGTAAGAAACATTGCTTCCCGCAAAGATCTTGTCGAGAACTGTCTCAATATCAGAATTCCTGACATTGAGGCTGACTGTCTTATCGACATCGACTTCGCTTGTGCGGATCGAGAACGAGTATCCATAGTCTTTCTGGAGGGCCTCGATTACATCTCTGATGGGAGCCTTGTCAGCCTTCAGGGTTATATCCTGAGCCTGCATGCAGACTGCCACAAACAGAGAAAGAACAAGAATGACTGTCTTTCGATAATTCATGTTGTTAATAATGATATGGTTAGTATTATTTGTCAGAAGAAATGACGATTATGTCGTTTCTTCTGGTGATGGTCATTGTGTTATTGCTGTTCAAGGCTTGAAGGATCTTATCCAGACCTTCATTATTTATAAAGGAAGCATAGTATTGAGTCTTGGTCAATACCGGGTCCTCTATCACGATCTTGGTATTGAAATGTCTTTCAAGTTCTGAAGCTATATCCTCCAGGCTTTGATTGATGAATCTCAGATTGCTGTTATTGCGCCACTTGCCGTAAGTTTCAGGATTGATGTCATACTCTTCGATTGTCCTGAATTGATGATTATAGCGTATGAGCTCACCTGGATTGAGAGTTCTCATGAACACTTCACTATCCTTGTCCTCGACCGTAACGGAACCGCTGATCAACGCGACTTCGACATTCGGTCTTTCCGCAAATGCCTTCACACTGAACTGCGTGCCATGCACCTTTACATTGACCTCGGACGTAGATACGACGAAAGGCTTGTTCTTATCGGCTGTGACATCAGCGTATATCTCTCCATCCACAAAGATATTTCTAGTGTCACCGATGAACTCCGACGGATATATGACCTTGGTGTCCGCATCAAGCCAAAGGCTTGTGCCATCACTTAAAGTGATCTCTCTGGTTTCACCTCTTTCAGCATATACCTCGTGCCACTGGACAGATGTCTTGTATCTGGCAGAGAACAGTAAAGCGGCAGCTACGGCTACTGATGCACAGACAACAGCGGCACTGAACCATCCGAAGAGCTTTCGGGTCTTCTTCGTCTTTTCGTAGTGTTCTTTTTCATAGTCAACAAAACGGCTCAGATGCGACCAGTTCCTTCGCAGGCTTTCACTGTCATTATCAGGATCTATAGCATCCAGCATTTCTTCGAATATGGAATCACAAGTCGGATCTGCAATATGCTTATCCAGCCATTTACGGGCGATTTTCTCCTCTTCTTTGGAGCAAATACCATCCATATATTTCTTTAAAAGGATCTTGATATCCATCTTGATTGCAGGTTATTATATATTATAGTATGCAGAAACAAAGCGTTACGCGTATGCGAAAATTGAAAAAATCACGCATTTTTGCTAAAAATGCGTGATTTAACACCACAAGATCATGGTAAGTATCAGAATTGAGACATTGACATGCTTCCGCAGATCCATCAAGGCGTTCTCAATATGTTTTTCTACAGTCCGGACAGATATTCCCAGTCTGCTTGCAATCTCTTGATTGGACAATTTTTCCAATCTGCTCAAATTGAAGACCTCGCGCCGTCTCTGGGGCATTTTTGATATGACCCCGGCAATACGCGTCTCAAGTTCTTTTGCTGAGAGTTCTGTGTCCTGGTTCTGACTTGCATCGATGATTTCCGGATATTCGGCCGTGTCATCTACTCGGAACTGCTTGCGAAAATATTGATATATCTCATTTCTTACAGCCACAAGCAGATAGTTCTTGAAATTCTTGCTTTCATTCAGATTGGCTCTGCCGACCCATATTTTCAGAAACACATTCTGTATCAGATCCTCTGCCGCGGATTGATCTTTCAGCAGCCTGTGAGCGAATGACAAGAACCGAGGATAGTACCTTTCAAATAATGCTTTGAAAGCCGTCTTATCCCCGTCCTTCAGTCTCAAGACCAATATCTTATCTTCAATGGGCGCCATCCGCTTCACGATTGTTCTATACAAAAGTATGAAATTTATCCGTACCCTCAAACTTTATGAGGACTATCTCCTTCATTAATCTAGACAAAGCGCCCGGCCTTATTGAAAGGTCGGGCGCTTGTTTTTTAGAAGTAATGCTTCCGAAACATTACTTCTTATAGAAATCTACTGTACAGTTGAACTTGCTGTTTGCATCAAGAGGTGTACAGTCTGTCACTGTCATCACATACTCGGCACCAAGGTCAAGTTTCTTGCCTGAAGCGAGCTCGATGTTACCAGGAACTGCAATCCACTCTTTTGCTCTTTCGGTAAGGGTCACTGTGCCATATTCTGCACCCCAGCCTGCCTGACCGAAGAACTTGAACGAGAGGTAGTCATATCTCCATGCACCTCCGAGAGTTGTACCGTCAGTCTCTTCAACAGCCTTACCTGAGAACTGGTACACTCCGTCCTCAACTTCAGCAAGAGTCACCATTGCTCCGTTCTCCCAGCCGAACTGGTTTGTCATAACAGGGTGAGCAACTCCCCATCCCATGAATGTGATGGCACCCTCGTCCTTATATGTTGCAGCAGATCCGTCTTCCTTGACACGGCGCACTGTCACGAACTTATGCTCGGTATTCATCTCAAATGAGTAGTATCCGTCAACTGCATTGAAGTATACGCCGTCCGACTCTACTCTGAAGTGGTCTGGATCGACATACCACTGGCTGAAGTCACCGGCTCCCTGGACATCGAGCTTTGTTCCCTTTGCAATGTTCACCACAGCCTTGTATGCACCGTTAGGTGCAGGTGCAGCCTTCTGGCCATTTACCTTGATGTCAACGAATGGGCTACCCTCGAACGTCTTTGTGTTGAAAGTGACTGTACCACTTCCCATGATGTCGAAAGGAATGCCCTGAGGACCGTTCAGAACGATCTCTGTTCCGTTCCAGCCGAAAGTCAGTTCAGTTCCCTTGCCGTCAACTGCAGGTGTGGTGATGAACGGCTTGAAATCCTTCGGAATCGATCCTGTATAAGCATATTCGAAATCCTTTCCTTCCACAGGCGTCATGGTCCTGCGCCAGTCACCGCTGGCAATGGTAAGATTGTCGAACTTAGGACGGTTTACCGCAACATAGACTGTGTCATAAGTCATGCCGAGGTGTGTGTTCACAGCTGTGAAGACGACAGTCGCGATTCCGTCAATAAGTCCTTTTTCATAAGGCACCTTGATAGTTCCTGCATAAGTACCTTCTGTCTTGGTCCTCAGCTCGACTTCCTGCACTGCATCAAGATCAATGTCCCAATACAGCTTCGCATTTATGACTGAAAGCGGATAGTCCTTGTCATAGACATCTGCCGTAAAGTCTATCTTTCCACCCATCAGGGCTGACTCGTCACAGGTGACGGTCATGTCCGGTCCTTTCTGGGCGAATTCAAACTCCGGCTCCTTGTAGCAGGATGACACTGCCACGAGGGCTGAGAGAGCGATGAATGTTTTGTATATTCTGTTCATAATCATATGTTTTAGCTGTTACTCCTGCCAGATCAGTGATACGAGACTCCTTGCAGGGACTTTATATTTTACGGTGAACTTCGTATTGGCGAAGATTATATCCTGATCCTTATTCTGTCTGTTGCAGATGAGCACTCCCACAGTATTGTCAGGATTGAGGAACATCTGACACTCAAAGAGGTCAGAGAGTTCCATTCCTCCGGTCTCTATCCTCTTCGCCCCCGGCTTCACTACTGCAGAAGCATGGGCCACATGGTACCAATGAGCATTCTTTGTTATGCTTCTATAGTCAGCGGTATTGATGGTCACGCCGCCATAGCAGGTCTTGCATGAGCCGTCGTGAGGGCTGTATGGACCTTTGTTCTGGTCGAGCATGAGGTTCCAATAGGTAACGCCCTTGCCACCGCGCTTCATTGTGCCCATGAACACGCCAGAGAACTCATCGAGCACGAAAGGATTGAACTTGCCGCCGACGCGGCCGCCCTCATCATAGTTCCATGTACCGATGGAAGCCTCTGTAAACCAGATGCCCTTGTCAGGATAAGTCCTGTAGATCTCGTCCAGCTCGGTCACGCTTCCTCCGTAGTTGTGCCATGCCGAACCTGCAGCCCACTTTGATGCTTCAGGATCTGCATAGATATTCAGAGGATAGTTGTTCTGGTCAGACTTGCCGTCATAGTTGTAATTATGGTCGAACAGCATGATCTTGGTGTCAAGGCCGGCCTTCTCGATAGCAGGACCGAGAAGCTTGATGAACTTCAGCTGATCCTTCCATGGCATGTACAGAGACATCGAGTTGCCATGATTGAGAGGCTCGTTCTGCATGGTCACAGCATAGATATCGAAGCCTTCAGCCTCCATTGTCTGTATCCACTTCACGAAATACTCTGCGTAATCATCATAGCATGAAGGCCTCAGACGGCCACTTGTCCAGCTGTTGAAGCGTGTCTCAAGAGCTGCCTCGTCGTATCCTTCATAATATCTTGATCCTCCTTTCATCCACAGAGGGCATGACCATGGAGAACCGATGATCTTCACGTCCGGATTGATCGCATAGATTTCCTTGAGGATCGGGAAAAGGAGGTTTCTGTCCTCTGAATGAACTGCGAAATTTTCCAGTCCCTCGGTGTCGCACCATGTGTAATTGTCGGCAGTGCAGAAGTCTGAGGCGCCGATTGACACACGGATGAGGCTCGAGCCTATCTTTTCCTTTGAGAACAGCTCGGTAAGGAATGCTGTCCTGTCCTCCTGAGGCATCTGGAGGAGATTGTAGCATGACGCTGTGGTCACGGCAAGACCGAATCCGTCAATCTCCTGCAGAGTCTTGGACTTGTCATATGTCACCTGATTGGGAGACATGCTTCCAGGCTTGCTGAAATCAAACCCCGACTGCTTGAAAAGGAGAGTCTGGTTGGCCATTGTGACATATGCTGTCACATCTTTCTCCTTCACGACAGGAGTCTCGGTTTCCGGTTCCTTGCCATCATCAGGCTTTTCAGTTGGGGTGCAGTTGCATGCACAAAGGCATGCTACCACCGCTATTGCAAATATTCTTTTCATATCCTATTAATATCCTGGGTTCTGAACAAGACTCGGGTTATTCTCAAGAGCTTTCTGAGGAATAGGCATGAGGATGGTATCATCTGTCAAAGGTCTTCTCTTCTGCCAGTATTTGTCATATCTTGGAGAAGACGGATCGGACATGGCGTCGTGCACTTCCTTAGCCTTGCCGTGGCGGACGAGATCCCAGAAACGGAAGCCCTCGAAGGCGAGTTCGAGACGGCGCTCGTGAAGAACTGCATCCAGCATGGCATCCTGACCTGCAGGAACAGAGATCTCCTTGATTCCTGCACGACGGCGGATCTTGTTCACATACTCAGTCGAGCCTGCAAGGTCACCTGTCATGCAGAGAGCCTCTGCGTGAAGCAGATATATCTCACCAAGACGCATGAGGATAGTGCTGCTTGCATTTGTAGGGCACTTGTGCATGAACGCATATCTCTCTGCAGGATAGTAGTTTGACCATGCGCTTGTCGGTGAGATTCCTGTCTGGTCATATGTGATGCATGCATTGGCTCTCTCAGTGTCTCCCTCGGCAGCATATGCCGCAATAAGGTCACGTGACGGAGTAATCCACTTTATCCAATCATACTGATCATTAGGACTATAGTAGTTCCTATGATACATCATCCATATCCAGTTACCCTGATCACGGGTCCATGTAACCTCGAAGATTGACTCTGAAGTATTTCTTACGGCATCATTATCATCATATGCCCACATCTGGCCATAGTCGTCACAAAGAGTGAAACCCATTGCCTCAACAGCCTCACAATGCTCGATGACCTTGTTCCAGTCACGGTGCGCAGATTTCTCGGCATATACTCGCGCCAGCATTCCGTGAGCGAATGCCTTGGAAAGAAGGTACTTGTTTGAAGGATCGACCTCAGGTCCGTTCTCTGCCGCCCAAGTAAGGTCATCAATCAGTTGCTTGAACACATCATCCTTAGGTGTGCGAGGAGGATAATACTCAAAGTATACTTCCTCGACATTCTCCGCCGTGATTGCAGGCGGAATGCTGTTCTGCACAGGGATATCACCCCATATATAAGACATCTGGAAGAGAGCGTAGGCCTTCATACAGAGTCCCTGCGACTTCCAATGCTTGTACTGCATTTCGGTCATGCTTGGGTCAGTCTCCTTGATCCTGTCTATGTTACATACTATCTGGTTGGCATAGCCGACAGCCTGCTGATAGTATTCCCAGTCACGCTTCACATTCAGGTTGTCACCGTCTTGCTTGTTAGCCTCAATGGCCATGAGTTCACCTGTAGCAGGGTTTCCGCCATACGCATTATCAGCACGGCATTCTGCGAACACCATTCCGTCAAGGAAGATTCCTTCCTGCATGACATTGCTCTTAAGCCAGCTGTTGTACATTGCGTCAACAAGTCCTGCCATATCTTCCTTGGTGGTATACTGAGATTCCGTTTCCTCATCCACGTCCACATTTCCTTCATTGTATCCGGTCTGGGGATACAGATCCAGGTCGCAAGATGTCAGAGAAACAATTGCGGCTGCCGCCATAAACATATATATCTTTTTCATACTGCTTCTCATCTTTAGAATTCAACATTTACTCCGAACAGAACGGTCTTGACGCAAGGATATGTTCCCCAGTCGACGCCCATGCTGGTAGCGCTTGTATACTGGCTCATTTCAGGGTCATAGCCTGAATACTTCGTGAAGGTTATCATGTTGTCCAGAGTGATATACGGCTGGATACGTGAGATATTTGCCTTCTTGAGAGCCGGATGCGTGATGTTATAAGAAAGGGTGATGTTCTTTATCTTGAGATATGAACCGTCCTCCACCCATCTTGTAGATGCCTTGAGGTTGTCAAGTTCGCCACCCTTAGGGATGTCAGTGATCTGACCTGGAGTACGCCAGCGTCTGAGGACGCTCTTGAGCTGATTGGCACCGGTATACATGCCGATCATCTCGATGCGCGATGCATTATAGATGTCGTTTCCGACCGACGCTGTCATAAGGACGCTGAGGCTCAGGCCCTTCCAGCTGATGTTGTTTGTCATGCCGGCTGTGAACAAAGGGTTGCCGCAGCCTATATACTGCTTGTCAGAGACATTGATCAGGCCATCCTGATTTCTATCCTCATATATCACCATACCTGTTTCAGGATCTACTCCGAGAGCCTTGAGACCCCAGAACATTGAGAGAGGCTGACCAGGAGTCATTCTTATGATGCTTTCAGAATGAGCCTCAGAAGTCTCTGTATAATAATATACCTGCTGGAGCGCAAGCTTCTCAAGCTTGTTCCTGTTCATCGAGATATTGAAGTCTGTAGTCCATGACCATCCGTTCTTCTCGATATTCACTGAGTTTACTGCAAGCTCGAGACCCCAGTTGGACATCTCACCCTCATTGCGGTAGATATTTGGATAAGGACTTGGAAGAGGCACGTTCATAAGGAGACCGGAAGTATATTTATAATATCCGTCCAGAGTCACGCCGAGTCTTCCTCCAAACATAGACCAGTCTACACCGACGTTTGTCTGTGTGGTAGTCTCCCAAGAGAGGCCCTTGTTACCCATGTTAGTACGGCTTCCCACTGTAGGCACAGCGTCCACATGGGCGTTCTCGGTCCAGTCGAAATAGTTGATGCCATAGTTCTGCACCCATGCATAGTCTGCAAGACCTGACTGGTTACCCTGCTGTCCCCAGCCGACGCGCACCTTGAGGTCACTGATCCAGCTTACATCCTTGAGCCAGTCTTCGCCCGAAAGACGCCAAGCCGCTGATACTGAAGGGAAAAGGCCCCATCTATGACCCGGAGCGAGCTTTGACGAGCCGTCGGCACGGAAGTTAGCCGTGATGTAATACTTGCTGTCGTAGTTATATGAAACACGTGCGAGATACGACATGATGGCCCACTCAGAATATCCCTGGCCCTGTCCTCTCAATCCACCTTTATTACCTCCGCTCAGGCCGAAGATCGCCTCGTAGTTCTCAGGTGAGAAGTGGCTTCTGGAGCCGGTCAGGTTCTCCCAGCGTGATGTAGTTGCTGAAGTTCCGGCCATAGCCTCGAAGTTATGCTTTCCGTTCCATACATCGTTATAAGTAAGGATGTTGTCATAAACCATTCTCATGTCGTCGCTTCTCTCTGAAGAAGCCTCACCCTTCTGGGTCCTTCCATATGAAGTGCTGACCGGATCAAGGAACGAGTAATTATGCACCCATCTGCGGTCCATTGTCACAGTCGACTTCAGGTTCACTTTCTCATGGAACTTGAGGGTAATGTTTCCTGTCAGGAGGAGACGGTCAGTCTGGCTGTAGTTGTTCTCTGTTCTGGCCAGGTTCTCCAGAGGAGTGGAAAGATTGGCTCCGTAGAACGAATTCCAATAATGGGCAGGATTTTCATCGCTCCATACCTTTGCATATGTAGGAGTATTGACTACAGAGAGAACGACACCGGCACGGTTGGAACCTGTACCTGAGATGATGCCGTTGTTGCGATAGCTCGAATACGCCATGTTGACTCCTGCTGAGATCCACTTGAAGAGATCTGCATCGAAACTCGCCTTGACATTGAATCTTCTGTTGAAGGCAACAGGAAGGACACCCTGCTCGTCCGAGTATCCGGCTCCGAGATAGTATCTCATATTCTCGCTTCCGTTCGCAACGGAAATCTGATAGTTCTGATTGATACCTGTACGGTATGTCTCCTCGAACCAGTCTGTCTCGTCCTTGAGTTCCACACCCTCAGGGAACTTGACCATGTTGATCTCGTTCATGAGGTCCATATACTCAGCGACATTGAGCACCTCGTATGTCTTAGCAACGTTTGCAAGACCTACAGATGCATTGAAATTGATCTGAGGACCCTTGCTCTTCTTTCCCTGCTTGGTGGTGATGAGAACGACACCGTTGGCAGCGCGTGATCCGTAGATTGCAGCTGAAGATGCATCCTTGAGGATCTGCATGGTCTCGATATCCTGTGGAGAAAGATATGCGATCGCATAGTTACCTGTACCTACAGGAACACCGTCCACAACATACAGAGGGTCGTTTGACGAAGCGATAGATGATGCTCCGCGCACACGCACTGTCATTCCGGATCCCGGAAGACCGCTGGTCTGCTGAACGGTCACACCTGCAACCTTACCCTGGATGAAGCCTGAAGCCTCAGTCACAGGACGAAGCTTCACGTCATCGGTAGAAACGGTAGAAACCGCTGTGGTGAGGTCCCTCTTGCGGACCGTACCATAACCGATCGCCACCACTGCGTCGAGGGCTATCGCCTCCTCTGCTGATTCGACGTTGATCACTGCACGGTTGTTTACCTTCTCGACAACCGTAGCATAACCAAGTGCGGCAAACTCCAGCGTCGCCTGTCCTGAAGTGACAGTCAGCTGCCAGTTACCATCGATATCGGTGGTCGTACCATTCTGAGTACCTTGTTCCATGACGGTCATGCCTATGACAGGCTGTCCGTTCTGGTCCACCACCGTACCCTTTACAGAATGCTGCTGCGCATAGGCAGTCATGCCTAGCAGAAACAGCACCACCATAGTCAGATATTTTCTCATACGGTAGAATTTAGTTATTAGTAATTTGGTTAGTGGAGACAAATTTAACAAAAATCCATCAGTTTACACACCGGGGATGACCTTGCGGCGGGAAGCGGCAATATAAGCAGAACCTTTCTTGACTCTTTCCACTTCTTCTATTTTGACTATCTTGATGAGTGCCGGATCCAGCACTGCGATATTCTTCAGGCCATCGGGATAGCTGGACCAGCTGCCCTGTGGCCACTCTATGAACAGCACCCCCGACTCCAGCAGGAGTCCTGAAGCCTTGAGTTCTCCTTCCAAAGTAGTTTTTGTATCAATCTGCTTCTCCGTGGCAAGTCTTTCCTTCGGAGTACCAGTCAGTCTTTTGGCCAGGTACTTTCTAAAGAGCTTACCTTGAAGTTTAGCGGCATCAGGCACCGACTCCTGCAGCATCTGCTCCACCTTGGCTACTATCCCTGCCTGGACAGGTGACGGATAAGGCAGGCAGTTCAGCTCTGTCTTATCCGGAACTTCCAATGTGTAGACATAATGATGAACAGTCTCCATCTTTCTGGGTGCCGAATATCTTACAGCGGTATCATAGCTTTCAGTAAGATATATTCCCGCGCCGAATTTTATACCGCTGCCCTCAGACAAGGAATCAAGACTGAACGATTCGAACAAAAAGGGAGAACCATGATAAAAAGTCTGCATACTATTTCTTTAGAAACTCAATAAAATACAACGCATCCTCAGGCAGTTCATACTCAAGCCTGCCATTGTCACGCAACTCCATAAGAAGACGACCAAGAAGATTGGGACCGACTAGATTGTCGCCATCCGGCTTTACGCCCCATGTGTCAGGAGTCTTCTTCGGGAATGATGTCTGATCCTCAACGATATAACAGCCTACAGACTCATTCAGAGCTTTCCTGAATTCTTCTGACTGCTCGTATTTGGTCTGCAGGCAGAATTTGATTGCATCGACGATCATGCTTCCCCAGTCATCACGTCTATACTCCTTCTCATAGCTTTTCGCCGTCTTTTTCACCTGATAGCATTTCTTCCCCGCATAAGTAATGTTGTTGCTGATGCGCTCGACTGGATATCTGTCCTTGAACTTCATCATCTGGAAAAGATGTTCAGAGGTCTTGAAGGTCACGCCATCAACATTTATAGGAGTACGTCCGAAGTTACTCAGGACACCCCACTTGTCTTCCACTTTGAGAATTCTGACGCACTTATCCGCAGGATATGTCTCGATTGAATAGTATTCAGGATAGTACTTCTTGATAAAAGGAGCGATGCTATAGAAACTCATGTCAGATCTATGAAGGGAATTCACCCATTCGTCATATGCAATTTATCTTTGGAATTTGCGGAGGAAGCACTCTATGGTGTTTTCCATGAGGCAGGTGATGGTCATCGGACCTACGCCTCCCGGAACCGGGGTGATTACCGATGCCTTCGGCTCTATCGCGGCATAGTCGACGTCACCGCAGAGCTTGCCTGTCTGCGGATCGCGGTTTACTCCGACGTCGATGACAACCGTTCCTTCCGAAACCATGTCGGCTGTCACAAACTTTGGACGGCCTATGGCAACAACAAGGATTTCCGCATTGCGTGTGACTGTCGGCAGGTCAACCGTACGGCTGTGCGCAATAGTCACTGTAGCATTCTCATCAAGGAGGAGTTTTGCTACAGGAAGGCCTACGATATTGCTTCGGCCTATGACTACGGCACGCTTGCCCTTGATTTCGACTCCCGCAACCTTGAGCATCTTGATTATGCCCTTCGGAGTGCATGGCAGAGTGCATTCCTGCTTCTGCCAGAGAGCTGCGACATTGAGAGGATGGAATCCGTCAACATCCTTCTCCTTGGCTATCGTCGCGATGACCTTGTCCTCGCTGATGTGCTTAGGAAGAGGAAGCTGCACGAGGATGCCGTCTACTGTATCGTCAGCATTGAGTTCCTCTATGATGCCGAGGAGCTCAGCCTCCGATATGGTGTCCGGCTTGCGGATAGTCGTATTCTTGATGCCGACATACTCCGATGCCTTTGCCTTGCCTGTAACATATGAGACGCTGCCCGGGTCTTCTCCTACAAGGATCACCACAAGGTGCGGAACGCGTCCGTATTTTTCCGGAAATGTGGCAACCTGGGCCTTCATTTCATCTTTCAGCTTTACTGAAAGTTCTTTTCCTGATATTATTTTTGCCATATTGGGTATATAGATTTCTCGACTCGCTTCGCTCGCTCGAAATGACAGTGCTGCGCTCTGTCAGAACGGTTGGAGAGCTTTACAATACTCTCCAACCTATGTCTCTTCGATAGAAAAGATTTTCACATTTAATTGATTCCACTGCTGCGAGGGCCTTGTCGTGAGCTTCCTGGAGGTCTGCTCCGAAGCCGACTACCATGAGTACGCGGCCACCGGATGTGTAGTATTTACCGTCTTTGAGGGATGTGCCCATGTGGTAGATCCTGACTGGAGATTTCTCGACTTCGCTCGAAATGACAGAGGAAGCGCTCGAAATGACAGAGGGAGCGCTCGAAATGACAGAGGAGAGGTCGATTTCGTATCCCTTGTCGTATGAGCCCGGATAGCCCTTGGAAGCCATTACGAAGCCCATTGTCACCTCTTTCTTCCACTCGATCGCAGGCATAGGCGTATGGTCTGCCACTGCAGAGAAGATGTCATATATGTCTGTATCGAGACGAGGAAGCACAACCTCGGTCTCAGGATCGCCGAATCGGCAGTTGAACTCGATGACCTTCGGTCCCTGAGGGGTCTTCATGAGACCTCCGTAGAGAACTCCGGTGAAAGGACAGCCCTCCGAAACCATAGCGGCAGCAGTCGGCTTCATGACCTTTTCAAGAGAGAATTCAAGGTCTTCATCAGTAATGATAGGAACCGGTGAATATGCTCCCATGCCTCCTGTGTTAGGACCCTTGTCGCCCTCGTATGCACGCTTGTGGTCCTGAGAAAGGGTCATAGGATAGACATCATTGCCGTCCACAAAGCACATGAACGAGAACTCCGGACCTGTGAGGAACTCCTCGACAACGACCTTGCCCTTGCCGAACTTGTCGTCAAGAAGCATGTCCTTGAGTGTTTCCTCCGCCTCTTCAAGAGTCTCCGGAATGACAACTCCCTTGCCCGCAGCAAGTCCGTCATATTTGAGAACTACCGGGAATGAGCCTTTCTTCACATATTCCAGAGCTGCATCATAGTCCTCGAAAGTCTCGAATGCCGCAGTCGGGATGTTGTATTTAGCCATCAGCTGCTTTGCGAAATCCTTGCTCGCCTCAATTGTGGCTGCAGCCTTTGACGGACCGAATATCCTCAGTCCTGCAGCCTTGAATGCATCAACGACACCTGCAGCCAGGGCCACTTCCGGACCTACGACAGCAAGGTCGATACCGTTTTCCAATGCAAATGCCTTGAGGCCTTCCACATCAGTATCCTTGATTGCCACGCACTCAGCCTGGGCTGAGATGCCGGCATTTCCCGGTGCACAATAAATCTTACCTACCTGCGGCGAACGGCTCAGAGCATCAACAATTGCATGCTCACGTCCACCTCCACCAATTACGAGAACTTTTTTCATATGATTTAAAATAGATTGAAATGCGAAGATAATATTTTTCCTCAAGATTTCAGCACGTTTGGCATTGCAACATTTGAGGATTGAATTGCATCTATAGTGAGGTTTTAAATGAAAGACATATGAAAAGCTTTAACATCGTGACTGTTCTTGCTGCTATGGCAATGACTTGCTGCATCAGTTCATGCAGCGTGGCAGACATGGATTCATCCATACTTGGTGACACCGGAATGGCTCCTGATGCAAGTCCGGAAGGCGGAGAGCCGGGAGAAGAGCCGGGAGGCGAGGGCGGAAACTCGCAGGCAGGAAAGGTAACTGCCGGAGAGTGGAACGACCTGGACAACTGGGCGTTCTGGAACGGTCTGATGGACGGTCAGAACGAGAACAAGTTCTATGAATATCTCAATTACTGGAGTCTGTATGCCTATGACAGATTTGCCGTAACTGTCCTGGACGAGGCTCAGCAGCCTGTTTGCGGAGCAAAGGTCTGTCTGCACATGAACGGCTCGGAAACGCCCGAATGGACAGCAATCACAGATAATAAAGGTTCTGCAGAACTGTGGTACGGAATACACTCGTCTATTGACATTGAGGTAGAAAAGACATTCACAGCTTCGGTGAACGGCAAGCCCTATGAAACTCCGCTTGTCAGGACTTCCACCAGAGGAGAAGAGGCAGCGATGAATTTCCTTACTGCGCCACAGACATCTGTGACCCGCAGCGCAGACATCGCATTCATCGTAGACGCGACAGGATCCATGTCTGACGAAATCAACTTCCTGAAAGCCGACCTTCTCGACATAATCCAGAAGGCAAGCGCACAGCAGGCCGGTCTCTCTCTCAGAACCGCAGCATTATTCTACAGAGACACAGGAGATGCATATGTAACTAAATCAGAAAATTTCAGCAACGATCCAAAGAAGACCCTGGAATTCATCAAGAAGCAGGAAGCACGTGGCGGCGGTGACTATCCTGAAGCAGTACACACTGCCTTGGAGAAGGCGCTGCAGGACCTTTCGTGGGAGGAAGGCAACTACGCCAGACTGGCATTCCTGCTGCTGGACGCTCCTCCTCATCACAACCAGGAGGTCATGGAAAGCATCAGAAAGTCGATTGAGACATATGCAGCAAACGGCATCAAGCTGATCCCTATCGCAGCCAGCGGCATAGACAAGAATACGGAATTCCTCCTCCGCCTGATGGCGATATTCACCGACGGAACATATGTATTCATCACCAACCACAGCGGCATCGGCAACGACCACATAGAGCCGACCATCGGACAATACCAGGTCGAGCTACTCAACGAACTGATAGTCCGGCTGATAGGTGAATATACAGAATAAGAGAAAAAGCTCCCTTCGAGGAGCTTTTTCTCTTATTCATTCAATTATATCTTAATGCTTGAAGTGACGCATTCCTGTGCAGAGCATTGTGATGCCGCACTCGTTTGCCTTGTTGACTGAATCCGCATCCCTCATGCTTCCGCCCGGCTGAACTATAGCCTTTACGCCATACTCCGCAGCAAGGGTCACTGTGTCATCGAATGGGAAGAAACCGTCCGAACCAAGGACGAGGGCCTCGTTCCTGATGTCCTTTCCTTCAGCCTTGAGAGCAGCCTCTGCCTGCTCGAGAGCGATCTTGGCCGAGCCTACACGGTTCATCTGGCCTGCTCCGACACCGAGAGTCGCACCATTCTTCACAACCACGATCGCATTTGACTTCACGTGCTTGACTATTCTCCATGCAAAGTCAAGGTCTGTGAGCTGGCCTTCGCATGGCTTCGCTTCGGTCACGCACATGTCTGCTGTGACTGTCCTGGTCTCGATGTCCTGCTCCTGGACGAGTATGCCGCCGTTCATGCTCACATACTGATTGTGGCCGCCTTCCTCCTTTGACATGTCCACCTTGAGGAGACGGAGGTTCTTCTTGGTGCAGAGCACCTCGAGGGCCTCAGGAGTGAAGCTTGGCGCCATTATGATCTCAAGGAATATAGGCTTCATGAGCTCTGCAACCTCCTTGTTGATTTCACGGTTGACAGCTACGATGCCGCCGAAGATGCTGACCTTGTCTGCCTCATACGCCTTCTTCCATGCGTCGACCACATCTGTTCCGATGGCTGCTCCGCATGGATTCATATGCTTCAGGCCTACGCAGAACGGCGCATCGAACTCGCGGACGATGTTGAGCGCTGCATTTGCATCCTGAATGTTGTTGTATGAAAGTTCCTTGCCGTTGAGCTGCTCTGCAGTAGCGAGAGAGAACGGAACAGTCTCGAGCGTAGCGTAGAACTTCGCGCTCTGGTGAGGGTTCTCACCATAGCGGAGGCCCTGCTTGAGGTCGTACTCCAGGAAGAGCTTCTCGTTAAGTCCGGCAGCCTTGCGCATATATGTCGCGATCATCATGTCATACTCCGCTGTGTGAGTATAGGCCTCTGCCGAAAGCTGGAGACGGGTCTCCTTGGTGGTGTTGCCATGCTCGCGGATTTCAGAGATGATCTTTGCATAGTTCTCAGGGTTACATACTACAGTCACTGCGCTCCAGTTCTTTGCCGCCGAACGGAGCATTGAAGGACCTCCGATGTCGATGTTCTCGATTGCGTCCTCCATGGTCACGTCAGGCTTTGCAATGGTCTGCTTGAACGGATAGAGGTTCACGCATACCATGTCGATGAACTCGATGCCATTCTCCTTAAGCTGAGCGATGTGGCTGTCGAGGTCACGACGGCCAAGAAGGCCTCCGTGCACCTTCGGGTGCAGGGTCTTCACGCGGCCGTCACAGATTTCTGGAAAACCTGTGATCTCGCTGATATTGATTACCTTAAGTCCTGCTTCCTGAAGAAGCTTCATGGTTCCTCCGGTTGCGATGATCTCCCAACCGAGGTCCACCAACTGACGGGCGAATTCTACTACGCCGGTCTTATCACTTACACTGAATAATGCTCTCATATTAGTTGTCATGTATAATTTTTCGAATCGTCATTGCCGGCTTGACCGGCAATCTCTGTATCATCAGATGCCCGATCAGGTCGGGCATGACGTTAATAAATGAATTCTCCGAATTCTGAACGGATGATGAGTTCCTTGTGGTCGCACTCTTCTACGCGGCCCACTATCTGCGCGTCTATGCCGAAGCTCTTCGAGATCGCAATGACTTCTTCTGCATGCTCAGGCGAGAGATATACCTCAAGACGGTGTCCCATGTTGAACACCTTGTACATCTCCGCCCAGTCTGTGCCGCTCTGCTCATGGATTGTCCTGAAGAGAGGCGGTACAGGGAAGAGGTTGTCCTTGATGACACGGATGTTGTCGCCGACAAAGTGAAGGATCTTGGTCTGGGCACCGCCTGAGCAGTGTACCATGCCATGAATCTCAGGTCTGAGCGCATCGAGAAGCTTCTTTACAACCGGTGCATATGTACGGGTAGGTGACAGCACGAGCTTTCCTGCATCGATCGGAGATCCTTCCACAGAGTCAGTCAGCTTGAGACCTCCGCTGTAGACAAGATCCTCAGGAACCTGCTTGTCATAGCTCTCAGGATATTTCTCTGCAAGATATTTAGAGAACACGTCGTGACGGGCGCTGGTGAGACCGTTGCTGCCCATTCCACCGTTGTATTCCTTCTCATATGTAGCCTGACCATATGAAGCAAGGCCTACAATCACGTCACCGGGACGGATGTTGGCGTTGTCGATGACATCGCTGCGCTTCATTCGGCAGGTCACTGTCGAGTCCACTATGATGGTGCGTACGAGGTCGCCCACATCTGCGGTCTCGCCGCCTGTCGCATATACTCCCACACCCATCTCACGGAGCTCTGCGAGGAGTTCGTCTGTGCCGTTGATGATGGCACTGATCACTTCACCCGGAACGAGAAGCTTGTTACGGCCGATGGTCGACGAAACAAGGATATTGTCCACTGCGCCGACGCAGAGAAGGTCATCGATATTCATGATGAGCGCATCCTGCGCGATGCCTTTCCATACGCTCAGGTCGCCAGTCTCCTTCCAATAGAGATATGCAAGTGATGATTTTGTTCCGGCACCGTCTGCATGCATGATGTTGCAGTATTCCGGATCTCCTCCGAGAATGTCAGGAATGATCTTGCAGAATGCCTTTGGGAAAATGCCTTTGTCAATGTTCTTGATGGCGTTGTGCACATCCTCCTTGGATGCCGATACACCACGCTGCATATATCTCTGATTGCTCATATTGGGAATGGTTTTTATTTGACGCGCAAAGATACTAAAAATACCTATAACTTCGCATCATCAAGGAAGTGTTCATGTCTATATAACTGCCAAGAATTATATACATTGTGCCATATGCTGTACAGGCCTCCTACTATGGCTGTCTCCGGGGTCATGAAAGTATATCCGAGCCATATGGCGAAGACCGTGTTCTTCTGACCGAGAGACTGGCCGGCCGTCACCTTGCGCACTTCCCTGCCTCGCTGCTCCACCTCGGGACTCACATTCTGCCTCCTCGGCCTGTACTTGCCTCCGACATAGCGTCCTGCCGCAAACTGAAAGGCGCAGCAAAGCAGCGAGACAAGCGACATCAGCCCTATCAGCGACCAGCTCATGTCACTGCGGACTATCGCCTTGGTAGTCACCGTTATAGCCAGCACGAGGGCAACGACCCAGATGTTGAAAGGGAGGTCCTCCCACTGAAGCAGTTTCCTGTGCACCTTCGGCATCATGTAGCGTACCAGCCATGCGCAGAAGCATGGCAGCATCAGCAGCGGCAGCACCTTGGCCAGTATGAGACTGAAGGCTTCCCAGAAGGTCATCCCCGCCATAGGCTGGATGAGCGGAACGATCAGCGGGACAAGCACGGCTGCAAGGATATTTATCAGGACTATGTATGTCGTGATGCCCGGAACATCACCGCCCAGCTTGCGGGTCACTACCGCCGCCGCTGTCGCCGTCGGGCATATCAGACAGAGCATCGCGCTCTCTATAAGGACTTTGGCATCCTGCGCCCCTCCAGGGACATATCTGGAAATCAAGACAACACCCAGACCAAGAACGGAGAAAAGTCCGCCCTGGATCAGGAGCAGCCACCAATGCCATCTGTGCGGCTTGAGTTCCTTCGGCTCAATTCTGCAGAAAGTCAGGAAAAGCATCGCAAAAATCAGCAGAGGCTGAATTATGCTCACCATCCTGTTAAGGAAAGGGCCTGCACGATGCACCGGCTCCGGCATCACATGATATAAAAGATAAATGGATGCTCCGGCAATCATTGCAATCGGGAGCATCCAATCCTTTATGACCTTCTTTATGTTCACCTTATTCAATTTCCACTTTGACTATAACCGGAAGATGGTCGGATGCGACAGCCAGATCAACAGTGTGCAGATCTGTCGGAACCTCTGTGCCTGCAACTGTCACAGTCCTGCCATTAGGCCTCACATAAATGAAGTCTATGCACTTGCGTGGCGCTTCTGAAGGATATGTATACGAAGTCACTGACAGCAGTTCCCAGGTCTTTTCCATGAGAAGCAGAGGCTCGCTGCCTGGCTCGCAGTTGAAGTCACCGCCGAGGAAAACCGGCTTTGCAGAGTCCCTGTAGACGCTATCCATATAGTGGTTGATCACCTCGATCTGGCCCAGCTGCGACTCAAGAGTCAGGTCCAGATGGGTAGATGCGAGTACAAAGTCCTCATACTCCACCACAGACACGGCGCGTGGCTCACGGCCGTCCAGGCGAGGAAGTGCGACCTTATCAGTACGCACAACCTTGAGGGCCGGTGCAGAAGCGACGCCTACGCCGTAGGCTCCGCCCTGATAAGGCATAGCCGCAGCATAGTGATGATTCCATCCTCCCATGCTCTCGGCAAATGCCCCAAGCTGGTCCAAGCCTCCTGTCCGGACTGTGCAGCTGTCCACTTCGTTGAGTGTCACGGCGTCAGCCTTCATTTCCATGACCGCCTCCGCTATGGCTTCCACGCTGCTGCTGTCATATTTGCTGAATGCTCCGACGTTATACTGGACCAATGTCAGAGAGACTTTATTCTCCTGATCACATCCGGCCAGCAGAAGCATCGCGATGGCTGTTGTCAGTATTCTTGCAATCTTCATAAGCGACCGGATCACTCTTCCGTATAAAGTTGTGTAGGATATTCATGGTTGAAGCATGCAAGGCAGAGGTCATCGCGATGACCCGCCGCGAGCATTCCCTCGTGCGAAAGGAACGCGAGCGAGTCGGCGTCGATGAGCTTGCAGACCTGCTCCACGCTGTTGGCGTTGCTGATGAGCTCCTGAGGTGTATGTACGTCCACGCCATAGTAGCAGGTGTACTTCAGAGGGGCGCTTGCTATGCGCACATGCACCTCAGCCGCACCTGCCTCACGAAGCATCTTGACAATCTTCAACGATGTGGTTCCGCGTACAATCGAATCGTCCACCAGCACTACCCTCTTGCCCTTGACGATGGTCTTCACCGGCGAAAGCTTCATCTTGACGCCCTTCTCACGCATAGACTGCGTCGGAAGGATGAAAGTACGTCCCACATACTTGCTCTTGATGAGTCCCATCTCATACGGAAGACCGCTGGCCTCCGCATATCCCTGAGCGGCACTGAGACTCGAATCAGGCACTCCGATGACGATGTCAGCATCGGCCGGAGCCTCCTGGAAGAGAATCCTGCCGGATTCCTTTCTGTAATTATGCACATTACATCCCTCGATGTCACTGTCAGGACGCGCAAAGTATACATACTCCATCGCACACAACGCATGACGCTTAGGCTCTGAATAGAACTGGCTGCGGATACCGTGGTGATCGAGAGTCACGATCTCGCCCGGCTCCACGTCGCGGATATATTCTGCTCCAAGCACATCGAATGCACATGTCTCGCTGGCAACCACATAGCCGTCGCCGAGCTTGCCGATCGCAAGCGGATGGAATCCGTACTTGTCGCGGCACGCATAGATGCGTCGTCCTGTCATCACCAGGAAGGAGAATGCGCCGTCAAGCATGTTGAGGGCGTTCTTGAGCGAATGAATACGAGGAAGATGCTTGTCTGTCCCCTGCTTCTTGATCAGGTGGGCGAGCACCTCAGCATCCGAAGATGACTGGAAGAGGCTGCCCTTGTCCTCAAGCTCCTGGCGGAGCTGATTATAGTTCACGATCTGGCCGTTGTTGGCCATCGCAAAGTCACCTGAATTATGATGGAAGAGGAAAGGCTGGATGTTCTCCGTACCTTTGCATCCGGCATTGCTGTAGCGAACATGACCTATGGCCATCTTGCCAGGCAGCTTTGCCAGCTTCTGCTCGTTGAACACCTCAGACACCAGACCGTCTCCCTTTACCCTATGGAACTGTCCGTCAGAGGCCACAGACACAATGCCGCATCCCTGCTGTCCTCTGTGCTGAAGGGCGTGCAGGCCATAATAAGCCAGGCCTGCTGCATCCTCAACACCATATATGCCAAGCACACCACACTCGTGATGCAGCTTGTCATCCCTGAATTTGTTACACTTACACATACTATTCACCTCTAAAGTATTCTACTGCATTATGGAACAATGGCTGCTCGCGAGTATCGTCGTCAATATTCTTGAAGAGATTCTCCTCGAAACGCTCGGTATGTCCCATCTTTCCAAGTATCTGTCCGTTGCGGCTGATGATACCCTCAATCGCATAATATGATCCGTTAGGATTGTATGGAGACTCCATAGTAGGCTCCTCCTCGAGAGGATCCACATACTGGAAAGCCACCTGGCCGTTAGCGAAGAGTTCTTTCGCAAGCTCCTCATTGACAACGAATTTACCCTCACCGTGGCTCACTGCGATAGTATGGAGGTCACCGATGGCGAAGTCCTTGAGCCATGGAGAATTAGTGGTAGCGACACGAGTAGTCACCATCTGCGAGATGTGACGGTTGATGTCGTTGCGGAAGAGTGTAGGGCTGTCCTTTGTCACCTGGCCGAGACGTCCGTAAGGGAGGAGACCCGACTTCACGAGGGCCTGGAATCCGTTACAGATGCCGAGGATGAGGCCGCCGCGATCTATGAGAGCATGGATAGCTTCAGCTATATCCCTATTGTTCAGGACATTGGCAATGAACTTGCCGCTTCCGTCCGGCTCATCTCCTGCAGAGAATCCGCCGCAGAGCATGAGGATATGACACTCGTCGATATTCTTCTTCATTTCAGCGATAGACCTGAAGATGTCGTCTTCGGTCAGGTTGCAGAACACGCTCATGCGCACTTCCGCTCCGGCATTGCGCCATGCCTTCGCTGAATCATAGTCACAGTTTGTACCCGGGAAGACAGGAAGATATGCTATCGGCTTCTCCACAGGCTCACCCTTATATTTCATTTCAGACCTCTTGACCTTGAGAGGCTTCACGCCCTGCATTCCTGCAGGAACAAGCTTCTTGTGATATGCCTCCGCAGTGTCAGGGTAAACCTCGGCGAACTTCGCTCCGTTCACAGCCATGAGCTCGAAGATGTCGAACTTCTTGCCGTTGATGGTGAGTTCGCTCTCCTCGCCGTCTGTAACCTCTCCTATGAGGATTGCATTCGGCCAGTCGAGTTCCTCCTCAGCCTCAACGAGGATGGATCCGTAGCCATAGTTGAAGAGTTCCTTCTCGTCATATCTGATCTTTGCATCAAGACCGTTACCGAATGACATCTTGCAGATCGCTTCAGCAAGTCCTCCGAATCCGAGAGCATATCCGGAAACGATGTTCTCTGCCTGGATCTGCTCATGGATGTAGTTCCAGTTGGCCTTGAGCTGCTCTACGTCAGGCATATGGTTCGCAAGCGGAGTATGCTTTATGAGATAGAGCTTGTTGCCTTCATACTTGAGTTCAGGAGAAATCACCTGGCCTGCATCGACCGTAGTTATACCGAAGGCCATGAGCATCGGAGGCACATTGATATTCTCGAATGTTCCGCTCATAGAGTCCTTTCCTCCGATTGACGGAAGGCCGAACTCAACCTGCATCTTCAGGGCTCCGAGGAGCGCTGAAAGCGGCTTGCCCCATGACTTGCGGTCTGTCATGCGCTCGAAATACTCCTGGTAAGAGAAACGCATCTTCTCATATGAAGCACCTGCCGCAACGACCTTTGCACAAGCCTCAACCACTGCATATGCCGCTCCGTGGTACGGGCTCCAGCTTGCTATGAACGGGTTGTATCCGAACGCCATGATTGACGCTGTATCTGTATATCCGTCAGTCGGAAGCTTCTGCACGGAAACCTGGGTCTCTGTTGTCTGGAGCATACCTCCGAACGGCATGAGGACTGTCGAACGTCCGATTGTAGAGTCGAACATCTCGATGAGACCCTTCTGTGAAGTCACGTTAGGATCCTGGAGGTTGTGGAACACCTTGTCGCGGAGGTTGTCACCCGGAACTTCGCGCTCGAACGGATTCTTCTGCTCCACTGCGCCAACTGTCGCCTTTGCATAATGCTTCGCTCCGGCGCTGTCGATGAACTCCCTTGAAAGGTCCACCACCATCCTGTCGCCCTGGAACATGCGCATACGACCTCTGTCGGTGACATCCGCAACATGAGTGACCTCGACATTCTCGCTTGCGCAATATGCCATCATGGCCTCCTTGTCCTTTGCCTCGATAACGACAGACATACGCTCCTGAGACTCGCTGATAGCCAGTTCTGTAGAGTTGAGTCCGTTATATTTCACCGGCACTCTGTCAAGGTAGATGTCAAGACCGTCGGTCAGCTCGCCGATCGCAACACTGACTCCGCCGGCTCCGAAGTCGTTAGATTTCTTGATGAGCCTTGTCACCTCAGGACGGCGGAAAAGCCTCTGGAGCTTTCTCTCCTCAGGAGCATTTCCCTTCTGCACCTCACTTCCGCAGGTCTCGAGAGACTCCTCGGTGTGCTCCTTTGACGAACCTGTCGCTCCGCCGACTCCGTCGCGGCCGGTGCGTCCTCCGAGGAGGAGGACCACATCGCCAGGCGCCGGGCTCTCGCGGCGTACGCTGTCAGCCTTTACGGCTCCTACGACAGCTCCCACCTCGAGGCGCTTTGCCACATAGCCCTCATGATAGATCTCGCGCACATGAGTTGTTGCCAGACCGATCTGGTTGCCATAGCTTGAATAGCCATGAGCGGCCTTGCGGCTGATGATGCTCTGAGGCAGCTTGCCTGCCATTGTCTCAGACACAGGGAGATAGATGTCGCCTGCACCTGTCACGCGCATTGCCTGATATACATATGCACGGCCTGAGAGCGGGTCGCGGATGGCGCCGCCAAGGCAGGTCGCCGCTCCGCCGAACGGCTCGATCTCTGTCGGGTGGTTATGTGTCTCGTTCTTGAACTGAAGGAGCCACTTCTCTGTGGTCATCTCTCCCTCGTCGTCGACGATGTCTACATCTACATATATGCTGCATGCATTGTTCTCTTCGCTGACCTCCATGTCGTCCAGAAGGCCCTTTGCCTTGAGGTAACGGGCGCCTACCGTGGCCATGTCCATGAGGTTCAGGCCCTTGTGCTCACGTCCGAGCTCCTTGCGGATCTTCATGTAGAGATTGAGGGTGCCGTCAATCTCTTCCTTAAGGAACGAATCCTCGACATTGATGTCCTCAAGCTCTGTAGTGAATGTGGTATGACGGCAGTGGTCGCTCCAATATGTATCCAGGATGCGGAGCTCCGTCTCATATGGATCGCGGCCTTCCGCCTTGAAGTACTTCACCACCTCACGAAGGTCGTCTGCATTCATGGCAAGACCCATCTTCCTGCAATATGGAGCAAGTTCTTCCTCTGTCAGCGCTGTGAGCCCCTCAAGCACAGGCACCGGCGCAACCTCAGGCTGCTCCAGGGCTGTAAGCTTCGCGAGGTCCTTTTCGCGTGACTCCACTGCATTGATGTAATATTTCTTGATTCTGGCTATTACCTCTTCAGTCGTGTCGGCAGGGAGGATTATGAGCTTCGAGCTCTTGATGCTCACCTTTGCCGAAGGATCGATGAGGCGCACGCAGTCTACAGCCGATGCCGCGCGCTGGTCAAACTGGCCTGGAAGGTACTCCACGGCGATGTATTTAGCTCCTGAGAGGTCACACTCATCAGTCACGCTGTCTGTAACGATCTCTCCGAACACGCTGTAGCGGCTCTTCTCAAGGAGTTCCTCCGAGAAGCCGAAGAGGTCGTACACATTAAGCAGACGCAGCGATCCAAGACTGAGCTGAAGATTCTCATTCAGCTCGCTCAGAAGGCTGCGTGCCTCTACCTGAAATTCAGGGTACTTTTCTACGAAAATGCGATAGTTGCTCATATGTTAGATTGTTGCGTCTAGAACTTTCTGTGTCTGCTGTCTCCTGAACTCGTCAAGTCTTGCCGAGAGTTCTGCATCTGTCAATGCAAGGATCTGTGCTGCGAAAAGACCGGCGTTCTTGGCTCCGTTGATGGCCATTGTGGCTACCGGGATGCCTGCAGGCATCTGCACGATGGAAAGAAGAGAATCCATTCCGCCGAGAGCCTTGGTCTGGATAGGGACTCCGATCACCGGCACTGTGGTCATGCCTGCAACGACGCCTGCCACGTGGGCGGCTCCGCCCGCTCCGGCGATGATGGCTCCGATGCCGTTCGCCTTCGCTGATTTTGCAAACTCGCACATGAGGTCAGGTGTCCTGTGTGCGCTGATTACTTTCTTGACCACCTCTACTCCGAGGTCCTCGAGGACCGTGATCGCCTGCGACATGATGTCAAGGTCGCTGGTCGAGCCCATGATGACTGCAATTTTCATATTTTCCAAGGTTGTATGGTTGTTTGTATGTTGTTTCGATCCAAAGTAAACCAAGTTACAAATATAGAGAAAGTTTTGCAGAAATTGATGTTGACCAAGGCATATTGTCATAACAAATGTGCTCGGTGGTCATTATTACCGACCACCGAGCACACGAATCATCAACTGACGCAATATATGGCACATTGCCGTGCCCGGTCGTCACACAAAACGACCACCGAGCACAAAAACAAAACACCGGCCTCATGGATTCATAAGGTCGGTGTTCACAAAGCCGTTTATCTCCTGAATCAGGTTTATTGAAGCAAGACATGTCCGTCTTATGTCTTCTGTGGCATCAGGGGCAGCCGAGGCTGCTCTGAAGAGGTTTATTGCATCTCCGAAACGTCTGTTTCTGCGAGATTCCTGCGCCATCTGAAAAAGTTGTTCTGCTGTGTATCCCATATGAAAGTGTCCCATATCCTCTTGCGGCTATGGGACACAAATATAAGAATTTATTCCTAATCAGGAACCTTATTTCAGAACGAATGAAGCAGAGTTCCTTGTGCTTGAATCCGGACCCACTGATACGATGAACTCACCTGGCTCAGCCACAAACTCAAGATCTGAGTTGTAGTGGCTCATAAGCTCTGGAGTGATCTCAAACTTCACGACCTTGCTTTCGCCTGGGGCAAGTGAAATCTTCTCGAAGCCCTTGAGCTCACGCACCGGACGTGTGGTTGTACCTACAACATCCTGAAGATACATCTGCACTACCTCCTTACCCTCTACGGCACCGGTGTTGGTTACGGTAACCTCTGCTGTCACAGTACCGCCGGCAGTCACCTCTGTCGCACTGATTGCTATAGGACTGTACTCGAATGTGGTGTATGAAAGACCATAACCGAACGGATAGAGAGGCGCATTGTCAACATCGAGGTAGTTAGAACGGAACTTCTCGAACCAGCGGCCCTCGAGGAGAGGACGACCTGTGTTCTTGGCAGCATAGTAGAGAGGAACCTGACCGACGTTCTTAGGGAATGACATGGTAAGCTTACCAGAAGGGTTGACATCACCGAAGATCACATCAGCTACAGCGTCAGCAGTCTCGCTACCTCCGAACCATACATCGAGGATTGCAGGCACATTCTCTGCCTCCCAGTTGAGAGTAAGAGGACGACCGTTGAAAAGAAGGAGGACTACAGGCTTGCCTGTTGCAACGAGAGCCTTGAGAAGCTGCTGCTGTACATCCGGAATAGAGATCTCAGATCTTGAAGAGCTCTCACCACTCATCTCAGACGACTCACCGAGAGCGGCAACGATCACATCAGACTTGCGCGCTACTGCAAGAGCCTCGTTAAGAAGCTGAGCATCAGTACGATTATCTCTTCCGAGCTCGCGTCCGAACATTGTAGAACGCATCTCGAGATCGTAGTCAGAAGTAAGGTTCGAGCCCTTTGCATAAAGCACCTTGGCCTTGCCTGCAACGGCCTCGGTAAGACCCTCACGGATAGTCTTAGGCACATCAAAACGTGCAGCCACAGACCATGTACCTGGCATGTTGCTTCTTGTATCGGCAAGAGGGCCGATTAGACCGATGGTACCCTGCTTCTTCAAAGGAAGCACGCCCTCGTTCTTGAGAAGCACGAAACTCTCCGTAGCGATCTTTCTTGCGATATCCCTGTGCTCCTGGCAATAAACCTCCTCAGCAGCCTGCTCTGCTCTGCAGAACTTGTATGGGTCGTCGAAGAGACCAAGTCTGTACTTAGCCTCAAGGATGCGGCGGCATGCGATATCAATATCCTTCATATCCACAATACCCTTGTCAAGAGCATTCTTGACATTGCCTACAAAACCCTCGCTGACCATATCCATATCGATACCTGCCTTGAGAGCCTGAACGCTGACTGACTCGAAATCACCGATACCGTGAGCGATCATCTCATAAATACCTGTATAGTCTGTCACAACGAATCCATCGAATCCCCACTGATTGCGGAGAACCTCAGTCATGAGCCAGTGATTTCCTGTAGCAGGAACGCCATCAACCTCATTGAATGATGCCATCACAGAACCGGCGCCGGCATCAACCGCAGCCTTATATGGCGGGAAATACTCATTATACATACGAAGGTGGCTCATATCCACGGTGTTATAGTCACGGCCTGCCTCAGGAGCGCCATAGAGAGCAAAGTGCTTCACACATGCAAGAATCTGGTCATCACGGGTAAGCTGAGTCTCCTTGTCAGGACCCTGGTATCCGCGTACCATAGCCTCTGCAATACGGCAGCCAAGATATGTATCTTCGCCTGAGCCCTCGCTTACACGGCCCCAACGAGGATCCCTTGATACGTCAACCATAGGGCTGAATGTCCAGCAGATACCATCAGCACTGGCCTCTTCCGCAGCGATGCGGGCAGAAAGTTCCACCGCTTCCATATCCCACGAGCATGAGAGTCCGAGCGGAATAGGAAAGATAGTCTCATAACCATGAATCACATCCATACCGAAAAGGATAGGAATACCAAGACGAGATTCCTCTACTGCGATTCTCTGGACTTCTCTGATCTTATCCGCACCCTTGAGATTGAAGAGTCCTCCGACCTCTCCTGCACGGATCCTCTCAGACACATTGCTGCTCTTTGCCTGTCCTGTCACGATATCACCTGCAACAGGAAGGTTAAGCTGTCCGATCTTTTCTTCGACAGTCATCTGCTCCATAAGGTCATCGATGAACCTGTCCATTTCGCTCTTAGGGCCTGAACATGAAGCCAAGGCTACACAGAGAGCACTGATTAATAAAAGTTTTCTGTACATATTAATTAATGGTTTTGATATTTGTGTCTTACTGCAGTCTGATGGTCTCACTCACCTGTGATATTCCATTGGCATTGAACGCCTCTACCTGAATATAATATTCCTGACCCTTCACAAGGCATCTGAGTGTCAGCTCATTATCATCATACAAGAGCCAAGAGCTATATAGCTTGTCCGGTGCAATACCCCATCTCACGTTGTAACCCTGAGCTCCATCTACGGCACTCCATCCCAAGTATGCAGACTTGCCGTTATCATAACGCTCGGCAGCCAGTCCCTGTACCTGAGCCGGAGCCTCACCGCGTCCCTTTCCGAACACGCGTATATCAGAGATTGCAAGATAAGGAGAACTTACTGAAACATTCCTATATCTTACATATCTCGCAGCCTTCGGTTCTTCAAGCTGGATGTACGCATTGGGAGCATCTTTGTCCGACCTGCTTCTGTCCTCAAGGACAAACCACTCGCGGCCGTCCAGAGACCCCTCGATCACATATCTCTGCCTCAACCCATCGACCTTGTTGTAGAACTGAGTCTCATGGTCGAAATAGTTGATCTGAAGCGCATAAACATCGGATTCATCCTCAAGGTCGATGCAGATCCACTCCTGAGCATCACTGTTCTGCGCCAGCCAGTAGGTCTTGCAGTTCTCGTCGACTATGTTCTGCGGCATGAAGTCAAGCGAAACGACAGGCCTGTTTGCTTCAGAAAAGCCCTCAGCCTTTTTAGCAGCCCCCTCAGCATAAGAAGATGCTGTAACAGGCTTGTCATATGACAGGAGCATCCAACCGGTAAACGCTCCTTTCTTATCCTTCTGCGACGGAGCATAATGCGGATAATCTCCGTATTCATTGTCGCAATACATGATACCATCCTCGTCAAAGAAGGTCGGATAGAGGCAGATACGTCTTTCCCAGTTCACGATGGCAGAAAGAGACATCGTGGCAAAATGCCAGTAGTTGCCATCAAGGTCGAGAACCGTGCTGCCATGACCGGCACCGTTCATGAATCCGCCAGGCTTGTATGAAACAGGATTATGAGCCTGATATTCATATGGTCCCATAGGATCATCAGCTACATATACTCCGTCACCGTAGACATTGAATTCCGTTCCGGGGGCACCATACTGCATATAATACCTTCCGTTATGCTTGGTCATCCAGGCACCCTCGATGTAAGCTCTGATGTTCCTGTCTGAGTGATTCTCTCCGAAACGTTCCCAACCATGGGCCGTGCTGTCCGTGTTGAACAGTTCGAAGGTCTCGCTCTCCACAAGGAAGCGGTCTCTCATGTTGAGCTTCTTTCCACGGACAGGATAAAAGTTTGACGAGCCCCAGAACATATATGCCTGTCCGTCATCATCGATGAAGAGGTCAGGGTCCTGCAGGTCATGGAGGATGGCAGGAACTGCCTCCCAGACACCTGACTTCGGATCATCCGTATATAGTATGCTCATCGCTCCCGAAGGATCGCCAGTCATATAAAGGAGGGAATCCCTGTAGTTATGTGCCGCCGGAGCGTTGCATCCCTGAGGATACCATATACTTTTCGGTCTGATGAATGTCCAGTCAACCAGGTCAGTGGAATGCCAGTATCCGTGAGAACGGGTAACGAACATATAATACTCTCCCCTGAACTCAACGACAGCCGGATCCGCTCCAGAACGATAGGCGAGATTGCGGTCTGAGTTATAGACCATATATGCATAATCCATGTCCAGAGGATTGCAATATGTGGTCTGAGCAGGCTGGACAGCGTTACAGGCCGCTACTGCAACGGCAGCTATCAATACAAATAGTTTCTTCATGGTCCGTCTGATCAGTATGTGAATCCTAACTTAGTGAGTCCCTTCTGCACATCCTCGTTCTTCATGAAATTCTCCCAAAGAAGACCTGTGCGGTAGTTTTCGATCATCACGACGATCGGGCCCTGGTCGATGGCGATGTATGACGAAGCGAACCATCGCTTCGAAAGATTAAAGGCATCCTTGAATCCATATTCGCCCAAAAGCCTGTCTCCGAGGACATAGTAGAAGTACCTTATGGCCTTGAGGCTTTCCTCAGGAATATATGGAATGGAAGCGACTGCTGCAGTAGGGGCAATTGTTCCGTTATCGTTGGTCGGAGAACTTGCGGTATAGCCATTAGGGATATCAGAGGCCGTGAGCCCCCAGCATTCATCGCTGTAGCCATAGAATTTCTTTGGATTAGCCGCACAATACGCGTGATTAATCTTGGCATGTGCCACATTCTGCTCCCAATAATCCGCATACTGATCCTTAAGGTTACGCGGATCAAGGCCGAGGAATGAATAGTGCGCAAAGAACATAGGACCGCCATAAGCACTTCCCAGAGGAAGAGTTATGTCATAATACTTCTTGCCGTTTAGCATCCCTCCATTACGAGCCCATCCTTGCTCATATACTTCCCTGGATATAGGATGGGTTGGAGAAGAGGCTGCAAGCACATATGTGATCAATGCCTCGTTCCAGCCTGAAATCTTCATATTCATTGCCCAGTCATGTACTGGAGACCAGTGCCAGTAAAGGGCATCATTCCTGAAGAACCAGTCCCACTCTACTTCTTCCCATATCTTTGTGATCTTCTGCCTGATGGCAGATTCTGTCGGATTTTCCAGATCGAAGTACTGCTGCACTGTGAGGAGTCCTTCGATAAGGAAGCCTGTCTCCACAAGGTCAGCACCGTCATCCTTGCCACCGAACTGGATAGCCTTGCCTGTTGTTCCATCCAGCCAGTGCGAATACGCTCCGTGGAAACGCTCGGCCTTCTCATCAAGGAAGGTCACTATGTCAAGCATTCTCTGAGCACCTTCATCACGGGTGATGAAACCGCGCTCTATACCTACCGGGATTGCCATGATTCCGAAACCGGAACCGCCAGATGTTACTGTCTCACCGGAATTCAGACGCTCGCGTGAGAGTCCGCTTACCGGATGGGCATAATCCCAGAAGTATCTAAATGTCTTCTCCTGGATAAGCGTGAGAAGCTCCTCATCAGAAATCCTCTCGAACTTATCAGAAGTGTCGAGTGCCGTTACTATGGTATAACGGTAAGGCTCGACTACGCTTACGCCCAGCTGCTCAAGAGCCAGGACATTAAGTGTATATGAAGTGAATGGCTTCAATGCATTGACCGGCTCAAGGCGGAGAGTCTTTTCATTACCGCCAAGAGACACCTCCAAAGGGCCACCGGAAAAAACAATCAATGAAGGATCGAACTTATCTACATCTATCTCTGTAGAGAACTCAAGATCGAAAACAACGTCATCTACAGGGACCCCTTCCACGGCCTTGGAAGTTGTCATTCGCTCGCCATTGACATATGCGGCAAATACAGCCGCCTTCACAGGACCAGCGTCCTGCTGAGGTTTCTCTGTGCATGAAACGGTTCCCAGAAGAGAAAGAATGAAAAGATAAAGTAAATTTTTCTTCATTGACGAATAAAATCATTTAAAAGAAGGGACTGGCCGGCGGGTCGCCGGTCAGTCATCCTCCTGTTTATCAAGGTCATGTAAGATTACTCAAGGTTGATGAGCTTCTCCTGCTGCCAGAGCTGACCGATCTCCTGATCTGTAAGAGCTCTGTTGTACATACGTACCTCGTCGATAGAGCCGTTGTAGTAAGTCATCCAGTCCTGGTTGTTTACGCCGTCGATGATAGCAGCCCAACCACCGATGTAGAGAGCATTCATAGTTGGAGAAGCGAGGTCAAGGTCACCGAATGGACCAGCTGGGTCACCATACTCGTGTATGCCTTCGTGAGTGAGAACGCCGTCAGCATAAACCTTCCATGCACCTGTAGCAGCATCATAAGTACGAGCTACGTGGTACCACTCATCTACCTTTGCGAACTCAGGACCCTGAATGTTTGGCCAGCAGGATGCCTGGAACTTAGCTCCGTCCTCACCCTCCTTGTAAGAGTCGATACGAGCATTGAACTGCTGATAAGTAGCTCCGTCCTCACCTTCGCCTGAGTTGTCGAAGAAGAACTGCATTGTTGAACCCCAGTCGTGCTCACCGCCGTTAACTGAGAAGAATGCGCCTGAACCGAGAGCAGGTCTCTTGACCCAAGCAGAGAAAGTGAAGCTCTTGAGGCTCTTGATGCAGTTTGCCTCAGCGAGGTTGTATTTGAGGTAACCGGCTTCCTTGGCGTTTCCTGAAGTGTTGGTGTAAGCCTTTCCGATGAAACCGTCAACGAGCTCAGCCTTACCCTCCTTAGAAGCGAAAGTAACGCCCTCGCCTACAGCTACTGAACCATCCTCGAATGGAAGGTGGAGAACGAGAGCGTCCTCAGCAACAGTTACCTTTGTTGCCTCCTTTTCATCCTCCTTACCGCCCTGCTTCTCGCAAGATGCGAATGCTACGATTGACATCGCAGCTGCCAAATAGAAAATCTTTTTCATGTGTTTAAATAAAATAAAATGATTGGTTAATGATATGGGTTTAATATGTATATCCTGGGGTCTTCACAAGACCTGTATTTACCTGAATCTGGTTTGAAGGGATCGGGAACACCTCGTTCTTGTTTGCCTTGAATCCTTTAGAGGCAAGCACAGTCGCAGCCTGACCTGTACGTACAAGGTCAAAGAAGCGGTCATCCTCCATAGCGAGCTCGGCTCTACGCTCCTCCCAGATGCTCTCACGCGTTGCAGCTACTGCAGGAAGGCCTACACGGCCACGTACCATATTCAAAGCAGCATCAGCTGACATTCCTGACTGGAATTCGCCTGTAGCTCCCTCTACGAGAGCCTCTGCATAGATGAGAAGAACCTCAGCATAGCGGAGAAGACGCATGTTGTGGTCAAGACCGTAGCTGTTGTTTGTGAATGTGTTGGTAGTAGAAGGTGTGCAGACCTTACCGTTATAGTAAGGATTAGGACAGGTCTCAAGGATAAGGTCACCATATGGAGTATTCTCACCCCTCTTGAGCACTGTCACAGCAAGACGCTTCACGTCTCCTCTTTCAGTGAAGAAGTTCACGAGACCCTGGCTAGGCACCTTGAAGCCCCATCCCTGCATGCTTGAAGGAGAGTTACTTCTTGGTCCCTGGATGAATCCATAGTAGCAGATAGGTGCTGAACCGCTCACCTGACCGAGATCGTCGCTACCGATCTCCATGAGGGACTCCTTGCCATACTCACCTTCAATTGAGAAAGCATCGATGAAGTCAGGCATAAGCGCATACTTATTGGAAGCGATAACAGCGTCAGCCTGAGCAGCAGCCTCATTCCAATCCTTCATATAGAGAGCCACCTTTGCCTTCAGAGCCATAGCAGAATACCTGTTGTATCTTCCCTTCTCTGTGAAGTTTTCAGGAAGCACCTCGATAGCCTCGTCAAGGTCCTGACAGATGAACTCATAAGTCTGCTCTACTGTCATGGCAGGAAGGTTTCCAAGCTCCTGCGCTGTCATTGTCCTGTCGATCTTTGGAACACCACCGAAAAGACGCACAAGGTTGAAGTAAGCGTATGCACGGATGACCTTTGCCTCACCACGGCACTCGGCAACCATCTTCAGAGCACCCTCATCCGAGAGAGCCTCCTCAAACTTGGTCATTGACTCGATCGCATAGTTTGCCGAAGAAACGATGTCATAGAAATGTACCCACATAGCATCGATATGTCCGTTGGTCGGAGTGAATGAAAAATCATCGATTTCCTTAGTCTCGATACCATCGGTAACAGTAGAGCCCTTGTCATCATCATCTGAAGGCACGCCCATCACACTCACATAATTGAATGCCCTACCCTCGCTGAGTCTCATGGAAGCGTACGCAGCACTTACAGGCTGAAAGATATTTTCAACCTTTGTATAATCCATACCCGAAGTCGGCATCGAAGCCTCTGTACGGATATTGAGGAAATCCGCACAAGATGTCACAAGCAGGGTACTGATTGCAATTATTGCTATTAAAAACTTTTTCATTTCGCTTAGAAGTTAAGATTGAGACCTACTGTATAAATAGACTGCATAGGATATACCGAAGATCCGTCAACACCTGATGAGATAGGTGAACCACCGATTTCAGTAGTAAATCCGTTGTATCCGAAGATCGAGAGAGGGCGCTGAGCTGTAGAATATACCCTTATGCTTCCCTTTCCGAATACCTCTCTGAAGGTATATCCTACCTGGATGTTCTGGATACGGAACATTGATGCATCCTCAACGAAGAAATCGTTGCAGCAGAGTGTCGAAGTCTTCTGCATTGCAGCTGGAGATGGATAGGTTGTATCCGTTCTGTCAGGTGTCCAGCAGTTCTCATAGAAATCAAGGTCATAGTTACCGTCAGCAAACACAGTCTTGTTCATTCTCTTCGAGTTGAGGATCTTGTTTCCTATATTGGCGTTCATCACCATCGAGAAGTCAAGGTTCTTCCACTCGAAACCGAATGTGAGACCCATCATGAGCCAAGGGTTAGGCGATCCGAGGTAAGTCTTGTCGTCTTCGTTAATCACCTTGTCACCGTTGATATCCTGATACTTAAGATAACCTGCCTTCTTGTCTGACTGGGCAACTTCGCTGAGGATTGCTTCCTTCTCAGATGCGAAGACTCCGTCTGTCTTGTAGCCCCAGAATGCACCGATCGGCATGCCCACCTGTGTTCTTGTAGCGTAACCTCCTGTCACACTTGCTCCAGAAATGTAATCCACATCCTTGAGCTCGAGAACCTGATTCTTGTTGAATGTGGCATTGAAGCCAATATTGTAACGGAAGTTCTCGCCTACTGTATCCGCCCACTTGAGAGAGAACTCTACGCCGGCATTGAGGACCTTACCATTGTTTGCAAGGAGAGTAGCTACTCCACCACCAGTGGCAACAGGTGCATAGAACACCACATTGTTTGTGATACGGCTATACACATCAAGTTCTCCTGAGAGCCTGTTTGAAAGGAATGCAAAGTCGGCACCGATATTTGCCTCATTTACAACCTCCCACATAAGAGAGTTCTGATAAACCGTCTGAGCTCCGACACCGTCGATCACCGTTCCGCCGAACACACCTGAAGCGCCGATTCCTGATGATCCTACGATTGAAGTAGAGTTTGCAGGAACGTTATCGTTACCGAGCATACCCCAGCTGGCACGTAGCTTCAGATAGTCAAACACGTTCTGATCCTGCATGAAATCCTCGTCTGACATGTTCCATGCGAGACCTACTGATGGGAAGAAGCCCCACTTCTGCTGGTACTTCGAGCTTCCGTCTGCGCGGAGAGTCACGGTTGCAAGATACTTGTCCTTGTAA
Organism: Bacteroidales bacterium; assembly: GCA_017415715.1. GTDB lineage: Bacteria > Bacteroidota > Bacteroidia > Bacteroidales > UBA932 > Cryptobacteroides. The sequence continues at coordinate 124,363 of JAFQFD010000038.1, read as the reverse complement.
TTGTAAGTACCACGTGCGAAGAAAGACAATCCGTTATATCTTGATGCAGCATCGGAAGTAGTCTGGTTCTTGTATGAACCGTTCACAAGATACTTCGACTGCTCGTCGAAACCGGGAACGCTGTTGGCTCTGCCTGTAAGAGATGCGTTGTACTGCATTCTTGTAGACTGTCCCAACATTGCTGAGAACGAGTGTGCACCCTTTGAGTCTGAATAGGTGAGGGTGTTGTCGATGATATGGTAAGTGCCATAGCCATAAGTCTTGGAAAGGGCTGATGTGGCATTACCCTGTGATCCACCTACATTGTGCTCTGGGCTGTAGTTTCTTGCATCGTAGAAATAGAAGTCAAGGTTGTATGAAGTCTTGAACTTGAGTTTCTCCGGGATGATGGAAGCCTCGGCATAAGCGGAGAACACTGTCTTGAAACCGTTCTCTCTGCTGTCATAATAGTATGCAGCTGCTGCAGGGTTACCATATGAGTTACCGTATCCGTAGTTCTGAGGTGAATCGAACGGCTCCGGATAAGCGGCAGTGTTGTTCTCGTTATAGACACCGTATATCGGCGGATTGACGAAGGCCTGATAATAAACTCCTGAGTTGGCGTTCTTCTTGTTGTTCATTGAAACGACTGTATTGAAACCGACCTTAAGCCAGTCTGCCATCTTCTGGTCGAGTCTTGCACGGAAGTTAAGACGGTCATAGTCGTTTTCACAGTAGTTCATGATACCATCCTGATAATAGTAGCTGAGACCTATCGAATAGTTTGACTTCTCAGTACCTCCGGAAAGGTCGACAGAATGAGAGTGAGTGAGAGCCGGCTTCACAAGCTCCGCATACCAGTCGGTATCTGCCTTATAGTCAGATGGCACAAGCGGCTTGAAGCCTGTGGTGCCTTCGAATGCCATATTGTAAAGCTCGCAATACTGTTCTGTATTGGTCAGCTTCATGATATTTGTCGGAACCTGTACACCTGCGTAACCGTCGTATGTTACTCTGATATGGCCCGATTGTCCTTTCTTGGTTGTCACGATGATGACACCGTTAGCCGCACGCACACCATAGATAGCAGCTGCCGAAGCATCTTTGAGGACTGTGAGCGACTCGATATCGCTACTGGCGAGGAAGTCGATATTGTCCATGAATGCACCATCGACAACATAAAGAGGATTGGCATAGTCTCCGATGGAACCGACACCACGGATCTTTACAGATGGGCCTGCTCCAGGAGCACCGCTCTGAGTGATCTGAACACCACTGACCATACCGGAGAGTGCAGACATCGGATTGGCAGTAGCCTGTTTTGCAAGTGCATCACCCTTTACATTTACGATCGGTGCGGTAAGGTCCTTGGACTTCTGTGTACCGTAACCTACCACAACAACCTCTTCCATCATGAGGGCGTCAGGCTGAAGAGTTACATTCATTTGAGATTGTGGCGCCAATGTCTGGGTAAGATAACCCATGAAAGTAAACTCGAGCATACCACCCTTCGGTGCAGTGATCTCGAAGTTACCGTCAAGGTCAGTAAGAGTACCGTTGGATGTACCCTGAACGAGTACGTAGGCGCCGGTCAAAGGCCAGCCGTTCTCATCGAGAACCGTTCCCTTGACGTCGACTGTCTCCTGAGCGAAAACCGCTGAAGAAAGGAGTACAGCCATGAAAGCGAATAGTAATCTTTTCATTATAAAGTGTATTAATTATTTAGTGAATCCTAATCTTTCAAGTCCATTCTGGATTTCAGGGGCGGTCATGAATAGATCCCACAAAAGACCGGAACGATAATTTTCAATCATGCCCACCTGAGGTCCCTGATCGATGGCAAGGAAAGTCTTGACCACCTGCTGGCCGTCAACCATTGAGGGATTATAGGCATCATAGAAACCATATTTTCCGAACACTTTGGAACCAAGGTCATAATAAAGATGTCTGATCACACCCAGAGACTCCTCCGGAGTATAGACAATCGAGCTGACTGCCGCTGTAGGGGAAACGGTTCCGTTCTCGGCATCAGTATTCGGATGATGTGAAGTATAGCCGACGAGGGGATCATCGGAAGAAGTGAATCCCCAAAGGTCTGCACCTAATCCGGCATGTCCCTTCGGATTGTCTATAGCATATCTGTAATGGATGAGTGAATGAGCCTTATTGCGCTCATAAAGATCGAAGCCATCAACATTCAGGACACGAGGATCCATACCGATAAATGAGTAATGTGTAAAGAAGAGCGGACCACCGTACTCCATTCCAAGGTCAAGCCTGATACCATAATACTCCTTGCCATTGAAATATACAGGAGAATCCTTGTAACAGGTCTCGTACACTTTTGGAGAAATCGGATGAGTCGGAGAGGACACACCGAGAACATATGTGATAAATGTCTCGTCAAAGCCTCTGATCTTATGATTCATCTTCCAGCCGTGATCCTTTGACCAGTGCCAGTAAAGGGCTTCCTCTCCACGTGAATACCAATCCCATTCCACATCTTTCCATAGCTTGTCGCAACGCTCTGCCAACCCTTTCTCAGCCGGATCATCGGTATCCGCGAGCCACTGCCTGACTGTAAGCAGTCCCTCTACAAGAAAAGCAGTCTCGACAATATCGCCACCATTATCATATTGACTGAAGCTGAATGTCTTGCCGGAGTCTCCGTCATACCAGTGCGCCCAAGCCCCGTGGAACGTCTCGCACTCTTCAAGGAAAGTGACCGTCCTGTCCATGATCTCCATAGCCTTCTCCCTGGCAATGAACCCTCTTTCAACTCCGGCAATCATTGCCATGAGACCGAAGCCTGTGCCTCCGGTGGTCACGATGTCACCGTTGCGGTCATTGCTACGCTCTCGTGCAAGGCCAGCTTTAGGATGAGCGAAATCTGTGAAATATCCGAGAGTGTATTCCTGCACCATATCGAGAAGTGCAGAATCCGAAGCGGCAGGAACTTCGGCATCGACCTGAAGTCTAGCTGCGCTGTCTGCCGGAAAGCCTGCGGGACAGATGCGATATGAGAACTTACGGGGAACATCGGACTTCCCTATCGAGAAATCCATGTATTCACCGCCCTCAACGCTTGCACATCTTCTGAAAGAGCCTCCATCTTCCGCGCGATATATCTCATATGTGGAACCGGTGTTCTCGTCCCATTTCAGGTGAACATGGGCAGGATATCCCTTTGCCTCCATCGTGGACGGGATCCTTATCTTGCTTGAATTACGGTCAGTCTCTCCGCTGCACGAAGCAAGAAGCAACGATGCGGCCAAGACAGATAAAATGATTTTCATGTGTTATCAGTGTGTATTTGTTGTTAGCAGCACAAAAATAGATATACGCGACATCCCACACTAAAAAAACACTCCCCACTAAAACACCACCAGCCGATTATTTCGAAATAATTCCACCCCTATTTCAACCCTACTTCAGCCCCACCATGAAGGCCGTAAGGCTATCAGACGAGGACAGGCCTATCTTTTTGCGGATTCTCGCCCTTGCCGCTTCGACACCCTTAAGCGAGATGTTCATCATAGCGGCTATCTCCTTGGAAGAAAGATTCTGACGAAGACATGCACAGAAACGGAGATCGTTGTCGGTCAGAGCAGGATACCTCTCCCTGAGGATGCGCTGGAACCGTTGCTCGTCGGATTCCTTCTCCTCCTCGCTCAAGGCTCTCTCTTTCATCATCTCCTCAGTATTCCTTACCCTGATCCACGAAAGCACGGCCCCTGCAACGACTGCGATGACAATGATGACATAAAAGATGTATGCAGGAACAGACATGTAAAACGGATAATTGACCCTCAGCATGTAATCAGTCTGAGAGATGACCTCGCCTGTGGCTGACACAGCCTGAGCGGAAACGGTGTGACGGCCACGCCCGAGGTGGACAGCCGTGAAATAAGGATCATCGGAAGGGGCCGACCACTCATTACCGTCGATACTGAATATAAAGCTGCATCCATCCGCCTCATCGTAATTCGGCGCACTGTACCATATCCTTATATTCCTGTACCTGTATGGAATCATCGGACAGGATTCGGGACTGACCGGAAGAAGGGAATCATTCTGAGAGTCTATATCGAACATCACTGCACCCGAAACCGACATCCGTACTTCCTTGTCCGTCTCCTGCCTTTCAGCAGAAAGGTCATAGAGGGCCAGGGAATTTCCAAGTGCTATGATGCATCTGTCATCTGATATGGGGGTGATGCTCTGATCCTCATCCAGGATATTGTTTCCGAATATTCTGTAAGGTATCATGTCCTCCACCACGACATTCCTGCCGGAAAAACTCACGAGCGTCGCCTGCGACGATGATATGAACCAATACAGATTGTCTCTGAAATGACATATAGTGACCGAACCCGGATAATCCTTCAAAGCCTGGTTTAACTCCGTATATGGCACTATGCTGTCATTGAGGTCGTCATAGGTATAGAATCCTGTGACTCCATCAAGGAAGACCACTCTTCCGTTGATTGTATATACGCTCACAGGCCTTTCGGTCCTGCCGTCAAGCGAGGGATAGAAGGCAAGGGTGTCTATTCCATTCAGATCGTGATCAAGACGGAAAGAGTAGAGTCCCTTATATTTATGACCGGCCCAAACCCTGCCGGAATAATCTATCTCAATAGTATTGACAGGCTGCATGAAATCAGAGAGGGAATGGCTGAATCGCCAGCTTCCGTCCTTCTTCAGGTAGATGCACGGATGAGTGTATGTCCCCTGAATTATGACATCCATGCCGTTGATCTTTCCTTCGTCCATGCAGAAGCCCCCAGTTACCTCCGAAGCCACGACAGGGCTATCTCCTGCCAGATCGAAGGTATCGTAATTGGTGCCGCAGAACAGCTGGTCACCGTATGAATCTATATGCCAGACATTCCCAAGCACATGATGAATGCTTTCCACATCGGTGAGCATGTCGAGTCCTTCACTCAGTTTTCCCCGGTAGAGTCCCTGGCCTGTACCCATGTAGAGATAAGGATCCCTATAGAATATCGTGAAAATCGAACCAACCGAAGGAGAGATGGAACGGATGTATGTAAGTGAAGGATCTATGTTCACCTTGGCAAGTCCCCCGTCCAGGGCAAGCCACAGATTACCATTGCAGTCTAAGGACATTCCAAGAACGGTGTTGCAGTTGAGGACATTCGAATTGCTTACATTCCACTTCTTCCTGCCATCGGCAGCTATACATACGGCTCCGTTGAGTTTGGTTCCGATAACAATGTCTCCTGACGGGGTCATGATGGCGTTGTTTGGCTGCCACACTGGCAGCTCGGAATCAACCTCTGTCATGAAGCGGCGGTAACCGCTGCCGTCGTAAATGAATATACCGTCCGAATAAGTGACCATCAGCCACTCCGAATCGGAACGCTTCTGCACGGACACAAGCTGGCTATCGAAAGGCACTCCATCCTCCTCGGTGAAAGTCCCGGTGAGAGGATCGACTCTTACGAGTCCTGATGATTCGGCAGATGTCAGTATCCTGTCCCCGCATACATTGAAGAAAAGACAGAACTCAGGCATTCTATGAGCCTCTACAGAGACTCCGTCATAGACGAAAAACGAGGTAAAGGACTGAAATATCACCTTTCCGTCGTAACTTATGATACGCCAGATTTCATCGTTCTGCATCTCGTAGTCAGGAATCAGTGCAGAAAGCGACACATATTCATAAGAGCCGTAATCATCCTTGAAGAAATAACCGAATTCCTCGTGCGAACCCACATAGAGCACTTCCCCTTCCGCATGGACAGTCCTTGCGATCTTGTTTTCCGGCAGCCGGACAAGGTTCCACCTGTGACCGTCGAATGAAAGGAGCCCCTGGCCGTTTCCGAAATACATGACACCGTCAGCAGCAGCCGACACAGACCAGTTGTAATTGTCGGCGCCATAGCTTCCCCTGTCGTACGATCGGACAATCGGAGTGAACTCCTGAGCAGCGGAATACTGCCCCCCCCAGAAGAATAATAAGAGTATGACGGCTATGACTGTACGCATGGCTATATGACAAAAATATAGGCGATTGCCATTTTAAATGACAAACCGCCTACAAATTTAATTTATTTTTCACAAATCCTAACCGATTTGCACAATATATCTTTTTATACAAGTCCTGAGAAGCCCATGAATGCCATCGCAAGAATACCTGCGGTGACAAGGGCGATAGGAATACCCTTGAATGCCTTCGGCACATCGTTGAGCGAAAGCTGCTCGCGGAGGCCGGCGAAGAGGATCATCGCAAGGCCGAAGCCGAGTGATGTAGCGAATGCATATACGGTCGCCTCGCCGAGGTTCATCATGCCGTTTGCCGCTGATGCATAGACAGATGGCTTCACAACTGTCAGGGCAACACCGAGAACGGCGCAGTTAGTGGTGATGAGCGGGAGGAAGATACCCAGTGACGCATAGAGCGCAGGGCTGATCTTCTTGAGCACGATCTCCACCATCTGCACAAGGGCAGCGATCACGAGAATGAACGAAATGGTCTGCAGGAACTCAAGACCGAGCTTCACGAGAAGCATGTTCAGGAGGTATGTAACCACTGTAGCGAGCGTGATGACGAAGCATACAGCCATTGACATTCCTGAAGCGGTGCTGAGTTTGTTCGATACTCCAAGGAAAGGACAGACTCCGAGGAACTGTGACAACAGGATATTGTTTACGAATATCGCTGAAATGATGATAAGTATATATTCTACCATGACAATTTCTCCTTTATTATATTATTCTGCCTTCTTTGAAGTAAGTTTCCTGAAGATCACGATGAGGTAACCCAGTGCAAGGAACGCTCCCGGAGCGAGGACGAATGCGAGGATGCCGTCACCGGCGATGAACTTGAAGCCGAATGCCGAGCCGCTGCCGAGGATCTCGCGTACGAGACCGAGGACAGTGAGCGAGCATGTGAAGCCGAGTCCGATGCCGATGCCGTCAAGAGCAGAATCCACGATGCTGTTCTTGTTTGCAAACGCCTCTGCACGTCCGAGGACGATACAGTTCACCACGATGAGCGGGATGAAGAGACCGAGGGTCTCGTAGATATCCGGAACATACGCCTGCATGATGAACTGGAGCAGGGTCACGAATGTAGCGATCACGACGATGTACGCAGGGATACGGACCTTGTCAGGAATGTATGCGGCGATTGCCGAGATCACGATGTTTGAAAGTATGAGGACGAACATTGTGGCAAGTCCCATACTCATACCGTTGATGGCCGATGTGGTTGTAGCCAGTGTAGGACACATACCCAGAAGAAGAACGAATGTAGGGTTCTCCTTGATGAGGCCTTTAGTTATAAGCTGAAATTTTCCCATGGTTACTCCTCCGTTATTTTATAGATTCCTCGACTTCGCTCGGAATGACAGGGTCAGATCCGCTGACTTCGGCAGAGTCTTCGACGTCTGCCTCCAGTGGCATCGGGGTCTGTGCTATAGCATCGAACACCTTTGCTGCGAGAGCGAGGCCTTCTGCATATGCACGCGATGTGATTGTCGATGCTGTGATTGCATCTACATCACCCCCGTCCTTCTTCACTGCCAGAGTCTTCTGTGCAGGGTCGAAGCCCTTGAACTGGTCTGAGAATGCAGGCTCGACGCACTTTGCGCCCAGACCCGGAGTCTCTGCCTGCGAGAGCACCTTTGTATTCCAGATCACACCGTTGATGTCAAAGCCGACCTTGATCGATATCGGACCGCCGAAACCTGACGGAGCCACGTTAATGGCACATCCTACAGTGTTTCCGAGTTCATCGTAAGCAAGGTTGTAGGTGTATGTCGCACCCTCGAAATCAACTGTTCTCTCTTCCTCTATTGTCACTGCAACATCAGGAAGCACTTCCTTGATGGCCGCTTCGTTCTTAGCCTTTGCAGCTGCGTCGATAGGCTCCTTTGTCAGAGCATATACGCCTGCAAGAAGGGCTGAACATACGAGACAGATCACGAGCAGACAAAGGCTCATGTTCTTGAATGATGACTGTACTGCCATGACCTATGCCCTCCCGTACTTTTTAGCGTGGCACACCTTGTTGATAAGAGGAACCACCGAGTTCATGATAAGGATAGCGAAAGAAACTCCCTCAGGATATGCACCGAAGTAACGGATAAGCATTGTGATGATACCGATGCCGACACCGAAGATCACGCCGCCCCAGTTGCTCATAGGTGAAGTCACATAGTCGGTCGCCATGAAGATCGATCCGAGGAGGAGACCACCGGTGAGGAGGTTGAATGCAGGGTCTGTATACTCGGCAGGGTTGATAGCCCAGAAGATGCCTGAGAATATGGCCACTGTAGCGAGAATCGAGAGAGTGATGTATGGTCTGATGACTCTGCGGGCAAGGAGGTAGATGAATCCTGCTATGAGCGCGAGTGCTGAAAGCTCACCTGCAGAACCTCCGATGTTGTAGAACAGCATGTCCATGTAGTCAAGGCTCTCGATGGCAGCGACGCCGCCTTCCTTTGCAAGACCGAGCGGTGTCGCGCCAGAAAGAGCGTCAAGACCGCCGCCCACAAAGCCCTGAGGCCTTGTCCAGTCTGTCATATAAGTAGGGAACGAGATCAGAAGGAACACACGACCCACGATTGCAGGGTTGAAGAGATTCTGACCAAGTCCGCCGAATGTCATCTTTGCCACTCCTATAGCTACAACAGCTCCGATGAACACAACCCACCAAGGTGTGGTAGCAGGAAGGTTGAGGGCAAGAAGAATACCAGTCACAACAGCAGAATAGTCTCCCACTGTGCATGGCTTCTTCAACATATATCTTGTGATAAGGTACTCCAGCAGTACGCATGAAGCCACGCTCACTCCGAGCACGAGAAGCTCCGACCATCCATAGAAGAGGACAGAGACAACCACTGCAGGAAGCAGAGCGATCACAACGTCACGCATCAAAGACTTTGTGGAAGTCTTCGTATGAAGATGCGGTGACGGTGAAACCAATAGTTTATCCATATCTTTACTTTAATTAGTTATCGATTTAGGAGGCAGGGGACAAAGGTAAAAACCGTGGCCGCCCATGGCCTCGTGAATGGGAGGGGCCCACCGCAGGTGGGAGGGATTTAGTTTTTACCTTTGTCCCCTGCCTCTTATAATCTTGATGACGTCGCCTTTTGCCAGACGGATGATGTCAAGAAGCGGAATGTTGGCAGGGCAGCTGTAGAGGCAGCATCCGCACTCTATGCAATCCTGCACCGCATTCTCTTCGAGCTCGTCCATCATGCCGTTGCGTGCATACTTCTGGAGAAGGAACGGCTCGAGACCCATAGGGCAGGCCTCCGCGCACTTTCCGCAACGGATACAAGCCGACTCCACGCCACGCACTGTCTGCTCTGCAGTCAGGTAAAGAAGCGATGAAGAGCCCTTGACTGTCGTAGCGTCCATGTTGGCTATCGCCTTACCCATCATAGGACCGCCGCTGATCACCTTGGCTGCAGCTTCAGGAATTCCGCCCGCATATTCTGCTATATATGAAAGTGGCATACCGATGCGGAACTTGTAGTTGTGCTGCTTCTCCATAGGGAGGCAGTCGCCTGTGATTGTCATCACGTTGGTGATGAGAGGAATGTTCTTCTGGACAGCCTCATATACAGCGAGAGATGTCGCAACGTTCTGGACTACGGCACCCACGTCGATAGGAAGTCCCATAGACTTCACCTGACGGCCCATCACAGCATCGATAAGCTGCTTCTCACCGCCCTGCGGATACTTCTTCTTGAGAGTCATCACTGAGATGCCTTCATAGCCCTTCGCCGACGCCTGGAGCTCCGCTACGGCAGCTGTCATGGCCTTGATGGCCTCAGGCTTGTTCTCTTCGATGCCGATCACTGCAGGACATCCGCCGAGAACCTGCTTCATGATAGCGGCTCCGACAACGATCTCCTTGCTCCTCTCGAGCATGATGCGATAGTCTGAAGTAAGATATGGCTCACACTCAGCACCGTTCAGTATGAGGCAGTCAGCCTTCTTGCCCGGAGGCGGGCAAAGCTTTACATGAGCAGGGAATGTCGCTCCTCCGAGACCTACGACACCGCACATCTTGATCTTCTCAAGAATAGCCTTGTTGTCCTCCGGAATCGCTGTTACAAGCGTGTCAGTAAGGTCTACACCTTCTACCCACTCGTCTCCCTCCACATCGATCTCGATGTGTGTCATATTGTTACCGGCGAGGTCCTTGCGAGGTCCCACTGACTTCACTGTACCTGAAACCGATGAATGTACATAAGCAGAAATGAATCCTGCAGGCTCTGCGATCACCTGACCCACCTTCACCTGGTCACCGGCCTTCACTATCGGAGTTGCGGGAGCACCGAGATGCTGGGCAACTGAAATGAAAACCTTTGAAGGAACAGGAAGCACTTCGATCTTGCAGTCCTTTGAAATCTTGCTGTCGCTTGGGTGGATACCACCTATTGAAAATGTCTTCATCATAGTACTACTCCTCCTTCTTTTCTACAGGCTGAGCCGGAGCTTCAGCAGCCGGTTTTGGCTTGATTACAGGGAAATTCACTGCGTGGATGGCACCTGTAGGGCACTCGGCAACACACTTCTTGCAAAGCTTGCACTTTGTGAAGTCGATGTATGCCACGTTGTTCTCCACTGTGATGGCGTCGAAAGGACACACCTTTGCACACTTGCCACAGCCTATGCAGGCAGCCTTGCAGGCCTTGCGTGCCACGCCGCCCTTGTCCTTGTTGACACAAGAGACGAATACGCGCATGTTCCTGCGTCCCTTGTTGCGAAGCTCGATGATCGCCTTAGGGCAGGCCTTCACGCAGGCACCGCAGGCTGTACATTTCTCTTCGTCAACTACAGGAAGACCTGTTGCAGGGTCCATTGAGATTGCTCCGAACTGGCAAGCCGCAACGCAGTCGCCACATCCAAGACATCCGAAAGAACAGCCGGTGTCACCACTATAGAGTGTGGCCTTCACGCGACATGACTGATAACCGCCGTACTCGTTGATGCGAGGACGGTTCTCACAAGTTCCGTTGCAGCGTACCACAGCGACCTGAGGCTCCTTTGCGGCAACCTCAACGCCAAGTACGGCAGCAACCTTCTGCATACCTTCGTTACCTCCTACAGGACAGAAGCAGCTGTCCAGGTTTGGAGACGACTCGACGCAATGCTGGGCAAATGCGCGGCAGCCTGCCTGTCCGCAGCCTCCGCAGTTTGCACCAGGCAACACCTTCTCCACCTCGTCGATCCTCGGGTCTTCCTCCACCTTGAACTTTTCAGCCACAACGTAGAGGACCACCGCGAGAGCCGCACCGAGGATGGTGAGGATTGCAATAGTCCAGATAATTGTTTGTGTCATTACAGTTATAATTAGTTTAGTTATTGTATCCTATAGATCCCTTGACAAGCTCGGGATGACGTGGGTCACTTTATGTAGAACACGAATTCATTGGCCAGTCTTTCTCTGAACAGCCAGATGAAGAAGTAGTACACGCCGACACCGCCGATCGCAGCCAAAGCCCTAAGGGCTTCACTTTCGATAACAGCTGACAAAGATAATATTAAAATCATTAAAATCGCCAATGGAATCACATAAGATATCCATGCCGCCTTCAATCCCATGCTCATTTTCGTATACACCTGGACCTCATCTCCGACATTGTATGTCGCATATGGGTCGGTCGGGAGCATGATGACTTTCTCCTCGTCCTCTGACATGCCGCAGAGGCTCTTGGCATGACATGATGCGCATGCAGATGAAACCACTATCTGAACAGTGGTGAAATCAGGGGTGATCTCCACGATCTTTCCCGTGTGGGTTATTTCGTTTTTCTTCATAGTCATTTTTTTATCAGCGATGTGAACGGATGCTTCAGGCCGCTGTAGGATTTGAGACGGCCGGAGGCTGTACCGACGAGGATCGGCGCCTCGAAGCAGACCGGGATCCTGTTGTCGTCATCCGTCACCCATATCATCATATCCTCCTCACCTGTAAACACTTCACCGGCAAGGAGCCTTGCCGCAAACTTTATGGTCTTCACAGTCCCCAGACCCTTCACCTTGATGGTTTCACGACCGTAAAGGATGAAATATACATTATATACATCGTCATCTATGGCGAAGGTCATTGGATATTTCTTTCCGGGAACGATGTTGTCAATGTCCATGTTCCTTGCAAGGAAAAACAGGGACGGAAGATCATATGTACATGATGTAAGCGGAAGCTCGAGGTTGCGCTGACCGCTGCTTGACGAATACACATCTGCGTCAATATGCGGCTCCACCGCGTTCCAGTCATATATATATGTATTCTTCGCGACATAGTGACCCTCATGAGTATCTCTGGTGAACTTCAGAGGTCTCAGGCCGTCACAAGCAAACCAGGAGTCAAAGTCCTCACGCACCTTGAAGAACAGGTCGTAAAGTCTTGTGGTCTTGCCATATACGGAACAATGGAAAGTCTTGATCCCGTTATATCTTACGGTATCCAGAACAACCGTTCCCGTACCGACATCTGAATTTATGGCACCCCACTCGTAATGCATTGTGAAGGTCAGCTTCTCTCCTGCCTGAAAGGCAAGTTCATCCTCCTCGACAGTCCTTACAGGAATGCAATATGTCTCTCTAGAAACACTTTTCTCCTGTGAGCGAGCAGGCTGCAACGCCAGACTTGCACACAGGAGAAACGATATTACTCTTATACAGGTCATCCGATTCTATACAAAGTTGCCTTCGCCACCGAATCCTCCGTCAGGCGGATAGGCATCGTATGGCTGCGCGTCATGAGGCATCGGGGCGGGATCACTGTTCATTGCAGATTCCACGCCAGCGCCGTCGGCCTGGGCATATACCGTGTCAGTAAGGTCAACGAAACGGACTTCATCTGCACGGAATCTCATCTCGATGTCTCCAATCGCACCGTTTCTGTGCTTCGCTATGATGATCTGCGTCCTTCCGATATCACTCGAATCCTCCGAAAGTCCCTGATAGTCAAATCTGTGAATAAAGATTACCATATCGGCATCCTGCTCGATTGATCCCGACTCTCGCAGGTCGCTGAGCTGCGGACGGCGGTTGCTTCCCTGCCTGTTCTCCGCCTGACGGGAGAGCTGTGACAGCGCAATGATAGGCACGTTCATTTCCTTTGCCGTAGCCTTGAGCATACGCGATATCGCCGCGACTTCCTGCTCACGCATGCCGCGAAGCTCCGCAGGTCCCTGCATCAGCTGGAGGTAGTCGACAACGATGAGCTTGACGCCCTTCTGGTTCACAAGCCTCTTTACCTTTGAGCGGAACTCCATGATCGGAAGAGACGGAGTGTCATCTATATATATAGGTGCCTTCACCAGCCTCTTGAGCTGGATATCCAGCTGCTTCCACTCCCAGTCCGCAATCTTCTCTCCACCCTTGAACTTGTCGGCATTGAGCTTCGTCTCCGAAACCATCATACGCTTTGCAAGCTGGATGGCCGGCATCTCAAGGGAGAATATAGCCACAGGTTTGTTGAAGTCTACGGCCGCATTTCTTGCAAGGTTCAGCACGAATGCCGTCTTACCCATAGACGGACGGGCCGCCAGGATTATGAGATCCGAAGGCTGCCAGCCCTGGGTGACCTTGTCAAGCGAAGCGAATCCTGACGGAACACCGCTCAGGCCTGTCTGTCCCTGGAGCTTCTGAAGGTCTTCAAGAGCATCGTTGATGACATTTCCGATCTCCTGCACATCCTTCTTCACATTGTTCTGGATTGCCGAGAAGATGTTTGTCTGAGCGAGGTCGATCAGATAGTCCACATTTATGGACTCGTCATAAGACGACTTCAGGATCTTGTATGAAGCTGTGATCAGCTCGCGCTGGATGCACTTCTGCTTGAGGATCCTGATGTAGTATTCGATATGCGCAGCCGCACCGACCTTCTGCGAAAGATGCACAAGGAACACGGTGCCGCCGATCTCGTCGAGCTTTCCGTTGTCGCGAAGCTTCTGTGAAACCGACAGAAGATCCAGCGCCGCATGCTCTTTTACGAGGGTCTGCATAGCCTCGAATATCATCCTGTGCTTCTCTGAATAGAAGCAGCTCGGTGTCAGCTCGCCCATTGCGTCGTCGACGCTGTTCGGCTCGATGAGAAGCGCGCCGAGGACAGCCTCTTCGACGTCAAGGGCTTGAGGTGGTTTATTGCCCAACTCAAGCCCTAAAGTATCAAGATTTACTCCTGTTTCCTTCTTTTTTGCCATAGCAGACTATTCGAAGTCCGGATTTACAAGGATTCTGCCGCAGTGCTCGCAGATGATCATCTTCCTGTTGGAAGCGATGTCTATGAGTCTCTGAGGAGCGATTGTATTGAAGCAGCCGCCGCAAGAGTCACCGTTGAACACTGAAACCACTGCGAGGTGGTTCTTGCAGCTCTGACGGATGCGCTCGTATGCGCTCATTGTCCTTGCGTCGATCTTTGCCGCGCACTCTTCTCTCTTTGCTCTGAGGAGTTCCTCCTCCTTCGCTGTCGACTCTACGATTGTCGCAAGCTCTTCCTTCTTTGCCGCAAGGTCGTCTGTCCTCACTGCAATCTTCTCCTTGATGACCTCAAGGTCGTTCTTCTTCTCGAAGATACGCTCCTTTGCCTCACCGATGTGCTTCTCGGCAATCTGTCTGAGGAGACCCTGGTTCTCGATCTCCTTGTTGAGTGAGTCATACTCACGGCTGTTGGAGATGTTGTCGAGCTGAGACTTGTACTTCTCGATCTGAGCGTCGCACTCAGCGATGTTCAGCTTGTTCTCAGCTATCATCTTGTTGTACTCCTCAATCTGCTCTGAAACGCGTGCTGCCTTTGCCTTAAGCTCGGCGATCTCGTTCTCAAGGTTCTCCACCTCGATAGGAAGTTCACCTCTGAGCTGGAGGATCTTGTCGATTTCTGTGTCTGCCTGCTGGAGAGCGTAAAGCGTCTTAAGCTTCTCTGCTACAGTGAGATCCGAGTCAGCAAAGTTCTTCTGGATCGACACGAAGGTCTCTCTCTGGTCAATAGGCGTTTCGATTTTCTTTGTCTTTTTAGCCATATCGCTTAAAAATAATATATCGGGTTACTATTTAAATTCTGAGTAATGCGAACCGCAAAGGTAGGAAAATTTTTCTTTATCAAAGAAAATAAAATGTCAACTATCTCTATTTCACTCTCATAATGTCCGATGTCCATGATCATGAAGCCTTCTTCAGTGAAGAAATTATGATATGAGATGTCTCCACTGATGTATAGCTGCGCTCCGGATTTCCTGGCCGCTCCTATGAGGGAGCCGCCGGATCCTCCGCACATCGCCACCCTGCTTATCGTTCCGTCAAGCGGTCTTGACGACTTGAGGACCTTGAGTCCGAACCTTTCCTTGACCAAGGCGGTCATTTCTGCCGCAGAAAGCGGTTCCGGGAGGTTTCCCACCACGCCAAGTCCTGTGCCTTCGCCGTCTTCATCAAGGATCTGCACATCCTTCAGGCCCAGTCTGGCGGCCATTGCACCGCTGACGCCGGCGATCACCTTGTCTGCACTCGTATGAGCAGCATATATGGCAATCCCTGCCTTTATCGCCTTGATCACCGCCGCACCGACCTGATTGTCGGGAGTGATCTTCTTCAATCCCGAGAATATGAGAGGATGGTGGGTTATGATCATATCGGCTCCGCATGCGATTGCTTCATCTACAAGCTGCGGGGTGCAGTCCAGGCCCATGAGGACCGAGGTGACCTCGTCCTCAGGAGAGCCTACACACAGGCCGCTATTGTCCCAGGACTCCTGGATGGAGAGCGGAGCGAAGGACTCTATTACGGATATTATTTCTTTTACTTTCATGTTTTTGTGTTTAGATCCCTCGACAAGCTCGGGATGACAGGGCTAAAGGTCCTGACGGATTTCTGTGAGCTGCTGGCGGATGCCTTTGAGCGTTTCCAGCACCTTGGCCTTGTTTATGACATCCTTCTTCTCGCCCTTGAGCCTCTTGGCCGCGCCTTCCAGGGTAAGGCCCTCGACCTTTACAAGAAGATGGATGTGCTTGAATGTCTCGACATCCTCCTTGGTGAAAAGGCGGTTGCCCTTGGCGTTTCTCTGCGGCTTGATGAACCTTGGGAATTCATTTGCCCAGAAGCGGACCAGGGATGCGCTTTCGCCGATGATCTCAGCGACTTCACCTACTGTGTAAAAATACTTTTCCATAACTATATTTTAGATCCTCACGTCACTTCGTTCCTCAGGATGACACCTGGGATGTCACTTCGTTCCTCGGGATGACACTTGTGTCAATCCATTGACTGTCCGGTGGATACGGACAGTATCATCATATTCATGTATTCTTCCGGCGTCACTGACGCGAAGAAATGGTTCACAGGGTCAAGGACAAGAGTGTCCTTCAGCACTTCATAGTGCAGGTGCGGTGCAAAGGAGTTGCCCGAAACTCCGACATATCCTATGCGGCCGCCGCGCTTGACCGACCTTCCTTTCGACACCTCGATATCGGCCAGATGCGCATATCTTGTCACATATCCGTTGCCATGGTCGATCACGACCACATTGCCCAGTCCCTTTCTCGAGCGGATCACATCCTTTACCGTGCCGTCAGCCGCCGCATGCACCGGCTCGCCGGACGGGGCGATCATGTCTATGCCGTCATGACGCATGCTTACCTTATAGAAAGGATTAATCTTGTCACCGACCGATGCTCCTGTCTGCGCAAACGTATAGTCCTTGAGCGGATTGGTCATCGGAGGCATGACGAAATCCTCACCCTGCACCGCCTCCATTATCCTCCTGAAGTTATCCTCTATGCGTGCAGCACTGCCTTCCATACGTTCAAGCTTGCGCTCCGCATACTTCACGATATTGCCGTCCGGAATGGAGTCAATGCCCGCAAGCTGCAGGTCCAGTGAAGCAAGCGGATCCATGTCGGGTGCCGAAGTGTGGAATATCTCCTCGTAGATGCGGTTGTCGCGCTGCTGGAGATTCTCTATCACGTCTGACACCAGTCTCTCCTTTCGCTCGAGCTCCGGCATCTCGCTCTCATACATGTCATTCTCCTGCTTGAGACGACGCTCGGTCTCGGTGCTGAAGAAAAGGGCGAAGACGACATAGTAAAGCACTGCCATGGACATTGTAGCCACAATGAACAAAGAGCCACGACGCAGCCACTTCCACACCGATGTCTTCACCTTGCGGAACCTGACCTTATCCTTGTCGTATGTGTATTCTCCTCCCATCTGCTATCTCCTCTTCTTCTGGTGCGACGGATGCAGGGTGATCCTTTCAGACGCATCCGCAATGCCCTGAACCATGGTCGCATACTCCTCTGGAGTTATGGACAGGTCGAAATAATTCGCAGGATTCACATGCGAACCCCTGTACAGCACTTCGTAGTGCAGGTGCGGACCGGACGAACGGCCCGAATTTCCGCTGAGTCCTATGCACTCTCCCCTCTTGACCTTCATACCCTCGGCCACACCGACCGACTTGAGATGGGCATATCTGGTCTTATATCCGAAACCGTGGTCGATCACGACCTGGTTTCCATATCCGAAAAGCTCGAACTTGACCGACTCCACGACTCCGTCTCCGGTCGAATAGATCGGATTGCCCGGCTTCATCGCAAAATCCACTCCGGTATGCCTCTTCGACCTTCCTGTGAACGGATCCCTTCTGTAGCCGAACTGACTGGTGAACCTGTATTTCTTAGGATCCGGATTCATCGGCGGGATTGCAGGAATGCATGAGGCCATTTCGCCGGCGCGCCTCGAAAGCTGGGCCACCTCATCGAAAGACTTGCTCTGCACAAAGGTCTTCTTGGTAAGCACGTCGATCCTGACAGCCGTCTTCTTAAGCAGTCCGTTCGGATCCACGTCATCATAGTGGGCATATCTGTTCACACCTCCGAAACCCGCATTGCGGACCTCGGAAGGTATATCGTTCATACCGAATATTGACCTGTAGATGTCATCATCCCTCATCTGAAGAGAGGTCAGAGCCTCACTCGACTCGTCGAGCTTCCTGTTCAGCATCTCCACTCTCGAGCACCACTCTGCATTCTTCTTCTTGAGCAGCGCGGTCTTCGGCGGTTCGAGGTCAAGCACATAAGCATACAGCCAGAAATAGAACATCGCCATACCAAGGCTTACCGCAAAAAGCATAAGCGACCTGAAGAAACGCGATCTTTTCGAGCGCTTCTTCACCTCGTATGACAAGGTCTTGCTGTTAAATACGTATCTTTTACCCATTGACATAACATGCAAAGATAATCAAAATATCACATACTTCTATAAAAAATATACAAAACACATTTTAAGGTCAAGATTTAGGGGTTCGTTGCAAGCTATTCCGGAAATTTGTTGTACTTTTGTAGGTTGGTGTGCTGCTGCCGCAGCACTCATGGACTGATAATAAGATAAAAACAACAGATATGACTTCAAAAGAGATCAGAAAAGCCTTTCTGGACTTCTTCGCATCTAAGGGCCATCAGATCGTGCCTTCGGCACCGATGGTAGTGAAGAACGATCCGACACTTATGTTCACCAACGCCGGAATGAACCAGTTCAAGGATTGGTTCCTCGGCAACAGCCCCGCAAAATGGAAGAGGGTTGCAGACAGTCAGAAATGTCTCCGCGTAAGCGGAAAGCACAACGACCTTGAAGAGGTCGGACGCGACACATATCACCATACAATGTTCGAGATGCTCGGAAACTGGAGCTTCGGCGACTATTTCAAGAACGAGGCGATCGACTGGGCATGGGAGCTCCTCACAGAGGTATACAAACTCGACAAGGACAGACTCTATGCGACAGTGTTCGAGGGTTCCGAGGCAGACGGGACACAGCTCGACACCGAGGCCATGGAGGCATGGAAGAGACATCTTCCTGAGGACAGGATCCTCCTTGGAAACAAGAAGGACAATTTCTGGGAAATGGGAGACACAGGCCCTTGCGGACCATGCTCTGAGATACACATCGACCTCCGCGACGACGAAGAACGCGCAGCCGTTCCGGGAGCGTCGCTCGTGAACAAGGATCACCCTCTCGTAATCGAGATATGGAACAACGTGTTCATGCAGTATAACCGCAAGGCAAGCGGCGAACTCGAGCTTCTCCCGAACAAGAATGTGGATACCGGAATGGGCTTTGAGCGCCTTTGCATGGCTCTCCAGGGCAAGAAATCGAACTATGACACCGACGTGTTTACAGGAATGATCGGCAAGATCGAGGAACTTTCGGGACACAAATACGGCGTGAACGAGCAGGAAGACATCGCAATGCGTGTGATCGCCGACCACATCCGCGCAATCAGTTTCTCAATCGCTGACGGCCAGCTTCCTTCAAACGTAAAGGCAGGCTATGTGATCCGCCGAATCCTCCGCCGCGCGGTGCGCTACGGTTACACATTCCTCGGCTTCAACGAGCCTTTCCTCTGCCGTCTGGTGCAGCAGCTTGTTGACGACATGGGCGAGTTCTATCCTGAGATCGTGAAGCAGCAGACCCTCATCGAGCGCGTGATCAAGGAAGAGGAGATGGCTTTCCTCCGCACCCTTGACAGAGGTATCCGCCTGATGGACAACATCATGGCAAAGTCTGCAGAGACAAAGGTAATCAGCGGAGAAGATGCATTCGTCCTCTATGACACATTCGGATTCCCTATCGACCTTTCAGAGCTCATCGCTTCTGAGAAGGGATACACAATCGATCTCGAGGGCTTCCAGACAGAGCTCCAGAAGCAGAAGGACAGGGCGCGCAACGCCACTGCTATCGAGTCAGGCGACTGGGTGGAGTTCGCACACTGCGACAACATCGAGTTCCTCGGCTATGACTGCACTGACCTCGAAGGCGTACAACTCACACGCCACCGCACCGTAAAGGCAAAGAACAAGACCATGTTCCAGCTCGTGTTCGAGCGCACTCCGTTCTATGCAGAGATGGGAGGACAGGTCGGCGACACCGGCTACATCCTTTCAGAGAGCGGCGAGAAGATCAACATCATCAATACAATAAAGGAGAACAACCTCACCATCCACGTTGCAGAGCGCATTCCAGCAGACTGCACAGAGAGCTTCAGCCTCCACGTGGACACTGAGAGAAGAATCCAGATCGAGAACAACCATACAGCCACTCACCTTCTCCATCAGGCTCTCCGCGAGATCCTGGGAACTCATGTGGAGCAGAAGGGTTCATATGTATGCGACCAGTATTTCCGCTTCGACTTCTCTCACTACGAGAAGCTCACCGATGAGCAGATCGACCTCGTGGAGAAGAGAGTGAACGCCCTCATCAGGGCGAACTATCCGCTCGACGAGAACCGCGCCGCAACCATGGAAGAGGCTCAGGAGATGGGTGCAATGGCACTCTTCGGAGAGAAATACGGCGACAAGGTGCGCGTTGTAAGATTCGGTTCGTCATGCGAGCTCTGCGGTGGTACTCATGCAGCGGCGACAGGACAGATCGGATTCTTCAAGATAACCTCAGAGTCAGCGATTGCAGCAGGTGTACGCCGCATCGAGGCTACGACCGGAGTTCATGCAGAATTCATCGTTGACGGCATGGAGACATCAATCCGCATAGCAAAGTCATTCTTCAACAATGCTCCGGATCTTGCAGCTGCCATCAAGAAGATGGTCGAGGAGAACGAGGCATACAAGAAGCAGATGGAAGAGGTGATCAAGGAGAAGACAGTCACCCTCAAGAACAGTCTCAAGGAACTCGCAAAGGAGATCAACGGCGTGAATGTCGTGACAATCGACTACTCTATCGACCCTGCAATGCTCAAGAATGCGGCGTTCATGCTTCAGAAAGAGGCGCAGAACTTCGTGATCGCAGCGGCATTCGAGGCCGGCGGAAAGCCACAGCTCCTGCTCATGTACACTGAGGACCTCGTGAAGGCAGGTCACAACGCAGGTGCCGACGTACGCGAGGCTGCCAAGCTCATCATGGGCGGCGGCGGCGGACAGCCTGGTCTTGCGACAGCTGGAGGAAAGTCCGTTGACGGACTCAGGGAGGCCCTTGCCAAGATGATTGAAGCAGCAACCAGATAAAGAATGAAGAAACTCGACCAGTTCATAATCAAGTCTTTTGTGGGACCGTTCATCGCGATCCTGCTGGTCGTAGTATTCATTCTCATGATGCAGTTCCTATGGCTCTACATCGACGAATTGGTAGGTAAAGGATTGAGTTTCAAGGTCATACTTGAATTCCTCGGATGGGGCAGCGCGACCCTGCTGCCTCTGTCGCTTCCTCTGGCAACCCTCCTTTCGTCGATGATGACCCTCGGAACGCTCGGCGAGAACAACGAGCTTCTTGCCATCAAGGCCGCCGGCATCTCGCTGCAGCGAGTGCTCATCCCGCTGGGTATCATATGCGGAGTCATAAGCGTCGGTGCGTTCTTCATATCCAATGACCTCATCCCTGTCGCATACAATAAGATATATACGCTCAGGGACGACATAGGCAAGACCAAGGAGGAGATCAAGATCCCGACAGGCACATTCTATAACGGTATCGACGGATACATCCTCCGTGTCGACGAAAGAGACAAGGAGACGGACATGATGTATGGCGTGATGGTATACAACCATACCAAGAACAAGGGCAACACCAGCCTCACGCTTGCGGATTCAGCCCTGATGAAGATGTCCAAGGACAAGAGCTACCTCACCTTCACCCTCTATGACGGAGCGAACTACGAGGAGACCAACACCAAGAAGTATCGCGACACGACCCTGACACTGCAGAAGATCGACTTCAGAGAGCAGGAGCTCATCATTCCGCTCGAGAACTACGCGTTCCAGAAGTCAGACTCGAGCCGCTTCAACGACCAGGTGAAGTCCATGAACCTCGCGCAGCTTCAGCACGGCCAGGACTCCATCGGAGCTTTGAACGAGGAGGGCAAGCAGAAGAACATCGTGTCTGTGCAGAAGTCCAGGACCCTGAGATACAACGCACAGCTCGACTCAGCCGGCAAGGCAGGCAGGACTTCTCCTTTCGTCAGGAAGAAAGAAGAGGGATGGAAGACGCTCGATGCTGAGATCCAGGCACTTGAAAGGGCAAAAAGCAACGCAAGCGACCTGCAGATGTCGCTCGCATCATTCTCTCGTGAAAGATATCATCACACCTATACTCTGAGGCTCATCGACATTGAGATCCTCAAGAAGTTTGCGCTGTCGATAGCATGCTTGATCTTCTTCTTCATCGGAGCCCCTCTGGGAGCGCTCATCAGGAAGGGAGGACTAGGAACGCCGGCCATAATCTCAGTGCTCTTCTTCGTGTTCTACTGGGTCATCGACATCACCGGAACCAAGCTTGCGCGAGACGGAGCAGTAGGTCCGTTCCACGGCGTGTTCATATCTTCATATATATTGCTCCCTACCGGTCTGTACCTGACCTGGCAGGCGATCAATGACTCATCAATCTTCAATCTCGGAAACATAAAGAACGGTTTCAAGAAAATAAAGGCTGCAATAATGGGATTTTTCAAGAAGACCCGTATCGTATACATGGGTACGCCTGAGTTCGCCGTAGCACCGCTCGACGAGCTGATCAAGAACGGATATAATGTGGTGGGAGTAGTCACCGTAGCGGACAAGGCCAGCGGCCGAGGACTCAAGGTGAATGAAAGCGCCGTCAAGAAATATGCTGTGGAGCACAACATTCCTGTGCTTCAGCCTGTCTCGCTCAAGGATCCGGAGTTCCTTGATGCCCTGAAGGCATGGAAGGCCGACCTCTTCGTTGTCGTCGCCTTCAGAATGCTTCCGAAGGTGGTTTGGGAGATCCCGAAGATGGGTACATTCAACCTCCATGCAGCCCTGCTTCCGCAGTACCGAGGCGCAGCCCCTATAAACTGGGCTGTGATCAACGGTGAGAAGACCACAGGTGTCACCACATTCATGATCGACGACGGCATGGACACTGGCGGCATCATGTACAGATATGACTGCAAGATCGGTCCTGACGAGACCGTCGGCGAGGTTCACGACAAGCTGATGGCTCTTGGTGCGACACTCGTCGTCAACACGGTGGAGGCTCTCATAGAGAACAACGTCGAGCTGCGTGTGCAGCGAAGCTTCATCCAGGGATCGGAGATCCTGAAGCCGGCACCGAAGCTCACCAGGGAGCTTTGCCATATCGATTGGCGAGGACATACAAAAGACATCTACAACCTCATCCGCGGTCTGAGTCCATACCCTGCAGCATTCACAGAGCTGGTCAAGGACGACAAGGCCACCCAGATGAAGATATTCAGGACCGTCAAGGTCGAGGGAGAAGAATATGCGGCTATGCTTGCGCAGTGCGGATTCAGCACAGCAGTCGAGCCGGGAACGATACTGTCGGACGGCAAGACTTATCTTGCGATTGCGACAGCAGACGGAGCAATATCTGTTACAGAACTCCAGCTGGCAGGCAAGAAGAGAATGGCGGTGAAGGACTTCCTCATCGGATTCAGAGAGCCTCAAAGCTACAAGACCTCAACGGGCACATCATCACAGGTAACAGGCAGATAAGACATCTATGGGCAGCAACATCGTCATAATCTGCGACGGCAGTTTTCCTAGGACCGAGTATCCAAGATACCTGATCCGCACTGCCGATTTCATCATCTGCTGCGACGGCGCCCTCAAGAAATTCATTCGGAACAGCAAGGCCATCTTCGGCACGGAAAGACTCCCCGACCGCGTCGTGGGAGACATGGACTCATTGCCTGAAAGCCTCAGGAAGAAACATGCCGACATAATCGTCAAGATAGACGAGCAGGAGCACAACGACCAGACAAAGGCCTTCAGATGGGCAATGGAGAACATCGAGGGCATTGAAAGCATCACCATACTCGGAGCTACAGGACAGAGGGAAGACCATACGATAGGAAACATATCCCTTCTCATGGAATATGCCCGCATGTATGACCTGGAAGGGTCGGGCATACAGGTGCAGATGATCACAGACCATGCAACTATAGTGGCCGTTACAGACACTGTGGAGATGGACTGCGGCGAGGGCCGTCAGATATCCATCCTTACACCGGACAACACGCTCCGGATAAAGTCCGAAGGGCTCAGGTGGAAGACGGACGATGTCGTTTTCGACAACTGGTGGAAAGCGACTCTCAACGTAGCGGTGCAGGACAACATCAGGCTTGAGTTCAGCCACAGGTCCATCGCGCTTATAATGATGAACTGACAGACGCACAAATTGAAGGATTCTTTAGGAATTTATCAATTTAAGTTATAAATTTGACACATAAATCATATTTGATTTAAAGATTCAAAAGATGGAAAAAACAAAGTACTTTCCAACAATCGAGGCCATCGACAGAGCCTCTGAGGTACTTGGGGAAATCCTCGAGCCAACACCGTTCATGAAGAACAACAACCTCTCAGACGTATACGAGGCCAATGTGTTCCTCAAAAGAGAGGACCTTCAGATGGTAAGGTCATACAAGATCAGAGGAGCATACAACAAGATCAGATCCATCGATCCCGAAACACTGAAGAAAGGCATCGTCTGCGCCAGCGCGGGAAACCACGCGCAGGGTGTTGCCTTCTCATGCAGCAAGCTGCAGATCATAGGCTCTATATTCATGCCTACGACAACTCCGAAGCAGAAGATCGAGCAGGTGAAGATGTTCGGCAAGGAGTTCATCGAGATCGTCCTGACCGGTGACACATTTGATGCTGCAAATGCAGCTGCAATCGCATTTGCAGAAGAGAGCGGAAGGACATTCATTCCGCCTTTCGACGATCCTAAGGTCATGGAAGGCCAGGGAACCATAGGACGTGAGATCCTGAACCAGACAAATGTAAAGCTTGACTATGTGTTCGTTCCTATAGGAGGAGGCGGACTCGCTTCAGGTCTTGGATCATACTTCAAGATGATGTCTCCTGAGACCAAGATCATCGGCGTGGAGCCTGGCGGAGCGCCATGCATGAAGGCGGCCATCGAGGCGGGAGAGCTCGTAGAGCTTGAGCACATCGACAAGTTCGTAGACGGCGCTGCCGTGAAGAAGGCTGGTGCGTTGACATACCAGGTGTGCAAGGAAGTCCTTGACGACATCGTCATCGTTCCAGAAGGCGCTGTCTGCACAACCATCATCCAGATGTATAACAAAAGTGCCATCGTGGTAGAACCTGCAGGAGCTCTCGCATCAGCTGCGCTCCGTTTCTATGCCGACAAGATCAAGGGCAAGAATGTAGCCTGCATCGTCAGCGGAAGCAACAACGACATCACCAGAATGGAGGAGATCCGTGAAAAGTCACTCCTCTACGAAGGTCTCAAGCACTATTTCATCGTGAACTTCCCTCAGAAGTCCGGAGAGATCCTCTCTTTCATCAGAGACGTGATCGGACCGGAGGACGACCTCGTATATATCCAGTACATCAAGAAGACCAACAAGAACTTCGGCCCGGCCCTCATAGGTATCGAGCTTGCAAGAAAGGAGGACTTCAAATCTCTCACAGAAAGGATGGACAAGCACGGAATCTCATACGAGTACATCAACGAAAACAATAAACTATTTGATATACTAATCTGATAATACTATGGCTAATATCGACTGGAGCAAACTCACTTTCTCCTACACAAAGACAAACACAATCCTGACCACCACTTTCAAGGATGGCGCATGGACACCTGTAGAGAGTCACACAGACGACTATCTGCATCTGAGCGCATATGCCGGTGCACTCCATTATGCCATCGAGTGCTTTGAGGGCCTCAAGGCATTCAGAGGCAAGGACGGAAGGATCAGGATGTTCAGACCTGAAGAGAACGCAAAGCGTCTCCAGAGGTCGGCTCATTACCTTGGCATCGAGGCACCTTCAACTGAGATGTTCATCGAGATGTGCGAGCGCTGCATCAAGGAGAACGAAGAGTTTCTTCCTCCTTATGAGGCGACAGGAGCATCGCTTTATCTCCGCCCTACTCTCATAGGATCAAACCCTCAGCTCGGAGTTCAGTCTTCAAAGGAAAGTACTTTCATGATCCTCTGCTCTCCTGTTGGAGCATATGTTGGAGGAGCACTTGACGCTGTAGACGTTGTCATCGCAAGAAATTATGACAGAGCAGCGCCTAACGGTTCTGGATCATACAAGGTAGGTGGAAACTACGCATGCTCGCTCCGTTCGCTGAACATTGCTCACGAGCAGGGATACAAGGCCGTGCTTTATCTTGACCCTGCCACCAAGACAAAGGTCGACGAGTTCAACTCTTCAAACTTCTTCGGCATCAAGGGCAACAAGTACATTACTCCTAAGTCAGACTCAATCCTTCCTTCTATCACCAACATGTCTCTCGAGACTGTAGCGGCTCATCTTGGAATGGAGGTTGAGAGAAGAGAGGTTCCGGTATCGGAGCTCAGTACTTTCGAGGAGGTTGGCGAATGCGGTACCGCAGTGGTCATCACTCCTGTACACAAGCTGGTTGACAAGCCGTTCCTTGAGTCAGACGAGGAGACTGTATACACTTATGGTGACGGTCAGTGCGGTCCTAAGTCTCTGAAGCTTTACAATTTCATTACAGGACTTCAGAAGGGCGAGATCGAGGATCCGTTCAACTGGGTACACTACGTAGACTGATCTATACACAGATAAAACAAAGGTGGCAGGCAGTCACCAGCGGTCCTTCCCACTTCGTGGGCCCCTTCCCTTTTCGGGAGCCAATGCCGCTGGGACTGCCTGCCACCTTTGCTTATAACTCAACCATATATAGATAAATCTACTGACGCTAAAAGCGAATATAGGCCACGGGCGGCCACACCAACCAAATTTACCCTACAACCTATTATGAGACGGGAGCCAATGCCGCTGGGACTGCCTGCCACCTTTGTTTATAACTCAAGCCATATATAGAATAAGTCTACTGACGCTAAAAGCGAATATAGGCCACGGGCGGCCACACCAACCAAATTTACCCTACAACCTATTATGGAAGCAATCTACCAAGGTTATAGGCAGATATAGGAGACGGGCGGCAGACTGGGTACCGTCCGACACTTTTTTGACGATTTTGGTGATGGACGGTAGGCAACACCAAACAATATGAGCTGATTTCTGTACCGTCCATCAGAAAATCAGCCATTTTCCTGCCGGACGCCAACTGGCATACCTCCCTGAAATAGCGAAGCGGACGAGGAGGCTGTCTGGTAGGCCTCGCGAGCAGAACAAGGGAAGTTTCTGGAGATTCCGAACAGCGAAGCGGACGAGAAGGACGTATGGTGCGCTTCGCGAGCAGAAAAGGGGTAATTTCCGGACTTCCTGAACAGCGAAGCGGATGTAGAAGTGCTGGGATGCGCTTCGCGGATGCGAAAGGGCCTGTTCCGTGGCCTTCTTGACAGCGAAGCCGATGTGGCGCGGCGGAGATGCGCTTCGCTGACGGAAAAGGCAGGCATGCCCTGAGCTCTGAACAGCGAAGCGGACGAGAAGGACATATGGTGCGCTTCGCGAGCAGAAAAGGGGTAATTTCCGGACTTCCTGAACAGCGAAGCGGATGTGGCGCGGCGGAGATGCGCTTCGCTGACGGAAAAGGCAGGCATGCACGGAGTTCTCAACAGCGAAGCCGATGAGAGCGACGCGTGGTGCGCTTCGCGAGCAGAAAAGGGGTAATTTCCGGACTTCCTGAACAGCGAAGCGGACGAGAAGGAGGTGTGGTGCGCTTCGCGGATGGGGAATGGAATCGTGAATGGAATCGTTAGGTCGGGTGAGGTTATTTCGGGGCGATGCGGTAGAGGAAAGCTGCTATTATGGCGAAGATGATGTTCGGGAGCCATAGGGCTATGAATGGCGGAAGGACTCCCGTGTGGACGAACATCTGGCTGAAGCGCAGGAATAGGATGTATGTGAAGGCCAGGGCTATGCCGATACCTATGTTCCAGCCTATGCCGCCTCTTCGCTTCTTTGACGAAAGCGCCACACCCATGATGGTAAGTATGAAAGCCGAGAACGGAAGGGCGAGACGGGTGTTCTTCTCAATGAGGGCAAACTTGACATTGGCGTCTCCACGCATTTTCTGCGTCTCGATCATGTCATTGAGTTCCTGATAGTTCAGAGTCTCCACCGTCTTCTCGGTCATATAGAAATCCTTTACGGACAAAGCCAGCGTGGTATCCATCTGGCGACCGCTTCTGATCTTGTCAGTGAGGTCGTCGTTATATTCTCTGATGAAGTATTTCTTAAGTCTCCATGTACCCTTGAGGGTGTCATATACCGCTGTCTCTGCAGATATCTTGGAGACAAGCTTGTTGTCCTCTATCTTCTCGATGGTGAACCTGTAGGCGGTATTGTTCCATGAGCTGAATGACTCGGCGAAGACGAACTCTCCGGGAGCCGTCTGGTAATGGACGTTTCGCCCGACGCTCTTGTATCGGTTCTTGATGTATTGCGTCTCGAAATCCAGTCTGGTCTTGTTGGCGTCCGGGATGACGAAAAGGTTCAGCCAGAGCGACAGGAGCGCGATTATGGTTGCCGAGAATATGTACGGAACCATCATTCTATGGAAGCTGACGCCGCAGGAAAGAATAGCCACGATCTCCGAATCAGCAGCCATCTTCGACGTGAAGAAGATGACCGTGATGAACACGAACAGCGGACTGAACATGTTGATGAAGTATGGGACGAAGTTCATATAATAATCGAAGATGATGGCCTTGAGCGGAGCCTCCTTCGAGACAAAGTCGTCGATCTTCTCACTGATGTCGAAGATGATGACAATGCCGATGATAAGAAGGAGCGCCACGAAGAAGGTGCTCATAAACTTCTTTATTATATATAAGTCTATCTTTCTTGGCGAGAGATCCATCACTGTTAAAGTCTTGTAGTTATCCTTTTGACCGTCTCATCCTTCCAGGCCTTGAAGTCTCCGGCCTTGATGTGCTTGCGCGCCTCTCGGACAAGGTCAAGATAGAATGCAAGGTTGTGCTCGCTTGCTATCTGTCCTGCAAATATCTCTCCTGCCACGAAAAGATGACGGAGGTACGCCTTTGTGTATGTATGGTCGACAAACGATGTACCCTTAGGGTCAAGCGGTGAGAAATCATCAGCCCACTTCTTGTTCTTCATGTTTATGATGCCGTCCCATGTAAAGAGCATGCCGTTGCGGCCGTTTCTTGTAGGCATCACGCAGTCGAACATGTCCACTCCCCTTGCGATGCCCTCAAGTATGTTCGCCGGAGTGCCGACTCCCATCAGGTAGCGCGGCTTGTCTTCCGGAAGCATAGGACATACGACTTCGAGCATCTCATACATCTTCTCTGTCGGCTCGCCCACCGCCAGGCCGCCGATGGCGTAGCCCTCACGGTCGAGTGCCGCTGCATGATCTACTGCAGCACGGCGCAGGTCCGGATATACACATCCCTGTATGATAGGGAACAATGCCTGCGAGTATCCATAGAGAGGATCTGTGGCATCAAAATGCTTTACGCACCTCTCAAGCCACCTCTGGGTGAGGGCAAGCGACTTCTTTGCATAATCATATGTCGCATCTCCGGGACAGCACTCGTCAAGAGCCATCACGATGTCGGCTCCGATAATGCGCTGAGTGTCCATGTTGTTCTCCGGAGTGAATATGTGCTTTGATCCGTCGATGTGCGAACGGAAGATGCATCCGTCCTCTGTAAGCTTCCTTATCGGACTGAGGGAGAAGACCTGAAATCCGCCGCTGTCCGTAAGGATCGGGCGGTCCCAGGACTCGAACTTGTGGAGTCCGCCGGCCGCCTTGAGGATGTCAAGACCCGGACGGAGGTACAGATGGTAGGTGTTGCCGAGGATGATTTCGGCCTTTATGTCTTCCTTGAGGTCTCTATGATATATGCCCTTTACCGAGCCCACGGTGCCGACAGGCATGAATATCGGGGTCTCGATCTGTCCGTGGTCTGTGGTTATCACGCCGCATCTTGCCGCGGACTGAGGGTCATTATGTGTCTTGACAAATTTCATTCAGTATATTTTAACCCTCAAAGATAGTAACTTTTGGCGAAAATCACTTATATTTGTCTTACGCTAGGCGAAAACAATAAAAAACAACATAACACTATGAACAAATCAATCAAACTGAGACTTATCGTAATGAATGTCATCCAGTGGGCTGTATGGGGATCTTACCTGACCTCAATGGGAAGCTACCTCGCATCAGTCGGACTGGCTAAAAACATCGGCATCTTCTATGCGATGCAGGGCATCGTGTCCATATTCATGCCTACCCTCATGGGTATCGTGGCTGACAAGTTCATCCCGGCGCAGAAGCTCCTCGGCCTTTGCCACGGCATCGCAGGCGCATCAATGCTTGGAGCCGGATTATACGGCATGACCGCCGGCGCGGAAGTGTCATTCGGCATCCTCTTCGGACTCTATGCCCTCAGCGTAGCGTTCTACATGCCAACAATCGCGCTTTCCAACTCTGTAGCTTTCAAGATTCTGGAGCAGAACGGCTATGACACAGTGAAGGACTTCCCTCCTGTCCGCGTATTCGGTACAGTTGGATTCATCTGCGCGATGCTCTTTGTCAACTTCATGACCAATGGAGCAGGAGTACAGTACCAGCACTCATACAACCAGTTCATCGTTTCCGGCATTCTCGGCGTGACCATGCTTCTGTACTGCTTCACCCTTCCTGACTGCCCTTGCAGCACAGGAACAGGAGAAAAGCAGACTCTTGCAGAACGCTTCGGCCTCAACGCATTCTCCCTTTTCAAGGACAGACAGATGGCGATCTTCTTCATCTTCTCAATGCTCCTTGGCGTTGCCCTTCAGATCACCAACGGATTTGCAAACCCATACATCTCACACTTCAAGGAAGTGCCTGAGTTCGCTCAGACATGGGGAGCCCGCAACGCAAACGCCCTCATCTCGATATCACAGATTTCAGAGACTCTCGGCATCCTCCTCATTCCTGTTGCAATGAGGATCTTCGGCATCAAGAAGGTAATGCTCATCGCCATGTTCGCATGGGTGCTTCGCTTCGGATTCTTCGGAGCAGGAAACCCTGGTTCAGGCGTATGGATGCTCATCCTCTCAATGATCGTATACGGTGTCGCATTCGACTTCTTCAACATCTCCGGAGCCCTCTACACAAACATGCGCACCAGCGAGAAGCTGCAGAACAGTGCTCAGGGCCTCTTCATGCTCATGACAAACGGAATCGGAGCCACAATAGGAACTCTCAGCGCGCAGGCAGTCGTTAACCACTTCGTCTACAATGCAGCCGAGCCGAACTGGAGCGCAGCATGGTACACATTTGCAATCTATGCATTCGTGGTTGCAATCCTCTTCATGATCCTCTTCAAAGAGCCTAAGGATTCAACCCAGAAGGTTGCATAACAGAACTGGCGCATAAACCACTGTGCAACAGATAGTTTACAAAAAGTTCGTGCTCCCTCCGGGGAGCACGAACTTTTTATAATACTCTCGCAATCAGCGAGTCAAGCGCCAGGGCGTTTATTTCACCAGTCCGAGCTTCTCCATCAGCGCCTGCGGCTCCGGATCGTGGCCGCGGAAGTTGCGGTATATGACAGCCTCGTCCTCTGCACCGCCCTTCTCGAGAATGTTCTTTCTGAATGAAGATGCAACCTCTGTATTGAAGATGCCCTTCTCCTTGAAGAGTGAGAATGCGTCTGCCTCAAGCACCTCGGCCCACTTGTATGAGTAGTAACCCGCCGAGTATCCGCCTGAGAAGATGTGTGAGAATGAAGTCGAGAATGCCGCACCGTCAGCAGAAGGCATGATCGAATAAGGTGCCAGGGTCGCCTGTTCGAACTCTACCGTACCTACAGCAGGAACCTCCTTGAGAGTATGCCATGACATATCGAGGTATGCGAAATGGAGCTGGCGTACCTGGCCGTAGCCTGCGAGGTAGTTCTTTGCTGCAACGATCTTCTCGATAAGCTCAGCAGGGATAGGCTCGCCTGTCTGGTAGTGCTTTGCGAATGAGTTGAGATACTCAGGCTCATATGCCCAGTTCTCCATGATCTGAGAAGGGAGCTCTACGAAGTCGCGGGAAACGCCTGTGCCTGTAAGAGAGCCGTAACGGCCCTGGGCGAGAATGCCGTGGAGGGCATGACCGAACTCGTGGAGGAATGTTGTGAGCTCGCTGTGAGTGATGAGTGACGGAGCGTCGCCGGAAGGCTTGGTGAAGTTCATCACAGTGCTGATGAACGGACGATACTCAACACCGTTCCTGATGCTCTGGCCGCGGAACTCTGTCATCCATGCGCCACCTCTCTTGCTTGCTCTTGGGAAGAAGTCTGCATAGAAGAGAGCGAGGTGGCTGCCGTCGGCATCCTTCACCTCATAAACCTTCACATCCTCGTGATATACAGGAACATTGTCAAGCTCGTGGAATGTGATGCCATAGAGACGGTTTGCCAGAGAGAATACTGCGTCGATGCAGCTCTCGAGCTGGAAGTACGGCTTGAGCTGCTCCTCGTTGAGTGCATACTCAGCCTCCTGATAGCGCTCAGACCAGTATGAGAAGTCCCAAGGCATGAGCTTCGGCTCTGTGAAACCATTTGCCTTTGCATATGCATACACATCAGCCACATCTTTCTTTGCAAACTCGAGCGAAGGCTCAAGGAGCTGCATGATGAAGCCGTTCACCGTATCCTTGCTCTTCGCCATCCTCTCCTCGAGAGCATAGTCTGCATAAGTCTCATATCCGAGTATGTTGGCGATCTTGATCCTGAGGTCGACGATCTTCTTCACGATCTCAGTGTTGTCGAACTCACCTCCGATGGCCCTTGTGTTATATGCCATCCAGATCTGCTCACGAAGGTCACGGTTTGTGCTGTACTTGAGGAATG
The DNA here is from genome assembly GCA_017415715.1 of Bacteroidales bacterium. Taxonomy (GTDB): domain Bacteria; phylum Bacteroidota; class Bacteroidia; order Bacteroidales; family UBA932; genus Cryptobacteroides. Next base: position 91,635 of record JAFQFD010000038.1, on the reverse strand, counting down.
GTCCGTAGCTTGGGTAGTCAAGGGTGTATGCCCAACCCTCGAGACCCTTCTCCTTTGCTGTCTCCGCACCCATTGTCTTCACGTATTCAGGAAGACCTGCGAGGTCTGCCTCATCAGTGATATGGAGGGTGTATGCGTTTGTAGCGGCAAGGACGTTCTTACTGAACTGAAGAGTTGTGAGAGAAAGTTCCTCTGACCACTTGCTGTAGAGAGCCTTATCCTCGTCCGAGAGGTTGGCTCCTCCGCGTACGAAGCTCTTGTAGTTGTCCTCGAGGAGGGTCATCTGATCCTGATCGAGACCAAGTTCGTTCCTCTTCTCATAGACAGCCTTCACCTTCTGGAAAAGGTCGTTATTGAGAGACACGTACATAGAGTACTCTGTGAGCATAGGTGACACCTGCTCCGCAATCTGCTGCATCTCGTCATTGGTGTTTGCCTCCATGAGGTTGTAGAAGATGCCTGCAACCCTGTCAAGAGTGGCTCCGGCATACTCCATAGCCTCGATTGTGTTCTCGAATGTAGGCTCTTCCTGGTTTGCCACGATGGCATCGATCTCCGCCTTGGCCTCTGCGATACCCTGCTCGAAAGCCGGCAGATAGTGCTCATTGCGGATCTTGTCAAACTGTGGAGCGCCGAACGGTGCGGTCGACTCCGTCAAAAGTGGATTTTCCATTTTGCAACTGCTGATAACTGCAAGCACAAGGCCTGCGATAAGTAGTTTCCTTTTCATAATTGATTACTTGTTACAATTCTGCAAATTTAAGGAAACATTTTGTATTTTCGATATCGAATAGATACGTGATGCCGTCATTATATATTTAATCTCAAAGCAGCTGCACTCCATATGCTTCCCCACCTTGCGGCATGAAGTCATAAGGTCTGGAGAGAAGCCCTGCGACGACAGTTCTATGAGCGGACACGACTCCACGCCCGTCTCCATAAGATGCATCAGTACATCATGATTATGCACCAGACGTGCCAGCACGCGCCGACGGAAAGCCCGGCTTTCCTTGAGCGCCTCGTTATGATGCGACGCCCTGCAGTCGTCACTGCAGAACTTCTTGTCTGCCCTGCCATACTTTATTTTATCCCCGCAATGCAGGCAACGCGCCCTATGGCGGATTTCCTTGCTATAGTCCATTCCCGTTTTTTTCCTCAAATATCACACTGGAAAGGAGTCGATGCAATAGCCCGAAGACGATTTTAATTTATTTTTCAAAGATTTTTACGAATCTTACAATTATTTCCATCAAAAATAAATTTTAGAATTATAAGAAAAGTGACATAAATCTAAAAAAGAGAAAAAGTTGACGGGGATCAGCGTCAGAAGTTGCTAATAATGAAGATTTTATCGAATTAATTTACCTTACTTTGCACCAACCTACCAAGCGCGCATAAGATGTGGGGAAGAACAAGTCAAACATTTAAAGAGAGAGAATCTTATGGATCACATCAACAGGATCGAGCTCCAGGGACGGGTCGGATTTGTCCGCACCAACGAGTTCAACGGGAGCAAGGTCGCCAACTTCTCACTGGCGACCGACATACTTTACAAGACCAGGGAGGGAGTAGCTGTTTCAGAGACTACCTGGCACAACATTGTAGCGTGGGAGAACAAGGACATGCCCGACCTGGGCAACATCTGCAAGGGTGTTCCGGTTAATGTCGTCGGAAGACTCAGGACTACAAGATATACCAACGCTGACGGAGTGGAGAAGACCTTCTACGAAGTGATGGCACAGAAACTGAGGATACTCGAAGATACGCCGGACCCGTTCTAGACGACATCATGGAATGTGCATGAGAGCGGCGCGAGTCGCTCTCTCTTAAAGTTCTGCTGTTTTTTAAACGTTTTTTGTTACAATACCTTACAATAGGGATTGCTTTATATGAAATTTGGAGTTACCTTTGCGCCCGATTTATATAAGGTATATTATGACACAGAAATTCAACGACGGCAGATGGAGCCGCAGAATCGATGTTGCAGATTTCGTATACAGCAACATCACCCCTTACGAAGGTGACGCATCATTCCTTCAGGGACCGACAGAGCGCACAAAGAAGCTCTGGAACAAGTGCCTCGAGGCTCTCGCGGAAGAGAGAGCAAACGGAGGCGTACGCGCAATCGACGCACAGACCATTTCAACAATCACTTCACACGCAGCAGGTTACATCGACAAGGAGAACGAGCTTATCGTAGGTCTCCAGACAGATGAGCTCCTCAAGAGGGCTATCAAGCCTTTCGGAGGTCTCAAGGTAGTGGAGAAGGCATGCCAGGAGAACGGCGTGGAGCTCGACCCTAAGGTGAAGGAGATTTTCACTCACTATAGAAAGACACACAACGACGGCGTATTCGACGTATATACAGAAGAGATCCGCAAGTACAGGTCACTCGGCTTCCTCACAGGACTTCCTGACAACTATGCAAGAGGACGTATCATCGGTGACTACAGAAGACTTGCACTCTATGGTATCGACAGACTCATCGAGGCCAAGAAGGAAGACCTCAAGAACCTTACAGGAACAATGACCCGCTCACGCATCACTCTCCGCGAGGAGGTTGCAGAGCAGATCAGGGCTCTCCAGGAGATCAAGGTCATGGGTAACTACTATGGTCTCGACCTCAGCAGACCTGCCAGAAGCGCACAGGAGGCTGTTCAGTGGCTCTACATGGCATACCTCGCTGCTGTCAAGGAGCAGGACGGAGCGGCGATGTCACTCGGAAACGTATCATCATTCCTCGACATCTTCATCCAGTATGACCTCGACCACAACATCATCGACGAGTCATTCGCACAGGAGCTCATCGACCAGTTCGTAATGAAGCTCAGAATGGTACGCCACCTCAGAATGAACGCATACAACGAGCTCTTCGCCGGCGACCCTACATGGATCACTGAGGCTATCGGAGGTCGTTTCACCGGTGGAAAGAGCAAGGTTACAAAGACCTCGTTCCGTTTCCTCCAGACTCTCTACAACCTCGGACCTGCACCAGAGCCGAACATGACAGTTCTCTGGCATCCACAGCTCCCTGAGGGATTCAAGGAGTTCTGCGCAAAGGTTTCTATCGACACAAGCTCAGTACAGTACGAGAACGACTCGCTCATGCGTAAGGTAAGAGGCTGCGACGACTACGGTATCGCATGCTGCGTATCATACCAGGCGATCGGTAAGGCGATCCAGTTCTTCGGAGCACGTGCAAACCTTGCAAAGGCTCTCCTCCTTGCAATCAACGGAGGACGCTGCGAGAACACCGGTACACTCATGGTAGAGGGAATCAAGCCTCTCAAGAGCAACGTACTCGACTTCGAGGAGGTAATGGAAAACTACAAGAAGGTTCTCCACGAGGTTGCACGCGTATACAACGAAACAATGAACATCATCCACTTCATGCATGACAAGTATGACTATGAAAGGTCTCAGATGGCGTTCATCGACACAAACCCTACAATCAACCTCGCATACGGTGTAGCAGGTCTCTCTATCGTGGCAGACTCGCTTTCAGCAATCAAGTATGCAAAGGTGACAGCACGCCGCAACTCAGAAGGCCTCACCGAGGGCTTCGACATCGAGGGCGACTTCCCTATGTTCGGCAACGACGACGACAGGGTTGACGTACTCGCACGCGACGTCGTTCAGCTCTTCGACACAGAGCTCTGCGCACGCAAGATCTACAAGGGAGCACAGCCTACCCTCTCACTCCTCACCATCACTTCAAACGTGATGTACGGAAAGAAGACAGGTGCAACTCCTGACGGAAGGGCAAAGGGCGTGGCATTCGCGCCAGGTGCAAACCCAATGCACGGCCGTGACACTCACGGAGCGGTTGCGTCACTCTCATCTGTAGCAAAGCTCGACTACCACGATGCAAAGGACGGTATCTCAAATACATTCTCTATCGTGCCTAAGTCACTCGGTCCTACAGACGAGGACAAGATCGACAACCTCATCACTCTCATGGACGGATATTTCACTAAGGGTGCACACCACCTCAACGTGAACGTCCTTAACAGGGAGATGCTCGAGGATGCAATGGAGCACCCTGAGAAGTATCCGCAGCTCACAATCCGCGTTTCAGGATATGCTGTGAACTTCACAAGACTCAGCCGTGAGCACCAGCTCGAGGTTATTTCAAGAACATTCCACGAGTCACTCAGATAATGCTCAAGGTTCATTCTTACGAATCAATGGGAACATACGACGGGCCAGGTCTAAGGCTCGTCGTTTTTCTGCAGGGCTGCCCTTTCCGCTGCCTGTACTGCGCCAACCCGGACACAATAGCCTTTGAGGGAGGCACCCCCACAGAAGTGGAGGAGATCGTGAAGATGGCTGTAAGCCAGAAGCCTTTCTTCGGAAGAAGAGGCGGCATCACATTCTCCGGCGGTGAGCCTACCATGCAGGCCAGGGAACTCCTTCCACTGTATGCCAGACTGAAGGAGGAAGGCATCAATATCTGCATAGACACCAACGGAGGTGCATGGAACAGCGACATCGAGGAGTTGTTCAGGCAGACTGACCTCGTGCTTCTGGACTGCAAACAGTTCAACGATGCAAGGCACAAGGACCTGACCGGCCGCAGCAACGAGCAGACTCTCAAGACAGCCCAGTGGCTGGAGGACAACGGCAAGCCATTCTGGCTCCGTTATGTGCTCGTCCCCGGCATCAGCGACTTCGAGGAAGACATCAGAGCACTTGGAGAACACTTCAAGGACTTCAAGATGCTACAGAGAGTGGAGGTCCTGCCATACCATACTCTAGGTATCCATAAGTATGAGACAATGGGACAGGAATACCAGCTCAAGGACACGAAGACCAACACACCGGAGCAGCTCGACAGGGCAATGTCCCTCTTCAACGAGTATTTCACCTGTGCAGTCCTGAATTGATCCTGACGCATAATCCACTACATATCAACGCATTACCAAAACCTCGTGCTCCCCTCCGGCTGCACGAGGTTTTAGTATTTCTCTGGATATCAAACAGTTAAACGCCAAGATGATTATTCTATGATTTTTGCTATATTTGTTGCTATATAACAGCAATCATTATGGGAAAGGATGTCGCACTTGTGCTTTCCAGCGGCGGACCGCGCGGATGGGCATATATCGGAGCCATTGAAGAACTGACCAGGAGAGGATATGACATAACCTCAATCGCCGGAACGTCAATCGGATCGCTTGTCGGCGGCATTTATGCTGCCGGGAAGCTGGAGGATGTGAAGGAGTGGCTTTTCACTCTTGACGCATGGAAGGTGTTCGACCTTATGGACCTCTCCCTGAGCATGAATCATCTCGTCAAGGGGGACAAAGTCATCGGAGCGTTGAAGGAGATCGTACCCGATGTGAACATCGAAGATCTCCGCATTCCATACAGGGCGGTAGCTGCAGACCTCTACACCGGAGAAGAAGTAGTCTTCGACCAAGGCCCTCTCTTCGATGCAATCAGGGCTTCCATCTCGATTCCGTCATTGTTCAGACCTGTCAAATATGGATACAGGACACTCGTGGACGGAGGCATCGTGAACACTATGCCGATAGACAAGGTTGTCCGCAAGGAGAATGACATCCTCGTGGCATTCGACGTCAACGACATCGACATTGACGGCATCAGGAAGATGCTCATTGATGAAGCAAACGAAGAAGAAGCATACCTTGCCAGAGAGAAGGAACTGGAAGATGAGACACAGAGCGTTCTGGATGCAGTCAGGAACAACACATCGCTGACATTCTTTGAAAAGGTAAAGCTGGCCGGCAGACAGGGCCAGAAGGTCATAGCTCATAAGTTCAAGGACGAAGAGCCTGAGAGAGAGACCATATATGAAGACAACTACTACAGCATTCTGTCACGCACTTTCTCCATTATGAATCACGTGCTGGCAAAGACAGCGGCCGAGAGATATAAGCCGGATATCCTGGTAAAGATGGCGTTCGACGCACATGATGCGATCAGCGAATATGCCAAGGCAAGGGAGATTTCCGAAGAAGGAAGAGCACTGATGGCTGCGGCGCTGGACGAATATGAAAACATAAACTAAACTATATGCTAAGAAAAATCAGAATTATTCTGGCGTCCATCTTCTTTGCAGGTGTGACTTTGCTGTTCCTCGATTTCACAGGAACACTTCACGCCTGGCTGGGATGGATGGCCAAGGTGCAGCTGCTGCCTGCAGTGCTGGCGCTTAACTTCGTGACAGTAGCCATACTGCTGCTGATCACGCTTCTTTTCGGCAGGGTATACTGCTCTGTGATCTGTCCGCTCGGCGTCATGCAGGACATCATTTCGTGGATTCATGGAAAGACAAAGAAGAAGAACAGATTCCGTTTCGGGTACTCCCCTGCCAAGAACTGGCTCAGATATCCGATACTTGTCCTCTTCATCATAGGCCTCGCGCTCGGAGCCCATTCGATAGCAATCCTCATTGCACCATACAGCGCATACGGAAGGATTGCAGCGAATCTCCTCGCGCCGCTCTACCAGCTTGGCAACAACTTCTTCGCTTGGATCGCCGAGAGAGCCGGAAGTTATGCATTCTACAGCACTGAGGTGTGGATCAAGTCGGTTTCATCGCTTATCATTGCCGCCATCACCCTCGTGATCGTGGGATTCCTGGCATGGAAGCATGGCAGGACATGGTGCAACACGGTATGTCCCGTGGGCACTGTGCTCGGATTCGTATCCAGATTCAGCATTTTCGCCCCAGTGATTGACACTGAGAAATGCCGCAACTGCGGACTCTGCGGAAAGCAGTGCAAGGCCTCATGCATAAACATGAAGGAGCATGAGATTGACTATAGCCGCTGCGTGGCCTGCATGGATTGCATCGACACATGCAAGGATGGAGCGATCAGTTACAAGAGGAGATCCTCACGCCGCCCTGCTCCTCAGGATGACAATCAGCAGGGCAGAAGGGCGTTCATCACTTCTGCTGTCATAGCCGGAACCGCTGTTGCAGCGAAAGCGCAGGAGATGAAGGTAGACGGAGGTCTGGCGGAGATCGAGCGTGTGGAGAAGCCTGAAAGGCTGACTCCGCTTGTGCCGGCCGGAGCCGTGAGTCTGAAGCATATGGCCGACCATTGCACAGGATGCCAGCTCTGCATAAGCGTATGTCCGAACCAGGTACTCAGGCCATCGACATCGCTGATGACTCTGATGCAGCCTGAAATGTCATATGAAAGAGGATACTGCCGTCCTGAATGTACCAGATGTTCGGACATCTGTCCTGCAGGGGCCATCAAGCCTGTAACAGTGGAGGAAAAATCTTCAATCCAGATAGGACATGCTGTGGTAAATCTTGACAACTGTGTTGTGAATACTGATGAAGTGAGCTGCGGCAACTGCGCGCGCCACTGCCCTGCCGGAGCGATCAGAATGGTGAGAAAGAATCCGGAGGATCCGAAGTCACTGATGATACCGACAGTGAACGAGGAGAGGTGCATCGGCTGCGGAGCATGCGAGAATCTCTGCCCGGCAAGACCGTTCACTGCGATTCATGTTGAAGGACACGAAGTACATAAAGAGATCTGATTATGAAAAACGACATAAATAGAAGAGAATTCCTCAAAAGGGCCGGAGGCGCTGCCATGGTCATGGGCGGTCTGGCCGCTGCGACAGGTTGCAGGAATTCTTCCGCTTCCACAGAAACTGCGACGTCAGCAGTAGAGGAAATGACATACAGGATCAACCCTGGCAACGGAGACAAGGTCAGTATCCTCGGATACGGATGCATGAGATGGCCGATGATCAAGGATGAGAACGACAGGGACATCATAGACCAGGAAACCACAAACAGGCTCGTGGACTATGCCATAGAGCACGGAGTAAATTACTTCGACACGTCTCCGGTATACCTCCAGGGCCAGAGCGAACAGGCCACAGGCATCGCGCTGAAGAGACATCCACGCGAAAGCTACTTCATAGCGACCAAGCTGTCGAACTTCAGCAATTCGAGCAGAGAGAATTCGATCATGATGTATAGGAAGTCATTCGAGAATCTGCAGACTGACTATATTGACTACTACCTTCTGCACAGCATCAGCGGAATGGATGCCTTCAAGAAGAGATACCTTGACAACGGCATGATTGACTTCCTGGTGGAAGAGCGCAAGGCCGGTCGCATACGCAACCTCGGCTTCTCTTTCCATGGCGGAAACGAAGGATGGGACGAGCTCATGGCCCTTCACGAGAAATACCACTGGGACTTCGTGCAGATCCAGCTGAATTATATTGACTGGAAGCATGCAAATGCAGAATACCTCCAGACAGAGCTGGACAAGAGAGGCATTCCTTCCATCATCATGGAGCCGTTGCTCGGAGGAAGACTTTCAAAAGTGCCTCAGCATATTGCCGACAGACTGAAGGAGCGCAATCCTCAAGGAAGCGTCGCTTCATGGGCATTCCGCTTTGCAGGCACTCCGAAGGGCGTGCTATGCGTCCTGAGCGGAATGACATATATGGAGCATCTTCAGGACAACCTGAAGACCTACTCCCCTCTCGTGCCGCTTAACGACGAAGAACTGACATTCCTTTATGAGACTGCTGATCTCATGAAGAAATATCCGACAATTCCTTGCAACGACTGCAAATACTGCATGCCTTGTCCATACGGCATAGACATCCCTGCAATCCTCCTGCACTACAACAAATGCGTGAACGCAGGCGAAGTGGCGCAAAGCATAGAGGATGAGAACTATAGGAAGGCAAGAAGAGCATATCTGGTAAGCTATGACAGGGCTGTACCTAAGCTGCGTCAGGCAGACAGATGCATCGGCTGCAACACCTGCGTAGAGCATTGTCCGCAAAGGATCAAGATCCCGCAGGAACTGCATAAGATTTCCAAGTACATAGAGAATCTCAGAAAGAACAAATAACAATTGTGGCTTATAGCCCTTGACGGTCCTTCCCACTTCCCTTTTCGGGAGCCAATGCCGTCAGGGCTATAAGCCACAATTATATATCAAGATTTCTATAGTACCGGCTGAGCCGCTGCTTCGGCTTTTGTTACCGGCATGTAGTGGGTCTTCACTTCTTCCGGGATTGACTTCCTGGTGTATGTCACCGAGTAGGTGGCTGTTGTCGAGGTCAGGGTCATCGAGTTTCCGGACCTTGACACCTTGTAGTCATGAGCCCAAGGCGTATAGTCGTTGTATGTGCCGCTTAGGACTTCTCCGTCATAGTCGAACTTGCCCTTGTAAAGGTAATGCGGGCCTTCGCCTATCTTCTGGTAGAGCTCGAATGTATAGTCAGACGAAAGGGCGAGGTATACATCCAGCTCTACTCCTGACTCAGTGCCTGAATAGTGCCATTCACCTACCACCTTCTCAAGTTTCTCCGCCTCTGGATCAGAGCATGCTGCGAAAGCGAAGAGCGCCATCGCGCAGAACATTATTCTTGAAATAAACTTCTTCATAGCATTAACATTTTAGAGCCATCCGCCATTTTCTGCCACAGAGTCACGTGAGAGAAGTGACACCTCTCTGTAGAACTCCGATCCACCCATTACTGCATCTGTAGCAAGATTGTCTCCGCCGGCAATGGCATATATCCTGATCTTGGCAGATCCATATTTCGTACACTTGATGAACAGTCTTCCGTTGTTGATATACGGCTCACCTTCGATGCCGAGAGCCTCGTGAGCTTCATCACTTATCTCCATCCTCGTATAAGTAAGGTTGCCTGCAGACGCGCCGAAGCTGTTCACGAGAGACACCTTGGACTCTTCGCCGATCTTTGCCACAAGGTTTGGAGTACCCTCGATGTTCATCAGGAACTTCCACGCATCCAGTGCGCCTGTTCCCATCTTCCTCCAATATGGAGTAAGGTCGAAGGCCATGCCGTTAGCCTCCTTGGTACAGGTCTCGATATAGTAGTCAATGTCATTGACAGATGAATAAAGAATACCTATGAACTCATCATAATCGAATGTCTTTCCTATCTTGAGAGCATATGACATGCCGAGAGCGATAACGCCAGACACATGAGGGCAGGCCATTGAGGTTCCCTGCATCCAGCCGTAGTTGGAGTCATAGTTCTCAGACTCTACCGCAGTTGTAGAAAGTATCTGGGATCTTTCTGAAGTAGTGGTCATATTGATCGCCACATCTCCGCCCGGAGCCGCAATGTTGGAGCCTGGACCATAATTGGTATAATTGGTAGGAAGATAGTCCGGTCCGAAGGCTGTAACTGATATTATCTCCTTGTGCGCTGCAGGATAGCCGGAGATCGGAGATCCTTCATTGCCGGCCGCGAAGACTATGATGTTCTTGTTCACAGGAGAGGCATTGGAAGCCGGATTCTCACTCTTGTATTCCCTGAAATATCTCAATGCAGCCATCTCCACATTGTAAGATGTCTCGAACATGTTGTCAGAAGTGATGTATCCACCCTCATTTCCGTATGAGCACTGGAGGACAGAAGCACCCATCTGAGCAGCATAGTGATATGCTCTTGCTCGTGCTCCTACCGTTGCAGAACTTGATCCCGAGAACACCTGGCATGACATTATGCGGCAGCCGTCACCGTTTCCGGTACCACCTGCAACACCGCTGACTCCGATGCCGTTGTTATTGACTGCAGCTACTGTTCCTGCAACATGAGTTCCATGGCTCACGTCACCCGGCTCGTTCCAGCTGATCTTCTTAGGATACTTCTCCGTGTGAAGGAAGTTCCATCCGTGAATGTCATCAACATAGCCGTTATTGTCGTCATCGATGTTGTTGTCAGGGATCTCTGCTGTGTTCACCCACATGTTCTCTACAAGGTCCGGATGAGTATACTTGACACCCTCGTCGCACACGGCAACGATGATTCGCGGATCACCTCCGGTAAGACCCCAGGCATTCTTGACATTGATGTCGGCGCCGGTCCTTGAGGTCTCGGCGACACTCATGTCCTTGTTGTTGATGTAATGCCATTGGTCAACGAGCATAGGATCATTGAATGGCAGATTGAACTCTCCGTATCCACGGCCCTGGAATGGCTTCCATGCTATAGGAGCCTCGCTGCCGAACTTCCTCTCATACTGAGTGTTGAACTGGATGCCCTTTACATTGTTGAGCTTCGCCATTCCCTGAGCCACCTTCTGCACATCTGCAGATGCCGGGAAGGAAACCATGAACCAGCGGTGAAGGCCATACATGCGTGAAAGCTCGTCATCGGTCTTCGGAAAGAGCTTTTCGACATGGTCTACACCAAGCTCAGCACAGACATGTTCCCACTCCGGAACAGATTCGCCTTCAGCAAGCCTGAGAGCGACATCCTCCTCCAGATAAAGGAGGAGCGTGCCGTCGTCAGCCTTCTCAACAGTATTCACGCACTTGGTTGCAAGGACTGCAGCCGGAGTTTCCGCCTCCTCGAGGAGCGGAGACTCCACCTCAGCGCAACCAGCAGCCAGCAAGGCGGTCGGAAGCAGAACACTGATAAATCTTCTTATCATATTTGTCTTCATATTAATTCAGATTATTCGGAAACAGTTACTGTGTACGCTGCCGGCCTTATCTCAAATGAAGGCTGCTGCGATATCTGCAGGTTGTCAAGGTCGATGTAATTCTTTGGCATCACCTGTGAACGTGCCTTCTCGAAAGAAGACTTGATGAAGCCGTCGAATGACTCTACCATGTTGTCAGGTCCCTGACGGATGATCACATCAAGGTTCCTGAGAGCGGAAGCCTGCACTGATGCGGATTCGCTTTCATCCTGCTGCTTGCGTTCGTCGATGATCGGATCAGGATCAAGGTCTTCGCGCACCAGAAGAATGCTGGTCACCAGGTCGATGAGACCTGAATATGTGGTCTGATTAGGATCCTGGTAAGCGATCACTGCGAATCCTTCAACATACTCGCCATACTCGGCGAACATACCTGAGTCCATGATGCTGAGATATCCGTCTCTGACAAATGCTCCGAGAAGTCCCATTCGTCCGCCATATGCCGAGCCTCCGGCCGTATACATGAATGCTGCAGGATAGAAGAGGGTGCCGTCTGAATAGAAGCTCTCGAATGCCTGCTCGAAGTTATAAAGGAGGTTGTCATAATAGATGAATGAGAACGAATCATCTTCAAGACCGAACGAGCGTGCCTGAGGGAAGAGTCCCTTGATGTTGACAAACTCATATCCGCTCATGCTTGGAGTATATTCCGCAGGGAATTCTGTCGATACAGTAACATCGCCGAGGTATGCGCGGGAGTACATGTCGCCCTCGAGCGCATAGTAATGATATTTGCCGCAATATCCGTTCTTGTTTGCCGGAATGAGGTTCATGTCTACGTCAGAGAGGTCATACTCAGCAAGTCTCGCGTCCCACTCTCCTCCGGTCTTGGCCTCAGAAATGAAGAACTCTTCACGATATCCGTTGTATGCCTTGAGCACAAGGACATACTCCGTGCCCGGCACGAGGTATCCCTGCTTGAGGTTCAGTCCGGAACCGTTCACGAGGTCAAGGCTGGCCTTGTTCATCTGGGATGCTGTTATCTCCTTCTTTACGCCTTCAGGATTCTGCTCCCACTTCTCCTTTGAGTAGAGTCCGGCATGGAGACGCTGGATGTTCTTTCCTGATATATAGATCTCGAGAGAGTTCTTTGAAGTCAGTCCTTCAGAAGCATACTTGTCTGAGCAGATAAGACCGCTATGAAGGATGACCTTGTTGGAGTCATCACCTGCCTTGAGGTATCCGAATGTCGCGAATTCCGTGGTCATATGATTGCCGGCAACATCGATACCTGCAGCAACCACTGTATACATGCCGGTCTTCTCGAACTTATAGTTCACTGCAGAAGAACGTGACACTGTCACGATCTCGCCAGCGCTTCCGTCTGCGACACCATCGGCTATACGCTCAGCCTGCTGAGCGGCAGCCGACTCGGTGAGCGTGCCCTCATATACGGCAAGCTTCACCTGGGCGATGTCCATGCCAAGGGTCACATTCACAGGAAGTTCTCCTTCCTCTGAAGACACTCCGGCAGAGATGTCGAGACCATAGTCCTTCGCCCTGTATCCCGGGAGTATGATACGATGCATACCCGCAGAATTGGCTGTGTACCAGCCCATTGTCTCGAGCTTCATCTGAAGGGCTCCTGAAGGGAATTCGATCACGCCTTCCTTGAGCGTACCATATACGGAGGCTATGGAAGCATCGAAATCATCATCGTTCTCAACGACATACGAACCTATGCTCATCACTCCATACTGCGGAGACATCACCACGCCTGTGGAGAATGTAGGGATCCACACCTTCTCAGGATTGGTGGCATTGATGTAAGTATAGTTCTGCTCCATGCAGAGGGCAGAGAGGTTTGCATTGAACATCTCGCTGAGATAATTGCTGTTGTAGACATCGAATGTCCTGTAGAATCCAGGCATGTCATCACGCTCCTGAATGACGATCTGTCTTTCAAGGTATGGGTTTGTAACAGCAAACCACTCAGGGAAGATGCCGTCACGCCACCTTCCTGTCGTCTCTCCGCCCGGTCCCACGACATCGTTCCACTGCACTCTTGTGACAGAGAAGCTGATGTGGGTAGGGTTAGCAGAATATTTAGAGACATACTCATCTCCGTCAAGGACGAGAGTGCACTCATAAGTCGTTGCAATCTTCGCTGAAGGGAAATGGACCACGAGCTGCGAAGCAGGCTCACCGTCTTCGAAAACGATTTCCTCAACTGTAAAGACCGGATAGTTTGCCTTGATGGTCACCGGCACGTGGATTTTTCCTCTCGGGTTGGTTCTGCGGACGAGGAATGTTAGTGTTGTCGGGTCGTCCGGCTCGATCTGCAGGTCGCCCAGGCCCTTCTGAGCCGGGAAGTATACGCCATAGCAGTTGTCGCTGTCAAGCTCGCCCGGCGCGTGAAGCTCTTCCTCTGCGCATGAAGCAAGCGCGAGCGACATCAGAGCGGTCATTATATATAATATGTACCTTTTCATCTTCTTCATAGTATTAAAGGACCTCTATCTTGTCAGAAGGATCAGGGTTATTGAGACTCTCATTGATAGCGGTGTTCGACTGGAACTCGGCACGGGTTATGACGATGTTCCACTGTGGCGAACGACGCTGTGTCCTGAGCTTGAACACGCCTGCATGGTTGGCAGCAGACCTGTCGATAGGCTGGTCAAGACGTTTGTAGTCATAAAGCAGGATGCCTTCGCCCCAGAACTCGATCCTCTTCTGAAGGAGGAGCTCCTTCTTGAAGGTCTCGAGATCCGCTCCGGCAGGTATGCGGTTGTAGCTTGCATCCCTGTAGTCATGCATGAAGTCCTTGAGGAGCTGTACGCCCTTTGCAGGATCCAGATGATACTGAGCCTCGATGTCGATGAAATGCATTTCCTCGACACGCATCAGACAGTAGTCGATGGCATTACCGAGGTTGAAGTCGTTGCACTCACCCTGAGCAGGACGGAACTTCAGAGCCACATAAGGCTTCGCTGCCGGACGTCCCAGACCGTTCAGGAACGCATCCACATCCTCCGATGTGCCGGCGAAGCGATACTTTCCGCTTGTCCATTCTTCCTTCTTCGGACCGAGCCACGAGAGCTTTCTGAAGTCGCTCTCAGGGATCGCATCATAGAGAAGCTGGCTGGCTCCGAACTGCGCGTAGCATGCATATCCCCACGCCGCCTCGGAAGACATGTGAGAAGTGTGGGTAAGGAGGTTGTTCAGGTTCTCTGAAGAGAGAGCCAGACCCCATATCCATGCGTTGTTTGACGATGCGCTGTTGAATCCTGTCGTCGGATTTGTCCACTGCTCCTGTGTGAGAGGAGTCTTTCCGCTCTCGTCGATGACCTTGCGGGCATACTCGGAAGCCTTTGCAAACATTTCCTTGTTGTATCCTGTCCTTTCGTATCCGAGTTCGAGATATGCCCTTGCATACAGTCCGTAGACCATCATGAGGGTCGGACGGGAGAATGTCACGGAAGCAGGATCGAGGTTTTCCTCAGCCCTCTTGAGGTCTGCAAGGATGAACTCGTACATTTCCTGACGCTTCACACGCGGATTTCTCTTGCAGTCCTCGATCGTGGTGTTCTCGTCAACGATAGGAACTGTCAGCTCCACGATATCCGAAGGGATAGGAAGCTCTGCAGACTCCTTAGGCTCGTAAAGCCTTGCAAGGTCGAGGTAGCACCATGCCCTGTAGGCATATGCCTGACCGAGATTGTCCTTGAGCTGAGCCATTGTCGTCTCGTCAGCGCCGTCCTCTATGGCAGGAAGCATTGAAGCGATGACGTCATTGGCGAGTCTGATCCAGGTGTAATACATGTCCCAGAAATATGCGCAGTATGTATACTGGTATCCCTGAGCCTGATTCAGGTCATATGCATAGAATCTGTTGTAATATGGGTTGTCGGCCATTGTGGCGATATCCTCGAGCATGTGCTCCAGACGGAGGTGGATGCCGGGGATGCCGAAGTCGGTGTGGTCACCGTATGAGCTGGCATACCCTCCGGTGCCGGATGTCGACATGCTTGCTGGCATGGCCTTGATCATTGACATCAGAGCGAAGTCTGACGCCGAAACCTGGTCCTGCTTCACCGAACCTCCTACAGGAACACTCTCCTTGATGCAGGAAGCGGAGAACACGACCGCAGCAATAATTGCAGAAACTTTTATTATTGTATTCTTCATATCTTACGCCTCCTCTTTTTAGAATGTGATGTTGATACCGCCTGTGATGGTTCTTACCGGCGAGTTGCTTGCGTAATTGGTACCACCCGAGAAGCTGCTTCGCGGATCAAGACCATGACGGTATGACCAGTACCAGATGTTGTCGCAAGCGACATATACTCTGACTCTGTCAACCTTTATCTTGCTGGTGATGTTAGACGGAATGGTATATCCGATCTGTGCATTCTGGAAGTTCAGGTAGCTTGCAGGAACAAGGAACCTGTCTGAAGAAGCGTTGATGTTCTGGTCCTGGTAAACAAAGCGGGGAACATCCGAATCCTTGTTCTCCGGTGTCCATGCCTTGAGGACATCCCTATGGAAGTTAGAGCCGACAGTACCGCCTGGAGGCGACATGTACGAAGCATATCCGGAGTCATATGTCAGACCTCCGATCGAGTATGTGAATGCTGCTGAAATGTCGAAGTTATAGAAGTTGAACGACGTTCCGAAACCTCCGTAAAGCTTAGGTGTTGGATCGTCGCAGAGATATTCCGTAGCCTCGGAATACTCTGATGTCATTGTGGTTCCGATGACCTCACCGTCGTCTCCGAGAATGTCCTTGTACCACATAGGAAGACCGTTTGTCTTGTCTACACCGGCATATTTAGGCATGAGGAAGGTGTTGAGAGGAAGGCCCTCGGCCACGAACTTGTTGCCTGATGCGTATCCCTGGTATCCGTCGATCTCACGGTTCTTGTGAGTGTCAGGGAGCATGATGATCTTGTTGGTATAGTGGGTGAAGTTCAGGTATGCGTCCCAACGGAAGTTCCTCTTGTTCATGATCGATCCGTTGACCGCGAACTCGATACCCGAGTTTCTCATGTCACCGATATTGTCGTAGTATCCGCTGAAACCGTATGAAATCGGAATGGACACGAAGTAGAGCATGTCCGAAGTCAGACGATAGAAGTATTCGAGCGAACCGGAAAGCCTTCCCCTGAAGAGGTCGAAGTCAAAACCGGCGTTGAAGTTCGTGTTGGTCTCCCATGTGATGTCTGGATTTCCGATCGAGCCCCTCTTGATACCGATCTCTCCGTCACTGTTTGTGATCGAGTACATGTCAGTGTAGAGATAGTCTGCGATGTTGTCGTTACCCTGCGAACCGATGGAAGCCTTGATCTTGAGCATGTCGACCCAACGTACGTTGAACCAAGGCTCATAGTTGATGAGCCAGCCTCCTCCGAGTGACCAGAAGTTACCCCAGCGGTGATCCGGATGGAAGCGTGAAGACGCGTCGCGACGGAATGAAGCGCTGGCGAATATCTTGTTCTGGAAGTCGTACTGCGCCCTGAGGAAATATCCCTCGTTGTTGTAGTCAGACCTTCCCGAAGAAGCTGTCTGACCATCTATCACGGCACCGCCGAGCTCGGTGTTGTCCAGAGAGAACATCTTGCTCTTTGATGCACCGAGGCTTACTCCTGTTGACTTATACCACTCGTGACCGAGAAGGAGCGACACATGGTGGTGGTCTGCGAAGGTCCTGTCCCAGTTGAGGAGCTGCTGGAGGTTCAGATAGAATGAACGTCCATGAACCTTGCTGATGATACCGCCGTTCGGTGCAAACTGACCGTAGTACATGTTGTTGATGCTGGTGCTTCGTGTCTCATCGACTCCGATACCGGCATTGAATGTGAATGTGAAGTCCTTGAGGAATTTCACTTCGACATATCCTGTACCGTTGATGGCGTTGCCTTCGCTGTTGTTGGTGTCGAGAGTCACAGTCTGGAGAGCGTTGGCATTACCCGAAATAGGGCGTGAAAGGCCCGCGTTGCTGCCGTCTCCGAAGTCATATCTCTTGTTGCCGTACTGGTCATATTTGATGCTCTTGTCACCGTTTCTGAGGTATACCGGATAGATCGGAGCCACCATTGTAGCGAAACCGAAGATGTTGCCCACCGAGCCTGACGAACCCTCGTCAGAGTTACCGTTGTTCCAGTTGAAGTTGGTATAACCCATGTTCATACCGATCTTCAGCCACTCCTTGGCCTGGTAGTCAGCCCTGATGCGGGCGGTATAACGATACATGTCCGAGCCGTCCACGATCGCCTGATTGTTCAGGTATCCGAACGAAGCGAATATCTGTGCGTTTCCTGTTGTTCCGGCCACGCTCACGTTGTATTCCTGACGGAGAGAGTTCTTGTAAGTCTCGTCCATCCAGTCATCAGGCTGAAGCCAGAACTGCTCGCCCATGTAATTCACCATACGGCCCGGAGTAGCATAAGGATTCAGCTTTCCGTTGCTTCCGATGAGGTTCTGTCCCTCTGGCACTGTGAATGTCAGGTAGCCCAGACCGCCGTCTGCTGCCGCTCCAGACACATTCTTTGCCGCAAGGATGTTGGCCTCCTCATTTGTCATGCCCTTCTCCAGACGATAGTAGTTGTAGAGGGCATTGTAATGAGTTTCGTAGTAAAGGCCTGCGTCTTTGATGTAATCATAGCTCTTGAGCGCCTTGGTATTGAGTCCCCACTTTGCATCAACCGAAACCTTGGCCTCGCCGAGCTTGGCCTTCTTGGTCGTGATCATGATGACTCCGTTGGCACCGCGGGCTCCGTAGAGAGCATTCGACGCAGCGTCCTTGAGGACTGTCATGGACTCGATATCTGCAGAGTTCAGGTTGTTCATATCGCCGTTGAAAGGCACACCGTCCACCACATAAAGAGGGGCGGTGCCGGCATTGATGGAGCTGACGCCACGGATCATGATCGACGGCGAGCTGCCGAGCGATCCAGAAGAAGTGGTCATCTGGACTCCGGCCACCATTCCCTCAAGAGCTCTGGTCACGTCTGAAGACTGGGTCTTCTGGAGATCCTCAGACTTCACGACAGTCGCCGAACCGGTGAAGGACTCCTTGGTCGCCGTACCGAAAGCCACAACTATAGTCTCTTCAATCATCTCTGTATCAGGAGGCAGGAGCACGTCATGGACCGCCTTCCCGGCCACAGGGACTTCCATGTCCTTATAGCCCACAGAAGAAAATATGAGGACTCCGTCTGCAGGAACAGAGATCGAATAGATACCGTCGGCATCCGTCATTCCTCCGACCATGGTGCCCTGCAGCTGGATGGCTGCAAACGGCACAGGCTCTCCTGTTGACGAGTCCTTTACAGTTCCTGTCACGGTCAGATTCTGGGCGTAAGCCGCAGAAGTGACAGCCATAAGCAGGACTGCAAGAAAATGTTTTAGTTTAGTCATTGTGCTATGTTGTTTTGTTTAAACAACAAAGATACATTTTTCCTCAGATTATACAAGGAAAGAATGGCGCAAATGCCATTCTTTCCTGTAATTAATTACCATACCCCGGATTTTGCTCCAGAAGTCCTTTTGAAAGATCGATTTCTTCCTTTGGAAGAGGCAGGACCGTGCGATAGTCCCGGGGGCCTGTCGAAAGTGACCCATTGACTACCGTCCGCCTGTTTCTCCAGAGGTCAAAGGCGATCTGCCCCTCGGCAAAGAACTCCTTGCGCCGCTCATCAAGGATGTCATCCAGGGTGACCGAGGACACGTCAGCATACCCCGTGATACGGTTCCTTCGGAGGGTGTTGACATATGGGGCGGCATCCTGGCCCTGAGCCAGAGCCGCCTCGGCGGCAATCATGAGCATCTCCGAAAGCCTGATGACCTTGATGTTGTTCACATATGCAGGCACTGAAGCCCCGGCGTTTCCCGGATACTTCAGAGGGTAATACCCGGTGTTATAGTCCGGATCTCCTCCCGGAGCCACCGTACAGTCTGCCACCATCTGAGAGCGGATATCATCCGGAGTGGACTGCATCCATGCATAGAACTCGGGAGACACGCCATACTCTGAATAGCCTCTTGGCGAGGTATAGTATCCCGGAGCATATCTCTGGGCATTATAGGTATCTGTCTGCAGGTATTCCATAATCATCTCGTCGGCGCCTTCCTGCGACCACACCTTGGTGTAATTGTCGACAGTATAAAGCTTGTAGGGAGATGCCTCCAGGACCTCTTCTGCATCATTCAGAGCAGCAGCGTAGTTACCGGCGTACAGATTGGCGCGGGCACGCAGGGCAAGCGCCGCCCAATAGTTGAGATGGCCGGTATTGCGAGACTTGTTCAACCCTGTTTCCACCGCCTTTGTGAAGTCTCCGATAATGAAGTCATATGTATCCTGAAGCGAGGCACGCTTGCCGATGTAGTCTATGTCAAACACCTTGTCAGCCAGCACCAGACCGAGCTGATTTTCGCTGCCTGATGTCGGTATAGGGGCGAAATACGTCGCCAGATGGAAATGGAACAGACCGCGCATCGCATAAAGTTCGGCGACATATGGAGCCGCTGCCTCCTGGTCTTCCAGGAGTGCAGCCTTCTCCAGCGCGCTGTTGACGCTTGCAATGGCGGCATAAAGGTAATAGTAAGCGTTGTATGTATCATTTGCCGTCATCGAAAAGCCGGCAAGGCGGGAGGCATTCTGACCTGAAGATGCGGGCTGATATGAGTCAGGGCCCACAAGGTCGGCATATATTGACATTTCAGAGGCCACGGTCAGCATTGTGCCATACGTCGCCACGTAGTAGGCTCCGTTTACCGCATTCGCCAGGTCTTCGACGCTGGTGATCGCGGTGTCGGTCGTCACAGAGGTGGATGGCGCCTGGTCGAGTGCCTCGCAGGCTGCCGCCATTATAAGGCAGGCGAGCATATATATTGATTTTTTCATATCACTCAGTTTAAAACAATTATAATGTCAGGTTGATTCCGAGGACAAACGACTTTGTCACAGGGACATCCACCGTACGGTATCCGTTGATGGCCACATCAGGGTCAATGTCAGGCACTGCCGACCAGATCATGAACGGATTGGTTGCCCTGAAATATACTCTCACGCTCTCCAGATACTTCTTCACAGGGATATTGCAACCCACCGTGATCTCCCTCATTCTTATATTGTCAGTAGACCTGATGAGCCTGCTTGAGAAGCGGTCCCACCTGTATGGATTGTTCATGATCGGCTTCGGATATTTCGCACTCCTGTTCTGAGGAGTCCAGTAGTCTGCAGCATCTGCCGCCGCATTCATGGAAGCGGCCCTGAAGCCGTCGCTGTGAGTGAAATATCCCGGGTAGTCGAAGAGGGATCCTCCGAACTGATAAGAAATCAGGAAAGACAGGTCGAGAAGGCCGTCAAGGAATGTCATAGTATTGGTCATTCCACCGGTGAAATCCGGCAAGGCCTTGCCCACGATGGCGCTTCCGGCCTGTGAATAATAGTTGGTCACGCCCTGTGAATGGTCAAGCGGATCAACCCAGAATTCACCGAGTCCGGTCTCTTGATCAACTCCCTTCCACTCAGGAAGATAGAACGAGTACATGGACTCTCCTTCCCTGTGGATATACATTCCTCCGTCACCGTAGATTATGTCCGCTCCGTCGTTCGGAAGATTCTTGACGACAGACCTTTGCCATGTGAAGTTGAAGTCTGTTGACCATGTGAAATTTCTCCTTGAAATATTCTGCGAACTTACCTCCACTTCGACACCGTCGTTGAGAAGATTACCGACATTGGATGTGTAGCTGCTGAAGCCCGTGACGGCTGACGCCGGCATGTTGAATATCAGCGAACTGGTATACTTGTTATAATACTCAACACCGATGTCTACGCGATTGTAGAGGTTCCAGTCAAATCCCACATTGAAATTACGGGACTTCTCCCATCCCAGATGGCTGTTCTCAGGATTGCTCCAGAAAATTCCCGACGCAGTTCCATATCCTGCACTTGCCGAATACAGACCCTGATATGCATAATACTCCGATGGAAGATTACCGTTTGTACCATATGAAGCCTTTATCTTCAGGTCATGAAAAAGGTCCGAGACGTTTTCCATGAACTCCTCGCGGCTGAGCCTCCACGCAGCTGAGACAGACCAGAAATTGGCCCATCTGCTGTCCGGTCCCAGGCGTGACGAACCGTCACGACGGAACGACGCAGACGCATAATAGCGATTGTCATAGTCATAATTGACATTGCCAAGAAGCGACATCATGAATGACCTGTATGAGGCTCCGCCGACTCCGTCCACCTGACCCACCGACAGGGCGTTAAGCTTGTCATTCGGGAAATTATTAGCGCTGGCATATGTATATCCGGTCCTATGATCGGCAACCTCAAAGCCTGCGATGCCCGAAACCGCATGGGCACCGAAACTGTCCGAATAGCGAAGAACCGTGGAGTTTGTAAGATCTGAGGTCTGGAATATATACGATGCGCTCAAGCCGTTCATTGACGCTCCGTCAATGGAAGAAGGAGCCCACCACAGGTACTGCTTATTGTCTATGTAGTCATATCCGAATGTATTCGTAAGACTCAGATAATCAGTAAATTTCATGTCAAGATCCAGACTTGAGAGGCTCCTCATCATATGGGTCTTGTTATACTCAGTGTCGCTGTCGAAGACAAGGTGCGGATTGCCAGTCTGACCGCTCCAGCTGACATATTCGTTCCAGCTTCCGTCAGGATTCTTCGGGAGCGCTGTCGGGTCGCTCTGCGTCAGGACTCCGAGCGGAGTCGCATAGCCCATTCCCTGGGCCTGGCTGCTCTGGTCACTGTGGCCTTTGGTCCCTGTAAATGATACCATCTGCCTGATGCCCACCTTAAGCCAGTCGCTGACCTGATGATCGACATTCACCCTGCCGGAATACCTCTCGAAGTATGATCCCAGAACGATTCCGTCAGTCTTGTCATAACCCAGACCAGCGTACACCTTCGTCTTTTCACCTCCTGCCGTAAGACTGATCTGATGATTGTGAGTGAGTGCCTGACGGAATATCTGATCCGTCCAGTCAGTGCTGGTCTTTCCGCTCGGATCCGCCGTCATCGCAGCTATTTCATCACCTGTGAATCCATAAGAATATGCCGGATTGATGGCATATGCATTATCACCCGCATCTTTCAGATACTGAATAAATTGCGGACCACTCATCATGCGCAGGGCCTTTTTGTCCGCCATGGAAGTGACCCCGGCTTCACCATTATACGAAACCGTCGTCCTGCCCTGCTTTCCGCGCTTGGTAGTGATGATTATAACTCCGTTCGCCGCGCGCGAACCATATAGAGAAGCCGCTGCGGCATCCTTCAGCACCGTCATGGATTCGATATCTTCCGGATTGATGGAGTTGAGCACACCCATGCTTTTATATCCGACCTGAAGGTCTGAAGCCGTAGAAGTCGACATCACGACTCCATCTATGACATAGAGAGGAGAAGTGCCGGCAGAGATCGATCCGACTCCTCGGATCTGCACATTGCCAGCCGATCCCGGGTCTCCGTTGTCGGAAGCGATGCGCACGCCGGACATCTTGCCTATCATACCCTTGTCCACCGACTCTCTGGAAGACTGCGCAAGAGCATCACCGCTGACTTGAGAAGCAGATCCGGTAAAGTCCTGCTTTGACATGGCTCCATATGCAACCACTATCACATCATCCAGATAGGCCGTATCTTCAGAAAGGATGAAATTCACTGTATGCTCGCCTGCAACAGGCTTTTCCTGAGGAAGATACCCCAGATATGAAGCAATGAGGACTGCATCCTTCGGGACCTTTATCTCATATCGCCCGTCAGAATTAACGGAAACACCCGTTGTCGTCCCCTTGACTATTATTGTCGCACCATCCAGAGGGTATCCCTCCGGATCGGTGACTGTACCTGACACTGTCAGGTCCTGCGCCGCCGCAAAGGCCATAAAGCCACATAGGGCGGCCAGCGAGATTACGATTTTCCTACACATAACTAACTTTATTTTCAGACGTAACCCGCTGCAAACCAAAAAGAGTGCCGACGCTTGATCGCGACGGCACTCTTTATATCAATATATCAGCTCGTGTCGGGTTAGAAAGTATATCCCAATGAAAGAGCCAGAGTGTTTCCTATCGGTGATGACGAAATCAGATATGCTGCATCGAGCTTGATGCCGAGAAGCTTCACACCTGCTCCTACTGAAGCGTATGAAGGAACCGGCGACTCTCCGCCATAGCGGTAACCTACACGTACTGACACGAAGTCATTGTATGTATATGCCGCTCCCGCTGCAACAGCCATCCAGCCACTGAAGTAGTAATCAGCATCAACAAGGACATCTATACCGTTCTTCTCTCCGAAAACCTTGCTGTAGCCTGCTCCGACAGCGATCGAGCCCGGGATGCAGAATTCATTGCCTGCAGCATCCTTCACGGTTGTTCCGACATTGGCAACACCTGCTGTCACCTTCAGGCCGCCGAACTTTGCCATGGCAAAGACATCGGCTGCAAGGGCGCCGTATGACTGTCCCTCAGCAAGCGAGCTTGTCGCATATCCGACATTCGCACCGAGTGACAGGAATGGGAGAAACCTCCATGCCAGACCGACATTTACATGCATGTCGGACGGAGAGAACTGACCGGTGACGGCTCCGCTTGAGTTCGTGACGTCATATGCCGGATTCATTCCATACTGGAATCCCACTGCCACTCCGAACTTCTGCTTCAGATTGAAGGCTGCACCGACATTAAGGATGTTGGAAGAAACCGGCTGCCACATGGTGTATCCGGCAGCAACGTCCATAGTCTGCTCCGAAAACGGGATCGCAGCAGCATTGGAGAACGAAGCATTGGCCACAGAACCTGTCTGAACGAGGTTAGCACCAGCTGTTCCAAGGCTTGCGGCATCAGTCTCTGCAGCAACAAAAGGAAGCGACTGAGCCTGCGCGAGCGCAGGTACGAGGAGCATGAGGGCTCCTGCAATATATAATAGCTTCTTCATAGTCCTAAAGTTTTACAACAGTCCTCTTATATTCATTACCGCCGAATGATACCTTTACAGAGTATGATCCGGGAGCGAATCCTGTCATATCGATCCTTGCAGGCTCGACGCCGCTCACCTGAGACGTCTCTTCGTGCATAACCTTGCCCGTAGAGCTTGTTATGGTAATAAGGGTCTCTGCCATGTCCAGAGTGCCGATATTCACATAATCAGTCACAGGGTTAGGATAAACCGATACAGGATCTGAAGGATCCTTCACGAGAACCTTGAATTTGAACACAGCCTTCTCACCGCGTACATCGCATGCAGCGATCTCCACCTCGACGAGGCCGTATGCAAGTGCTGTCACATAGAGACGGTCTGCTCTCGGAGTCACATGGACAACCTTATTGTTTGACACTGTGACTTCATACTTGAGCTGCTCACCGTCCGGATCTGTCACATACTCGGTCATGTCAATCGACATTTCCTTGCCCTTTGCAGAAAGGAGGATATCCTCTATCTCCTTGATGACTACAGGAGCCGCATTATCCAGGACCTCAAATGATATGGTCTTTGTTCCGATCATGCCGTATTCATCAGTCACAGTCAGAACCGCATCGTATGCACCGGCAGGGACCTCCTTGCCGACAACTGTGAAGATGTATGATCCCGCATCTACTCCAGGGATGAAAGTATGACTTACCTCGCAATCAAAGTCCACTTCAAAATCATGGTCGTCAGGATCTGCCACATTGACGGCAACCTCCAGTGTCTGCGACGCCTTGATTGAATAAGATCCCTCATTGTACACATCGATTACAGGAGCATTGTTCGATGAGGTTTCAAATATGGCGACTGCAGATGGCTCAGAGTAATTAAGTCCGTACGAATATGCAAGTACCTTGACATGATATGCGGCGTTGAAGTCAAGTCCCTTGACAGCGAAATTCACCTTCTCACCTACCTCAACGTCCGGAGTGCATACAGCACAAGACACACCGATAAACTTATAATCCGAAGGAGTAGCAGCCGCCACAGCTGCTTTGTCCTTGCCATACAGGGCCATATAGCCGTAAGCAGGCACTCCCTCGTCATCAGCGACAGCAGTCCACGAGAGGTCCATTGTATTCGCTCTGGCTGAAGCCTCAAGGTCTTCAACCTTCGCCGGTGTAGCAGATGAACCATGTGTCATTGCACCCATTGCATCAACCAGTCTTCCCACCTCATATGATGATGGAACAAGGTCCGGATTCGCTCCGTTGAGAAGTCTTCCCATCAACATATCGTTAGTGAAGCCCGGACCTCCGTGATATGACACGACAAGGGCCGCCACTCCTGAAACATGAGGACATGCCATGGATGTACCGTCCATAGAAGCATATCCTCCGCCCACAACGGTGCTGAGGATATCAGTACCGGGAGCCGCAATGTCCACCCATTTGCCATAGTTCGAGAATGAGGACTTCTTGCCATTTGAAGCGATCGAACCGACAGCGATCACCTTATCATACTCAGCAGGGGCACCATTGGCGATATTATCATTACCTGCCGCAAAAATGACTACACCACCCTTCATCGGTGAATCAGGGAGCTGGTTTCCTGCGTTGTCACATCCGGCATACTTGATGAAATAGTCAATTGCAGCCTTGTCTGCAGGAGTCACGGTTGCTTCCAATGCTCTATCCAGCTCCTCTCCTGTAATCTTGCCGTCGCCATTGTCATCGTATACATAACCCCAGCTGTTCTGGCTGATCACAGCACCATGGTCTGCACCCCACTTGATGGCTGCAGGGCTGTTACCCGAAACTGAACCTTCTGCCGAATCCTTGAATATCTGGCATGAAAGGATCTTCACGCCGGCCTTTCCGGCTGCAGAATCGCCGCCGGCGACTCCTACGACACCTTGACCGTTGTTGCCGACAGCTGCAATCGTTCCTGCCACATGAGTACCGTGGTCACCAGGATATATGGTCGAAGTGCCATCTACAGCATTATAATGGCTACCTTCAGGAAGACAGTTTGCGGCAAGGTCCGGATGGGAGATGTCAACGCCATTGTCCACAACGGCAACGATGACATCCGGATTTCCTGTGGTATAGTTCTGCCATACCGGAGTCACATTGATGTCAAAACCCGGATTTGTACGATTCCTCAATCCCCAAAGGTCGCTTGAAAGGTCATTGAAATCATTGATTTTGATTTTTCTCACCGGCTGGATAAGTTCAACCCCCGGGAGGGCACCTAATCCCACATCCGCTTTTGTGTATGGAACCTCATCAGAATAAGAAAGTACATACCAACGGTGAAGACCTTCCTTCCTTGTTCTCGGCTCAAATTCGCCGGCATGAGGGAAGAGTCGTTCCACGGAAGTGACCCCAAGCTGTTGAAACATCAGGTCCAGGCCTGCAGACTTTGTCTGCGGCACACCGTCACCGGCGTAAGCCTCGATCTCGGCCACAATCTCCTCATCGAACAGAACTATGCACTTACCGGCATCGAAAGCTCCATCGGAAACAAGGTGCTCTGTCTGAGCACCTTGCATTTCAGGAGCGTCCAATGCTTCCTGTACACACGAGACCAGTGGAAACGCGATCAGAATGGATGCAAAAAAACGCTTCATACGTTCTACTACTTTTTAACGAAGACTGTTCCAGGAGCAAACATCTCCATATATCCTCCGAGGCTGACCCACTCGAGCCATCCGTTCTCTATGACAAGTCCGCCTTTACCATCAAGGCTGATATAAAGGTCGTCAAGGTACTGACCCGTAGCATCCATACCATAAACCGACATACTTGCCGTATCATCATAAGGACCGATATATGAGTTTCCTGCAACTTTTATCTTCTGGTTGCCGTCTACTGCCTTGGCCTCAACAATATTATATCCCATCTCAGATGTAAGTCCCAGGAACTTTGCTGATACAGGACAAAGGTCAGAGATCACAAGGGTAGTATAATCAGACTCATCACCTTCTATGAACACATCCCAAGTGTAGCTGGAGCCATCGATGGCGCTTCCTGCCTGAGCTGTCCACTTTCCGATGAAAGCCTTGAGAGGATGATCAAGATCCATGATCTTCATCTTGACGGTGTTACATCCTCCGACGCTGATTCCCTCAGTCACACTTGAAATCTCGACAGTAAAATCCTTCGATCCTGTAAGCTTGCCAGGGAACTCGGTTATTCCGATAACAATGTCCTGCTCAGTTTCACCTGAGGCAAAAGCAAGGACTCCGGAAACAGGATAAATAATCTCATAGTCTACTCCTTCCTCGGCCTTTCCGTCATTGGTAGCAACAGAAAGAGATATCTCCATACCATTAGGATTGACTATCTTCACAGGAATCCTGAACTCTTGCACATCCTCATCAAAAGAATATGATGAAGCATCAAAGGTGGCAAAAGTCATATGCTCGAACTCCACCTTTCTTCCGCAAGATGAAGCCAGCATCATGATCATCGCTGCTATAAATAAAATCTTCTTCATATCTGAAATCTTAATTATTCATTATTATTCGGCACCATAACCCGGGTTCTGCACAAGATTACGGTTCAACTTGAGCTCGTAAGAAGGAACCGGCCATACAAGAACATGAGCATCAGGATCAATGGTCCTCTCATCGAAATATGTACCGGTATTCACGATATTGGCTTCAAGTGCGGCAGACTGTGCCGGTCTTCCCGCAAAACCATCACCCCAACGCTTGAGGCATGAGAGACGAAGACCTTCACCTACAGTCTCCTTGAACCACTCAAGCTTGATGTTCTCCATGGTAGCAGATGTAAGGGATGCTCCACGGGCTGTCTGAAGAGCATTGAGTGACGCTCTCGACTTCATAAGATTGTTGTCAAGAAGGTTAGCCTCGGCAGAAATCAGATACATTTCGCTGATCATCAGTGGCTTTGCCGCATGTGCACCAGTCTCTGGATCACCTGCATTTTCAGTTCCCGGTTCGAGGGACCAGTTGGCGAGATACTTGATGAAAGTATATATGTTCTTATAACGTGTTCCGTTCGCAAAGACCGGATACAGGTTGTTCGAGAACCATGTTCTGAAACGGAGGTCGTTCATCGAATAAGCATCAATGAGCTTCTTTGACGGAATGTAATATGGCTGGAAATACTTACCCTTTGCGTCACGGTTGACCTGTGTGTAGATTGTATTTCCAACGATACCTTCAGCCTTGGATGCATACAGCTGTATAATGGCCTCCTTGCCGCTGTCATCATTGAACTCCGCATCCATTTCTGCGAGAGTCGCAGACAATGCATAGCCAGCCTCAGAAGAGATAACCTCATCGGCCATCTTCGCAGCATCAGCATACTCCTCCATGTCAAGATACATACGTGCCTTGAGAGCCTTGATGGCATCAACAGTGACGTCAGCCGACCTTGGAGCGCCTTGCTGAATCTTGCCTTCGAGCAGTTTCTGAGCTTCTGACAGATCCCAGTCAATCTGAGCATAGACCTCGGCCATAGTTGCTCGGAAAGGTTTCTCGTACTGGTCATACTTGAGAACAAGAGGAACGCAAAGATCCTCTTCTGCTGTATCAGGATCATAATCCGGGCCGAAATGGCGAGCCAGCATCAGGTATGAAGAGGCTCTGCAGAACTGAGCGGTTCCCTTGAGCCACTCGGCATATGGCGCGAGCTCCTCATTATAGAACTCCGAATCAGGATCTATGATATGATCGGCCTGCTCCATCGCGATATTGTAGTTCTTGATGACAGAGTAGTGATTTGCCCACATTGACTCTGCATATGAGTCGCTGGTTGTGAAAGTGGCATCTGTCCTATGGATGGAGCCATAGTTGTTACCATAGCTGATAAGCGCATTGAAGCCGTCACACATGACTTCGGTACTCTGAGTGAATGAGCCATACTGAACAGCCCTGTAAGACGCGAGCACTCCATTGCGGAAGCTTTCAATGTCAGTCACACTGGTGAAGAACGGCTTGTCCTCATCAAAGACAATCGCCGATTTAGGGCGAAGATCAAGGTCACATGACGCTACGGTTACCGCAGTCACTCCCACCAGTAAAATAGTCTTTAATATATTCTTCATTGTTGTCATCTTCTTTTATTGCTTTCCCGGTTAGAAAGTAAGTTCAACACCTAAAAGGTACTGCTTTGAGTTACCTACACGACCATATGTAAGGTTTCCTGCAACCTCAGGGTCGATACCTGAATAGTTTGTGAGGCAGAAAAGGTTACGGGCAGTGAAAGTGAACTTCAGTCCGTTTACTACCTGCTGGTTGCCGAGAAGTCTTCTTGGTAAGTCATAAGCCACCTGAAGGTTCTTCAGACGAAGGAAGTTAGCCTTCTCGAGAAGGTGGGTATCGAACTGCATTGTTGCACCCTGACTCCAGTCTGGATACTTTGCATCTGTGTTATATGGAGTCCAGAAGTCCTGAACATCCTTATGCTGAGTACAGTCAAGATTCTGGTGAGGGTTTGCATAGAAGAATGCGTCGTTGTTGATGAGGTACTTGCCCAGGACATAAGAGAAGTCTGCCTGAAGCGAAATGCCTCTCCAGCCTGCACTGATA
This sequence comes from Bacteroidales bacterium, assembly GCA_017415715.1. GTDB lineage: Bacteria > Bacteroidota > Bacteroidia > Bacteroidales > UBA932 > Cryptobacteroides. The sequence goes on along the minus strand of JAFQFD010000038.1, from coordinate 61,701 downwards.
TTGAAACCTCCGTTTACAGGCGGGTTGAGTCTCTTGCCTGTGTTCTGAGTAAGACCTGCCTCGTCGAAGTCCTCTGTCACCCTGGACGGATCCATTGTAGTGACATCTACATTCTCACCTGGCAGATACCACTGCTGCTTACCGTTCTCAGGATTCACACCGGCATATACAGGATAGTATAATGATACCGGCTCGCCTACTACATAAGCGAAACCATAGCCGACCATCTCCCATCTGTCAAGTCCGTTGAAAAGCTCTGTAACCTTCTCAGCATTCCAGTTGAATGTTGTGTTGAAGCGGAGGAAATGATCCTGACCTCTGAGAATGTCCACGCCGAGAGTGATGTCGATACCCTGGTTGAGGAGACCGCCCACGTTTCCGTAAAGCGAAGTCACACCGGTCGTGTAGTTATAAGGCACATCCATCAGCATTGATGATGTCTTTCTGTAATAGTACTCAATGTTGAAATCAACTCTGTCCGCGACACGGCCATTGAAACCTACAGTCAGGAGAGCCTGCTTCTCCCAGGTAAGGTCGAAGTTAGAAGGCTGTCCAAGACCGAGCGAACTTCCGGTAGCATAGTCAGTCATCGAGCCGATGAGTGCAAGATACTGATAGTCTCCGATAGATGCATTACCCTGAGTACCGTAGCTTACCTTGAAGTTAAGGTCATCAAGCCAGTATGCATTCTGCATGAAATTCTCCCTCTTCATCTTCCACATGGCTCCTGCAGCCCAGAAGGTTGCACGCTTGTTATTCGGACCGAAGCGTGAGCAGGCGTCATTACGTACCGATGCATCAAAATAATATTTGTTCATCAGAGAGTAATCCATTCTTCCGAAGAACGAAAGGAAGTTACCTCTTGCAAAAGACTCACTTACCTCGTTAGTCTCCTTATTACCGTTCTGGAGATTTGTCAGACGGTCATCCTTGATTTCCTCAGCATATGCCGAGAAAGCATCTGCATACTCAGCAACACCCTCATGACCGGCGAGTACTGTGAACTGGTGGTCATTGGCGATATTGAAAGCATACTCGATGGTATTGGTAATAGTCGCAGTATAGCTGAGACCTGCACTCCTTGACCTTGTACCATTACCCTGTGTTCCGAGGAATGACGGAACTCTTGTAGACTCCGACATAGATACATATCCGTCCATACCGGCACGTGACGCGATCTTGAGATTAGGGATAGGCTCTATCTCCACATTGAATGAAGCCAGGAGTCCGTAACGGTTGGCAACATTAGGGAAGTTAGCTACGTAATATGTAGGAGTATACATACCGTCCGGGAACTGACCGTTCTCCTCTGTTGAAGGATAGAGAGGGTTGTTAAGATATGACAGACCACCGGCAGTATAGCCTGCACCGCCTGAAGCGCCACCCCAGTTAGGGTTGGTAGACCTCTTGTCGTATGAGACTGCAATGTTTCCAGCGACCTTGAGCCAATCCTTCGGACGTCCCTGTACGTTCGTACGTACGGTATAACGGTCATATTCATTACCGATTGCAGTACCTCTCTGATGGAACTGTGAAGCACCGATCATGTATGCCACCTTGTTTCCACCACCCTCGACGATCACGTCGTTCTGGAACTGAGGGTTGTTGAACTGCTGGTAGTAGTTATACCACTTGGTATCTGCATCAAATCCCTTGTCTGTATAAGTAGTCCTGATCTGGTCAGGAGACATCAGACCTGACCTCATCCAGAATTCCTTGAGCTCCGGACCTGACATCATGTTCTTGTAGAGAGTCATGTCGGCGAGAGTCGAGATACCTGCCTGGCTTCTGATGGTCACTGAAGCCTTTGCATCGTATGAACCGGCTCTTGTCGTAACCACAACGACACCGTTAGCTGCACGGGAACCATAGATGGAAGTCGCTGAAGCATCCTTGAGGATGGTGATGCTGAGGATGTCGTTAGGGTTCATCGCCTGGATCGCGCGGCTGCTGGCCTGCATACCGTCAATGATGTACAGCGGAGTAGAAGATGCACCGAGTGATCCCTGTCCATGAAGCTGCATAGAGACGTTGTTTTCACCGGCGACACCACCTGTAGTCATGACAGAGAGACCTGCAACCTGTCCCTGAAGCTGGTCAAGGGCAGATGATGATGGCGCTGTCTTGATCGCATCTGAGTTCACTGTTGTAACAGATCCTACAATTGTTCCGACTTTCTTAGCGGAACCGTATCCCACAACGACAGCATTTTCCAGAGTCTCTGAGTCTACCGGGAGTTCGCAGTTCACCACCGCCGAACCTGCTACCGGAATCTCCACAGCTGTGTAGCCGATTGAAGAGAATACGAGGACAGCATCCTTAGACACAGTGATGGAATAATTACCATCCACATCTGTATTGATGCCGTTCATTGTTCCTTTCTCATGAACTGAAGCAAACGGTACAGGGTCTCCTGTAGCCTGGTCAAGGACAACTCCTTTGACTGTAAGGCTCTGCGCAAATGCTACAGAAGTCATAAGTACCGCCAATACTGTGAGAAACAGTTTGATTTTTCTCATTTTCAATACTTTTATTAGTTATACATAAATATTAGTCTTTTCAAGGCATTATAAACCTATCATACAAAGGTAACAACAATTTACGAGAGAAAAAAACGCAATTTCGCAAATAATGCTTATATTGGCATCAAAAGACAAAAATATGTCAATCATAAAAGTAAAAGAATCAAGAATCCGCTGCGTTGCGCTGACTGTTACAGCCTTATACCTTATCGCCTCGGCTTTATTTTTCATACCCGTAGAAATACCGCACAAGATAACGATACCGGTAGCCATACTCGGTGTCTCAGCACTGTGGATGTGCCCTTGGCAGATGGCGATGGCATTCATTTTCAGCGCAATAGGAGACTACATGGGCTCATGCGGAAACTTTCTGGCCCAGATGGGATTCTTCGCCATCGGACACATATGGTTCATAGCCTACTTCATCAGAAGATACTTCAGCAAGGTGGAGAAAGACATGAAGCTGACCGCCAAGGCCAAGGGATACCTGGCCATGGTCATATTCTGCACCCTGGCCCTCCTCGCTACAGCATTCATAAAGATAGTTCCCGGAGCAGAACCGGGAATCATAAAAGTTGGCGTCGGCATATATGCCTGCATCATCAGCCTGATGCTCCTTACCGCCCTGCTTCAGCGAAGCAGCCTCTTCGCGCTCGGAGCCGTGCTTTTCGTGTTCTCAGACTTCATCATCGCCTGGAACATGTTCGTGGAGCCTGTCCCGTACAGGACTTATCTCGTGCTTGTGACATACTATCTGGCACAATGGCTCCTCTATATAAGATCAACCTCATTCCGAGTGGGACCCGAAATGAGGCTGATGAGATTCTAGAGAGGATATGCTAGAGCTCCCAGGCGAGGGCTGATGCGCCGAGGATGGCAGCGTCAGACTCCTTGAGCTGAGAGTAAACCAGCTGTACCTTGTTTCTCCACAACGGGAGTACGTTTGCGTTCATTGACTCGAGGATAGGCTCTGTGAGGAACTCCTTCGCACGAGCGAGACCACCGAAGAGGACAATCGCCTCAGGGGCGCTGAATGCTATGAAGTCCGCGAATGAGCGTCCAAGAATCTTTCCTGTGAACTCGAATATCTTGAGAGCAAGCTTGTCACCTTCCTTTGCCGCCTCGTAAACATCCTTTGAAGCGATGCTGTCAAGGCTTCTGAGCACAGAAGGCTCATCTGAAAGCTCGAGCCACTCGCGTGCAGTACGAGCTACACCAGTCGCAGATGCATAAGTCTCAAGGCAGCCGGTCTTGCCGCAGCCACAGGTGCGTCCGTTGTTGTGCACCGCTGCCGTATGGCCGAGCTCGCCTGCGAAGCCGTCGTGTCCGTAGACAACCTCACCGTTGATCACAATACCCGAACCTACTCCTGTACCGAGAGTGATCATGATGAAATTCTTCATTCCCCTTGCCGCGCCATAGGTCATCTCACCCACGGCTGCTGCATTTGCATCATTTGTAAGAGCAACAGGAAGACCTCCCATAGCCTCAGAAAGGAGCTTTGCGAACTCTACTCTCTGACGTCCCCAAAGAAGGTTAGGAGCGTTCTCGATTGTTCCTGTATAATAGTTTCCGTTAGGTGCGCCGACTCCGATGCCCCTTACCTTGCCCTCAGTGCCAGACTCCTTGATAAGCTTGTTGACAGCCTCTGCAAGCTCTGCAATATAAGGCTCTACCTTGTCATAAGTGTCCGTGCGGATTACTGTCTGTGCGAGGACAGTGCCTCTTGCGTCAACGACTCCGATCTTGGAGGTCTGACCTCCGACATCGATACCTACCACGTAAGATGAATTCATATTATATCAGAATTAATGTTATGCGTTCTTTACCTTTGATCCGAAGAGGGCGAACCACAGCATGTATGCAAGAGCTGCAACGATCACCCAGTAGCTTGCCATGTATGAAACTGCGTCTGCGATAGCGTTCTGTACGAGCGGAAGGACTCCACCGCCGACAACCATTGTCATGAAGAGACCTGAAGCAAGAGCAGAGTGCTTGCCGAGACCCTCTACTGAAAGGTTGAAGATCGTACCCCACATCACTGAAGTGCAGAGACCGCAGCATACGAGGAGAACCGCTGTAAGAGGAACCTGTGCCATGCCGAAGCCAGAACCTGTGAATACCGGCATAGATGCCTGTACGTTGGTTGTGAACATCGCTGTGATCACGAGAACGATAGCAACAGCACAAGTGGTTGCGAGCTGAACCTTTGCTGAAACCTTTCCGCTGATGAGGCTTGAGATGAAACGGCCGCAGAGCATGAGGAGCCAGTATGTACCGGCAACGAAGCCTGCTGTAGTTGCAGCATTCTCTGTTCCGAGGGTGTCAGTAAGGAAGAAGTTCATGGTACCAGGGATACCGACCTCAACACCTACATAAAGGAAGATCGCGATCACGCCGTATACGAGGTGGCTGTACTTGAAGAGGCTCTTCACTGAAGCGTCAGACTTCTCCTGTTCAGGCTCAACGAAAGGTACAAAGATGAGGACTGCGAATGTTGCAGCGAATACGCCCATTGCGATGAAGAGGACAGTGTTCACGTCAGCGATCTGAGTCTCAGCTGTAACCGCACCGATGAGGGCACCGATAAGCATAGGGGTAAGTGTTCCGGTGAGAGAGTTGAATGTACCGCCGATCTGAACGAGCTGGTTGCCTCTGTTTCCACCGCCGCCCAGAAGAGTAAGCATAGGATTTACAACTGTATTAAGGATACATACAGAGAAACCGCAGATGAATGCTCCGAGAAGATATACGAAGAAGTTTGCAGGAAGACCGGCGAGGGATGCGCCCACACCCACCTTACCTGAAAGATACTGGATAAACACACCGCACAATCCCACAGCGACACCGATAAGGGTTGTCTTCTTGTAACCGAGGTTTGTGATGAGCTTGCCTGCAGGAATACCCATGAAGAGGTATGCGAGGAAGTTCATCATGTTACCCATCATACCCCAGAAGTTAGAACCCTCGATACCAGGGGCCTGCTTCCAGATTACACCGATTGGAGCCGCGAGGTTGGTCACAAATGAGATCATTCCGAAGAGGAACATCATGGTAAGGACTGCAACCCAGTTGATCTTGTTCTTGTTCATTTTTTGATAGTTTTATGTTAATAATTATATAGATTCGTTAAAATCGCGCCCAAGTTACGAAAAATTTTCAAGACACGGGGCCAAAAGACAAAAAATTAGCAGGGTTCCCTCCCCAAGGAACCCTGCCGTATATAAAACGAACTTAACAAATAGACACGAAAATTAATTTCGGATGTCTGGATGCAAAGTTAAGGATTTAAACTTTACATCCAAATTTTAAATCGAAATTAAAACGATTTTTCCACAAAACGCCCCACAGATTACACTATTGGAAGCAATTTAGTTTCCTTTTGACACTCTAAGAATTCCTGTATTCTGTAGGTGTCATGCCTGTGCGGGCCTTGAAGAACTTATAGAAAACCGACTGATTCGGGAAATTCAGCTTGTATACTATCTCCTTGACCGTAACGCTCGAATACTTGAGAAGATTCTTCGCCTCAAGAATAACATATGAATCGATCCAGTCCGGAGCGGAACGTCCTGTCGCATTCTTGATAAGCTTTGACAGATATTTCGGTGTCAGGCACAGCTTGTCCGCATAGAATCCCACATTGCGATACTGAGTGTGATATTCTGAGACAAGTTTTATGAACTGGTCGAATATCATTCTGCTTCTTGTCGAATTGCTCAGTCTGTTGTCCTCCGCACGGTCATTCCACACTCCCATGATCATATAGAACATGGACGAAACCACAGAATTGAGGACTTCCTTCTTATATGGAAGTTCCGCCCCCACAATCTTTCCGATAAGACCTATGCCGTGGTTCATGATGTCCATCTCCGCTTCATTGAGCCTGGCGCTCGGATTGTCCAGCATGGCCATTCCCTCGTTGAATATCTTGTTGGCGTCAAACGAGAGTCCCTTCACGAACTCGTTCGACATGGCCATGCATATGTATCTTACATCCTCTTTGGCCGTATCGACAAGATCATTCACCCTTACTATATTTCCAGGGACATGCATGTACATCATCCCCTCGCCTATTTCATACTCCGCGAGGTTGACGTTGAGTCTGATCCTTCCGGTCACACAATATAGAAGGAGAAAGCCATCAAAACGGCATGGGTGTCCCAACGGCTGATGACGTTCCGTCAGACGTATGTCCATGATAAAGAAATCATCACCGACACCAATCTGAGGTGCCCCCGGGAAAAGACTTTTGAATTTTGAAAGGGAAATGGTGTGTAAAGTGTCTGTTGTCATTTTAATAGTGTTAAGAATCCTTTGCATTAAAGCGACAAATATACACAAAAATTGTTCCGTTTAGCGTTTTTCGCCCCTTTTATTCTACCTTTTGAACAATTTGAATACAAAAAATCCTGGAACTAATATTCGTTCCAGGATGACATTTCTTCAAGTGGTTTGCGGACTTTGCTACGCGTCGGAGCGTCAGGATGCCCCAGAGCGATCAGGAGCTGCACCCTCCTGCCGCGCGGAACGCCGAGAACCTCCTTGACTTTCTTCTCGTCGAACCAGCCCATTATGCATGTTCCCAGACCGAGCTCCGCGGCCTGGAGGCAGAAATTCTCCACCGCCATGCCCAGGTCCATCATGCTGTAGTCCTTGTTCTTGACCACTGCTCCGGCCTTGGCCTCGAGGTTCATGTTTTCCTGAACCACAGCCACGAGCACAGGCACCTGGACCGTGAACTTGTTCATGCCAAGTCCGATTGCGGCGTCGGATATCTGAATGAGCTTGACCCTGTCATCTACCACCACAAACTTCCATGGCTGCGAGTTGCACGCCGACGGCGCCATCCGGGCCGCCTCAAGACATTTGAGAATATGCTCCCTCGCCACTGGCTTGGGAGCATATTTTCTGTCGCTTTGTCTTTTCTGAACTAATTCTGAAAATTCCATATGCTTAGAGTGATGCGAGGTTCATATCGTTGACGATATTCTTGCCCTCTACCGTGTATGCATATTCCATATGCTCCTTATAAGCCTCCTCCACTCTTCCGCGAACGACCTTCATCGAGCTGTTGAGGAAGTGGTTCTGCTCAGTCCAAGGCTCAGGAAGCACGCAGACTGCTGCTGGAAGCCATCTTTCAGGGAACGCGCCATAGAGGCGGCCGCCCTTGCGGTACATGTTCACCTCGTCCTGGAGAAGCTCAAGCATCTTCACCTTCGCCTCCTTGGTTGACGGATCGAGGCCGAGTTCCTTGGCATAAGCCTTGAGAGCCTCCTTGTTTGGAGTGATGAGAGCGATAGTATATGGGTCCTGGCTGTTGTGGAGAAGAGCTCCGTCAATATATTTAGAGCTTTCCACGAGGTTCTCCTCTATTCCCTCCGGTGAATACTTCTCACCGTCAGCCGCGATGAGGAGAGACTTGAAGCGGCCTACCACATAAAGCATCTCCGCGTCACGCATATATCCCATATCACCTGTGTGAAGCCATCCGTCCACGATTGTGTCAGCTGTAGACTTAGGGTTCTTCCAGTATCCTGCCATCACGTTCTCACCCTTGATGCAGATCTCACCCTTCGAGCCGAAAGGCTGCTCTACGCCGTCGGCGTCGAGGATCTTGATCTCCATTGGCTGAACGATCTTACCTGACGATCCGAAGATGTGCTTTGCAGGAGAGTTCGCAGAGATGATAGGAGTCGCCTCTGACAGACCGTAGCCCTGATACATAGGGATGCCGATCGCATAGTAGTATCTCTGGAGGTCGATGTCCAGAAGCGCACCGCCGCCGACGAAGAACTTCATGTTGCCGCCGAGGCCTTCACGCACCTTCTTGAAGATGATCTTGTCGAACAGGAGCATGAGAGGCTTGCGGAAGATGTCAACGAACTGTGTACCCTTGTTGTATCCTTCCTTATTATATGCAATTGCATTCTTGAGAGCGAAGTTGTAGAGCTTCTCCACCACAGGACCGCTCTTCTGGATCGTGTTCTCGATGTTCTTCTTGAAACTCTTTGCGAGGGTAGGCACTGAAAGCATCACGCTCGGCTTGAGTTCCTTGATGCTGATCGGAATGTTGCGGAGGGCTTCCTTGCCGGACTTTCCTGACGGAACCATACCGAGGGATGCACCATATGACATCATTGTATAGAATCCTGCCACATGCGCGAAGCAGTGGTCGAGCGGAAGGATGATGAGCATCCTGTCCTCAGGTCCTACTCCGATCACAGAGTGCGCCTGCTCTACGTTCGCTGTGTAGTTTCTGTGAGTCAGGAGGATACCCTTCGGATCTGCTGTCGTACCCGATGTGTAGCTGATGTTTGCATAATCGTCAGGTCCGATGGACTTGTATCTCTGAATGAACAGGTCCTCATGCTCAGCAAGGAACCTGTCTCCCATTTCGAGAATCTCTCCGATATACATCTCGTTCTCCTTCATGTCGTCCACCTGGTCGAAGATGATGACCTTCTCCACCATCGGACAGTCAGGAAGGATGGTCCTGATCTTAGGAAGCTGGAACTTTGAGGTTATGATATACTTGGAATCAGAGTGCTTCACTCTGAACACCAGGTCATTAGCCTCTCCGAGTTTTATTGAGAGCGGGACATTGACTGCTCCTGCATAGAGAACACCAAGCTCTCCGATGATCCACATGTCACGTCCTTCGCTGAGGTATGACACTTTTTCGCCTTTCTGGACGCCGAGCGCCATGAGACCGGCAGCGATACGCTTAGCCTTCTTCAACGTCTCCTCATAAGTTGTTGGTTCCCACTCATTTGTATCCAGGTTCTTCTCCCAGATAAAAGGGTTCTTGGAAAACTCGGCAACATACTTCTCGACAAAGTCGATGATTGTTAATCTTTCTGCCATAACTGTTTTAGGTTTAGTAACGTTATTCTTTAGGGAAGAGGCCGAAAAGCTCGGCATCTATCTTGTCGATCACCTCCTGGAAATCCTCTGGACGGTTCTCGAACTTGATTCTGTCAACGTCAAGGATAAGCAGGTTGTGCTTGTAGTCCCTGATCCAGTTTTCATATCGCTCGTTGAGACCGGTGATATAGTCGATGCGGATGCTCTTCTCATACTCGCGTCCTCTCTTCTGGATCTGGCTCACGAGGTTAGGGATGGAACTTCTAAGATAGATGAGAAGGTCAGGCGGATTCACCAGAGACATCATGAGGTCGAAGAGGTCCGAGTAGTTCTCGAAGTCCCTCGTGCTCATGAGGCCCATGCCGTGAAGGTTCGGCGCAAAGATGCGCGCATCTTCATAGATGGTGCGGTCCTGGATGATCACCTCGTCAAGCTTAGAGATGTCTACGACATCCTTGAAGCGCTTGTTGAGGAAGTATACCTGAAGATTGAATGACCATCTTTCCATATCCTCATAGAAGTCTGCGAGATATGGATTGTAGTCTACAGACTCGAACTTTGGAGTCCATCCGTAATGTGCGGCTAGCATCTTTGTAAGAGTAGTCTTTCCGCTGCCGATATTACCTGCGATCGCGATATGCATATTATCGTAATTTTAATGTTTTCGTATATCTAATTTGGCAAAGTTAATAACTTCTTTTGTATTTTTGCCAAAAGTTAAGATTTAATGTCGTGATACACATACAAGAATTCACTTTCAACAGCTTCCAGACACGCTGCAGCGTGATATGGGACGAGACAGGCAGCTGCGCCATATTCGATCCGGGATTTTCAACTGCTTCAGAGCGCGACGCGCTGACAGGCCTCGTGGCCTCGCGCGGCCTCAAGCCCGTATGCATAATGCTCACCCACGGACATTTCGACCATGTCCTGGGTGTGGCGGAGCTGGCATCATTATATGGCGACCTTCCGATATACATGCATCCGGAAGACAAGTTCACCCTGGCCAACAACGACTTCTTCGCACGATGCTTCGGAGCGCCGATGCCGGCTGCATTCGAAACCGTCGACATTGCCGAGGGCGATATCATAGAAGTGGGCGGTCTCCGTTTTGAAGTGATATTCACCCCTGGCCACTCACGCGGCGGAGTATGCTATCTGGAACGCACCGAGAAGGTACTGATCAGCGGCGACACTCTCTTCGCCGGAGCCATAGGCCGCAGCGACCATCCGGGCGGCGACTACGACCAGCTCATGAAGAGCATTCTGGAGAAACTCATGGTCCTCGACGGCTCCATAGCCGTAATCCCGGGCCACGGTCCATGCACAGACATAGCCAAGGAAGGCATGACCAACCCGTTCCTCCTCCCCTTCAACGAACCATACGAAGACTGATGTCACATCTCGTGACACATAACACACTCTAAATCAACAACTTACCTATACACGCGTGCTCCCCATTGGCGGCACGCGTATATAGGTATTTATCTATCAATCAATGAATTAGGTGTCACATTGCGAAAACACTTCACATCTATGGGCTTTGACCCGGAACTGCAGATTTTTATTTATTTTATATAAGATTTTTCTTTTTCTTATATTCATGTCACTTTTCTTTACCTGATATTCCATTTTTCTCCTATAGATTTGTGAATAAAATATTTAAGCTATGAGGAGAAGGAGAAAATTTTATCGGGATGCTGTCAACCACGTCTACCAAAGAACCGTCAACTGGAACAATATCTTTTATTGTTATGAAGACTTTCTGGTATTCTTCACTATTTTCAGCGTCTGTGCAAAATGCGCTGATGTCTGTATTCTCGGACTATGTCTGATGTACGACCACATTCACTCATTGACCAAGACTGAAAACCGCAAGGAATTGAGTGCTTTTGTTGACAGATACACTGCCTGGTATGTACAGGAATACAATCACGCCATCGGAAGAAAGGGTAAAATGTTTCATAAGAATTTCGGTAGTGCTCCCAAATGGGGAGACAAGGCAATCCGAAGCGCCATCAATTATGTCGGCAACAACCCTGTAGAAAAGAATATATGCTCCCTGGCGCAGGGCTACCGATGGAATTTTCTGGCATATGCCGCATCGGATCATCCATTTTCAAAGCCATACATATCAAGCAAGGCTTCAAGACATCTGAGAAATGCGATCAGGGAGGTCAGAGAATTGTCAAAACAAAATCTGCCTCTTAAATATGTCCATTTGAAACGCATGATGAAAAGACTGTCACATGAAGAGACTGAACAGTTCGTTGATCAGGTCATTAAAGCATATCTGCCAATAGATTTCGATGCGGTCCTGTCATATTATGGGACATACGAGGAAATGATTATTGCTATGAATGCAAACACTGGCAGCGAACACGACATCAGTGAAGAAAAAGATTACTCATCCCACACAATATTCACAAAAGTACTGAACGAACTGAGCAAACATATGTCCCATGTAGAAATACGAAAAGTCACTATTATGCCGGAAGATAAGAAAAGGAAGATTTTCGAGTGGATCAAGATTCATTTCAACGCCACACCATGGCAGATATGCAAATTTCTGCACATCAAATTATGACACATAACACACTAGTAGTCACTAACATACCAGCTAACGCGTGCCGCCAACGGGGAGCACGCGGCCACAATCTTCCCGTTGAGGATCAAGGAGTTAGATGTCACGGTGTGAAATTGGATGCAACAAACGGAAAATTTTTGTAAATTTGTGATTCTGCTTAAATGAATCCGGAAGATGGAGAAGAAGAACGATTATATAGAGATAGTAAAGGCACGTGCGCATAACCTCAAGGATGCCACCCTTTCGATACCGAGGGGGCAGTTTGTCGTGGTTACGGGACTGAGCGGCAGCGGAAAGTCCTCGCTGGCGTTCGACACCATATATGCAGAGGGGCAGAGGAGGTATATGGATACGCTTTCCACATATGCCAAGCATTTCATGGGCATATTGGAAAAGCCCGAGGTGGAGTCCATCACAGGCCTCAGTCCTATCATCGCAATAGAGCAGAAGACGACCGGAAACAACCCGCGATCGACCGTAGGCACCATCACTGAGATATATGACTTCCTGAGACTTCTCTATGCGCGTGCGTCGACGGCGTATTCTCCCGAGACCGGCAAGCCGATGGTGAGGTATACGGACGAGCAGATCGTGTCGCTCATAATGGAGAATTATGCCGGACGCAAATGCTATCTGCTTGCTCCTGTCGTCAAGGGCCGCAAGGGCCACTACAAGGAGCTTCTCGAGCAGATGCGCAAGAGAGGATACACGCAGATACGCATCGACGGGGAACTGTGCGAACTCAACGAAGTGACGGCTCTGGACCGCTACAAGGCACATTTCATAGAGCTCGTGATAGACAAACTCAAGCCATCGGAGAAGGATGAGAAGCGCATCAAGAGTTCGGTGATGTCTGCATTGAACTTCGGCAAGGGTTCTCTTGCCATCATGGACATGGAGACCGGCGAGGTCAATCACTATTCTAAGCATCTGGTGTGCCCGGACACGGGCATTTCGCTCGCAGAGCCGGCTCCGCACTCGTTCTCGTTCAACTCTCCTCAGGGATATTGCCACCACTGCAAGGGACTGGGAATCATAGTGGACGTGAACATGGACACCATAATCCCGGACCGTTCCAAGTCGATCGCAGATGGCGCCATCATCCCTCTGGGAAAGGTGCGCGAGACCAAGAAATTCGATGTCATAAGGTCGATTGCCCGTAAATATAACTTCTCATTATATGATCCGGTCGAAGAACTCTCGGACGATGTCATTTCGCTGATAGTCTTCGGCTCCGACGAGCTCTTCCGCGTCGGAGAAGGAACATCATCGGAGATGGTTTCCTTCTCGGGCATCGTAAGCGACATACAGGACAAGATCGTATGCCCGGTCTGCGGCGGAACAAGACTTAACAAGGAGACTACATACTTCAAGATAGACGGGAAAACCATCTCAGAAGTGGCTGCAATGGAGATTTCGCAGCTTGCCGAATGGTTTAATTCTCTTGATGACAAGCTTGCAAAGCGCGAAAGCCTCATAGCAAGAGACATCCTCAAGGAACTCAAAGACAGGACTGCGTTCCTGCTCGATGTCGGCCTGGACTATCTTTCGCTCGACCGCGCGACTTCGTCGCTCTCCGGCGGCGAAAGCCAGCGCATTAGGCTCGCAACCCAGATCGGCTCGAAACTGGTGAATGTCCTGTACATACTTGACGAGCCGTCGATAGGCCTGCATCAGCGCGACAACCGTAAGCTTATCGCCTCGCTGAAGAAGCTTCGCGACGAGGGCAACTCGGTGATGGTCGTGGAGCATGATGCCGAGACCATGATGTCGGCAGACTGGCTCGTGGACGTCGGTCCCGGAGCCGGTGAAAACGGCGGAGAGATATGCTACAGCGGCCCCGTTTCGGATATAGCCAAGGGATCTTCCCTTACTCTGGACTACCTCTGTGGCCGGAAAAGCATAGAGGTGCCCGCTCAGCGCAGGAAGGGCAACGGCCTGACTCTGGGGATACGCGGTGCATGCGGCAACAACCTCAAGAATGTCGACGTGGACTTCCCGCTCGGAATGCTGATCGGAGTGGCAGGAGTCAGCGGCAGCGGCAAGTCGTCGCTCATAAACGAGACCCTCATGCTTGTCCTGAAGAACAGGTTCTACAATGCCAAGATGCAGCCGCTCCCGCATGGAGAGCTTGTGGGCGTTGAAAACATAGACAAGCTTATCGAGATAGACCAGAGCCCGATAGGGCGTACGCCGCGAAGCAATCCGGCGACCTTTACGGGCGTGTTCAATGACATCCGCACCCTCTTCGAGGCGACCCCGGACGCCAAGGTCCGTGGCTTCAAGGCCGGAAGGTTCTCGTTCAATGTGGCCGGAGGCCGTTGCGAGGAGTGCAAGGGAGCGGGAATCAAGGTCATCGAGATGAACTTCCTGCCGTCAGTGAATGTGGTGTGCAGCGAGTGCCGCGGCAAGCGTTACAAGAATGACACGCTCGCCGTGAAATATAAGGGAAAGAGCATCAATGACGTGCTTGAGATGCCTATAAGCGAGGCCTATGAGTTCTTTGCGAACATCCCGTCGATCGCCCAGAAGCTGAAGGCGCTGGTGGATGTAGGTCTGGGATATGTGCAGCTCGGACAGTCCGCAGTGACGCTCTCCGGTGGCGAGAGCCAGCGTATGAAGCTGGCGGCCGAACTCGCGCGCAAAGGCACGGGAAACACATTATATATATTGGACGAGCCAACCACAGGTCTGCATTTCGAGGACATTAAGGTCCTGCTGGATGTGATGCAGCAGCTGGTGGAGCAGGGCAACACCGTCATAGTCATAGAGCATAATCTGGACGTGCTCAAGTCTGTGGACTACATCTTCGACATGGGCCCGGAGGGAGGAAAGGCCGGAGGAATGATAGTTGCGAAAGGCACGCCTGAGCAGCTGGCGGACAATCCCGATTCGGTGACAGGACCATTTCTTAAGGAAGTATTATAACCATTGCTATGGAAGACATCAGAATATATTGCGAGAACATCAAGGCGTATGAAAAAGTGGCTCTGGGGACGACCCTTTCGCAGCTTTGCGCCTCACTTGGGCTCGGCGGCGAAGAGCCGGTGCTCGCAGCCCTTGTAGACAACAAGTTGAAGTCACTTGACTATAAGATCATCAACCCCCACAATGTGAGGTTTATAGGATATGACCACCCGGACGGCAGGCGCACATACATCCGTTCGCTCTGCTTCGTGCTCCAGAAGGTCATACGTGAAATGTATCCGGACAAGGTCCTCGTGATAGACTATTCGCTTCCGAGCGGGTTGTATTGCGAAGTTCGCGAGATCCGTCCTATGGAGGACGGCCGCCCTTGCGTATATTTCATCACCGACGAGGAGCTGGAGAAGGTCGAGGCGAGGATGCGCGAAGTTATTGCCACTGACATTCCTTTCGGCAAGACCATGCTGAGCCTCGAAGAGTGCTGCAGGATATATGAGCATAACAACCAGCCGGAAAAGGTCCGTCTGCTGAAGACTCTCGGAAGATTCAACTACAATGTATATACTCTTGGAGATCAGGTAGATACCTTTTATGGCCCGCTCGTTCCATCGACCGGCATGCTGAATACATTCAACATCGCCGGATACAACAACGGATTCTGCCTTCAGTATCCTATGGATGGCGACACCGACAGGGTCCTTCCTCTGAAAAGACAGTCCAAGCTGGCTACCGCTCTGAAGGAGCATTCCGACTGGTGCTCGATAATGGGCATAAGAGGAGTCGGCAAGCTCAATGACAGGGTGCTTTCTGGCAAGATCGTGGACCTGATCAATCTTTCCGAGGCTCTGCACGAACGCAAATATGCAGACATCGCAGACCAGATATATGCCCGTCGTGGCAGCGTGAAGATAGTCTTCATCGCCGGCCCTTCAAGCAGCGGCAAGACCTCGACATCAAAGAGATTGGCGCTCCAGTGCCGCATCCTCGGCCTTAACCCGCGTGTAATCGAGCTGGACAACTACTTTGTAGACAGGGAGTTCACTCCTCGTGACGAGAATGGAGAATATGACTTTGAGGCGCTTGGCGCAATGGATCTGGAACTTCTGGGGACCCAGCTTAATGATCTGCTTGCAGGTAAAGAGGTGGAGCTTCCGCGCTTTGACTTCAAGGACGGATGCAAGTATTTCGAAGGCAACATGATGCAGCTCCATGAGAAGGACATCCTCATCATGGAAGGCATCCATGCACTGAATCCTGCGATGATTCCGGGAGTAGACCCTTCAAAGGTTTTCAGAGTATACGCTTCTGCCCTTACATCATTGTCAATCGACGAAAACAACAACATCTCGACATCGGACAACCGCATGCTCCGTCGCATGATACGCGACAACCGCACACGCGGCGTCATACCTGAGGATACCATCATGCGCTGGCAGAGCGTCCGCAGAGGCGAAAACCGCAACATCTTCCCGTTCCAGGAGAACGCCGACGCCATATTCAACTCGGCCCACATCTTCGAGCTTCCGGTCCTGAAATACTACGCAGAGCCGCTTCTGCGCCGCATTTCGCCGTCGTCCCCAGCATACACTGAGGCCTCCCGCATGCTCAAGTTCCTGGACTGCATCGTAGCCCTCTCCCCAGCGGAAATCGCGGCAATCCCGCCGACATCCATCCTCCGCGAATTCATCGCGGGCCAGACGCTGTAAAATCATTACACACAATGCGCTGAATTTCAGCGCATTAATTATATGCGCGTGCCGCCAACGGGGAGCACGCGCAAACTGACATATCACTATGAATCAAATTGTTACGTGCCACAGATTATTTCAAGCGGAGGTAGGAGTGGCCGAAGCGGGCTGCGGCGGCGCGGTCGAGGTCTTCGCGGACCGAAGGGTGCGCGATGGCAATGAGCGCGCGGGCACGCTCGGCGAGGCTTTTGCCTCTGAGCTGAGCAACGCCGTATTCAGTGACTATGTTCTGGATCATATGACGGGTCGTCACCACGCCGGCACCTTCTGTGAGCACAGGCTTTATCTTGGAGACGCCCTTCTCCGTCATGGACGGTATCGCTATGAATGTCTTGCCGCCCTCTGAGAGAGAGCCACCATACATGAAGTCATGCTGACCGCCGACTCCGGAAATTATGCGGGTGCCGACCGAATCGGCACATATCTGTCCTGTGAGATCGACCTCTACGGCAGAGTTTATGGCCATGACCTTCGGATTCTGAGCGATCCTGAACGGATCGTTTGTCCAGGCCACATCTTTCAGCAACAGGTCCTGACGGTAGTCCATATAGTCATACAGCCTGCGCGAACCGAGGGCCAGCGAGGCCACCGAGATCCCCGGGCAGACCTTCTTGCATGAATTGTCTATCACGCCACTCTCCAGAAGCGGAAGGACTCCGTCAGTCATCGCCTCGGTATGCAGACCGAGATGCTGATGGCCTTTCAGCGCAGCCAGAACGGCATTAGGAATACCTCCGACACCGATCTGCAGAGTCGCCCCATCCGGGATCATCTCTGCAATATGTCGTCCTATGGCCGTATCGATCTCTGTCGGTACCGCCGTAGGCACCTCAACAAGAGGGTCATCGACCTCAACGGCAGCATCAATCCTTGAAACATGAATCAATGCGTCACCATATGAGAAAGGCATGGCCTTGTTTATCTGGACTATCACCTTGCGCGCGCATTCAGTAGCGGAAACAGCCAGGTCGGCCGACACGCCAAAAGAGCAGTAGCCGTCTTCATTCGGAGGCGACACATTGAGGAAGACAGCATCAAGCGGCAAGGTTCCGTCCCTGAAAAGGCCGGGAATCTCACCAAGGAATGCCGGTATCGTAGTTCCATATCCATCTGCAAGCCAACGCCTTATGTTATTTGCAACAAAAAGGCTCTTCACATGGAAGGCATCCTTGTACTCCGGCTTGCAATATGGAGCCTCGCAACGTCCGACAGCGAACGCGGCGTAGACAGTGACATCCTTCAACTCGTGGCCTCTGTCTGCCAACGCCTGGGACAGCACCTCAGGAATGGATGTGCTTCCCTGGATATATATGCTGTCGCCTGACTCTATAAGCTGTACGGCCTGCGCCGCGGTCATGATTTTCATATTTCGTTCGTTATCTTTCAAGTTATCGTTTCTTGTCCGTAAAAAGGGCTGATTTACGGACGGGAGATGCTATTTTGGGGTTCTCGTCCGTAAAAAGGGCTGATTTACGGACGGGAGATCGAGCATGGATGGTCGGCAGCGAAGAGGCGGAGGCGCTCTTCGAGGAGGTCGAACTGTTCAGGACGGTTCAGCTGAGAGACGCATATGCGCACTCCGTTCTGATGACTGCCCGTTGTCGACAGAGCGATGGTAGCCATTCCATAGCGTATCATCTCCCCCATCAGCTCACCGCTGGACATTCCGCCGTATCCGACAGTATAGAAGAAGCCGTCACTGACAGGCTCGTCGCCATCCATGGAATATACTATATGAAAGCCATTGTCCAGGAACATCTTCTTGCTGACCTTGGCCCTGCGGGCATATTCTGCGGCAGATGTCACGAAATCCAGTTCGCCGTCCGCAGCAGCGCGGAGCATTTCGGCCAGTGCATACTGCGCCGAATGCGTAGCGCCGGAGGATACGGCATACAGCACTGCGAACACATATGCATCGCCCAGACGTGACATCTTATACCACTCCTTAAGAAGAGGATATTCCCTATGATACAGTGCATCAGATATGGCTATGATCGCAATTCGCTGTCCGGCATAGCTGAACATCTTCGACCCGGACATCATTATTATATAGTTATCCGTATACTTTGCTATCGTCGGCTGGAACGGCGGCTCGTACGGCTTGCCGAGAGGCTTGCGGAAGTCCATGCACATGTATGCAAGGTCTTCGATGACTATAGTATCGTACTTAGTGGCCAGTTCGCCTATGGTCTTCAACTCATCTTCCGTGAGGTTGAACCAGGCAGGATTGTTCGGACTTGAATATATTATGGCCGCTATCTTTCCTGTCGCAAGATGCCTTTCAAGCTCGGGTCCAAGCTTTTCGCCGCGATAGTCATAAATGTCGAACGAGTCGCTCGGTATGCCAAGAATGCGTGTCTGGGTACGCTGTACCGGGAATCCGGGATCTATGAACAGAATGGTGTCACGGCCTTCCACCAGATGCGAGCATAGAAGGAATGTCGAGAAACTTCCCTGCATCGATCCGACCGTAGGGATACATCCCAACGGCGCGACATCGATGTCGAGGTATGCCTTCAGGAATCTTGACGCATTGGTTTTCAGCTTAGGGATTCCATACATGTTCGGGTATTCCGATGCGACTCCGGCATCCAGGGCCTCCTTTTCCGCCTCGATGCCCACGCGCATCGGCGGGAGGCCAGGTATGCCCATTTCAAGATGAAGGAACTCTGTGCCGCTCTGACTTTCAAGAGCCCTGGCTATGGCGCCGGACTGTCTTATGGTTGCACAGGAAATGTCTAGAATGTCCATCTGCTCCAGCAAGGAGTCATAGACCTGTCTGTCGATAGGTAGCTTCATAACTTGTAATGGCGGGGATAAACCGCACCAAATATAACAAAAATCCTGCAGAATTGCTACATTTGCAGACCGATTCTTAACAATCTGTAACTTGAAAGAAGAAAATCATATGATTCTGAAATTCGACCAAATAGAGCTTTCACATCTCCCGGAATTCAAAGGCGGAGAGAAGGAACTTGCCGCAAACATGTTCTTCGACGGCACAAACCGCATATTCAAAGGCTGCCTTGTCCCTGGTGCATCCATAGGTGTACACACGCATGACGACAGCTGCGAGGTGATATTCATCATCAGCGGAGACGGCAAGATATACGAGTCGGCTCCAGACGGAACAGAAAAGACACAGGAACTACATACGGGAGACTGCCTGTACTGTCCTAAAGGACATACGCACAGCCTCTCGAATCCGTCAGCTTCAGAGTCCGACCTCGTTTTCTACGCGGTCGTTCCCAAGCAGTAATCAGTCGATCTTGATTTTGGCCGCAGCATCGTGCTCGGCCTGAGTGTTGATGCGCTGAGGGCCGCCGGCCTCGGCGCGGAGGAAGGCATCGGAGCGCTTGAGGACGAAGTTCGAACCAAGGTACTTGGTACGCACTTCGTCGTCTGCCGCGAGGGCTTCCGGAGTGCCGCTCTGGAGGATAGACCCCTCGTAGAGAAGATATGCACGGTCTATGATCGCGAGAGTCTCACCCACATTGTGGTCAGTAATGATGACTCCGATATTCTTGTATTTGAGCTTGGCGATGATGTACTGGATGTCCTCCACCGCGATAGGGTCGACTCCGGCGAACGGCTCGTCCAGGAGGATGAACTTCGGGTCTATGGCCAGCGCACGGGCGATCTCGCAGCGGCGACGCTCGCCACCGGAGAGCTGGATTCCCTTGCTCTTGCGGACCTTATGGAGGTTGAACTCGTCAAGAAGGTCTTCCAGACGCTGCATTCTTTCCTCCTTGGTGAACTGCTTGGACATCTCCATTACCGACATGATGTTGTCCTCGACTGTCATATGACGGAACACCGACGCCTCCTGCGCAAGGTATCCCACGCCCTTCTGCGAGCGCTTGAACATCGGCAGCTTGGTTATATCCTCATCATCCAGGAAAATCCTGCCGGCATTCGGCACGATCAGTCCTGTAATCATATAGAAGCTGGTTGTCTTTCCCGCACCGTTCGGTCCGAGGAATCCGACGATCTCTCCCTGCTCGACTTCCATCGAGACACCCTTCACCACTGTTCTTGGTCCATACTTCTTGACCAGATTCTCACATCTAAGTTTCATATCAGTCCTATTTTACATCAAGTCCGAGGTCCTTCACCAGATTCTTGACCTCAGCATTTTCTGCCATAAGCTCCTTTGCCTTGTCCTCTGGCATATATGCCACAGGTTTCACTTCCTCCGCAGGAGTCACATCCACACGCAGCAGCACCTTCGGCGAGCCGACTATCCTCTGGAACCTTCCCTCGAGGTCGTGGAGAAGCTTGCTCTCCACCCACACCTTCTGGGCGTCATTATCCACCATGAATGTAACGACACGCTGAGTGTCATCACCTGTGATCTTCAACGTCGTAGTAGCAAGCATGCTTGCCATACGAGGCTTGGACGCATATTCCTTAGCGAGTTCAGGCCACTTTGCCTTGAGCAGCTCCTCAGACGGTGCCATATCGCCGCTGACGACAGCCACCTCTTCCGCCTCCTTGTCGACCATTGCCTTCATCGAAGCGGCAGATGGAGTCTGACGCACGGCGCGGGCGCGGCGCTGCGGATGCTCTGCAGCTGGAGCGGCCTCAGCGGCCGGAGCCGCTGCTGGCGCAGGCTGTGCTGCCGGTGCGGCAGCTGGAGCCGGCTGAGCCGGTGCAGGCTGAGCGACAGGCGTCGCTACCGGAGCGGCCTGTGCCGATGCTGATGCCGGAACCGGAGCCGGAGCTGCCATCAGGAAGCTGAGGCGCATGAGCGCGAACTCGATATGCAGACGAGGATTCACGCTGGCCCTGTATCCAGCCTCACATGCCGTGGTCACGCCAAGGGCGTCATAGAGGAACTTCATGTGGCATCTGTCAGCCTGTTCCTTATATTTCTTCTTGAGTGAATCAGGAAGCTCGAGAAGAGCCTCCAGTCCCCCGCTCTTGCTGACGATCAGATCACGCAGATGCGAAGACAATGCCGCAACGAAATGCAGTGCATTGAAACCTTTTGTCAGTATTTCGTCAAAGGCGAGAAGTGCAGACGGATAGTCCCCTTTGAGGAATGCATCCACAAGAGAGAAGCTATACTCATAATCAAGCACATTCAGGTTGCGAAGCACATCCTGATACTTCACGTCAGTGCCGCAGAAAGCGACAGTCTGGTCAAAAATGGTGAGCGCATCACGCATCGCTCCGTCAGCCTTGTGGGCTATCACATGAAGCGACTCGTCATCGATGGTTATGCCCTCGCTTGTCGCCACCATGCGGAGATTCTTCACGATATTCTCCACAGTGATCCTGTTGAAGTCGTATGTCTGACAGCGCGACAGGATAGTCGGAAGGATCTTGTGCTTTTCAGTAGTTGCCAGGATGAAGATCGCGTGTGCAGGCGGTTCCTCAAGGGTCTTGAGGAAGGCGTTGAATGCCGACTGAGAGAGCATGTGCACCTCGTCGATGATGTATACGCTGTACTTGCCTACCTGCGGAGGTATACGGACCTGGTCCATCAGGGTCTTGATGTCCTCAACTCCGTTATTCGACGCGGCATCAAGCTCATGGATGCAGTATGAGCGTCCCTCAGCAAACGACTGGCACGACTCGCATGTGCCGCATGGCTCCATCTCTGCTGACGGGTTGGAGCAGTTGATCATCTTTGCGAAGATACGCGCGGTGGTCGTCTTGCCGACGCCACGCGGTCCGCAGAAGAGGTATGCATGCGCAAGCTGACCGCGAAGAATGGAATTCTTCAGGGTCTGCGCTATATTATCCTGGCCGATCAGTGTCCCGAAGGAGTCTGGCCTGTACTTTCTTGCTGATACTATGTATTGGCTCATAAAAATTATGTTCTTATCCCCAAGTCACTTCGTGACAGCCCCCAAGGGCATTTCGGCCCTGCCCGGGCCGGGTTGTGAAAACCATTGCGTAAACTTTGGTTTTCATTAATATTATCCCCCAGTCACTCCGTGACAGCCCCAAAGGGCATTTCGACCCTACCCGGGCCGGGTTGTGAAAACCATTGCGTAAACTTTGGTTTTCATTAATATTATCCCCCAGTCACTCCGTGACAGCCCCAAAGGGCATTTCGGCCCTGCCCGGGCCGGGTTGTGAAAACCATTGCGTAAACTTTGGTTTTCACAACTTACAAATATAGCACTATTTTTGTAACTTTGTGCCCTGATATGAGAAAGGTTTTTATTATGCTGGCTGTGGCTCTGCTTCCGCTGATGGCAGGCGCTCAGGCCCAGATCAACACGAAGAAGGTCAAGATCAGCGATTTTACTGAGAAAATAACAAAGGTCGTGCTGACCGGTAACGATTTCTACGACATTGCCCTCCAGGACGAAGTTAAGGCAAGGTGGAGAGTTTCCCCATACGAGTTCTGCACATGGGATGAGTTCCAGAAGGACAGGAACAGCAGCGACTTCTATTTCCTGTTGACAACCAGCAGCCAGTTCAAGAAGGAGTCCGAACCAGGTCTCGACCTGCTGTCACTTGTAAAGGGAGGCACCGGTGCAACCATCAACTCAATGCTTGAGGTTGTATTCATACCATTTGCCCCTGCGGAAGACCCTTCAGGAAGGGAGATGGTATTCCTTCCTGCATTCCTGGACATCATCCAGAAACATGCCCTCATGTCCATGGAGAAGGACACCGACGGCTATATCGGCCTCAGCAACAACTCTATGAACATAGCGAAGGCCAAGAACATGGAGTTCGTATTCTCCGAGGACGACCTCAGCAGCGAGATCACCAGGGAGTTCAGAGACCTCAACTTCGACTCCGACATGGTCATCACCGACGAGGACAGCGCAGACGACTATATGCTCGAGAATGCGCCTAATACGCTTGTCAGCTATGTCGTTGCACCGACTGATGCCCAGCCAGGTTCATTCTGCTACAAGATGCTCATCAACTCTGAGACGCACGAGCTATACTACTTCCGCCGTCACAGGATAACCAAGAAGTTCGGCCCTGGATTCCTGGCCGAGGACATCAGACGCATAAACTCATACCGCGGAAGGAAATGATGACAGGTAAGGCGGACTGCGGTCTGCAATATGCCGTAAGGCGTGGCGGCTCTGCCGTTGCCTACTGCGCGCTCAGCATACGATGCGGCACAAGAGACGAAGAGGGCTTCCACAGCGGGATAGCCCATTTTGTCGAACACACCATATTCAAGGGCACAGGACGCAGGAGCGCCGCTGTAATCAACAATTATCTGGACAAGCTGGGCGGAGAGCTCAACGCATTCACCACAAAAGAGGAGATCGTGCTCCATGCGACGGTCCTCAAGGAGGACCTCAGCAAGGCTGCGTCTCTGTTGTTTGAGCTTGCGACAGACCCTGTCTTCCCAGATCACGAGATCAACACCGAGAAAGGCGTGGTCATCGACGAGATCCAGTCATACAAGGACACTCCGTCCGAAGACATATACGACAAGTTCGAGGAACTGCTGTTCAAGGGACATCCGCTCAGCGGCAACATCCTCGGCACCAAAGCGTCCGTAAGAAAGATCACCAGAGACGAACTCATGAGATTCGTCAAGGAGAAATTCGTGCCTGGCAGGATGGCATTCAGCATCGTGGCCGACCTGGACGAGAAGGTGATGGAGAAGACCGTCCTCAAGCTTGCGGGCAAGTTCTTCCCTTCAGATGTGCCGGACATGCCTTCCGAGCCAAGGAACATAGCACCTTCTGCAGAGCCGTTCGACATGACCTTGAACAAGAGAAACCATCAGGCGAACTGCGTCATCGGAGGCCTCGCGCCGTCGCTTTATCAGGATCGCGAGAGGCTTGCCACTGTCCTGCTGTGCAACATTCTGGGAGGTCCGGCCAACAACTCTATCCTCAACTCCATCCTGCGTGAGAAGAACGGATGGGTATACGGAGTGGAGTGCGGATATACGCAGTATGCAGACACGGGCATCGTGGCCATAAGTCTGGGATGCGACAAGCATAATCTGGAGAAGTGCATCAAGGCCATTGACAAGGAGCTGAAGCGACTTCAGGAGGAGCTGATGTCCGAGCGTCGCCTCAAGGCGGCGAAGAAACAGCTGCTGGGCCAGCTGGCCATAAGCAGCGACAACGGGGAGACCCAGTGCCTGTCCATGGGCAAGGGGCTCCTGGCATATGGAAAGATAAGCACAGGCAAGGAGAACAGAGAGCTGGTGGAAGCCATAACGGCAGAAGACATCCGCGAAATGGCCCGCACCATCTTCAACCCCGAAAAACTGTCAAGACTTATATATATATAATGGAGACACATGTATTCTAAAACTAAATCCCTCCCATCGCTAGCGATGGGCCCCTCCCGTTCACCAGGCCACGGGCGGCCAGGGTTTTAGAATACATGTGTCTCCACAAAAAATAAGATTATGGAGAAGGTTTATAAATATATTGAGGAGCATGTGAGTGCTCAGGGTGAGGCTCTGGACTGGGTGGAGAAGCAGACCCATATCAGGACGAATCATGCCAGAATGCTTTCCGGAGCCATTCAGGGTGAGCTGCTCCGCATAATCGTGAAGACCAGCGGAGCCAGGCGCATACTTGAGCTCGGCACATTCACAGGATATTCCGCAATATGCCTTGCCATGGCCATGCCGGAAGACGGACACCTCGACACGCTCGAGCTGAACGACGAGCTCGAAGACCTCATCCTTGAGGGATTCGACCGCGCAGGAGTTGCCGACAGGATATCTCTCCATATAGGAGACTGCAAGGAGACGCTTGCAGCAATGCGGTCAGACATGGGCCTCGCAGATGGCATGGAAGCCGCCCCTGACAAGTTATATGACATAGTCTACATGGACGCCAACAAGCGCGAATACTGCGAATACTACGACCTTGTGTTCGACATGGTCCGCCCCGGCGGCCTCATCCTCGCAGACAACGTCCTCTGGGACGGCAAGGTCTGCCAGGATCCCCTCCCGCAGGACAAACAGACCCAGGGTATAGCCCGCTTCAACGACATGGTATCAAAAGACCCGCGCGTGGAATCAGTAATCATGCCCCTGCGCGACGGTCTGAACATCATCCGTAAAAAATAAGCTCAACACAATGTTGAGCTTATTTTTTACTGTCGGGTGATTCTTGCGCCGAGGGCGTTGAGGCGGATGTCTATGTCTTCGTAGCCTCTGTCGATCTGATCGATGTTGCTGATGACGCTTGTGCCCTTGGCTGACATTGCCGCGATCAGCAGGGCGATGCCGGCGCGGATGTCCGGCGAGGCCATCTTGCCGGCGCGGAGCTGGTAGCGGTGGTCGTGACCGACCACGACAGCTCTGTGCGGGTCGCAGAGGATGATCTGCGCTCCCATGTCTATGAGCTTGTCCACGAAGAAGAGGCGGCTCTCGAACATCTTCTGATGGATGAGGACGCTGCCCTTGCACTGGGTTGCCATCACGAGGATCACACTGAGGAGGTCAGGTGAAATGCCAGGCCATGGTGCATCTGCTATATTCAGAATCGAACCATCCATGAACGAGTCTATCTCGTAGCTTTCCTGCTCCGGAACGAAGATGTCATCTCCGCGACGCTCGAGTTTCACTCCGAGCTTGCGGAACACATCCGGAATCATTCCCAGTTCATCATACGCCACATCCTTGATAGTGATGGAGCTTCTGTTCATGGCTGCCAGAGCTATGAACGAGCCGATCTCGATCATGTCCGGAAGTATGGTATGCTGCGTGCCTCCAAGTGTTTTCACTCCTGTGATTGTGAGGAGGTTAGAACCTATGCCCTTGATGTCTGCGCCCATCCTCACCAGCATCTTGCACAACTGCTGGAGGTATGGCTCGCACGCTGCGTTATAGATAGTTGTCACGCCTTCTGCCAATGTAGCAGCCATCACGATGTTGGCAGTACCGGTAACCGACGCTTCGTCCAGGAGCATATAGCGGCCCTGGAGCTTCCTGCCCTCCGGCAGATGGAGATAGAAGGCCCTCTTGTCCATGTCATACTCCTGCTCGGCACCGAGGTTCATGAAGCCTAAGATATGCGTATCGACCCTGCGGCGGCCGATCTGATCTCCGCCCGGCTTAGGGAAATACGCCCTGCCGAAACGGGCGAGGAGCGGTCCTACGACCATGACGGAGCCACGGAGCTTGGCGCACTTGGCCACAAAGTCTGCGCTCATCACATATTCAGCATCGATCTCGTCCGCCTTGAATGTGTATACGCCCTTCTCGTGACGGGTGACCTTGACGCCCATTCCCTCAAGGAGGATGATAAGGTTCTTGATGTCAAGAATCTCCGGAATGTTGGAGATCGTCACCTCCTCCTTGGTCAGAAGCACCGCGCTGATTATCTGCAGAGCCTCGTTCTTGGCGCCCTGCGGCCTGATGGTTCCGCTGAGCTTATAACCGCCTTCTACTACAAATGAACTCATATGATGTTATTTCTTCTTTATGTCCCAGAATGAATTCGAATGGTTGCCCAGGAGGACATCCACATTCACGTTCGGCTTGTCGCGGACCATCTCGACCTTGAGGTTCTCAAGTTCAAGGGCGCGCAACGCTATGAACTGCTCCGGAGAGAGTCCCATCTGACGCTGGTACTCCTTGTCCGCAAGCGCACGCTTGTTCTCGGTGATGCGTCTCTGCTCCTCCATCTCCTGCTGCTTGAGCTGGGTCTGCTTCTGCTGCGCCATGGTCGCCGTCTTGTTCAGCTCGGCCATGACCTCGCTGTTCGGCTTCGCCTTGTCCACAACGACGTTCACGATGTCCACAGGAAACTCCTTGTCACCGTCCAGCCTTACGATATATTCATGAAGCTTCTCTGTGATGTCCACCTTAACCGAATCATACACCTCACGGTTGCTCACCAGGGTGTACATGTCATAGGTACTGATGAAGTTACGCACGATCTCGCGGAAGTTCTCCTTGATGTTGTTGCTATACCAGTCAGGACCGTAATTCATATGAAGAATCGGAGACTTTCCCCTCTGGATCCTCAGGGTAAGGTGCGCGCTGAGGTCGAGCGGAGTATTGTCATCGCAGAACACGTCGTCGAAAGTCTCGGTATACTTCACCGGCACATTCTTATATGTCACGAAGTCAGTAGAGAACACCTTCCACTCCGATCCCTCGACCAGAGCCTGCGGATCCACACCGCCCTTTCCGAAGATGTACGGCTTCTTGATGAACACGCCTTCCTCATCACCATCCACGCCGCAAAGCGAACATCCGGTCAGACCGCCAACCATGGCAGCCATAACAAAAACAACCCCGACAAGCGTCCACACACGCTTCATGTCATAATAAGTCTTCATAATATATAGTTTAAAAGTTTATAATCCTGTCAGCAAAAAGTTTCAAGTTCAAAGGACAAAACCTTATGTTTAAAAAGCGGACACTGCACGCACATAGTAATTGAGGTACCTAAGGTAGTGGCTCGTGCTGCCACCGTACATAAGGACGAGCCACGCACACCGCTTATCTTCTTCAGTAGAAGACCTATACCTTTTGTAAGATCCCTTTGAGTACATTACAGATCCCCTCTTTTGTTCAAGTGTTCCATTGACTTTGGAATGTACTTCATCGTTCAACAGAAGTTCCTTCAGTTCATCTATGGCAGGAAGATACCAGCCATCGCCATGATCTGCACACCATGCAAATGCCGGATATTTATCTTTCCAGGCCGCAATCTTCATTATAGACCGAAGATTATTCATTCCATTTGAGGAATCTGTTGCAATACCTGTCAACCCCTTATTATACTCATCCTTTGTACACCATTGCAACTCCGCCTGATCCATACTCACGATCTTGCCATGCTTTCCAGTCTCATCAACCCAGAACACCACACCTTCCTTTCCGCCGACATTGTAGTAGTCACCCACTTTCCATGTCTTTTCTGATGGTTTCGGGGCCAGTGTAGGGGTCGGCCCTACAACCGGAGCTGGAGTCAGCGCAACAGACCTTCCGTGGCAATCCTTGAAAAGTTTACCGCTTCCGCATGGGCACAATGTCTCTGACTGGATCTTCTGAGTCGGAGCCGTCTCTACGACTGGCGCAGGCTTTTGCTCTGGAATCGGCTGGCCTGTCCAGGTCGCCAGATTGTGGAGGAGTTTGTCCATCTGGAGCTGGTTTGTGGAGTCTATGCAATCGACGCGACCGAACTTGAAGAGGAACCAGCCTTTCATCTGGGCTCCTTTGAGGAGGACGGGGATGACTTTCTTGTCTGTATTCTTGGCATACATCACCTCATCTTTAGTCCATTGGGAGCCGATGGAATTTTCCGACAGAGCGAAGAGGACATATGATGAGTTGTCGATTGCCGAGATGATCTTGTCTTCGAACTCGTCACCACTCTCAATGCCGTCGATGTCGAACCAATATGAAATGCCGGGTAGCGCAGCCTTTATCTTTTCGATAAGAGCCGACACTTCCTCGAAATCCTTCCTCGAATAACTTATGAACAGGTCGTATTTCATATTCTCATATTGCAGGTCTAGTGCAGGTTTATTTTTAACAACCTGATAATCAGATATTTGTAAAATGCTTTGTGTTTAACCCCTTCTTTAAAGTGGGGGTTAAGTGCATTCAATTTTATAACGCCTTGAAACCCAACCAGTTACAATTCATCATGTGTTTAACCTACCGATCATATATGTTCCACTTCCGGGTGGAGGTCTACGCCGAATTTTGCTTTTACTGACGCTATGATGCGGCGCTCCAGGCCTATGATTTCTTCCGGGTATGCCTCTCCGGTGTAGTTGACTATCACCAGCGGCTGCTTGTCATAGACGGCGGCTCCGCCGCTGCGTCTGCCCTTCCAGCCGCACTGCTCGATCATCCATGCTGCCGGGACTTTGACCATAGGAGATTTCTCGACTCCCTCCGGTCGCTCGAAATGACAGTAGGAAGTGTCGCTCGGAACGACTGTTGGGGTGTCGCTCGGGATGATATAATGCGGCACCTTGTAGTCTGGACCGTGTTCGGCTTTTGCTGCGGCCTCTATGCGCTGGTAGTGCTCCATCGTGATGACCGGATTCTTGAAGAAACTGCCGGCGCTTCCCATGACAGAAGGCTCAGGCAACTTCTCCTTCCTGATCTTGATAATCACCCGCCTGATCATCTCCGGCGTCAGATATCGCTCTATTGACGCATCACCATTCTCCGGCGATGTTACTGCTTCTTTCAGATGACCATACTCCAGTCTTGGTCTCGGCTCACGACTCAACGCAAACACCACATGAGTCACGATATATCTTCCCTTGATCTCCGGATCCTTGAAAATCGAATCACGATAGCCATACTCACACTCCTCGACAGAGAAATTCACGAACTCCTCTTCGACAGTGTCATAGCAATAAACCTTATGGATCACATCCTTGACCTCAACACCATAAGCTCCGATGTTCTGGACAGCTGACGCTCCCACCTCTCCAGGAATATATGACAGATTCTCCACACCCCAAAGGCCTTCCTTGGCAGCCCATGCGCAGAAGTCGTCGAAGACTACGCCGGCGCCGACGGAGACATAGATTGCCACGTCGCTACGCTCCTCGCAATGACAAGAGACACGCTCCTCGCTATGACATGGGGAATCATCCAGGATCTCGATGAAGTTGATCTTCGAGTGCAGGACTGTGCCTTTGAAGTCATCGGTGAAGAGGAGGTTGCTTCCGCCGCCGATGTGCAGCACCGGGCGGGCAAGCTCCTCGAACTCTATGTCCACAAGGTCAGCCACTGAATCATACTCCATGAAACAGCGCGCCTTCACCTTCATTCCGAAGGTGTTCATCTTCGTCAGATCCTTATAGTATTCGGTCTTTATCATAGTACTAGTTCAGAACCTTGCCAAGATAGTACGAATGGAAAATATCCTGCGCATATCCGCCGCGAAGCACCTTGAAGGTATGCACATTTGCCAGATGTATCTTCTCACCGCAATAATATACGCTGAACGAATCCTTTGCATATCCGTCCGAGAGCAGCTTGAATGATGAAGGCGCTGCCCCGTGGATCTTCTGACCAAGATAGTACACATCGTAACTGTTCTTTGCATAGCCGTCCTTTACGACCTTGAAATTACGGACAGACGCCCCCTGGATGACCTCGCCGCAATAATACACATTGTATGTGTCTGCAGCATATCCCCATCCCAGATCCTTGAAAGAGGAAGCTCTGGCGCCCGGAACCAGTCTGCCGTTGAAAAGCACTGCATTGCCGGTGACGATGTATCCGTAATTGTCATAATGGCCTTGTCCCGGCCTTCCGCCCGGCTCATGCTTCAAAGGAGGTCTGTCGGCATAACGGTCATTGAGTCTGAAATATGTCGGATCGACATATGGAAGGATCTGACCTTTCCAGTAGACATTGCAGCAATCCTTTGCATAACCGTAACCCAGGTCCTGGATAGTCCTGGCATCCGCTTCGCGAAGTTCCACATTACCGTAATATACCTTTCCCCATCGCACCTCATAACGGCCATAGCCCTGTGCGAAAGCAGTCACAGCGCCCGACAGGAGCACTGCAACCGCAATGATTCTGAAAATGTTCTTCATGATATTATCCTATTTCCGCTCCGTTGCAGAGAGTTTCCTGCGGAGTGATGAAGCGCATCTTGCCATCGTTCTGACGAGCCATGAGGATCATTCCCTTGGACTCGATGCCACGGATCTTGCGAGGTGCAAGGTTGGCGAGAATGCAGATCTGCTTGCCGACCATCTCCTCAGGAGAATACTGCTCGGCTATGCCTGACACGATCACTCTCTTGTCGATGCCAGTATCGATGGTAAGCTTCAGGAGCTTGTCAGTCTTTGGCACTCGCTCAGCCTCGAGGACTGTCGCTGTCCTTATGTCCATCTTCTGGAAGTCGTCGAATGTGCACTCTTCCTTCTGAGGCGTCACTACGGCTGCTTCAGCGGCCTTAGCGGCCGCCTCGCGCTCGGCGCGGATCGCCTCAAGACGTGCGATCTGAGCGTCTACAACCTCGTCCTCGATCTTGGCGAAGAGAAGGGTTGCAGGGTTGAGCTGATGGCCCGCTGGGAGGAGGGATGGCTTGCCGAGGTCGTCCCATGAGAGGGAGATTGCCACGTCGCTACGCTCCTCGCAATGACGTGAGTCTGCACAATGTGTTGTATGAAGTGCTGCACCTTCGCCTGCCTTGTATATGTTCTCGCTTGTCGCACCTTCCTCGCCTTCGCGATGGTCTGTACCCGCTACGATGCCTACGTTGAGGATGCTGCGGAGCTTTTCTGCCGAGAATGGGAGGAACGGTTCGAAGGCCACCGCAAGCGATGCGCAGATCTGGAGAGAAACATTCAGGATAGAAGCTGTCCTGTCCATGTCTGTCTTGGCAACCTTCCACGGCTCGGTGTCAGTGAGATACTTGTTTCCGAGACGGGCAATGTTCATGGCCTCTTTGAGGGCCTCGCGGAACTTGTAGCCGTCCAGATAGCGCTGCATCTCCTCCTTGAGTGGCTGGATCTGGGCAAGAGTCTCTGCATCCACAGCCTCCGGCTTGAGGTCTGCAGGCACCTTGCCGTCAAAATACTTATGTGTAAGAACCACTGCACGGTTGACGAAGTTTCCGAGGATAGCGACAAGCTCGCTGTTGTTGCGTGCCTGGAAGTCCTTCCATGAGAAGTCGTTGTCCTTTGTCTCAGGAGCATTGGCAGTGAGGACATAGCGGAGCACATCCTCCTGTCCAGGGAACTGCTCGAGATATTCGTGGAGCCATACAGCCCAGCCGCGTGATGTCGAGATCTTGTCACCCTCGAGGTTGAGGAACTCGTTTGCAGGAACGTTGTCAGGAAGTATGTAGCTGCCGTCAGCCTTCAGCATTGAAGGGAATACGATGCAGTGGAACACGATGTTGTCCTTTCCGATGAAGTGCACGAGCTTGGTGTCCTCGCTCTTCCACCACTTCTCCCATGACTGAGGAAGAAGTTCCTGAGTGTTGGAGATATATCCTATAGGGGCATCAAACCATACATAGAGGACCTTACCCTCCGAGCCTTCAACAGGCACAGGGACGCCCCAGTTGAGGTCACGGCTCACGGCACGTGGCTGAAGGCCGCCGTCGATCCAGCTCTTGCACTGGCCGTAGACATTGCTTCTCCACTCCTTGTGTCCGTCGAGGATCCACTCTGAGAGCCATCCTTCATACTGGTCGAGAGGCAGATACCAATGCTTAGTCTCCTTCTTGACGAGCTCGCCGCCGCTGAGGGCCGACTTCGGGTTGATCAGCTCGTCCGGGCTGAGTGTCGCACCGCACTTCTCGCACTGGTCGCCATAGGCGCCCTCTGCGCCGCAGCGCGGGCAGGTGCCGGTGATGTAGCGGTCAGCGAGGAAGGTCTTGGTCTCCTCGTCATAGTACTGCTCGCTCACCTTCTCAATGAACTTGCCCTCCTCATAGAGCTTTCTGAAGAAGTCAGAGGCGTTCTTGTGGTGAGTCTTCGAAGATGTCCTCGAATATATGTCGAAGTTGATTCCGAGTCCTGTGAATGAATTCTTGATGATCTTGTGATATCTGTCCACGATATCCTGCGGAGTGCATCCTTCCTTCTGCGCCTTGATGGTGATCGGCACTCCGTGCTCATCCGATCCGCAGACATACAGCACGTCCTCTCCCCTCATTCTCAAGTACCTCACATAGATGTCTGCCGGTACATATACACCGGCGAGGTGGCCGATGTGCACGGGACCGTTGGCGTATGGAAGCGCACAGGTCACCAGTGTTCTGTTGAATTTCTTGCTCATATGTTTATTCTTTAATACATTTTTCAGGGTTACAGTCAGACTCTGCCCAGCTCGTTGTTGAGCCTCGTCTTGACTTTATTCAGGTTCTGGATTTCCTTGAGGAGGGTTTCCATGGCATCCTGATCCTGCATGGAAGCCAACAGTTTCATCTTCTCCTGGATATCCAGGTCCACTCTCTTGCACTGATATGCAAGAAGCGACTTCGGCACGAACATCACAAGCACTGTCGACCTTGCAGTCATCGACTGCTCATAGTTCTTTACCGTGATCTCATATTTCTCTATGAGGATTTCCTTGGCCACAGCCGCGATCTCCTCGTCCTGGCTGTTCATCAGTCTCTGGCTGATGACATTCTGTGGCAGTCCCTCCTGATAGAGTTCGAAGAATGCCTCATATGTCTTGTCGTATGACGAATTAAGAAATACGAGGTCGCTGTCGGCAAGTGTGGCGTCAATGAAGTCAGCCACAGTGATCGGCTCTTCCGAATAATACTTGGACTCGGCCTCAAACTCAAGCGTCGAGCAGCCATCCTCCAATATGAATCCGAGAAGTTCCCTTTCGCATGCCTCCACATACTTGTTCTCTATCTTTATCGGACCTGTCTGAGGGACCTCTATTACCGGAACGTCATAAGGGACCTCCGGATATGACGGCTCCGGCCCCATGTCCGGTCCGACAGGATACGGACCCTGGTCCGGCATGGCCGCCGCCTGCTGCCTTGCCTTCTCTCTCTCCCACTGCTTGCGCTCCTCCTCTATCATCTTCATACGCACCTTGTTGATGCGGTTTGTGAGGATATGCTCGTCGATCTCGAACCTCACGGCTGTCGCCTGTATATACACGGCCCTTGTTATCGGGTCCGGCATAAGCGCAATCGTGTCCGCTATCTCATTTATAAGATTCGCCCTTTTGAGCGGATCGGTTCCAGCCTCGTCAAGAAGCAGGTCGGTCTTGAAATTGATGAAGTCCTGCTCGTTTGAGGCTATATATTCCTGGAACTGCTCCAGCGTATGCTTCTTCGAGAAGTCGTCCGGATCCTGGCCGTCAGGCAGAAGGACCACCTTGACGTTAAGTCCCTCCTTCAGCACGAGGTCTATGCCCCTGAGAGCCGCCTTTATGCCCGCACCATCGCCGTCATAGATGATGGTCACATTCGAGGTGAACCTCTTTATGAGCCTGATCTGCTCGACCGTGAGAGATGTTCCGCTCGAGGCCACCACGTTGGTGATGCCAAGCTGATGCATCGACAGGACATCAAGATAGCCTTCTACAAGGATACACTTGTCCTGACGCGAAATCTCGTTCTTGGCGAAATATATTCCATAAAGAGACTTGCTCTTGACATAGATCTCGGTCTCTTTCGAATTGACGTATTTAGGGAACTTCGGGTCTTTGTGCAGCGTCCTTCCTCCGAAGGCGATGACGCGGCCGCTTGCAGAATGGATCGGGAACATGGCCCTGTCGCAGAAATTGTCCACAATCCTGCCGTCCTCATACTGCTTGCACAGACCTGTGTCGAGGAGGTACTCCTCCTTATATCCTGCCGCACGGGCCTTCTCCAGGAACGTCGTCCTGTTGGCCGGGGCCCATCCCAGGCCATATTTCCTTATGGTCTCGTCAGTAAGTCCGCGACTGCGGAAATACTGATATCCTATGGTCTGTCCCTCATCTGTGGTCCACAAAGTGTCCTGGAAGAACTTCCCTGCAAACTCCGACACCAGCAGGAGGCTCTCGCCGCGCTGACGCTTCGCGATCTCCTCCGCGCTCACCTCCGTCTCCACGACCTCGACATTGTATTTCTTCGCGAGATACTTCAGGGCATCGACATACGAAAGGCTTTCATGCTCCATCACAAAGCCCACAGCCGTACCCGACTTGCCGCAGCCAAAGCATTTGTATATGCCCTTTGTCGGAGACACGACAAATGACGGAGTCTTCTCGTTATGGAAAGGGCAGCAGGCCTTGTAGGTGGCTCCCGCCCTCTTCAGGGTCACGAAGTCACCTATCACGTCCTCGATCTGCGCGAGGTCAAGTATCCTGTTTACCGTTTCCTGTGGTATCATTACTGCTCGTCCACCTTTTCGTAATCCACATCCTTTGCTTCAAGAGCTTCCGGAGCCGGCTCTTCCTGTGCGGGAGCAGGGGTGATCTTGTCAGGATCCGTAGCCGAGCTTACCTTGAACGCAGCTATGAATTCCGATATACCATATGCTATGAGCGCTATGCCCGCCACGAGGCCTATGCTCTGTCCGAGCGCCTTCGGCCATATTATGATGAACAGGCCCACAAGCGCAACGACAAGAGGGATTACATATGCTCCGAATCCCACCTTGACAGATTTGCGCACGCTGGCAAGCACTGAAATCTGGAATATGCCAAAGCCCAGAAGCACAAAGCCCAGGAGATAGCTTATGAATCCCGCCACTCCTTTAGAGAACACAAAAAGGAGTACGGCAATCACGATATTTGTCACCGCACCTACTGTCGAAAGCGGCATTGTTCCGTCTGCCTTCTTCTTATATCCGAGGAAGAAAGACACCAGCCCTGTCGCCAGCACGAAGGCTGCGACGACCTTGACCACCAGTTCCATCGCGTCAGCCTTGGCAAGAATCATCAACACGCCGAACGCGATGAAGAGCAAGGCTCTGAGCGGAGCAGAAAATCTGCTGTTGTATCCAAAAGTTATCATAGTACAGGCATTTTAATGCATAATCTGCAAAAATAAGATTTTTTTACAATAAAAGCAGCGCAGACACCTATTAATATGCGTCTGCGCTGCACTATTATTTTCAGGATGAGCCTTAGAACGGAAGGTCGTTGTCCAGAGAATCAGGGAGATCCTCACCGGAAGGCATCGGTGCTCCTGTCGGAGCCGAGTATGCACCCGCTGACTGATTGTAGTCATATGACGGCTGCTGAGATGCCTGCGGCTCTATGCGCCAAGCCCTTACGTCTGTATACCAACGTCCGTTGTATTCACGGCTGCTGAGATTGAAGGAAATCTTCACCTGGTCGTTGATCTGATACTTATCAAGCTCTCTGACCTTGTCCTCTCCCCAGACATTCATGCATACCTGGGTCGGGAAATTTCCCTCCTTGTACTCGAATATGAACTCCTGCTTTGACCATGCGCCTCTTGCCGAAGTGCCTGACTGCACAGGAAGCTTACGGACAATCCTGCCCTCGAGTTCGAGTGCCATTACTTAGTCTCTTCCTTTGGAACGAACTTGCCTACCTTGAGAACCTCAACGTCGAAGATGAGAACTGAGTTAGGCTCGATGCCACGGTTTCCTCTCTCGCCGTAAGCGAGGTCTGCAGGGATATAGAGAGTTGCCTTTCCACCCTCACCGAGGAGGCCAAGACCCTCTGTCCATCCTCTGATCACTCTGTTGGCGATGAACTGAGTGTTCTCGTTCTCGTCGAATACTGTACCGTCAAGGAGAGTACCCTTGTAGTTAACCCATACAGTGTCCTGTGGCTGGATCTTCTCAGCTGCACCCTCGTTCACGATAGTGTACTGGAGACCGCTTGCTGTTGTGTCCACTGTCTCCTTGAGAGCGTTCTCAGCGAGGAACTTCTCACCTGCACGGAGGTTCTTCTCTGCCTTGTAATCCATCTTCTTCTGGATGTATGCGCCGAGAACCTGCTGCATCTCATAAGGGCTTACCTTGAACTGCTTTGCGAAAGTAGTGTCGTTGTATCCCTTAGGATCCTCACCTTTGATCACGTCGATCATACCCTTCTTCACCTCTGCGAGGTTGATCTCTGAAGGATCCTCAACTGCGAGCTGTCCCTTGAGGAATGAACCGAGCTGAATACCTACGAGGTAGCTTACTGAATCGATCTCAGACGCTCTTGGAAGCATCTTCTGGAGATCTGCATCTCCCTGGCTCTTGCATGACATTACCATTGTCATTGCTGCGAGAGCTGCTGCGATAATCTTGATTGTCTTCATTTTATAAAAGTATTTAATTGTTAAAATTTTCAAATACATCGTGCAAATATAAGTATTTTTTGAATATGAGACGGACATATTCACCGTTAAGTTGACTTTGAAAGATTTTTTTGGAATTTTGGAGGAAATTTAGTTAACTTAGTAAACCAAATCACCAGGTTATGAATATAGACTCTGCCGTGCTTCATGCCAAATTGAAAGAATTCTTCGGCTTTGACTCATTCAAGGCCGACCAGGAACGTATCATCAGACACCTCGTAGATAAGAACAATGCCTTTGTTCTCATGCCTACCGGAGGCGGCAAATCCCTTTGCTACCAGCTTCCGGCGCTCGTCATGGAGGGTACAGCCATAGTCATATCACCTCTCATCGCCCTGATGAAGAACCAGGTCGACGCCATCAGAGGATTCGTTTCGGGCAATGACGGCATAGCCCACTTCCTGAATTCATCACTGAGCAAGGCGCAGATAGCAGAAGTGCGCAACGACCTCATGTCCGGCGCGACCAAACTGCTTTATGTCGCTCCGGAGTCGCTCACAAAAGCAGAGAATGTGGCGATGCTCAAGGAGATCAAGATCTCGTTCTATGCTGTGGACGAGGCTCATTGCATCTCCGAGTGGGGACACGATTTCAGACCTGAATACAGAAGGATAAGGAATATAGTAGAGGAAATAGGCGTGGCGCCCATCATAGCGCTGACAGCGACTGCGACACCGAAGGTGCAGAGCGACATTCTCAAGAACCTCGGCATGCCTGACGCGACTGTGTTCAAGTCGTCGTTCAACAGGCCTAACCTATATTATGAAATAAGGGACAAGTCAGACCCGAAGAGAGACATAATCAAGTACATCAGGCAGAATCCGGGCAAGTCAGGCATCATCTACTGCCTCAGCAGAAAGAAGGTGGAAGAGCTTGCTGAACTGCTGAACATCAACGGCATCAAGGCGGCGCCATACCATGCAGGTCTTGATGCGAAGACAAGAGCCGAGAACCAGGACAAGTTCCTGATGGAGGAGATTGACGTCATTGTGGCGACGATAGCATTCGGAATGGGCATCGACAAGCCGGATGTGCGTTTCGTCATACATTACGACATCCCGAAGAGCATTGAGGGATATTATCAGGAGACCGGACGAGCAGGTCGTGACGGACGAGAGGGACAGTGCATAACATTCTATAGTTATAAGGACATACAGAAGCTGGAGAAGTTCATGCAGGGCAAGCCGATCGCCGAGCAGGAGATCGGAAAGCAGCTGCTCGTGGAGACTGTGGCCTATGCCGAGTCCAACTCATGCCGCAGAAAGCTGCTGCTGAACTATTTCGGAGAGAATTACGAAGTCGACAACTGCGGAGCGTGCGACAACTGTCTGCACCCTAAGAAGCAGTTTGACGGACGCGAGGAGATGGCCATGGTCATCGAACTGATCGAGACTCTGCCGGAGAGATTCAAGATGGAACATCTGGCGAACATCCTTGCCGGAGAGTCGAATTCGATAATAAAGTCATACAAGCACGACAAGCTGGAGCTCTTCGGAGCCGGCAAGGACCACTCGGTAAGATTCTGGAACGCCGTTATCCATCAGGGCCTCGTGCTGCATTTCTTCTATAAGGACATCGAGTCATATGGACTCATATCCGTGACTGATGAGGGACGCGCATTCTTTGAGAAGCCTTATACGCTAATGCTCACCGAGGACAGGGAGTTCGCTGACGGAGAGGATGACGACGACGATCCTGCAGCAGCGGCTGCAGCACGCGGCGGCGGAGGAGGAGACCCGACTCTGCTGGCGATGCTGAAGGATCTGCGCAGGGATGTGGCGCGCAAGCGCGGCCTGCAGCCTTGGGTGATCTTCGGCGACCCGTCTCTCGAGGACATGTCCATAATGTACCCTATCACCGTAGACGAGCTGAAGAACTGCCAGGGAGTGGGAGAAGGAAAGGCGAAGAAGTTCGGCAAGGAGTTCCTTGAGCTGATTGCCAAGTATGTGGAAGAGAATGAGATAGAACGCCCTGACGACTTTGTCATGAAGTCGATCGTCAACAAGTCGGTAAACAAGGTGTTCATCATCCAGAGCATAGACAGGAAACTGCCGTTGGAGGACATCGCCGACGCAAAGGGACTTGAGATGGAAGAACTTCTCGACGAGATCGAGGCGATAGTATACTCCGGCACCAAACTCCATCTGGACTACTATCTGGAGCAGACGCTCGACGAAGACGTGATAGAGGAGATCTACGACTACTTCCACAACGAAGCCGAGTCAGACGACTTGGCCACCGTGATGGAAGACCTCAAAGACGACTACGACGAAATGGAAGTCCGCCTCGTCCGCATAAAATTCCTCTGCGAAGTCGCAAACTGACAGAATTCTGTCATTCCCAATAAACTAAAAGCACAAAATCGACCGGTTTTGTGCTTTTGACATAATATTTAGAGGTTAAAAGCACATATTGGGGCTTTTTTGTGCTTTTGATTGCTAGTCAGGGAACAGTTCGTCAACTATGGTCTTATCCAGTTTCAGTATGTTCCGGATCTGACGGTTGGATGCATTATATTCAAACTTCATTCTTCTGGCCAGCTCTACCCTCTTCTCTGCAGACAGATGCCCCGGGTGCTTGACATTATATGATTTCTGACAGATCGCGCAGACCGCCGAATACATTTCCTCATCGGTAATGAATACTTTCTCATGCAGGCGAGATGCTATTTCACTATACGCCTCAAATCTTCTTGAAAGATGCTGAAAATAATGGTGAGCATTCCTGAACAGAGCTTCTGCCTCCTTGATCCGACAGAATGAAGATGGCAAGATAACTCCATCATGCACCATTAATGAACCCGAGGCAAAGTCCAGGCTGCTGCTATGAGAAATACGTCTTCTCTCCCTGATGGTCAAGTCGTCAAACCTCACTGACGAAAGTCTTCCTAGAAAAGGGTTGAAAAAGCATGCTCCTGCTCCCCATGGATAGGAGAATGGAGTGCATGAAGATATGGCGACGAAGCCATTGCGGTTGACATATGCTATTTCATTGCGAAGACTTTGCAGAGAAGTGATTTCAATCATCTGGCAATTGAAGTCCTTCAGATTGACCACCTTTCCGTTTCGGGCAAAACACCTCGACAACTTCCCTTTGACCATCTCGAAGAACTGCTCGCACCTCTCCCGTCTGCCGGACATTATGTTATGAACATGATTATTCATCAGGACAAAGGTGTATATGCCGACATCGGGGAAATATGTAGAACACACTCCCATGATATTCATCGCCATCACCATGTCCTCTTTGCAAGTGAAGATCATATCAGACGAATGTCCGTCGGTATATACATGCCAGAATGGACCGGATGTATTGAATATATATTCGCAGTCACGCTCTTTATCCCAGAACGAGACCGCTATTGGTTCTTTAACCATAGCTACACATTATATTTAGTTAATATTTAATGCGCGCCTTGATAGGGGCTTCAGAGACCCCGGCCAGAACGGCCTGCAGAGCTTGCGTACATAACAATGTTCGCGCGATGTCACACAGATGCAAAGCTATACATTATTTTCTAAAGTGCCAAAAGCACAAAAACGGGCATATTTGTGCTTTTGAACGCATATTTTCGGGTTAAAAGCACATATTGGGCCCTTTTTGTGCTTTTGACTGCATATTTCAGGGTTAAAAGCACACCAGAGGGCTTTTTTGTGCTTTTGATGCAGAGTGTACGAGGTTGGGGCGGACTAGAGCTCCAGCCAGCGGATGGATTTGTCGCGGTTCCAGTAGGAGAGCTGGCGCTTGGCGTAGTGGCGGGTGTTGCGCTGGATGAGTTCTATGGCGCGGTCGAGCGTGGTGACTGGACCGTCTCCCGGAGTCTGTGGAGTCCAGCCTTCTGCAGAGACTTTTCCGTCCTGGTAGTCAAACCAGTCGAATATTTCCTTATAGCCTACGGTCTGAAGGGCCGCGAGGTCGCGATACTGTGTGAGCGAGCGGACCTCCTCGACCAGACCGTCATCGATCATCTGGATCACGCGACGGTTGATCCTGTCATATAGAACTTCACGTGGTCTGACCAGACCGATCTTTTCTATTTCAAAATCACGGGATTTGCGAGCCGCCGTCTTGAATGACGAAAACGGCCTGCCGGTCATGAGGCACACCTCGAGAGCACGGACAACGCGCTGACCATTTGCGATGTCTATGGTCGCATAACTCTCAGGATCAAGGGCTTTCAGCTCAAGCCTGAGGGCCTCGACACCCTCTTCCTGCAGACGTGTCATCAGTTCGCCCCGAAGCTTCAGGTCTGCCGACGGAAAGTCGTCCAGACCGTTCACCAGCGCATCAACATAGAAACCCGAACCGCCTGCCATGACAAGGGTCTCATGTCCCTCTGCAAACAAGCGGTTTATGAGTTCAAGGGCCTCCAGTTCGTATTTACCGGCCGTGTATAGCTGGGTGACCGTATGTGAATGGATAAAATAATGCTGAACAGCGGCGAGCTGCTCAGCAGAAGGCACAGCCGTGCCTATGGTCATTTCCTTATATATCTGACGGGAGTCACAGGAGATCACCGGGGAACCATATCTGAGCGCAGTCTCGATGCTGTAGTCGGTCTTGCCTACAGCTGTGGGGCCCAGTATGATCATCAGTTTCTTCATAGATCCTCACGTCGCTTCGCTCCTCAGGATGACATTGGGAGCACTCGCTCCTCAGGATGACATTGGGAGCACTCATTCCTCAGGATGACAGGCTAGTCCTCCTCGTCGTCGCCGTAGATTTCCTCCGTGTCGTCGTCCTCTTCCTCCTCGTCGTCGAAGTCCTCGTCGTCATCGAAGTCCTCGTCATCCGGATCCTTCTTCTTGTCGTCCGGAAGGTCCTCAAAGGCTACGTAACCGTTCTCAAACTCGATCGGGTTAGGTCCCTTCGACTCCACCAGGAGCGGATAAAGCACATTGCGGCGCTCCTCGCCTTCTCCGTCAAATGTCACGATCACGCTCTTGACATTTGTGGTGTCATAGAAATATATGAACTTGTCTTCACCTTTCTTGTGGCACTGCTCAGCTGTCACGCTGTCGATAGTTCCTGCTCCGAAGTCAGTGAACACACTATAACGGGCAGCCACGTTGCCCGCTTTGTCAAAAGCCTTGAAGAGCACGATCTGATCCTGCGGAAAATCCATATCCGACCTCATCTGCTTGTGCAGACTGTAAAGCGATGAACTGCCCTTCACCTCATAAACTCGCGCAAATCCCTTTATTCCCGGAAGGGAAACCTTATATCTCAGTATCATAGAAAGTTAGAATTGAAATCCACATAAAAATAGCCTCCAGAACCCCAGAAGCGATGTCAAAGATAATAATTTTTTCTTTCCTATTTCATTTTCTGCCATATTTTCACTAATTTTGATTCTCGGTATGGATAACACTCAAATCCAGGATTCATATAAGAGCATCGCCGCCGAGTCGAGGGGCCTCTTCAAGGACAATGGAAGCCGGTTCATTGCCCATGCATATCCCGTTGAAACCGAAGAAGAAGTGAAGGAAATCGTCGCTGCGCTCAAGAAGGAGTACTACGACGCGAGACATCATGTATACGCATACAGGCTTGGCTATCTGGGAGATAAGTTCCGTGCCAACGATGACGGCGAGCCGTCCGGATCGTCCGGCAGGCCGGTCCTCGGCCAGATAGACTCCAACGGCCTGAGCGACATTCTTGTCGTGGTAGTCCGCTATTTCGGAGGCATAAAGCTGGGCATCCCGGGACTTATCAGAGCATATAAGACAGCAACAGCAGACGCAATAGAAAATGCGCAGATCGTAGAGAAGATCGCGTCCAGAATGTACCGCGTACATTTTGGATATATGAGCATGAACAGTGTCATGAAAGTGTTCAAGGACATGGGGCTGGAGCAG
This sequence comes from Bacteroidales bacterium, assembly GCA_017415715.1. Lineage (GTDB taxonomy): Bacteria > Bacteroidota > Bacteroidia > Bacteroidales > UBA932 > Cryptobacteroides. Next base: position 18,510 of record JAFQFD010000038.1, on the reverse strand, counting down.
AAGAACCAGAAGTTCGACATGGAATGCAGTCTGGACACAAGCGTAAGGCTCTCCCTCGTGGACACCTTCCTGGAAAGGATGAACGACGTCGAAGGCTGCAACGTAGAAGAAATATAAATTAACACAACTCAATATGGCCAAAAGTTTGATTTCAATCAGGGATTTCACCAAAGAGGAGATCCTCCACGTGCTCGAGACCGCAAGGGAATTCGAGCAGAACAGAGAGCAGAAGTTCCTTGAAGGCAAGGTGATCGCAAGCCTTTTCTTCGAGCCTTCAACCAGGACAAGGCTCAGCTTCGAGACTGCAATAAACCGCCTCGGCGCCAAGGTCATCGGCTTCTCCGACGCAAGCAACACCAGCCAGAGCAAGGGCGAGACTCTAAAGGACACCATCAAGATGGTGAACAACTATGTGGACATGATTGTAATGCGACACCCTCTCGAGGGAAGCTCGAGATATGCCTCTGAAGTGGCTACAGTCCCGGTTGTGAACGCCGGAGACGGCGCAAACCAGCACCCGTCGCAGACCCTTCTGGACCTGTACTCCATCCTCCAGACGCAGGGCAGGCTCGAAGGACTGACCATCAACATGGTCGGCGACCTTAAATACGGCCGCACCACCCACTCGCTCCTTCAGGCGATGTCTCACTTCAACCCGAGATTCATCTTCACCGCTCCGGAAGAGCTCAAGATGCCGAAGGAATACAAGGACTTCCTCGACGCCAAAGGCATCGAGTACATCGAGACCACTTCGCTCGACGAGTACCTCAACGACTGCGACATCCTCTATATGACACGTGTCCAGCAGGAGAGGTTCACCGATCTCATGGAGTATGAGAGAGTGAAGGATGTATACACTCTTAATGCATCGATGCTGGGCTCAGTAAAGGACAACATGAAGATCCTTCACCCGCTTCCAAGGGTCACAGAGATCGACCAGGATGTCGACGAGACCCCTTATGCATATTACTTCAAGCAGGCTGAGAACGGTCTCTACGTCCGCATGGCCATCATTTCATACCTGCTCGGATATCGTTAAACAGATCTCTCGACTTCGCTCGAGATGACAATTTGTCATTTCGACCGAGCGAAGCGAGCGGAGAAACCTATTTCATTATGACTAGAAAAGAATTAGTAGTAAGCGCACTGGAGAACGGCACCGTACTGGACCACATCCCTGCGGAAAATGTATACAAGGCACTCGACCTCCTCGGACTCAAGGACATAGAGAGCCAGATCACAATCGGAATCAACCTCACCAGCAAGGCGCAGGGCAGGAAGGGCATCATCAAGATAGCCGACAGGTTCTTCGAAGACGAGGAGCTTGGCAAGCTCGCGCTCATAGCACCGAAGGCAACCGTGAACATCATCCGCGACTTCAAGGTCGTCGAGAAGAAAAAGCTGGAGACTCCGGCGGAAGTCATCGGCATCGCAAAGTGCAGGAATCCTAAATGCGTGACGAACCATCAGCCGATCAGGACATGGTTCAAGACAGTTGTCAGCGGTGACGAAATATCACTAAAATGTCATTATTGCGAAAAAAATACCGACATAAGGCACGCGTTTTAAAATAAATCATTATCTTTCGCCACATATTTAATTACACATCATAACCAGAATAATAACATTAATAATTAACATCCACACGTCACCATTTGAGGCCAAAGGCCGAAAGTAAGTCCACCTCCCGAGGAGGAGGATTTAGGAGGAAGGTAACGTATAAACATTTTCATAAAATGAAAAAGGTTCATAATTTCACCGCAGGACCATGCGTTCTGCCACAGCAGGCCATCGACAACGCTATCGAGGCTTTGAAGGACTTCAAGGGAACAGGCATTCCTGTAATCTCCATCTCACACAGGACAAAGGAGTGGGACGCCGTAATGGACGAGTGCCGCGCCCTCTGGAGAGAGCTCCTCAACATTCCTGAAGACTATGAAATACTCTTCCTCGGCGGCGGAGCAAGCATGGGCTTCCTCTATGTGGCAATGAACTTCCTCGAAAACAAGGCAGCATACCTTGAGACAGGCGTATGGGCAAAGAAGGCCCTCAAGGAGGCAAAGGGACTTGGCAACGCATATGCAGTCGCTTCTTCAGCCGACACCGTATTCAACTATATTCCAAAGGGTTACGAGATCCCTACAGATGTCGACTATTTCCACATCACCACAAACAACACAATCTACGGTACAGAGATCCACGAGGACCTCGAGTCTCCAGTTCCGCTCATCGCAGACATGTCGTCCGACATCATGAGCCGTCCGGTAGACGTGACCAAGTATGCGATGATCTATGGTGGTGCACAGAAGAACGTAGGCCCTGCAGGCGTTACATTCTTCATCGTGAAGAAGGACCTTCTCGGAAAGGTGAGCCGCTACATCCCTACAATGCTCGACCTCCGCACACACATCGACGGAGCTTCGATGTTCAACACACCTCCTGTATTCTCTATCTTCGTGATGAACGAGACCCTCAAGTGGCTCAAGGAGCTCGGCGGTGTCGAGGCTATCTATAAGATGAACCAGGAGAAGGCAGCACTTCTTTATGCTGAGATCGACCGCAACCCTCTCTTCAAGGGTACTGCAGCTGTCGAGGACCGTTCACTCATGAACGTATGCTTCGTGATGGCAGAGGGCTATGAGAACCTCCAGGACGAGTTCTTCGCATTTGCAAAGGAGAAGGGAATGACAGGAATCAAGGGCCACAGATCAGTAGGCGGATTCCGTGCATCGATCTACAACGCATGCCCGCTCGAGAGCGTACAGGCCCTAGTAGACTGCATGAAGGAATTCGAACAGCTCCATAAATAACACGCACACCATACGTCATCCCCGGCCCGACCGGGGATCTAAAATAATAACCGATGAAAATATTAGTAGCAACCGAAAAGCCGTTCGCAGCAGCTGCGGTAAACGGCATCAAGGACATCGCACAGAAGGCCGGCCACGAGGTGGTCCTTCTCGAGAAATATACAGACAAGGCACAGCTCCTCGAGGCTGTAGCCGATGTCGACGCAATGATCGTGCGCTCTGACAAGGTGACTGCCGAGGTGATCGCAGCCGCTCCTCAGCTCAAGATCGTCGTACGTGCCGGCGCCGGATTCGACAACCTCGACCTTCCTGCATGTACAGAAAGAGGCATCGTGGCAATGAACACTCCTGGCCAGAACTCCAACGCTGTTGCCGAGCTTGCTCTCGCAATGATGATCTACATGTCACGCAACCAGTTCACCCCTGGCACCGGCATGGAGCTCAAGGGCAAGAAGGTCGGTATTCAGGCATACGGCAACGTTGGCCGTCTCGTTGCCGAGAAGGCCAAGGCTCTCGGAATGGAAGTGATGGCATTCGACCCGTTCGTTCCTGCTGAAAAGATGGTCGCTGAGGGTGTCATCCCTGCTGAGACTCTCGAGCAGATGTACGAGCAGTGCAATTTCATTTCACTCCACATCCCTGCAATCCCTGCGACAATCGGATCCATCAACTATGACCTCGTGTCAAGGATGCCTAAGGGCGGATGCCTCGTCAACACTGCCCGCAAGGAAGTGATCAACGAGCCTGAGCTCGTGAAGGTGCTCTCTGACCGTCCTGACCTGAAGTATGTGACTGACGTCGCTGCGGCCATCCAGGCAGAGCTCAACGAGAAGTTCCCTAAGCAGGTGTTCGCTACTCCTAAGAAGATGGGAGCGGAGACTGCAGAGGCAAACATCAACGCAGGCCTCGCTGCAGCTCAGCAGATCTGCGACTACTTTGCAACAGGTTGCACAAAGTTCCAGCTGAATAAATAACAAGTGTCATTCTGAGGCCCTGAAGGGCCGTGAGAATCTAATCTATTATGGTAAAGATCAGACCATTTGCGGCGGTACGTCCGCCGAAGCAGTATGTAGAGGAAGTGGCAGCAAGGCCATATGACGTCCTCAACTCGGTAGAGGCAAAGGCAGAGGCCGGCGAGAAGTCTCTCCTCCACATCACAAAGCCTGAGATCGACTTCGACCCTATCATCGACGAGCACAGCCAGCCTGCATACGACAAGGCTGTCGAGAACTTCAAGGCATGGCAGGAGAAGGGATGGCTCGTACAGGATGACAAGCCATACTACTATGTATACGCACAGACAATGGACGGCCGCACACAGTACGGCCTCGTAGTATGTGCACACACTGATGACTACGCTTCAGGAGCAATCAAGAAGCACGAGCTCACCCGCAGGGACAAGGAAGAGGACCGCATGATCCACGTCCGCATCCAGAATGCCAACATCGAGCCTGTATTCTTCTCATACCCTGACAACGCTGAAGTAAACGCAATCGTAGCCAAGTATGTAGCTCAGGAGCCTGAGTATGACTTTGTAGCAGAGGACGGCTTCGGACACCACTTCTGGGTGATCGACGAGCAGGCCGACATCGACCGCATCACAGAGATCTTCGCAGAGATTCCTGCATTCTATGTTGCTGACGGCCACCACCGTACAGCTGCCGCTGCCCTTGTAGGCGCCGAGAAGAAGGCACAGAATCCAAATCATACAGGAGAGGAGGAATACAACTACTTCATGACAGTAGCATTCCCTGACAGCCAGCTCAAGATCATCGACTACAACCGCGTTGTGAAAGACCTCAACGGACTCACAGAGGAGCAGCTCCTCGCAGCTCTCGCTGAAGATTTCGACGTGAAAGAGGAAGGTGCTGAGATCTACAAGCCAGAAAAGCTCCACGAGTTCTCAATGTACCTCGGCGGCAAGTGGTATTCACTCGTTGCAAAGGAAGGCCGCTATGACGACAACGACCCTATCGGCGTTCTCGACGTGACCATACTCTCAAACCTTGTCCTCGACAAGATCCTCGGCATCAAGGACCTCCGCACCGACAAGCGCATCGACTTCGTCGGCGGCATCCGCGGCCTCGGCGAGCTCTCGCGCCGCGTAGACAACGGCGAGATGAAGGTAGCCTTCGCCCTCTACCCTGTTTCAATGAAACAGCTCGTAGACATCGCCGATTCAGGCAACATCATGCCACCGAAGACCACATGGTTCGAGCCTAAGCTCCGCTCCGGCCTCGCAATCCATAAGCTGGCGTAGCGGATCGTGGCACATAAATCGCTGAATCACAAGCTCTTACTAATAGCTGTGTGCTCCCCATGGGGAGCACGCAGCCTCTTTTATATCACTCACTATCAAGTAGTTAGATGTCACTTATTTCAAGCGGAGTGATTTTATGTATGAGTCCTGCGGGGTGCAGTTCTCGAATTTCGCCGCTTCGATGAAGTCGAGCATCGCCTGACGGGCCATGGCCTGGTCAGGGCGGGCGTCGCGGATCTCGAAGTAGGTCGAGCGCGAAGCCTCGGAGAATTCGATCACCTTGTCCCAGTTCTCCGGAGGGGTAATGCCTGAGAAGCATGAGTTGCGGATCTTCTTGTATGGCCAGAATGTGTAGCCTATGTTGCTCTGCTCCATGGCCTTGCAGAATGACTCCTGCCATTCGTCAGTGTTGTGACCGATTTCTCCCATGTACATAGGCAGATTTGTCTTGTCACGGAAGGCGATGAAATTGCCGATGGCCTCGACGCAGGCGTCGCCGCCGTAGCGGTGGCATGAATACATCAGCTTGTCATCATAGGTCCAGTCGGTGAACGGGTCGAAGTTGCTGTTCCACTGCGGCGCGCCAAGCATTATTATATGGTTCGGGTCCACTTCGCGGATTGCCGCTGTCACTCTCTTGTGAAGCGGTTCCAGCTTTGCGTTAAGTTCTTTTACATTGTCGAAGTATGGCGCGATCGGCTCGTTTATAAGGTCGTATGCGATGATGACAGGCTCGTTCCTGTAATGCTCTGCAATGCGCTTCCAGATGTCGCAGAAGAGCTGCTGCGAAGCCTCGCTCTCAAGGAGCCAAGGGTAGCCGTAGCTGTCATCAATGTTGTCACCTGTCTGTCCGCCAGGGGCGTCGTGCATGTCCAGGATCACATACAGGCCGTTGTCACGGCACCATGTGACCACGCTGTCAAGGCGCTCGAAGCCGTCCTGATTCACCGTAAGTCCCATGTAGTCTTCATCCGTGAAGAGTTTGTAGTGGAACGGAGCGCGGATAGTGTTCGCGCCCGTAGAGGCGATGAACTCAATGTCCTTGCGGGTGATGTAGTTGTCCTTGAAGAGTTTCCAAAACTCTGCGGTGAAGTCAGGTCCTACGAGTTCGCAGAACATCTGGTTGATCATACCCGCAGAGTTTGTCTTGCGAAATCCGAACATGTAGCCCTCAGGATTAAGCCAGTTGCCGAGGTTTGTACCCTTGATGAAAAGGGTGTCGCCTGACGGCTCGATCAGATACGGTCCGCTTACGCGTACAAAAGCGCTTTCGGGGAGGTCTTGCGGCTTCTGCGCGCATGCCAGGCAGCAAAGCATTGCCGCGAGGATGATAGAAAGTCTTTTCATAGTTATAGTTTGTTGATTTCTTTATTCAGCCACTCTATGCGCTTAGAGTAGAACTCCTTGAGGAATTCTACTTCAGCTTCATACGAGCCTAATGAAGGGCAGTCCACCCAATCGACAACATCTGTGTTTATGTCCCACACCTGGAAGTTTTGCTGCTGAGCCTTGTCCAGGATCTTAGCCTGCTGGTCGATGAAGTCCACCATGGACTGAAGCTGATGGTACAGGTTGTTCCAACGCGCCTTGAGTTTATTTGCAAACGCCGGATCCTTGAGCATCCTGTTGAACCAGTTGTCACCCGGGGTCCAGTTCGGTGCATAATCCTTGATGAAGAATCCTTCAGGATCATGGAGGAGTCCGCCGCCGTTACCGAATGTCAGGTCAAAATCCCACAGGTGGTGCATCACAAGCTTGCCACCTTTCTTTTTGGTAATGAATGAGCTCTTGCGAAGGTTGCCGTCAGTATTCTTCGCAATCTCCTGGACTATATAATAATCTATGAACGAATTCACATCTATATAGGCCGCATAGCCCTTCTGCGGGTCTGCAAGATCCTTGCTGTACAACGAGTTCTCGAAGTCCTCGAAATGCTTCTTGATCTCCGCCAGAAGCTCGGCAGAAGGCTCCTCAGGGTCGCTGAACATCATAGGCACACCCATTCCTGTCCACCAGCATGTGGTCTCATCCTGCTGTTCCTCGATCTCCAGATATACATCCCCGGCATCAAGATCTATATCCACACGATGCTCAGACACTTTCTTATGCTCACACAGATTGTATACTCCCTGATACTCATCGTTCAGGTATACATGGACGCTATACATATGAGGAGTCCATGCAAAACCGCAGATCTCTGACAGCTTCATGGCCAGGATGTTGCGCATAAGGGTCCTGTCGCTGTAGTTTGCCAGAAGGCACCACTCCTTGTCTGCACCCATACCGAAGATGGAGGCCTTGTTGTCAAGCTTCACCTTCCATGGCTTCTTAGGGAAGCTCCATGTAGAGTTGCCTCGGCCGCGGATGCCCATCGATGTATAGAATTCGGTCTCATCACTATACAATCTCTCAGGATCCAGGATCTTGATAGTGCCTTTGACATAATTATCCTTGTCATAAATACCCTTTCCGCCTGTATCTATATATACTACAGGAATATTCTGGCGGCGCGCAAGCTCGGCCTCTTCATCCAGCAACCTGCTGTCAAAGTCAAGCACTTCGCGGTTGCTGATGTGCATATGGAGCGTCTTCCTGTCATAGTATACATAGACCGGCTCGGCCTCTTCCTTCGGCAGAGACGAAGCCACGACAGGTATCCCTGTCATATTCCCGTCAATCCTCCACCAAGGAGAGCCTGCAAGGAAGTCTATGGACGGTGCAGAGGTCTCGGTATGGTCATGAATCGCGAAAGACGATGTCGGGACCATAATCTTGGAACCGTCATCAAATATCACGACATTCTGCTCTGCAGATGCCTCGACTGCTCTGAAGAGCTTGCCGGCATCATAAGCCTCCAGAAGTTCAATGTAACCCGTGAGCCTCTTCTCCTGCCCGCCGTCAGGCTGAGGCTTGTCGCAGGAGATGAATAGAGCTACGGAGAGGGCTGATAATATGTATAGTATTCTTTTCATAATTTTAGATTTCTCGACTCGCTTTGCTCGCTCGAAATGACAGCAGAAATGGCAGTTATTTCTGCTGGAAAACACGGACGTAGTCCACTTCCATTTCGGCCGGGCCGTTGTTCAGGGCCGTAACCTGGTTGATGTCCCATATGCCAGGGAAGTTTCCTCCTACGGCAAGGTTCAGGAGAATGAAGTTGTCCTTGCGGAACTCGTTGTCACCGAAGTCCTTGAGGGTCATTTCGAAATATGGCTTTGCAGACGGATAGGTCTCAAGATCGATATACATTGATATCTTGTCCTCCGTCCAGATGCATGTGAATGTATGGAAATTTCCGTCCTGGACAGAATAGCTGTTGTTGATGTCATGAGCATAATACTGATGACCTGGCGCTCCCCAGTGGCATGCTCCGTTGAGGAACGTCTCCTGACGATTGTTATAACCATTCGAGTGTCCCATCTCGAGGATATCCGTCTCGCCGCAGTTCGGCCAACCCTTGGACTTGAAGTCGTTGCCCATCATCCAGAACGCCGGCCAGAGGCCGTTCGCTGTCTTAGGGAGCTTGATGGAAGCCACTATGTATCCATACTTGAAATATACCTTGCCGAGGGTAATGAGACGTGCTGACGTCGCTGTAGCACCCTGATAACTCTCCTTGCGGGCGGTCATCACGAGCTTACCGTCACGCACATCCACATTCTCCGTACGGTCAGTATAGTACTGAAGCTCGGCATTACCCCAGCCGTTGCTTCCGCGTCCGATCTCGCATGTCCAGTTGTCGGCATCAAGTGACGGACCGTCGAACTCGTCACTCCAGAACAGCTTATAGCCCTCCGGCACGAACATGGCCTCGCCGGTAGAGCTTGTCTGCTGAATGACAGGAAGTTCAGTTTTCGACGATGTGGTCCTGAAAGTAATCGTATTGTGACGATCTTCTGTCAGAAGGTTCTTCTTGACGGTGATCTTCACCTTGGTCTCGCCTTTCATTCCTCCGGTCGGATAGACCGAGCACCATGAAGGATCAGAAACTGTTGAGCCCCAATCGGCATCAGCTGTGACTGTGACATAAGTCTCCTGCTCTTCAAAATCCAATGTAAGCTCTGATGGAGACACCTGCACGATGCCTCCTCTCGGGGTTTCGGTCTGCTCAGGACCGGTGCATGAAATTGCCAGAAGGGCAATTGCAAATATTTTTGCTATCATTTTCATCGTCATTTCTGGAATACGCGTACGTAATCGATTTCATATGTTGCAGGGAGGCAGCTTTCGTCAACGCCCATCATTCCTCCCCAGTCGCCGCCCCATGCGAGGTTGAGCTTGAGCTCGAACGGCTTGTTGAAAGGCCAGGTATTGGCATTGCGTCCCTGTGAATAGTCGTCTGGATTGTAATAGAACAGCTGCTTGCCGTCCACATAGGTCTTTATATATTCCGGAGTCCACTCAAGGGCATATGTATGGAACTCGTCCATGACGCCCGCCACCTTTCTGGCGGCAGTCTTCTGAGTGCCTATGGCATGATAATATGCCTTGCAGTGGATCGAAGACGACACCTCGGTAGGGACACATCCCACGTGCTCCATGATGTCGATCTCGCCTCCTTCAGGCCAGCCTGACCATACTGACGGCATCATCCAGAACGCCGGCCAGGTGCCCTTGCCCTTCGGCAGCTTGAGGCGCGCCTCGAAGTAGCCGTAGGTCCAGTTCTTTCTCGTGTTCACACGTGCCGAATACACTCTGTTTCCGCTCTTTATGGCGCGGATCTTCAAAGTGCCGTCACTCACGTCGGCTGTGACGATATCACCAGTGCGACCGGCAACGTAAGTCTGAAGCTCATTATTCACCCAACCCGGCTCAGCGGTCTCATACCACCATTCCTTGGTGTCAGGCATAGTGAGCGAAGGGTCATTGAACTCGTCCCTCCATACGAGCTTATATCCTGCCGGAGTATAGATTTCCGGCTCGACATACTGCGCACCTTCAGGGATCTTGAATCCCGCAGGTGCCGTAAAGTCTGACCACACATAGACTGAAGTCAAAGGGTTTCCGCTGAGATCCAGGTCCTTAAGTTTGCCGAGCATCTGGATGTCAATGGATGTGAGATTGTTTCCTGACAGGTCGAGAGACACAAGGTCAGGGAACAGTTCCGCGAGCTCGGAAACATCCGAAAGCCCACTGTCAGAAAGATCGAGAGATGTGACACCCTCTATCTCTTTTGTGCTGAGGACGCCGTCGCCGTCCTTGTCGAGATTCTTGAGCAGAGCATCCAGCAGAGCCTTGTTCTCCACTATGACGTTCTGGACCATATAATGCTGCTTCACAGGGATTTCCAGCTTCATGGAACCCGACCTGAAGAGAAGCGTTGTCGCGCGCTCTTCCAAAGATTTGTTCTCCTCAATGGTCACCTTGACCGTAGTCTCCCCCTTGACACCTCCTGTAGGTGAAGTCTTCACCCATGAATCTATAGGAGTCACGCCCCAATCCTTCTCTGCACCTACAGTCAGGACAACATCCTGTGCTGCTGATGACACGGAAATCTCTGCAGGGGTCACCTGCAGCTTCACCTCGGGGGCATCGCCTCCCTGCGGATCCTTCTCGCCGCAGGCAATGGTCATAATGGCCAGGGCAGCAAGTGATAATATAGTCTTGAATCTCATTTTTTAGATTTCTCCATTCGCTTCGCTCAGTCGAAATGACAGAGACGAAACATTAAAAGGCAGGGGCAAAGCCCATTGCGGGCTTTTGTCCCTGCCGTCCCATACAACTATTAATGTTCGATAAGAGTAATGCCGCTGACGATTACCTTAGAACCTGCAACCGCACCACCGAAGTCGAATACGAGCTTCATGTCAGGAATATCAGTTCCAGGAAGGCCTGTCACGGTATATACATACTCCTCATATGCAGAGAGAACGATATCCGGCTTGTAGAAGAGTTCGTTCACGTCATTTGAAGGTGCCTGTTCATAGCATGGCTTCACGGTAACATGTGGATGATCTGCCTCTGAATACAATGTAACCTGGAAATCATATGTCTTGTCAGTAGAGATCTTGATGCCTGTCTTGTTGAAGACAAACTGTCCCTGCCACTGAGAACCGCCGATTCCTTCCGGCATGATGAGAGTGTACTCATTGTCACCCTGAGTCAATTCAGGATTTGCAATCTGAGTCCAGTTGTTGTCTGCAAACCAATAAGAAATATCGATAGCCGCAGTCTTCCAGAGATTTGCCGCTGAGTTCGGATCAAGCGCCTCAGGCTGCTCTGGCTCCGGTGCAGGAGTGCTCTGGCTCTCGCGGAAGATGATGTCCTTGATGGTCACCTCTGTACCTGCCGCATTTCCTCCGAAGTCAAGCACGAGCTTGAGGTTGCTTGCATCGATACCTGGCATTGCCACCACCTTGTAGACATAATCTTCATATGCTGCAAGCTGATGTCTGTCAGCAAAGAAGAACAGATTGTCATCACCGTCCTGAGTAAGCTTCACAGTCACACCTGGATGATCCTGAGTCGAGTTCATCACGAGATAGAAGTCATATGCCTTGTCAGATGTCGCAGACATACCTGTGTTGGCGAATGCAACCTGTGCCTGCCACTGGTCAGTTGTAGCCTCCGGAAGAGTTACAGTATAGTTGTTGCCATCTGCCACGAATCCAGGATTGTCGATCTGAGCCCAGCCTGGTGCATAGTAATATGTCATTTCTGTCGTATTGGCAGTAAGCCACATATTGCTTGCATCAGTAGGATCGAATGTCGGCTCTGTCGAACCGCCGACTGTCTTTGCCTCGCGGAATACGATATCCTTCACAACTACTGTCGAACCACCCTGTCCGCCGCCGAAGTCGAAGACGAGCTTAAGGTTGTCGCAATCGATACCAGGAGCTGCATATACATCAAGAACGAAGTCCTCATATGCTGTAAGAGCATAGCGGCCGTCGGTGATGATAGCGCCGTCATCGGTCTGTGAACAAAGCTTCACTGTCACGCCTGGGTGATCTGCTGTAGAGTTGAGCACGAGGTGGAAGTCATAAGTCTTCGCTGCTGAAGATGCGAGGCCTGTGTTCTGGAAGAAGAACTGACCCTGCCACTGCTGTCCGCCGAGACCCTCAGGAAGTACGAATGTATGAGTACCGCCGTCTGAAGTAACAGTCGCATTTTCGATTGCACCCCAGTCGTTGTTAGCGAAATAGAAGTGATGATCTGTAGTCACAGCTGAGTTCCAGAGGTTGTCAGCTGCAGAAGGATCGAACGGTGCAGGACCTGCAGGCGCACCACCGATGTGCTCCTGGAGAACAATATCCTTGATCTCTACAGTCGAACCAGGAGTTGCACCACCGAAGTCAAGAACAAGCTTGGCGTTTGTAAGGTCAACACCCTGAACACCCTTGACCTGATACTTGAACTCCTCATATGCCTTCACTACATGTGCATCCTCGAAGAAGAAGACATTGTCATTGTCCTGCTGGGTGAGCTTGATGGTAACTCCGCCGTGGTCTGCTGTAGAGTTAAGGACGAGCTGGAAGTCATACAGCTTGTCTGCAGATGTCACGATGCCTGTATTATTGAATACCATCTGACCCTGCCAACGCTGAGTACCGATTCCCTCAGGGATCACGATTGTATGCTTGTTGCCTTCTGCTGTGTATGCAGGGTTGTCGATCTGGCCCCAATCGTTGTTTGCGAACCAGAATGAAACGTCCATTACGGCGTTCTTCCAGAGGTTACGGTCTGAGTTAGGATCGAATACGACCTCACCTGGCTTAGGATCCTCAGGCTTGGCGCTGCCCTCTACGATGAACTCATACTTCCATGCGATGGCACCATTGTCGTGTACAAGGGCGATCTTCTTGGTATTTGTTCCCTCGAGGAGCTTGTAGCGAGGCTCTGCCAAAGCGTCAGGGTTAGGGATATAAGAAAGGTTGGTGTTGGCAGGAAGCACGAGATAGATCTCCTCGATACCTGCGTCGTTCCAAGCGTTCTCGAATGAATAGTCTGTTGTGAAGCCTTCGATAGGAACCATGTAGTCATTTTCGTCGACTTTGTACTCCGGACCATATCCTGAATCCTTGTTTACATATACCATTCCGCCCTCACCTGGGTTATAAGTATACTTCATGTCCTTTGTGAAGGTGAGTCTGTCGTCATAAAGACCCCAGTCCTTCTTCTCGTCTGGACCTGCCGACCACCAGTTTGTACCATCTGTACCCGGCTCACCGCAGCCCATATGGCCCTTGACTGTAGAGTTCCACTCCCAGGTCTTGCTTTCGCTTCCTGCGAAGAAAGTGATGTACTTTGAAGGGTCGAACGGATCGCGATAAGTGTTCTCGAGAGTGAACTCGACAACCTTTGAACCTACGGATACACCGTGAGCGTTATATGCCTTCACCTCAACTGAGTGAGTACCTGCGTCGCGAAGACGAAGCTGGAGACCGTTTCCGGTGTATGCATATTTCTTGTTGGCCTTTCCGTCGATCTTCTCCTCTCCGAAAAGCCACATAGGAACCACACCCTCGTTCTCTACCGAGAATGTCACATAGTTGGTCTCATTGTCTACAGCGATCTTGACCTGAAGATCAGAAGCTGAAGGGACCTTGTCCGGGTCGATCTCCATATACTCCTGAACGCAGCCCATAGTCATGACAGCCGCCAGAGCCAACGCCATATATTTAAATATCTTCATATTCTTTCAGAATTAACGATTAATAGTTGTTCTGGGTAAGAGGGTACTGAGTACTTGCAGTTGCATCCATCTCCGACTGAGGGAACGGCAGATACTTCTTGTTCTCAGACCACGCCTTTGTACGGAAACCGCCTTCGTCGTTAGCTGGAGTAAGGACTGTAGCAGCCTGACCGAGACGGATGAGGTCCCAGTAGCGCTTTCCTTCACCCATGAGCTCGACGTGACGCTCCTGGAGGATAGTCTCTAGGCTTGCGCCTACAGTACCGAGGCCCGCACGTGTACGCACCTCATTGAGGTAAGCGTCAGCAGATCCCTTTCCTGAGCAGCCATGAACGGCGATGAGCTCGGCAGCGTTGAGGAGAGTCTCAGCGTAGCGGTAGAGACGGATGTTAGTACCATAGTTCAATGTTGCGTCAGCGATCTGACCTGCGTTGCCGTCAAGACGAGGGAGATACTTTGCAAGGTGGTATCCGGTCTCCTGGTAACGTGCTGTGAAGGTCATGCCTGGCTCGGAAGCTGTTTCATAAACTGTGACAGCCTTTCTGAGGTCGCCTTCCTCGAATGCCTTAGGAGCCATTGTAGTGAGAGGGAAGAATCCCCAGCCTTCGTTGCCATACTTCGCGCTGCCTGCCATGCTGTTCAGACCCATGAGGGTAGGAAGAACAGTACCGCCGGCTGCGAGAGGGCTGCCCCATGAACGATATGCGCCCTGGCTGAAGAAGTTGATGTCGAGGATTGTCTCAGAGCTCCACTCGCCTGCAGGCTCCCACATGTTTGCGAGGTCAGCAGATGAAACGAGAGCATACTCACCGCCGGTGATGATCTCCTCCATATAATCGAGGGCCTTCTGCATTCTGGTCTTGTCGTTCTGATACATCACGATCTCTGCATAGAGCATCATTGCAGCAGCCTGAGTGATGCGGCCGAGCTCTGCAGTGCGCTTCATAGGAAGAGCCTTGGAATCAATTGCTTCCTCGAGAGACTTAGCCATTGCCTCGTACACCTCGTCAGCTTTCCACTGAGGGCAAGCGTAAGGGAAGTCAAGGTTTGTCTCATAGTATGGGATGTTTCCCCAAAGCTTCCACATCTGAGTGTAATACCAGTTGCGGAGAACTGTAGCCTCAGCGAGGATCTCAGCCTTTGATTCGTCAGAGATGCCCTGAACGCCCGGCATATATTTATGAACGCAGTTCGCACGGTTCACACCTGAGTAAGCGATGGTCCATACTGATGCAGGAGTGTTCTGAGAGTCTACAGAGTAGTCGAACATCAAGTGATAGTGACGGTTGTCTGACACACCTGATCCTCCAGGATATATGTCGTCAGCCATAACCTCATAGATCATAGGAACAGGATTGTACATGCCCATTCCCCAGTCAAACCACTGAAGAGGGTCGTACGCAGCTACGAGAGCTTCCTTGATACGAGCTTCAGAGTTATAGTACTCGTCAATGTAAATCTTATCGTGAGATTGTACGTTAAGCCAGTCCTCACCACAAGAGCTGAGAGTCATAGAGAGCAGCGCCGCTGCTATAATGTAATATATCTTTTTCATCTTAAATCTCTTTACTGGTGATTAGAAAGTAATGCTTGCACCAAACTGAACGGTACGTGCCTGAGGATAGATGCCTCTGTCGACGTAGTCAGCGATTTCAGGATCGAAACCGTCATACTTTGTGAAAGTAAAGGCATTCTCGCAAGATGCGTAAACGCGAAGCTTCTTGACGAATACCTTATTGGTCCACTTTGCAGGAAGAGTGTAACCGAGGGTCACATTCTTGAGACGGAGATAGCTTGCATCCTTGATGAAGAAGTCAGATGCCTTTGACCAGTTCTGGTTAGGGTCAGTCACAGTGAAACGAGGATACTCGTTTGTCGAGCCTTCACCTGTCCAGCGGTTGAGGACATACTTAGGCTGGTTCATTGTAGGGATGTCTGTACGACGTGTAGCATCGAAGATCTTGTTTCCTGCTACGCCCTGCCATACCATTGAGAAGTCGATACCCTTCCAGTCAAATCCCACATTGAAACCGAAGGTCCATGATGGAACGCACTTTCCGAGATTTGTACGGTCGCCTTCAGCTGTGATGCTGCCGTCGCCGTTGAGGTCCTGATAGCGGAAGTCACCAGGCTGTGCGTCCGGCTGGATAAGACCGCCTTCAGCATTTGTATATGCACGGACCTCGTCCCAGTTCTGGAACACACCGTCTGTCTTGTAACCATAGTAGTAAGGGAACGGCTGGCCGTTCTCACCACGGATGATTGTACCCATCTGGTGTACTGAACCTCTGTCGAGGATACCTGACTCGTTACCTGCATTGATGAGGAGAGTCTTGATATATGTAGCGTTTGCACCTACCGTGAAGTTGAAGTCACCTACAGAATAACGGTAGTTGAGATCGAGCTCGACACCGGTATTTGACATAGAGCCCACGTTACCCCATGGTTTTGACTCACCAAGGTATGAAGGAACAGGCATCTCGATGAGCATTCCGTCTGTTCTCTTGTAGAAGTAGTCGGCTGTGAACTGGAGAGAGTTTCCGAAGAATCCGAAGTCAACTCCGAAGTCCGTCTGGTTACTTCTTTCCCACTCAAGGAGTTCGTTAGGAGTAACTGTAGTCTTCACACCGTTGATGATGGTCTCGTTTCCGAGAGCTCCACTGCCGAATACGTAATTGTTGCCAGGTGCTGTCTGTGCTGCGAACATGAAGTTACCGAGACGGTCGTTACCGTTGATACCCCAAGATGCACGCACCTTCATTGTAGAAAGCCAAGGAGCCACATCCTGCATCCAAGGCTCGTTCTTTACGTTCCAGGCTGCAGATGCTGAAGGGAAGATGGCGAAACGACGTCCAGGTCCGAAACGTGAAGAACCGTCACGGCGTACAGTCGCCTGGATCATATAGCGGTTATCATAGTCATATGACGCACGCGCAAAGAGAGAAGACAGACGATAGTCTACGTAGAGCGATCCGCCTCCGTCATTGTCCTCACGCTGGCTTGTTGCGAATCCCATGTTTGCCTTGTCAGGATCCTCCTCTGTCAGGTACATTCTTGAAGCATTGATGTTGCGGCCCTGCTCTGCGCTTGCAGACTGACCGAGAGTCACTGTAAGGTTATGCTTCTCGACGAATGTCTTATTGTATGTCAGGTAGTTCTCTATCTGATATACAAGGCCACGGTTCATAGAGCCCCATACTGAAGAATAGCCCTGATGACGTGTAGATGAAAGATAGTAGTTTGGTGTCCAGCCATCAGAACCGCCGACAGAGAAGTCAACGTTTACTGAAGAACGGAAAGTGAGTCCGTCATAGATCTGGAATGCGAGTTCCGCACCTCCTACGAGACGGTCATAATTATTTCTTGTGCCCGGGAGAGAAAGGTCAGCAAGAGGGTTGACCATTTCCTGGAACTCTGTTCCCGGTACTGTGAAGAGGCGTCCGTTTCTTGGGTCACGGATGAGATTGAAGTCGCTCCAGTCAGGATTGAGGAGCTCGCCTGTCGCCTCATCTACAGCATGTGCTGCATCATTGTAGTAATACTTATCTATCACAGCCTGCTCGTCTGCAGGATCAACGTATACGCTGAGGAGTGGAGAAAGGGCAGCTGCCGATCCGAGAGGAGAACCGAACTCAGAGTTGGTTGAGATTCCTCTTGTGAAAGTGCGCGAATATGCTGCGTTCACGCTGAGATCCATCTTGTTGAGCCATGTACGCTCCTGTGTCGCATCAAAGATGCTGTAGTTGTCATTTACGCGTACGCTGAAACGCTCATAGTTTGAACGGTCGTAGTTACCGCCGACAATACCTTCCTGAGTATAATATCCTGCTGAGACGAAATACTGGTTCTTGCCGCTGGTTCCGCTGATTGTCAGCTGATGGCGCTGCTGAGGAGCGTTCCAGTTGAAGACTTCCTTCTGCCAGTCAGTACCTGCACCGAATGAATAAGGATCAGCATATTTCGGAGCATTGCCATCGTTGATGGCCGCCTCGTTCATCATCACTGCATACTCTGTAGCATTGAGAACCTCACGCTGACGCCAAGGGCTTGACATGCCGTACTGGAAATCATAGCTTACGGATACTCTGTCCTTTGAACCCTTCTTGGTTGTCACGAGGATCACACCGTTTGCTCCACGTGTTCCGAAGACAGCACAAGAAGCAGCATCCTTGAGGATGTCGATACGCTCGATGTCGCTTGGAGCGAGATAGTCGATGCCTCCGTTTACCGCCATACCGTCAACCACATACAAAGGGCTTGCATCGTTGATGGTACCGATACCACGGATGCGGATCTGAGAACCTGCGCCCGGCTGGCCTGAAGTCGATGTAACATTGACACCAGGTGTAAGTCCCTTGAGGGCATCGTCTACGCGGACAGCTGACACTTTGTCGAGCATCTCTGTTCCGACTGTAGAGATGGCTGCTGATACCACGGCCTTCTTCTGAGTACCGTATCCGATCATCACCACTTCGTCGAGCAGTTCAGAATCCTCCTGGAGGACTACTTCTACATAGCCGTTTCCTACAGGAACCTTCACTGTCTTGTAGCCGATCGAAGTGACCACGAGGACAGCATCCTTAGGGACAGCTGTGTTAAACACGAAATTACCGTCAATGTCAACAGTTGTACCGGTGGTCGTGCCTTCGACAACGATTGCCGCACCGATTACCGGCTCACCTGCTGAATCCTTGACTGTACCTTTCACTTGCTGAGCGAACGCGCTGGCGCAGCTCAGACCCATTATCGCAAAGATAAGGGCGATTCGATAAGTTAGGTGTTTCATGGGTTAGTGTTTATGTGTT
>JAFQFD010000037.1 GCA_017415715.1 Bacteroidales bacterium | reverse complement strand
TCGTACACCTCTCCACACATTCCGCGCTGACATCGACTACGCACTCGCTGAGGCTCACACCAAGGTAGGCGTACTCGGAATCAAGGTATGGATCTGCAACGGTGAGGTTTACGGAAAGAAGGACCTCTCTCCTAACGCAGGCATCGCAGCTCAGGCACAGCAGTCTGGCAACAACAACCGTGGCGGACGCGGCAACGATCGTCGTCGTGGCGGCCGTGGCGGACGCAGAGAGAACAAGTAATTGTAACTCTACATACAGAAGAAGGGTTGGCATCACGCCAGCCCTTTTTGCTTTATTACAATACCCCGGTGAGTGTTGTTCGTATGCGAAAAATGCTTACATTTGTACCGCCTAATGGTAGTCACCCTGTGGCGTTACATATTGTGAAAGTGTTTTTTCGCAAGTCCTCTACTGAAAATGTGGTAGTTTTCTAATCGGAAGGACGATACGGACAGCACTCACTTCGTATAGATACCTGTGGAAGGGCGCATTCTGCGTGCCCTGATATCCCATATCTATCCGAGTGTGGGGTATTGCATCGTTTATTTCCGATCAGGTCTTACCACAACCTTCAGTAGGATAGACGAAAGTCAGCTCCACACTTTCTTTGTTTATACTATTGTCATCTTGGGGCTGGATGTGATTGTGTTAATATGACAACAGAATTCATCAGAGAGGAGCGTTATGCCGCTCCTGAAATCGAGGTCGTGAAGATTCATGTCGAAGGTGTGCTTTGTGGTTCCCCACTGAAGCCAGGCGAAAGTGAGGATGGTATATTAGGCGATGATCTTTAAAGAAGCAGGCAGATGAGAAATGTTTTTAATTTTCTGACCTGCTTTGCCTTGTTGGTGTCATGTGTCAATGAAGATACAGAGATCAATGGAAATCTTGTCCAGCAGGTGATTTATGCTTCATCAGAGTCAGAACCAGAGGTCAAGAATGTTATTGATGATACATCATTGGACATTACCTGGACGTCTGGAGATGCCATCAATGTGTTCTTCGGAGCTTCAGAGAGCAGCAGGTTCGTTACATCCGAGTCTGGTGCAGTGGCCCAGTTCAAGGGGTCTATCGATGTCGTCACCGGAGGTGGTGAAGGACTAGATGACGACACAAGCCTTTGGGGAATATACCCATATGATGCGGATAACACATGTGACGGAACACATGTCACTTTAACTCTTCCTGACGTTCAGGAAGCAGCTGAAAATACATTCGCCAATGGCCTCTTTCCTCAGATCGCCAGGTCAAAGAACTTTTACATGTCTTTCTATAATCTTTGCGGATGCTTCAGATTTTCTGTAGAGAATCCAGACATCAAGTCTGTGAAGCTTTCTGGAGCAGCAGGTGAAATCATTGCCGGCAAGGCGAGGATCTCTATGGAAGGAGTTCCTGCAGTAGAGGAAATCCTTGAAGGTGAGACAGAACTGACCATGAATGCTCCCGATGGTGGATTCTTCAAGCCGGGAGTAAATTACTATTTTGTACTTTTCCCGACCACCTTCTCTCAGGGCCTCAACCTGACTTATTACAAGGAAAGCAGCTATGCTACATACACATATTCGAAATCTTACGTCCTCAGTCGCAGCAAGATATCCAGATTCGCAAACAGGGACAGTGGTCTGACATTCGTCAATATTCCTCTGCACGATTGGGAAGAAGGCGATAACATAGGCGGTGAAATATAATAACAACATCATATGAAACGGATTATTTCATTTATGGCTATCGCGGCCCTCGCTCTGCAGGGCTGCAGTTTTGAGGAACCGGGAATGGAGCCGGAGACTCCTCAGGGAAAACCTTACAAGGTGTCGATCTACAACGACATCTTCCAGCAGCCGGCAACCAAGGTGACGACCGACGGCTTCTGCACCGGCGATGAAGTGGGTCTGTACATCGTCAACTATGACGGAGAGACTCCGGGCACATTGAAATTGGAGGACAACCAGGCCGACAATGTCCGCTTCTCGTACAGCGAGAGCGGCGACTGGGTGTCTGACTATGACATCTATTACAAGGACAACGACACCAAGGTGGACTTCTATGGATACTATCCATACGCTGAGCCTACGTCGATTGAGGCCTATCCTTTCGAGGTGGCTAGAGACCAGTCAAAGGGTGCCGAGAACGGCCAGATGGCAGCGTATGAGGCTTCTGACTTCCTCTGGGCCAAGACTGCCAAGGTAACACCGACAGAGTCAAAGGTAATCCTTTCATTCTACCACAAGATGTCTTCAGCCCGCGTCCGCTTCTCTCAGGGAACTGGCTGGACAGATGCTGCGGAGTATGCTGCCGTAACCAAGGAGGTCCTCGTGACCAATACTATACGCAAGTCGACAATTGACCTTTCTACAGGCGTAGTGACTCCGGAAGGCGAGGCCCCTCTCACAGGCATCATCCCGATGAATGACAACGGAGAGTTCAGGGCTATCGTCGTTCCTCAGACCGTTGCGGCGGGAAAGACCCTCCTGACCCTCACAATTGACGGTCACCCACGTCACTACAGCAGAGATGTCGACACAGAATACCTCCCGGGCAAGATCACGACCTATGACCTCAGCATCAGCAAGAAGGTAGAGACAGGAGAATATGAGATTGAACTCACCGGCGTGAACATCAGTGCATGGGAGGCCGACAACGTGTCTCACGGAGATGATGCGAGGGAGTATGTGGTGGTGAATTGTCCCGGCCCAGGTGAGTTGGAAAGGACAATTGTCGATCGTCTTGAGATGGACCCTACGAAGATAAAGAACATGAAGCTTCTTGGCAAGATTACGACAGAGGACTATACCTTCATGCGTGAGAAGATGACAGGTCTTCAGAGACTTAATCTCAAAGAGGTCGAGAGTGTTATTGACGGTGTCTATGCTATTCCTGGTGGTGCGTTCCAATCAAAGAAAACTTTGGTAAAGTGCGTGTTGCCGGATAGACTGGAGAGAATAGAAGAGTCTGCCTTTGCTTCTACGTCATTGACTGGAACCCTTATGTTGCCGGAGGGATTGAAATATGTTTCGGGATTCAGATCAACAAAAATCACGAATGTACATTTCCCTTCCACTCTCGAAGAGATTGGAAATTACGCATTTGCTTCTTGCAGCAGTCTGATGACTGAGATATCTCTCCCGTCAGCACTGAAAATCATAGGTACCGATTCCTTTTCCGCTTCTGCAATTTCCGGAAATCTTGTCATTCCTGATTCAGTTGAGCAAATATATGACGGAGCATTCAATGGTTGCATGGGTCTTTCAGGCTCGTTAGTCATTCCTAATGGAGTGACATCTATTCGATCCCGAGCTTTCAATAATTGCGGTTTTACGGGTACACTTACTCTTCCTGAAGGTCTTGTTGAAATTGGAGAAAATGCATTTGAATACATAGGTTTCAAGGGGGAACTGAATATTCCTGAAACTGTAACTACTATTGGAGGATATGCATTTTATGGTACATTGTTCAATGGTACATTGGTATTGCCGTCAGAACTTATATCGTTGGGAGTATCTGCTTTTGGTCAATGTTGGCGACTGAGCGGTGTTGTTGAGATTCCCGAAAATGTAATTGCTGTTCCTTCGGCACTTTTCGTTAACTGTACAGGTTTGGAAGGAATCAGACTTCATAAAGATGTCGAAGTGGTAGAGTCTCTGGCATTCAACGGTTGCACCGGCATATATTCAATTGTCTGCGAGGCAAAGAATCCTCCTACAATCAATGCTAACAGTTTCAATGGCGTTGCGAAAGATAACTTTACCGTAGAAGTCCCTGAGGCGTCAGTCAATCTTTACAAGAACGCAAGCAACTGGAGCGAGTTCAAGCGCATTGCTGCCCACAGAGAATTTTCGATCAGCAGGAATCTTTTCCGCGCCCTCAATGACGAACATTCAAAGACCTTTGTCCTCCGTGCTCCGGCAGGAGAGAACTGGTCAGTGGAGAGCAAGCCAGACTGGGTAGAGGTGTCTCCTATGAGTGGCACAGGCAAGATGGATGTTATAGTTAAGGTTGCTGAACTTGCACAAGGTGGTGCAGATCGTTCAGGTGAGATCGTCTTCCTTCTCGACGGCAAGGAATACCGCAGTTCCATGACAGTCGAGCAGTATGACTATCAGTATGGTGACGGCGATATGATCACTCTACAGGAAGCCGGCACAGGAAATGGAGTGAACATAGTAATCATGGGCGACTGCTTCGATGCGAAGGACATCAGCGAGGGTAAATACCTTCAGGCCATGCAGGATGCATATGGTTACTTCTTTGATATTGAGCCTTATCTGACTTACAAGGACTACTTCAATGTATATGGAGTATTTGGAATGTCTGCTGACAGCGGTATGGGAACCGTAAACACTATCCGTGAGGCACGTTTCGGCAGCCAGTATACTTTGAACGAGGGCGTTTCGCCTGACTTTGAGACTACATTTGCAGCAGCCTGTCTGGCTCCTATCAACGACGATGTAAGCACGGCCCTTGTGATTATGATCGAGAACAGCAGCGATTATAGCGGTCTCTGCTATATGTGGGGCGATGGTTCTGCAGTGGCAATAGTTCCTATGAGCACAGATCCGGCGCCATATGATTTCCGCGGTCTTGTGCATCATGAGGCAGGCGGACACGGATTCGGAAAACTGGCTGATGAGTACATTTATCATAATGCTTTCATTCAGTCATGCAGCTGCATGTGTTGTGGTCATACGTTAGAAGTTAATTCTATGAAATCATATGGTTTCTATGACAACATATCACTCATAGGAAGCATGCAGGATGTCCCTTGGTCGCATATGATCTATGATCCTCAGTATTCGAATACAGTAGATGTATACGAAGGGGCCTTCTTCCACTCCCGCGGAGTGTTCCGAAGTGAGCCGACAAGCTGTATGCATAACAATATTCCATACTACAACGCCATTTCCCGTGAGGCGATGGTCAAGAGGATAAAGAAGTATGCCGGCGAAGAGTACTCATTCGAGGACTTCAAGGCAAACGACAAGGAATCCCTCCCGTCTGTAACGACAAAGGGCTGGATGTGGTCTGAAGAAAACACGAACGCCTCATCACGCTTCGACCAGATGCCTCCGAAGTTCATGGGAGAAAAACCGTCATTCAAAAAGTCTGACTTTTAATGAGATTGCCGGTCAAGCCGGCAATGACGGCTCAGAACTGTCATACCCGACTTTATAACCGTCATCCCCGGCTTGACCGGGGATCTCATAAAACCAAAAGAAAAGTATTATGAAAAAAATATATATCCCATTCCTTCTAGCATTGGCAGTAACCGCCTGTCAGGAAGGCAATATAACCCCACAAGCTCCAGCCATAAGTGATCAGATGTCGTTCAATGTCCTTGTGCCTGGAATTCAGACCAAAGTAACCAATGACGCTTTTGAAGCAACTGACGTAATCGGCCTCTACGTTACTGACTACGCAAATGAGACGACACCTATGCCGCTCCAGATCTCAGGAAACAGGGCAAACAACCTGCCTGTGACATTTGATGGTGCAGTCTGGGCACCAGAGCAGACCATCTACTGGGGCGAAGGCAAGTCGGATGTTTATGCATATTATCCGTATATTGATAAGATGTCAGAAATAGACAATCATCTCTTTTCTGTCGCGACGGATCAGACCGTTGAATACGAAGCCTCAGACTTTCTCTGGGCAAAAGCTGAAGGCGTGAAGCAGGCAGATGGCCCTGTCACTCTTGCCATGAATCATGTTATGAGCAAACTTACGCTTCGCATAATGGCAGGAGAGGATTATGTTGGCTCGCTCCCTGATGATGCTGTTGTTCTTCTGCATAATACCGTTACTGATGCCCGTCTGGACCTGACCAATGGAGCAGTGGTAAAAGACCCATACAGTGGAGAGCAATCTATAAAGATGAGAAATCTCGGCATTCGTTCATACGAAGACGGCGAGGCAGTTGTGTATGAAGCGATAGTTGTCCCTCAGATGATAGAGGCTTCTGTCCCATTGTTTGAAATCAACTCCAAGAGCGTTTCTTATCTTATCGAGGACTATTTCAACTTCCGTCCGGGCACGGCGTATGTCTATACTGCAACCCTGAATGCTTCCACCACCTCAATCAAGGTGGAGATCGATTGCGAGCTTGAGGATTGGAACAGTACCGGAGGAAGTTCCGATGGTAGCGGTGACGGAGGTGATACAGGTGAAGGTGGCGATGACGATGACGATACAACCGCTTATACCGACCTTTCAGCAGAAGGCTCTGCAAATTGTTATATCGTGTCCGAAGCGGGAGACTATAAGTTCAAGTCAGTAATCGGTAATTCTGACGCAACTGCCGGTAACATTAAAAGCGTGGAGGTGCTTTGGGAATCCTTCGGAACTGATGTCGCGCCTAATGTCGGTGACCTTGTGGCTTCTGTTTCGTATAAAGACGGTTACATCCGTTTTTCGACTCCGGCAGAATATGCCGAAGGAAACGCTGTGATTGCAGCAAAGAACTCAAGTGGAGTAATACTCTGGTCTTGGCATATATGGCTGACAGACAGACCGGAAGACCAGGTGTATGCAAATGATGCAGGTACTATGATGGACCGAAATCTTGGTGCTACTTCATCCACTCCTGGTGATGTCGGAGCATTGGGCCTTCTTTATCAGTGGGGACGTAAGGATCCGTTCTTAGGCTCTTCAGATATATACAATTCTGTTGAAGCGTTGTCCACAATGACTTGGCCAAGTCCGGCGTCAGACGGTACTCTGTCTTTGACGGAAGAGAACCCGACAACTTTCTATAAACAGTATTATGCCTTAAATGGCAGTTGGGATTCGGTAAAGACCATTTTTGACCCGTGTCCGCAGGGATATAGAGTCCCGGATGGAGGAGAGAATGGTGTCTGGGTAAAAGCAGGATTCGCTACTGCCTCATATGAAACAGGAAATGGCGGCTTGCTGTTCCAGAACAACGGTCAGCCGATATGGTATCCTGGGCCGGGTAGTCGCAACTCCTATGATGGCTCATTCAACGTCGTTCCGGACGGCTATTATTGGTCCTGCTCTCCTAGGATTAATGGCGATCTCGCTTGCAGCCTGTACATCAGTAGCCACGGTTCTGTCAATCCGGCACTCGGCAACAATCGAGCGTACGGCCATTCTGTCCGTTGCCTCCAAGAATAATAGGTTCCCGAAATGCAAAGATGCCCCGTGCTCAGACGTCATTCATGACATGTCCTCCGAGCACGGGGATTTGCTTTATTTACCATACCTTGCACCCGCTTCGCTCAGGATGTTCCTGTTCCCGGACAGAGTCGCTTCGATTATCTCCACCATCTCGGCAGGGGAGACAATGAACGGCTTCTTCGGGAAATGCTTGAGGTTGCCGGTCACGAGGAAAGATTCTTCAACGGACAAGGCTACTTCGTAAAACACTAGATCTTTGGGGTCGGGGAGTATATCGCCACTATTGATCCTGTCAGAGTGGATGCCTTTGTCTTTTATGCTGCTAATTGTCTCGTTGATAAATTCTTCTGAAAAGTTAAACTTCTTGCGTCGCAGAACTGTGGCATATTCATTAAGGATGTCTTCATTGTATATGGGAGTTATATCCTCAGAGAATATACTGCTTAATACCACTACCGTCGCAGAGTCGGCATGCTTTGAAATCAATGCGGACACTATTACGTTAGTGTCGATAACTGCAAATATTTTCATTTCATTCTCCTCTTCTCGCTGCTCTTATTTCCTCATTGATTTCTTCCAGGGTCATCCCTGTCAATCCATTCTTCTTCGCTTCTTCTCGAAGCGCCCAAAAGGCTCTGAGCCCTCTTGATCTGACTTCTTCTTCCGACTCCGTTTTTACTTCAAACGGTATCCTGCGTTCTCTCACTACTGCTTTCATGAATACTGTCAGTGCTGCGGTCGATGTGAGACCGAATTCCTCACAAAGTTTGTCGAAATTCTTCTTCAAAGAGTCATCGACTCTGAATGTCATAGATGTCTGTGCCATATTCTCAGTCTTTAGTATTTGCAAATATAATACATTGTAAATACAACACAAATACAATGCAGATACATTTGTGGTTTTTAGCTAAATCGCCAGTGGATCAGTCCTATCAGAGCACCTTCCCAATCGAAATACATTAAACTCGGCAGAAAACCAGGCCGCGAAGCCTACCACTGCGCTCCTACGTCCGCTTCGCCGCTTGGAAACGGGCAGAATGCCAGGAAATCTGACCGCGAAGCCTACCTCAGCACCTCCACGTCCGCTTCGCTGCTTGGAAACGGGCAAAATGCCAGGAAATCTGACCGCGAAGCCTACCACAGCGCTCCCACATCCGCTTCGCCGCTTGGAAACGGGCAAAATATCGGGTAACATGGTAGCGAAGCCTATATTAGAGGCTTCTGGTACGCTTCGCGGGTGGAAGGGCGGCATATTGGAAGAGAAAACGGCAGCGAAGCCCGTCAAGAGCATCTGATATGGGCTTCGCCATAGGGGGCGTTTGGTGGATGAAAGAGGTTGGGGATGCAGGTTGTCCACGGCAAGGGGGTGTTCTGTGGACAGGAAGAGGTAGGGGCGCTTGCTGTCCACGTAATTGGGGTGTTTGGTGGACATGTGTGGATTGTGGTGTTGGTTGTCCACGGAAACGAGGTTTTTGGTGGATATGTGTGGGTTTTGGTGCTAGCTGTCCACGGAAACGAGGTTTTTGGTGGATATGTGTGGGTTCTGGTGCTGGTTGTCCACGAAAACGAGGAGTTTTGTGGATAAGTGGTGTTTGGGAGGTGGGTTGTCCACGGAATGGGCAGGTTCTGTGGACAGGTGGACAGGCGGGCGGAGGCGGTGCGGGCTGCGGGGACTTTTTGTCGTTTTATGCAAAATGATTATCTTTGAATGATTTTGGAATAATTTTAAACAGAATATATTATGAAGATCCGTACATTTTTATTTGCGCTTGCTGCAGCGGCTGTTGCGGCTTGCGGTCAGACTCCGGAGGAGAAGGTTGCAGCTTTTGATGCGGAGCACGATGCCATGATGGAGGAGTTCCAGACTATGATGGACTCTCTTTCTACAGATCAGGCGGCTGCAGAGGCATATTACAATGACTTTGTGGAGAAGTATATCGAGTTCAACCTCGAGTCAGCGAAGAAGAATGCTGACAATGAGGTCGCAGCGAAGGTGCTTATGAACCTCCGTGGTCTTATAGATGACGCTCAGGTTGACGAGATCATCTCGAAGATGCCTGAGGAGATGCTCCAGAATGAGCAGGTGGCTTATCTGAAGAAAGGCCTTGATGCAAGAAAGGCTACTGCAGAGGGCCAGATGTTCACAGATTTCACAGTGGAGCATGTATATGGCTATGACAGGAGCATGGACCCTCAGCCTCTCAAGCAGGAGGTGAAGTTCTCTGAGTATGTGGGCAACGGCAAGTATGTGCTTGTTGATTTCTGGTCTCCTTGGTGCGGACCATGCCGCAGGGAGATGCCTAATATCAAGTCAGTATACGAGCAGTATAAGGACAAGGGCCTCGATGTGATCAGCCTCACCGTATGGGAGAAAAAGCCTCAGTCACATACTTTCGAGACAGCGGCAGAGCTCGAGATGGACTGGACAATCCTCACAAACTGCGGCAATGTGCCTACAGACATCTACGGAGTGGAGGGTATTCCTCACCTTATGCTCATCGGCCCTGACGGAACCATCCTCAAGAGGGGATTCCATGGTCTTGAGGGCATCCAGGCAGCAGTTTCTGAATATATAAAGTGAATAAATTTTCATTAATATTATTAATCTTGCTTGCTCCTTCTGTCTTATTATGTATGAAGGAGCAATGTATTGATATAACTTCTTCATTATCTGATAGTTGTGTTGAAAGACTTGTTGATCTGTCGAGAAAAGAGAATAGTATAAGATCTTGGTGCAATCATTCTTTTCGCGGAGAAGTTGCTTTAGATAAAGCAGATCTTTATATAGAAAATCAGCAATATGAGAGTGCATTAAGGAACTGCTTGATAGCCAGGAGGTCTTTTTATAAAGCAAATAATATGTCATGTTATTTGCAGTCGCTTATTAAAACATCTTACGTGTATTCTTTATTGTCAAGACCTGGTGAGGCGAAGCATTATTTAGAGATTGTTTTCAGGTACAATGCATTATTAAATGATGTACAGAGGGAGTGCTTAAGCGATATAAAGACAAGAATATATTCAAATAAATTTTCTTGTGCTTTAGGTGTTCCAGACCTCCCAGCTGTTTCATTTCATGAAATTGATTATTATAAAACATCAGGACTTATATATAAGTGTACTGCTTTAGGAGTTTTTGTCCTTTTATTATTGCTCGTTGTCTATAAGTCTCATCAATCAGTCAAGATAGAAATTCAAGACGTTCCGTGTGATGACTATAAGAATATAGCAAGGAGTCAAATAGAACTTTTATATAATTTCGTAAATGCAAATATTTCAGTCAACTATGCGGCTAGTGCGAAGAAGTATCTTTCTGAATACATTTCAGATAAGAATACTTTTATAATTACAACTAAAAAATCGTTTGAATTCTTGTTCCCAAGATATACAGATTTTCTAAAGTCAAGTAACCTGTCTGATGAAGAAATTTTATGTTGTTGTCTGTTGGTAATGGGTTTTAAGGGAAAAACAATCTCTGCATATTTGGGGTGGACGAGAGGGTATGAAAAATTTGTAGGCATAAGAAACAAAATGGGCATTCTTGGGTCGTCCCAAAATATTGACACTTTTTTGCAAAAAAAATTTAAAAAACTGGGGTATAAAAGTATACGTCAATAGAAACGTGGCTAATATAATGGAGATCAATAACTTAAAGTGGTTGTTGGTCTCCTTTTAAAATACCCCTCTTTTTGTAACTGATTGATATAGAGTTATTTGTCAATGTGCTCTTGTATACTTTATTTTTGGATGTAATGTTGTTTAATGTATAAATTTACATAAAAACAACTATAATGAATAAAATACAAATAATAGTTCTCGCTTTGTTTTTAGTGTCGTGTGCTCAGAATCAGAGGTTCTCTGAGGTTTGTTCTATTTTAAATCATCAAACAACGAAATCTAAAGTTATTTATATCTCAGGATTGGGATATGCTTCTGACTCTTTATATATACAACTGAAAAATCAGGCTAAATCAGTAAAGCACAATGACTATTATATTTGTGATGCTGCTTTACCTGATTCTCGTGCCATGTTGAATTCATTTTCAATTAGTACCTTGCCTGCGTTAATTAGGATATCATCAGACAATCAGATAGCAGATGTCTATAATGCTTCTCTATATAATCTAGATGATTGGTTATTACGTGGTACTATTAATGAATCTGCATTAGGATTATCTCGATTGAAGTTGTATGCAGCATTGGAAAATAATAAGTTCAAGGACATAAGAAGTCTATTGTCAGAAATAGAAACAGACTATTCTTTTTATTCTTTGTATCTACGATGCAAATCTTATTTAGCGTTAAATGAATTAAGTGAATATGAAAAATATAGAGATAAAGCGATATCCTCGTATATACAAAATCCAGAGCATAACAATGTGTTATTGTTCCGTGAATTATTAGATGGATATCAATCAGAAGCTCCTATTGTTATTTTTGACCCGTTAAATATAAATCTGGGTAATTTGACGGAGGTTGGTCGATATGATTATGTTATTAAGTATAAGAATTTCAGTGCTGTTCCATTTATAATAATGGATGCAATCTCTTCATGTGGTTGTGTGAAGGTTAACTATAATAAAGTTCTAGATGCTTATGCTGAAGATTATATACAGATTTCATATACTCTCGAAGAAAAAGATTTAGGCAAGCCAATAAATAGATCAGTACAATTAGTAACCAATCTCAACCCTTCTTATCTCATTATAAATATTATAGGAACTTCTAAATGTTATGAAAATGTTACGCTCCTTTAGTTTTTTAATGTTCTTGGTAACCCTTATTTCTTGTTCCAAGACTTTGAGCTGCGACCCATTAATTAATGAGTGGGCAAAAGCCAATTGTGATTATTATGAATTAGCTTCAAGGGAAGAAATAATATCGCTTCCAATGTCTCGACAAAGAGCTATTTATGTAGGACTTTCTGGTGAAAGGAAAGTCCAGTTGTGGAGAGAAAAAGCAAAGATGGTGATAGAAACAGGAATACTTACTGAAGATGAGAAATGTTTATACCAGGAATTATTTAATTATATAACGCCATATCATTATGAAACGAAACAGGGAAGTGAAGAACTTTTATGCTTTGTTGTTGCTTGGAAAGAACGGGTGCTTCGCCAGTATAATTGGGATGAAATGAAATTATTCTATTTAACTAATATATGGATGACAGAGGACGAATTTTATAATGCTATCCTTGCTGATAATCTATATACCAAATCAGGTGGTAATGCAGGAATAAACACAAAAACTTGCGAATGTATTTATTCAGTATATTGTTCGACAAGTGGTTTGGGGTCAACGTGTTCAACTTATCCATCTTGTAGACAAGGTACAAATTCATGCGGTATAGTAGGATCGAGTAATTGTACAGGAACGTGTCAGTAAATAATGATGTGGATATGAGAAAATTGTTTTTTTTGTCATTGATGTGCAGTCTCATAGCTTGCACTAGTAAATTGGAAGAAGATTTTGAAATTCGGGAAGGCTTGATGCGAAGCAATTTGATCTCGAAATCTTTACCGGAGCAGCGTGAGATATTTTCGTCCCTACCTTCAGAGATGAAAAGCAAACTTTATTGTTATAAATTTTCTAAGGACCTGAAAGAACAGAAACTTTCTATAAAGCAGAGAAGATTCTTAAAAGAGCTACGTGATTTTGCATCGATAGAAACTTATGATTCAGCTCCAATTTCACCATTGATTGAGGCGAATTTTTTGAGTCGGATGGATTTAATGGGTTGGGATGAGCACGATATGTTTAAATACACGATGACTTTTATGACTGTAAACGAATATGATGATTATATGAATAAAAGGTTGGTCGAGTGACATAGTCCCTTTTTATATTTAGGTGCTTCTTATTTTTCTTTTATGTATATTTGCACCGAATTATGACCATTAGAGAAAAGATAGCGCTTTTTCCTCATTCCCCTGGTGTCTACAGGTATTATGACGCCGAGGGGAATGTGATTTATGTGGGTAAGGCAAAGGACCTGCATAAGAGGGTTGCGCAGTATTTCGTGCCGGCCGAGAGGCTGACGCGGAAGACAGCCGTGATGGTGTCGAAGATTGCCGACGCGCAGTATACGGTGGTAGAGTCGGAGGCGGATGCCTTGCTGCTGGAGAACAATCTCATAAAGCAGTTCAAGCCCCGCTACAACATACTCCTGAAGGACTCGAAGACATATCCGTGGATATGCGTGACCGCCGAGGACTTCCCGCGCGTCTTCCTGACGCGCCGTCTCGTCAAGGACGGCTCGCGCTATTTCGGCCCATACAGCAGCGTCGTGCACGCCCGTAATCTCGTGGAGTTCATACACAGTGTATATCCTCTGCGCACCTGCAAGCATAAGATAACCTCAGATGTGATCCTCCGCGGAAAGATCCGCCCATGTCTGAATTTCCACATCAAGAAATGCAAGGGATGCTGCGTGGGAGGCATCTCGCAGAAGGAATATAATGAGAACATAGAGGAGATCGTGTCACTGCTGAAAGGCGGCGGGCGCGAGGTCATCCAGCACTATAAGGTGCTGATGACCGAGGCGGCTCAGAGGATGGAGTTCGAGCAGGCCCAGGTCTATAAGGACAAGATGCAGTCGCTGGAGAAGCACTACAGCAAGTCGGTGATCATGAATGCCGCAGTGGGTGATGTGGATGTGTTCTCGCTCATAATCGATGGTCCGGAGGCATTCGGAAACTTCCTCAGGATAAAGGGCGGAGCCGTCGTGCAGTCCCTGAACCTCGGCTTCAAGCTGATGATCGAGGAGGAGCAGGAGGCTGTGCTGGGAGCCTTTGTGGCTGAGATACAGTCCAAGTTCGGCGAGCTTTCCAAGGAAGTCATCGTGCCGTTCAAGCCCGATGTGGAGATTGACGGCGTGGAGTTCCGCGTGCCGGTGCGTGGCGACAAGCTCGCTCTGCTGGAGCTGAGCGCCCGCAACGCAAAGGAGATGCGCCTGAACGCCCTGAAGCAGCAGGAACATACGGATCCGGACGCATATAAGAATATGGTGATGGAGTCGCTTCAGAAGCAGCTCGGCATGAAGGAACTACCTGTCCATATAGAGTGCTTCGATAACTCGAATATACAAGGAACGAATCCTGTTTCAGCGTGCGTGGTCTTCCGCAACGCAGTGCCTTCAAAGAAGGATTACAGGCATTTCAAGGTAAAGACCGTGGTCGGGGCCAACGACTACGCCACCATGAAGGAAGTCGTGAACAGGAGGTATTCACGCATGCTGGAGGAGAATCCAGACGACCTGCCGCAGCTGATCGTGATAGACGGCGGCAAGGGTCAGCTCGCATTTGCGTATGAGGCCCTGTCGGAGCTCGGGCTCATCGGAAAGGTGACTCTGATAGCCCTGGCCGAGCGTATGGAGGAGGTCTACATGGTAGGAGATCCATATCCTATGTTCATAGACCGAAATTCTCCGGCCCTGAAGGTGCTTCAGCAGATCCGTGACGAGGCTCACAGATTCGGTATCACATTCCATCGCAATCTCCGAAGCAAGGCTCAGGTAAAGTCTGTCCTGAGGTCAATAAAGGGCGTCGGCGACAAGACTGAGCAGCGCCTGCTGCTGCGCTTCGGCAGCGTGGCGCGCATAGCGGCAGCGACTGTCGACGAGATCGCCGAGCTGGTAGGCCGTCCGCTTGCAGAAAGAATATTGGAAACATTGAACAATAAATGAAAACCAGAATCCTATCACTCTACGACTGGTTCCTCATCATAGGAGTCATCGCATCAAACATCATCTATTCCGTCCTTTCCGGAAATGTGGACATAGTCGGCTCGGTTGCCGGCATAGCAGGAGTGCTCTGCGTCGTTCTCGTGGCGAAAGGAAGCATCTGGAACTATCTGTTCGGCATCATAAACGTGTCGATGTACGCCTATATATCATACAAGGCCTCCCTCTATGGAGATGCAGCCCTTAACGCACTATACTATGTGCCTATGCAGTTCATCGGCTGGTGGCAGTGGCGCAAGAGGGGAGCGGCAGTGAGCGAGGCGCAGGCCGAAGGCCATGGCGTGCAGGTCAAGGCGCGCCGCTTCACCTGGAATCAGCGCGCTCTGCTTGCCATAGGCTGCGCTGCGGCTGTGATTGCAGTAGGATTCATTTTGAAGCATTTCGGAGATCCTCAGCCGTTCAAGGATTCCACCACGACTGTCCTCAGCATTGTGGCCCAGGCCCTCATGGCCCTCGCTTTCATGGAGCAGTGGGCATTATGGATAATCACCAACATCGTGAGTGTCGTGATGTGGTGCATCTGTGTGGCCCGCGGAGAGGCTCACGCTGCTGTGATGGTGATAATGTGGACCTTCTATCTTCTGAACTCCATCAACGGATTCCGTGTCTGGCTCAAGCTCAGTCGATGACCGGCTTCAGCGGTCCCTCATATTCAAACTGGAACGTCACTCCGTCCGGGAGGACTATGTCGGCAGTTACCTCGAAAGTGTCGCCATCCCTGCTTATGGAGATGGTGCCTTCCTGCAGTTTCCTGTACTGTGAATAATACTTCACGGGGTCCTCGTATATGAAATAGTAGTCGTCATTGTTCCATGCCCTGTCGACATCTATCTCAGTGCCTTCGAGTGACGCATGTATGCCTATGACGGCATATGTGGTCTGGTTCTCTTCAGGCATCATCGGTGATATCCTGACCATTATGCTCGTAGCATTCTCTGCATATACGGCAGTGTGCACGGGATATTCCTCACCATCGTAAAAATATGTCGCAATGGGCTCTGCTGCCGGGGTTACCTCTTCCGGGATCGGCTGCTTATTGCATGCGACAGCAGCAGCCAGGCATATCGCAGCCAGAATCATATATCTTTTCATGGCCGTTTATTCCTTAGGGTAAGTGTCTATTGTTTCGAGGACTGTGGTGCCGGCTATTGCGTTTTCTTTACAGTCTGTCAGAATGTATGAAATTGTATGGCTTCCGTTCTCGCCTCTTGCTACTGTAATTGTGCCGGAATCTATTCTTGCATATGTCTTGCTCCAGTCACTGTCAACCATTTCATAGTACCATGCACCTGCCATCTTCCATTCTGCGAATTCATCCGGAAGACCTGCTATCGCACCGCCCGGAACGATCTTTTCCCTGTCCATGGATGTGTCTGGATTTCTCTGAATGATTTCATATGTGCCTGCTGGTATTCCTTCTCTGAAGTCCGTCTCCCACGGCACCAGCACCTCGAGCCTGAGGACGCGGCTTGTGCCGCTCGGCCTGTCGAACGGGAATTCGGCTGTCTCATCTACAAGGAACAATAGCAGACATCTGTATGACAGGTCTCCCAGATAGAAGTAGTCTCCCTTGTCGATCAGTCGTCCCTTTGCAAAGGTAAGGTCCGGAAGATGAGTCTTCAGCGTGCTGTTCGGGATCGTTTCAGGAACGTTGTTCCTTGGCTCGACATTACCTGTCCAGTTGAAATATCTCTTGGTATAGAGGTCTCCGACCAGGATGCCCTCTATGCTGTATGTGCCGTCGTCATTGCCGGTGATGCTTATCACGCCTTCATCAATCAGGTCGTACTCTATCTCAGTGCTCCCGTCAGCGACCATTCCGTAGTATGTGGCGTCGGCAAGTGTGATCTTCTGTCCGCCAGGCAGGTCTATGTTCGTCTGGTAGCCCCAGACAAAAGTACCGGCGTTGAAGTTGCCCGAGTTCAGCATCTCGCTGTATTTCCCCTTGAGGAAAGACGCGTCAGCACTCTGGTTCTCGTCGTATCTGACGTTAAGGAGCAGCTGCATGACCTCTCCGGGACCTACAGGGGCGCCGGTCTCGTCGATTTCCATGTCGGTGTATAGCTTTATCACCCAGCCGTCAGAGATGGCTTCTCCGATGTCGTCGCCGTTGTAGATGAATTCCGCATTGGTGAATATTGTGGTTTCCGGAACCGGTTCAGTATAGACAGGGAAGTCTTTCCCGTTCTGCTCCGGGGCAGGTGACTTCCTGCAGCCGGTTGCCGCTATTGCAAGAAGTGCAGCGGCAAATAAGCTGATTTTGTTTATCATAGAATGTCAGGTTATCTTTTCATTACAAATATATGTATTATGCTTCAAACAAGGTGTGTCGCGGGGGTGTAAAATCCTAAAATTTTTATTTTCGGATTTTTTTTATTTAATTTGCAAAGTTTTAGCGCAAATACGTGTATTAAATAATAATTCATTAACTTAAAATTTAAACGTTATGGCTAATATTGCAGAAGACGTAAAGGCAATCATCGTCGAGAAATTGGGCGTTGATCCAGCAGAGGTAACTGAGACAGCAAGCTTCCAGAACGACCTCGGAGCAGACTCACTCGACATCGTTGACCTTATCATGGAGTTCGAGAAGAAGTTTGAAATCTCTATCCCAGATGAGGACGCAGGTGACAAGATTGCTACAGTAGGTGACGCTGTAAAGTACATCGAAGACAAGGTTAACAGCAAATAATCGCCTTAAATAAAAATAACCGGCTAAGCGATTCACTTAGCCGGTTATTTGTTTTTATTTTTCTGCAGTCTTTGGCGCTGAGAATGTCACCTTGAGTCTCGGGAGTTCCTCGACCTTGTCGCTGTACTCAGGTCCGTTGAGCGTACATCTGTAGTACCTGTCCTTGTCGAGCTCTATCGATGTCTTCTCCGAAGAATTGTTGTATGAGCTTGCGTATGCGGCCATCATCATGTAGTTGTAGTAGTTGTTGTAGCCGTATCCGCCATATCCGCCATAACCTCCGTATCCGTATCCGCCGTAACCATAGCCATATCCGCCATAACCGTATCCGTACGGATCGTACATCATATTATTATAGTATGAGTTGTACATGAGGTTCTGGTAGTAGCTGTCCATCGCAGATGATGAAGAACTGCTCTCTTCGATCTCCTCGTGCATGATGAGGAACCAGATGTCGTATTTCGATATGTTCTTCTCGTAGTTCTCATCCTTTGCGACCTTCATGATCTCCTGCACATGGTGGCTGATGTCCGGAGAATACATGTTGAGGGACCTGTTTATGTCTCCCTGGTTCTCGGTGTCGATGCTTGAGTCTGTCAGACCGGCATATGTCACATAATTGCCCGTTGTGCTTCTGAGCTTTACGGTCGGGCTCATTATCATAGGGAACTTGTCCAGGGCCTCATAGTCGCCTGACACATTGTATGGAAGGATGATGGTCGCCTTGTTGATCACGGTCTCCTTGATGTCCGCGATGCCTGCCTCGCCCATCTGCCTTTCGATGATATCTCTGATCTCAGAGGCCTTGATCACCGGCTTCACACCGCTTCCTCCTTCTACATATATCTCCTTGCCTGCCACAACTCCGTCTTTTTCATAGACGGTCTTGGTGTCGTGGTCGCTCGAGTTGAATGCGAACTGTGCGATGTTCTCGTTGTCTTCAAGGTTCTTGAGGAGGTCACCAGGACCGAAATAGAACACGAATGACGTGTCCACGTCTGTTCTTTCGCCATAGTCAGACCTTATCTTGAGCTCGGCGTAGTTTCCTGTGATGTATCCGTAGTTCGTGTCGTATTCGAGGTCGATCTCGAACATGTTGATGCGGCCGCCGTTGCCTGCAGGCACCTCTGAAGTGATGTAGATGCCTGGCACCTCCTTGAGATAGTAGCTCAGGCTGTCACCTTCAGGGCCTTCAATCTGCTGGAACCTTTGCACGCCGGCGAGGACCTGCTCTGCATATTCCTTGCTGAAGTCGAACGAAAGCGAGTCGCCTCCGTCATATACCGGAACGCCTTCGGTGATCCTGTCCTCTGTGTTGAGGAACTTCTCCCTGACTTCAGGGTCCATGAATGCTCCGGAATAGAGGATTGTGGAGTCGAGAGGCTCCTTGAGGGCCGACACGTATACGTTCTGGATGATCCTCTGCTGGTTGTCATACACAGTGGAAAGGGTGTCTCTGATCGCGCTGAAATGGAAGCTCAGCACCTTCGGATTCTTTCCGAAGTCAAGGGAATCGGCAAGCGGAACCAGTGTGAAGCTTGTTCCCTTCACTGTGGTTCCAAGTATGTCGTCCTTTACTGCTCCGAATGTGAATCGCGTCGAGCTGTAGCCTGACAGGCTGTCCGCCATCTGAAGGCGGATCTGCCTCAGCGGCTCAGCCTCCTGCGGGAAGACGTCCCATTTCTGGTCTGTAGGGATAAGATTCTCTCCGAGATGCTCGTTTACCTTTACACAAGATGCAGAGAACAGCAGTGTCACACCGATGGCCGCAATGAGGCCTGCTCTGCCTATTGATTTCAAATTCATTATAACTGATCGTAAAAACTGTTGTAATCCTCAATGTACGAGCCGTCGCCGAGCTTCTCAGCATTGCAGTCAAGCACAGGGAGGCCTGACTCCTTGCAGAACTTCACGAGCTCTTCGTCCACTCCTTCGGATCCGAGGATGATGCCGTCCGAATAGCTGGCAGCAAGTTTAGCAAGATTTATGCCTGTAGGCTCTGTGAAGACCTCGAGGTCCTTCTCGGACACGCCTGCGAAGAGCATCTTCGACTTGAAGTCGGATGCGAACTCCTTCGGTGTGTCGTCGTACAGTGAGAGTACAATCTTGGTGTTTGAAAATATCGGGTCGTCGACATATGCCTTCTTGAGATACAACGGAAGCATATGCGATATCCAGCCGTGGCAGTGTATCACGTCCGGTGCCCAGCGCTGCTTCTTCACTGTCTCCAGGACGCCGCGTGCGAAGAAGATCGCGCGCTCGTCGTTGTCGGCGAAGAAGTTGCCCTCAGCATCGCAGAATACGCTCTTGCGATGGAAATAGTCCTCATTGTCGATGAAGTATACCTGCATCCTGGCAGCTGTTGAGGCCACCTTGATGACCAGCGGTCTGTCTACATCGTTGATGACGATGTTCATTCCCGAAAGTCTGATGACTTCGTGGAGCTGGTTCTTTCTTTCGTTGATGCAGCCGTAGCGCGGTACGAATGACCTTACTTCCTTTTTCCTCTCCTGTATGCCCTGAGGGAGGTATCTGCCTATGTTTGCGATGCCTGATTCAGGAAGATACGGGAATATCTCCGAATTGACGAAAAGGACTCTTTTGACTGGATTGCCCATACTGTTCATTTTTAGGTACAAAAACTCAACAAAGATAAGCATTTTTTTTGATATTTCACTATCTTTGACGCCAATTGGGAGTACCATATGAGTAAAGGAGAAAACAAGATAATGAGGAGGAGACTGGCGAATGCATACCTTTCGTCAGTGATAAGCATAAGCCTGGTGCTTCTTCTGGTCGGCGTCGCGAGCATGCTTCTGGTGAATGCGGGCAGCGTATCTGACTATTTCAAGGAGAACATGCAGGTGTCGGTGCTGCTGAAGGACGCGGTGTCGGAAGACAAGGCGATGGCATATTCGGATGCCCTTCTGAAGGAGGAGTTCATCAAGACGACCAAATACATATCCAAGGAACAGGGCCAGATGGAACTGGAGGAGATGCTTGGCGAGGACTTCATGGACATATTCGAGACCTCTCCGATCCCGGCTTCCATAGAGATCACTCTGAATGCAGATTATGTGTCCACGGACAGTCTGGAGGTGGTCAAGACGAAGCTTGCGAAATCAGACCTCGTGGCTGAGGTGAACTATCAGGCGTCGCTGGTGGATGCGCTCAACGCAAACCTCAGCAGGATTTCGCTGATTCTGGCGTTCTTCATAGCCCTGATGCTCTTCATCTCATATGTTCTGATCAATAACACCGTGAGACTCAATGTGTTTGCACGCAGATTCACCATACATACCATGAGGCTCGTGGGAGCGACCCGCTCCTTCATCCGTGCGCCATTCCTCGTGCAGGCGGCCTTCCAGGGCGTGTTTTCTGCCTTCATCGCGATAATAGCTCTGGTAGCCATCCTCTTCTTCCTGAGGAACGGCTTCGAGCAGCTCTTCGAGATCTTCCGTCTCGACCTGCTGCTTCTTGTGATGGCCATAGTCCTGGTTTCGGGTCTGGTGATATGCCTCACAAGTACATATTTTGTCGTAAACAAACTGGTATCCCTCAAAAAGGAGGAATTGTATTACTAAACACATGCATGAAATGGAAAACAACCCAAAGATGCCTATAACCCCAAAGGGTCTGAAGCTTCTTCTTGCCGGCCTGATTGTGATGGTTTCAGGATATATTCTCATGACAGGAGGCGGAAGTGCCGATCCTGAGCAGTTCAACTATGCCATGTTCGACTTCAGGAGGATGGTGGCCGCTCCGGTGGTGATCATCTCGGGTATAATCATCGAGGTCGTGGCTATAATGAAGACATTTAAATCTTAGTGATATGGAATGGTTCGAGGCGGTTCTTCTTGGTCTGGTCCAGGGTCTTACCGAGTTTCTTCCGGTCAGCAGCAGCGGCCATCTTGAGATAGGCAAGGTGCTGCTTGGTGTGGAGACCAGCGACGACCTGCTTTTCACGACTATGGTTCATGCGGCGACCGTGCTGAGCACGATTGTCGTATTCAGAAAGCAGATATGGGACCTTCTGAAGGGCTTTTTCACAGGTCTCAAGGATATAAAGGTGGAGAATAAGACCCTTGTCTGCAACGACCAGACAGACTATCTGCTCAAGATGGTCGTGTCCATGATTCCGATCTTCATTGTCGGCGTCTTCTTCAAGGACGCTGTCGAGTCGCTTTTCGGCTCGATCATGGTGGTAGGCTTTGCACTTGTGCTCACAGCCTGCCTGCTGTTCTTCTCAGACATGGCTTCGAAACCGAGGAAGTCGGCTCCGGCAAAGGAGAACACATACCGCAACGGCATTTCATACTGGCAGGCGCTGACCGTCGGCCTCGGACAGGCTTTCGCCGTTGTCCCGGGCCTGTCCCGCTCAGGCACAACCATTTCCACAGGTCTTATCTGCGGGGTGAAGCGTGAGGTCATCGCTCAGTTCTCATTCCT
Source organism: Bacteroidales bacterium (assembly GCA_017415715.1). Classification (GTDB taxonomy): domain Bacteria; phylum Bacteroidota; class Bacteroidia; order Bacteroidales; family UBA932; genus Cryptobacteroides. The sequence goes on along the minus strand of JAFQFD010000037.1, from coordinate 6,923 downwards.
CATGGTCCTCGTGCCGATCCTCGGAGAGACTTTCCTCGAGATTGTCGGCGGCGAATTCGGTGCGTCGTCTGTGGGTGCCCTTCCGCTTGTTCTGGGCTTCCTGTCGGCATTCCTGTCGGGTCTTTTTGCATGTAAGGTGATGATTGCCCTCGTCAAGAAGGCAAGGCTCAGCTGGTTTGCCCTCTACTGCCTCATAGCGGCAGCCTGCATTTTCATTTTTGCATAACCTTGTCATTTCGAGCGAGACCGGAGGTCGAGTCGAGAAATCTATGTAGCAATGATTGACAAACTGTCATACTTCGTGTCCGACGTCCATCTCGGTCTGCAGGTCGATGACCCTGCCGACCGCGAGGCGCGTTTCGTGTCGTTCCTGAATTCCCTGCCGCAGGAGACAGAGTCTCTCTATCTTCTTGGCGACATCTGGGATTTCTGGTATGAATACAGGGATGTGGTCCCTAAAGGCTACATCAGGGTGTTCGCAGCCCTGACGGCGCTGATGGACAGGGGAGTGAAGGTCTATTTCTTCCAGGGCAATCACGACGTGTGGACATACAGCTATTTCGAGGAACTCGGAATGATACGCCTGGAGCAGCCGGCTCTTGTGGAGATCGGCGGCAAAACGTTCTGCCTGGGCCACGGAGACGGCCTGGGGCCTGCTCCGTTGGGTTATCGGTTCCTGCGCGGAGTGTTCCACAACAGGGTTCTCCAGTTCCTGTTCAGCCTTCTGCATCCGTGGATAGCCTTCAGGCTGGGCAACGGATGGTCACGCGGCAACAGGCTGTCGCGTCACGAGGAGTATGTGTTCAAAGGTGAGGAGGAGCCGCTCTACAAGTTTGCGGCGGAGTTTGAGAAGGAGCACAAGGTGGACCATTTCATCTTCGGTCATTATCACTGCGAGGTTGACATGAAGACTCCTGCAGGGGCTACGTTCCATGTGCTGAAGGACTGGATGTCCTCGTCTCCTTATCTGTATTCTTCAGGGATTTCCGTTATCGGAGGGTCTGTCCAGAAGAGCGACATGTAGAAGGCCGGGAAATCCCCGTCTTCCCATAGCTTCACAAGGTCTTCGACCATTATGTCTTCCCCTTCCGGGTCATACGGCTTGCGCAGGTCCGAGCCGAACATCTTCGCTATTCCGTTCCAGAATCGCGCGGCGATGCCGTTCTTGTAGTCTTTGATTATGTCATAGGACGATTTCCCTATCTCTCTGTCTATCAGCTTCATGAGCAATGCTCCTTGGGTAACGGTCAGGCCTCTGAGCGGTTTTTCGAATACGTTGAACAGCTCTTTCTGGACTGTATTTATGTACTTGTCCCTCTTGACTCTCTTGAGTTTGTCGGCTGCTATGGTGCTGTCCGCCCTGGCTACTATCTTGCGGGCCACGAGGGCATAAGGATATGTCTTGCTGAAGTTGTGGACAAGCCTGTAATATTTCCTCCAGTCCTTGCCCTTCTGTCTGGGCAGTCTCGAATATACCTTGGAGGCTCTGATCTCATCAACGAATATGGTGTCGTTGCCTTCCACGATGTAGTGCAGCACCTCGCTGCCGCTCTTCGGCACGCCCGGGCGCACCTGCTGTGCGCCGCACCGCGCCGGCGATGCCAGCAGAGCAGACAGCATCAATGCCGTCACTGCCAATATTTTCATAGATGATCTCATTCGTCTCTAATGAAGGAAGTGTTGCAAAGTTAGCAAACCCTCGTTCAACTGCAAAATTCTTGCCTATTGGATGGTGATGGCGACGTTGGCCGGCTTGTCGGTCACGATGTCGCCTGATGAACTTGTGACCTTCTTCCCGTTTACTGTGAAGTTGCTGACCTTCATGTTGCTTATCTTGCTTCCGTTGGTCTTGATGTACATGACCGGGTATCGGTTGCCTTTGCTGTCTATGATCCTGAAATCGCTGAGCGTGATGTCCTGCATGGTCACAGGTGAGTTCCCGTATTGCCATATTGCGGTGTGGCGTCCTTTGGAGTCGATGTTGTCGAATGTGAGTCCGGTTGCGGTCACGCCGGAGATAGTTCTTGGCGGATTGTCGCCGCTCCAGAGGGCGGTCTGCCCGTCGGAGCCCTGTCCGATGGCGAATGCGGCGCGCAGGTCGTCGCTGTCGCCTCTCTTATGTTGGAGGAAGATGCAGTCCTTGACTGTGATGTCGTGGATATATCCGGAATTTTTCAGGTTGCCTGCTTCCGGGCCGACGACTATGCCTCTGGCGAAGTCGGCCCAGATCAGGCAGTTGCTGATCCTGACATTGGACACGTCTGTTATCGGATTTACTATGAAGCGGCACTTTAGCGTGATGCAGTCATCGTAACTTCTTATGAAACAGTTCTTTATCTCTACGTCTCTGCTGCTGACGATATCTATGCCGTCTCCGTTGAGCTCCCAGCTGATCATGTTCACACCGTCGATCGTCACTCCGTCAGTCTGCGGAATGATGAGGTTCCATCCCGGGCTGTCGATCATGGTGATGTCCCTGACAGTCAGATTTTTGACATAGCTTCTGTATGTGTTGCACTCGACAAGGAAATCGCCCCAGCTGTAGAGGTTGTCTCCATGATGTGTCATCTTCTCCCCGGAGAGGATGCCGTGTCCGGCGATGGTGATGTTGCTGCCGTTTGTCTTGACGTTTGCATACACTTTTGCGCCATGGTCTATATATAGTGTCTGGCCATCTTTCAGCCATATGGTCCCCGGGTGGTGCTCTCCTGGTCCGTAATACCTTACGTTTGCGGTCCCGGCAGCAGGCTTCTGCGTGTCTGGCTTGCGCGCATATATGAAAAGGTTGTGCTGGCGGTCGCCGCCAAACTCGACACTGACTTTTCCCTGCGCTTCTTCAGGCAGAGTGAATTCTATGATGTTGTTGCCGCAATCGGCGGCTTCAATGCCGTATGTGCTCGGGCGGACTTCCGCGGAAGATGCGGCTCCGGTGTGCTTGCGCACCCTGATTTTTGCCGGGAATTCAGTGTCGATCAGGCAATATGACATCGTGTCGCGCAGCGCCTTTTTATTGGCCCAGTCGTTCCATATCTGGCTGTGCTTGTCGGCATTCGAACACAATGCGTCATAAACCTTCTCCGCCTTCCATTTCCCGTCCCTCATTACATCGACGGTGTAATGGATGTTTCCGCTTCTGAATTCCGATAGGGATGTCTGTATGGTCTTCCGGGAGGTCTTCTCCGATTTAGGATTTATTATGCTTTTCGATGTGACTGTGACGTCTATTGTACCGTCTGATGTTATTTTTGCGAAGTCAAGTCCGATGCGGATATGCGCTCTGACGAGGTCTTTCTTCTCTATCTCGATTTCCGTGCTGAGGGTTTCTCCTCCGATTTCTATGCGTAATTCCGGTGTCCATATGCCTTCGGTTTCCGACGGCGGGAGGAAATATGCTGTCGTCTCCTCTCCTGTGGAAGTGACACCTGCGTCGCGTCCGGGTGCCGTGACGGCTTCCCTGCCTGTGGACAGTGTGACGGCGTTGCTCAGGCCTTCCACCTCCAGGGTGGCCTGAATGAAGTCGTCAGGCGTATTCTCGGCGTATAGCACGATCTCTGACGTCAGCGGGCGGAGCAGCTGCACTATAGCAGCCTGTCCTTCCGTGACCTTTGTCACGCTGCCCCAGGTTCTCGGCACGACCGGACTTCCGTCCTCGGACATGAGCATATATGCGCTGGCGCTCTCCCCGGGCAAGACTGCCGTGTAGCCGATGTTCTCCATGCTCTCCATAGCGACCACCGACACGATGTCGCCCTCCTCTGCCTCTATGTGTGTGCACTGGGAGAGGCTCTCATAGAATTCTGCAGACTTGCAGGTGTCCTGTGCGAACACGAACGCGGCCGCCGGCCACCGGGCGATATCTGCCGGCGTATATGCCGGGTCCGCCACCTGATTATATTCCATGCCAGCCTCCGGCCCTGTCATTTCCAGACATCCGGCCGCGGCAGCCATCGCTGCCACCATTAATATAAGGTATCTTCTCATTGCAATTCCCTTTCACTGCAAAAATAGCGAATCCGAATCTATTCTCAAAGTCTGCAGATCCCTGCATTTATCCACGGTAACACTACCTGCTGTGGACAAAACTATCAGCATCTTTGGTTGTCCACCCGGAATATCATTTCCGTGGATAAAGAGACTCTGTCGTAGGCTTTGTCCACCATAGATGCCTTACTGGTGGACAAGTGCTTCGTGTGACTGTCTCTGTCCACCAGACTGTATCATTCTGTGGATGGGACATGCTTGATGCCCTTTCCGTTATGATTGTTGAGGAAACAGTTCGTCCAGAACTTCCGGTGACAGCTTCAGGATCCTTCTGATCTGCTGATTGGAGGCGTTGTATCTGAAGTGAAGGTGCCTTGCTGTCTCTATCTTCTGTGCTGGGGACAGCGCGGCCGGCTGCTTGACGTCGTATTCCTTGTTGATGTGTATGATGGTTGCCGAGAAGATTTCGTCATCTGTGAGGAATACCGCGTCCTTCAGCCTGGCTGCCACCAGGCTGTAAGCCTCGGCATTTCTGGTCAGGACGCTGAAATAGCTTCGCGGGTCCCGGAAGAAGCTCTCTCCCAGTGAGATGTCGCAGAACGACGGGATGTATACTTGATCATCAATGACTTGCAAGCTTTTGAATGGCTTGACGTCTCTGGAATGAACCAGTGAACGTTGTGTTTTTACCTTCAACGATGACAGCCTTGTGGGTTTGATGTGTGTCTTCCACATATTGAAGAACGCGCATCCTCCTCCCCATGGGTATGAGTCCGGAGTGTATTCCGGTGATGCGACGAAGGCATTCCTGTTTGCATAAATGATTTCGTTTCTCAGAGCCTGCAGACTCTCGATCGGGAGTATGGATGCCTGGAACGGTCTCCAGTCTATTATGCGTCCTTTTCTTTTGAATGTCCTCTTGAGCTTTCCTGCAAATATGTCAAATAGTTCAAGGCAGTCTTTTTTCCGCCCTGATACTATCAGGTGGACGTGATTCCCCATCAGCTCGAATGTGATCAGCCGGACTTTGCAGCATAGGCAGCAGGCTGCGGCCAGCAGCCATGCTCCTGTGTCTAAGTCCTCCTTGCTGCAGAATATGTTCTGCATCTTTGTCCCGTCAGTGTAGATGTGCCAGTATGGTCCGTTCTTTATGAAGGCCTCCTCGCAGATTCTCTCCTTCTCTGAATAGCTCAGAGCACAATTCCCTTTCTTCATATTATATATATTAACCGTCCCCTCAATCCCGCTCCGGGCAGATTGCCCTCTCATGTGAACAGAACTGTTCTTCAGACATTCAAATGTACACACTTTGTCCTGATTCACAATAATTTCGATGCGAAAGTCACGCATAAACACATGATTTTGTCCGTGTTGGTCTCACTTGTCCACCAGAATGCCCTTTCCCGTGGACAACTTTGCTTTGCAGTGGAGTATGTCCATGAAAGAACGGGTTTCAGTGGACAGACCATGTCTCGGCATGGCTTTGTCCACCAAAATCCAGAGGTCCGTGGACGCTGGGCTCTCTGTGATGTGCGTTGTCCACGGAAATGACGCTGCTGGTGGACGAATCCATGTTTTGACTGTGGCTGTCCACTGGTTAAGGCTTTTCCGTGGACAAAGCCGGTTTCGGTGCCCTGTTGTCCACCGTGACAGGCGTTTCTGTGGATAGAAAAACGAGGGCGTGCCATAGCTGCTTTAGGGCAAATCGGCGTTGGTCGAAAATGCGCGGAATAATTTTTCAACAAGGTTTGTAACTCCATGAAAATGCGTGTTTTAGCATTCAAAAAGTTTGGTCAAAAATGTTGCAGAAATTTTGCAGATAGTATTGCGGTTTCGAAAAAAATGATTACCTTTGCATCCCAATAATTGAGGACCACTCCGCCCAACCAGCTGACACTCAATTAGTTAGGGATATTTGAATGTTTTTATAAAGAATAGAACAATGTTACAACCAAAGAAAACAAAATTCAGAAGGCAGCAGAAAGGCCGCATGAAAGGTCTCTCTCAGAGAGGAAACCAGCTTGCATTTGGCTCTTTCGGTATCAAGACCTTGGAAAACTGCTGGCTCACAGGCCGTCAGATCGAGGCTGCACGTCAGGCTGTTTCACGTTACATGAAGCGTGAGGGAAAAATCTGGATCAGAATCTTCCCTGATAAGCCTTACACTAAGAAACCTGCCGAGGTGCGAATGGGTAAAGGAAAGGGTAATCCGGAGGGATTCGTATGCCCTGTAACTCCAGGCCGTATCCTCATCGAGGCTGAGGGCGTATCACTTGAGGTGGCAAGAGAGGCACTTCGCCTTGGCGCTCAGAAACTCCCTGTAACCACAAAGTTCGTGGTACGTAGAGACTATGTAGAATAATTTAATGGAGGAAAGAAAATGAAAGCATCTGAAATTCGCGAAATGTCAATCGCAGATCTCCGCGAGCGTATCGAGCTTGAGAAGGCTAACCTCGCCACAATGAAGATCAACCACACTATCTCTCCATTAGAGGATACATCAAAGATCAGCAAGGTAAGAAAGGACATCGCTCGCATGATGACTATCCTTGCAGAGAAAGAGGCACAGAACTAAAAATTGAATTCTCATGGAAAGAAATCTTCGCAAGGAAAGAATAGGTGTTGTGGTCAGCAACAAGATGGACAAGTCTATCGTGGTTGCAGTTGAAAGAAAAGAGAAACACCCAATGTACGGCAAGTTCGTAAAGAAGACCACAAAGTTCGTAGCTCACGATGAGAAGAACGAGTGCAGCATCGGCGATACAGTTCGCATCATGGAGACTCGTCCTTTGAGCAAGACCAAGAACTGGAGATTAGTAGAAATCGTAGAAAAAGTTAAGTAACAATGATACAGCAGGAATCACGTTTACAGGTGGCAGACAACAGCGGTGCAAAGGAGGTTCTTTGTATCCGTGTTCTGGGTGGTACCCGCCGCCGTTATG
>JAFQFD010000036.1 GCA_017415715.1 Bacteroidales bacterium | reverse complement strand
TAAGCTATCTTGACATACCGTCTTCCGCAAACTTCCCATATAACTATAAGAAGACTCAGACCGGAGAGTGGGATTTCCTCTGGGGCGGAAAGAAGAAAGAGCAGAAATGCATTGACTACACTGAATACAACGAAGGCATCTACGTAGGCTACAGATATTTCCAGACAGCTGGTGCACCAGTATCCTATCCTTTCGGATATGGAAAATCTTACACCACTTTCGAGTACAGCAAGCCTGTCGTAAAGGCAACAGACAAGGGATTCACAGCAACAATCACAGTGAAGAACACCGGTGCTGCCGCAGGTAAGGAATCCGTACAGCTTTATGTCGCAGCTCCTGCAGGAGGTCTTGAGAAGCCTGCATTCGAGCTCAAGGGTTTTGCAAAGACCAAGACTCTTGCTCCAGGTGAGGCTCAGACACTTATTATCAACGTTGACAAGTACACTCTCGCATCATTCAACGAGGCCACTTCTGCTTGGGAGACAGCTGCCGGTACTTACAAGGTGATGTTCGGAGCAAATGCTGCTGACATCCGAGGTACTGCCGACTATAAGCTCAAGAAGGCTGAGAGCTGGAAGGTGAACAATGTTCTCGCTCCTGCGCAGCCTATCAACGAAATTTCTCTTAAGAAGTAAAACACTATGAAACGCTTCTTTTTCCTTGCTGCGTCCCTCCTGTGGGGCGCAGCATCGTTTGCTCAACAGGCCCTCGGTCCGGGAACCGGCATAGTATCGCCTGAGATCAATGCAGACAACACCGTAACATTCAGGTACTATAATCCCAAGGCCATAACAGTACAGGTCAGCGGCGACTTTCTTCCTTCGCAGAAGATAACCTATGAGAGAGACGGCCGTGAAATGGTCTGGGATGCTCCAGGCAAAGCCGACATGGTGGAACAGAGCGGTCTCTGGACATACACTACCGCACCTCTTGAAGGTGAACTTTATTCATATACTCTTTATGTAGACGGTCAGAAGATGATGGATCCATCCAACATCTATCAGAACCGCGACATCGCTACATGGACCAACATCTTCACCATCAGCACAGAGAAAGGAGACAAGGGATGGTACTATCAGGTGAATGACACGCCACATGGAAATGTATCGAAAATATGGTATGACTCCCCTACTCTTGGAATGCAGCGCCGCATGACCGTATATACTCCTGCAGGATATGAGAAGAACACAAAGAAGAAGTACCCTGTGCTTTATCTTCTTCATGGTTCCGGCGGAGATGAGGACGCATGGTCTGACCTTGGACGTGCCGTTCAGATCCTCGACAATCTGATCGCAGAGGGAAAGGCGGAGCCTATGATCATGGTCATGCCTAACGGAGTTTACTTCAACCAGGCCGCACCCGGAGTTGCTGTGAACATGTTCCAGCCGACTATGGCCAACAGCCGTTCACAGTCAACTGCTGAGATCGAAAAGAGCTTCCCGGACATCATCAAGTACATGGAGGCTAATTATAGAGTGAGAAAGGATATGGTCGGACGCGCAGTGGCAGGTCTCTCAATGGGTGGACGACAGTCTGCAGCTCTTTCAAGAGAGTATCCGACTATGTTCGGCTATGTTGGAATGTTCTCAGGAGTTGTCCCTCCTGCAGAGGATGACAAGGAACTTGCAGCAGTATTCGCAGCTAAGCCTAAGCTCTACTGGATAGCATGCGGAAAGACTGACGGCGTGATGAAAAACTCACTTCTCCTCAAGGAGTACTGCGAGTCAAAGGGCTACCCTGTAGAGTTCTACGAGTCTGAAGGTGGCCACATCTGGCGAAACTGGAGAGAATATTTGACTATATTTGCGCAGTTGATATTTAAATAAGACAAAATGGCAAAGGAAAATGTTTATCTGGAGTCGAAGCCGAGATATGAGATTTTGGATGGACTCAGAGGAGTGGCATCGCTGCTTGTGATTCTGTTTCACCTGGGTGAGACATATTGTCCACCTGGAGGACAGCAGTGGATTAATCACGGCTATCTGGCAGTGGATTTCTTCTTCGTGCTCTCCGGATTTGTAATCGGATATGCCTATGATGACAGATGGGGAAAAATGACTCTTGGGGGATTCTTCAAGCGCCGTCTTACACGTCTGCATCCGATGGTCATCGTCGCCACCATAATCGGTGCCTGTATGTTCTTCTTCGGCGCAGGATACTTTACACATTCAGTGACCATCCCGTTCTGGAAATTCGGACTTTGTCTGATTATGGGATTCTTTATGATTCCTTGCGGCAGAGGTCTGGACATCAGAGGCTGGAACGAGATGAACTCATTCAATGGTCCGAACTGGACATTGACATTCGAATATATAGGCAATATCCTATATGCCCTCGTGTTCCGCCACCTCCCTACCTGTGTACTTTGCATTCTTTGCGCAGGCGCAGCCATCTTCACACTTGACTTTACATTAGGATGGGATATGTTCGGCATCCTGCCATACGGCCCACAGTACCACGTCAAAGGAGGATGGTCATTGGATCCGGAACAGATATACCTTGGTTTCACACGTCTGCTCTACCCGTTCCTATGCGGACTCATCATCTCCAGGATTCTGTCCAAACGCAGATCTGAAGACAATCCGAGCGGCAGCCCTATCAGGGTGAAGGGCGGATTCATCTGGACCTCTCTTATCCTTATAACCATACTTTCAATTCCTTGTATCGGCGGAAAGGATGGTGTGGCTAACGGAGCATATCAGGCAGTTATGATTCTGATCGCATTCCCATTGATCGTGCTTATGGGAGCAGGAAGCAGCATCAAGAATCCCGGTCTGGCAAAAATATGCAAATTCCTTGGTGACATATCCTATCCGATATACATAACACACTATCCTCTCATATATATGCATATGGGATTTGTGGCAGAGCATCCAGACGCACCTGTATGGATACAGGTTGCTTCTGCCGCCGGTGTGTTCTTTATGTCCATCATTCTTGCATTCGGCGTATTCAAGGCGTTCGATGAGCCTGCACGCCAATGGCTTACAGACCATTGGCTGAAGGGTGAGCAGAAACTGCCTCTATGGATCAAGGTCACAGCAGGCGCACTCATTGCAGCGGCTGTTGCACTGATAATATTCAAACCATAATTTTCGATTATATGAAAACATTTAGGATACTTCTTGCTTCGGCATTGATTCTGTCATATTTCAGCGTAAAGGCTCAGGAACTTGTCATCCGAATCGATGATATGGGAGCGCTGCATTCCGTAAATACAGCCAGCATCGACACCTATCAGAACGGCATAGCCAGATCTGTCGAGGTGCTTGCCGTGGGAGCCTGGTTCCCGGAGGCAGTGAAGATGCTGAAGGAAAAACCGGGACTTGACGTGGGAATACATCTTGCCATCACCAGTGAATGGGAAAACGTAAAATGGCGTCCCCTCACAGACTGTCCTACTCTGGTGGATGAGAACGGCTATTTCTTCCCGATGATGGGACCGAATCCAGCATATCCG
>JAFQFD010000035.1 GCA_017415715.1 Bacteroidales bacterium | reverse complement strand
TCTGCCTGCGAAGCCCACCATAGAGCTCCCACGTCCGCTTCGCCACCCCAAAGATCCCAGAAACCGACCTTTCCAGTCCGCGAAGCCTATCACAGCTGTCCCTCGTACGCTTCGCCAGCAAAAACAGCAACGAATCTGCACATTTCAGATTCGGCATCAGTCACCCTACTAAACGAGTAGGGGCGAGCGTCCGACAGAAAAATTGCTGATTTGATGATGGACGGTGTCGATTTTGGTGACTTTTGGCTGGTGTCGGGTACCGTCCGACATGTTTTTGGAGATTTTGTTGATGGACGATGAGAGAAATATCCGTTTGGTGCAACGCACTAGTGGAAGTTTTGCCCGAAGACTGACACAGACCCTCCAGCCAACTCCCCACCTCTGCAGCGAAGCCCATCACAGAGCTCCCACATCCGCTTCGCCAACAAAAACAGCAAAGAATCACCCCTTTCCTATCAGCGAAGCCCATCACAGCAGTCCCTCGTACGCTTCGCCAACCAGAAATCCACAAAACCTCGCATTTTCCGTCAGCGAAGCCTACCACAGAGTCCCCACATCCGCTTCGCCAGCAGAAAACGCCATGAATCTGCACATTTCAGCCTGCGAAGCGGACGGGAGAGACTGCAGAAGGGCTTCGCAATCGTGGAGGACAAGAACGCGGCACATAAAGAGGTGCGGACCAGCACATAACCAAACATGCCTGCTGTTAACGGGCAGCAGGCATGTTTGGTTGTACGGTTGACAATCACTCGTTTGAGTGTCACGGGAGTATGTCGCAACAGGAATTCCCCGTTGGGTGTTACGCAACTATGTGTGTCGTGCTATTTCAGGCACATGTCTTGGTCGCTGACCAGAAGGTAGAACTGACCTTCGGACATGGTTGGAGTGTGGCTTGAGCCAGTCCAGACTGCAGACGAGTTATCGTACTGGTACCATTTTGAGACTCCTGACGGGAGCTCGACACCTATGTTCTGGCTGCCTTTGCCGAAGTTGCCGAAGAGGGCGAAGTGCTGGCCGTCGCCGTTTCTTGCAAAGAGGTAGCGGCCGGTCTGCTCGCCGGAGCCGACATACCAGCGGAAGTTCACGTCGTAGTCGAAGAAGCGCGGATTGTCCTTGCGGAACTTTATGAGCATGGCGTATGTATCATAAAGTGCCTTGCGCTCAGATACGCCCATGTACTCTGCTGTCTTGCATGGTTTTTTATTGACACGTCCTCCATTATCTTCAATAGAGATGTCGTAGCCGATCTCTCCGAACTGCCAGATCATCTTCGGTCCCGGGGAGAGGAGGAAGAATGCCGCGTTGAGCTTCGCACGCTCCATGCGTGTCGCGAAGTCTATCGAGGCACCGTTATAATCCCACTGGCCTTCGTAATTGGTCCTCTGCTCGTCGTGGCTCTCCTGGAAGCCTACGAGCGTACCGAACGCCATATAGTCATTCTGCATTCCCGAGTTTCCGTCAAAGCCATTGGTCGTGCCGGTGAAATCCGCCTGGGACATATCCCTCTTCATGGCCTTGGTGTATGGATGATTCATGTTTCTCCACACCTTGATACCGTCCTTTCCGAGTTCCCAGTTCTCATCATCGACAAAATGCTCGCAGATCATCACAGCATCATCGTCAACCGACTGGATATGAGCATTATACTCCTTGATGATATCCACACGGGACTGATCATATGACTCCTCCGTACCCGAATTCTGGGTGAATCCCTTGGTGAGGTCGAAGCGGAAGCCGTCGACCTTGTACTCGGTCATCAGATAGGTAAGGTTCCTCTTCACATGCTCGCGCACCATAGGATTGCTGTGGTTCCAGTCATGATACACGCTCCACATATGAGGTGCCTCAACATTGAACCATGGGTTGTTCGACGCCGTCTTGTTGTTGGCTCCGTCCCAATAGATCGCTGCATATGGATGCACGCCTGTCGCATGGTTATATACAACGTCAAGGATGACGGCCATGCCCCTCTGGTGGCAGGCGTCGATGAATGCCTTATAGTCCGTGCGGGTGCCATACGCCTTGTCCATAGCGAAGTATGCATGAGTACCATAGCCCCAGCTGTCGTTTCCGTCGAACTCCTGCACAGGCATCAGTTCGATGGCATTGACTCCAAGGGTCTCGAGATAGTCAAGCTGGCCCATGGCAGCCTTGATGCTGCCCTCGCCGTATGCATTGTCAGTAAAGTCACGCACCAGGAGTTCATATATTATAAGGTCATTCTTGTCCTCGATGTCATAGTCCTCGACCTGCCAGTCATACTCGTCGCGGTTGATCTTGAACGCCGACACGAAGCCGTTGTCCCTACCGTAGTGGGTGTCGCCATACTCCTGCGAAAGATTTGGATATGTCGAAGACGAAATCCACTGGTCGTTGCTGCGGTCATACAGGATCTCGGTGTATGGGTCGAATGTCGTCACGGTCACATCGCTGCCGTAGCCGAGCTGATACTGGAACTTATACTGCTTGTCAGGGTTCAGTCCCGTGAGAGTGATCCACCAGCAGCCGCTCTCGTCATCATAACGGAGAGGCTTCTTCGGCTTGCTGCTGTCGCCCCACCAGTTCTCGTCCCAAAGCAGGTTGCAGAAGTCGTGAGCCTTGCCCTGGTTGTCGCGGTCATAGAGGACGAGCGTCACGGTACTGTTGTCGATTACATTTATACCATGCTGTAGATTTTCAGGCATATATACACCGTACTGGGAGTCATATACCGGGAGGAAGTTATCGTCGGTCTGCACCGTACCGGCTGAGTTCCTTGCTATGATTCCGATCTTCTGGACAGGCGTAGTGCCGATTTCGGACACCTCGTCAAACCATTCGCGGATGCTCGGCTCCATCTTCAGGGCCCATGTCTTCTCTCCGACAAGAGTCATCTTGTATTTGTCTGTATTGGTGCCCCATGTCGGTCCATGACTGTCTGTATTTACGTTCCTGAGCCATATGTGGGCGTACAAGTCACCGGTATGGCTATACAGATCATCTCCCTCCTCAGGCCTGTAATATATAGTACAAGGCTTGTCAGCGTCCGGCATGCCGGGATCTGTGAAGAACCCTGTATCCTTGCCGGAGAACAATGTTCCGAGGTCATAGATCGTATTGCGCTTGAACTGCTGCCTCTTGGCTGTGCTCTTCACCGCATACTTATTGTAGTCTCCCTCATCGCTGAACTCCACGGTGAATCCCTTCTCGAACACCACCGGAGCCACTGCGATGTAATATGTCTTGCCCTTCTGGAAGTCTCCGTTCAGGGATACATATCCCGCTGACGCTCCTTCGATAACGGGCTCGCCGTTGTTGTAGTATACCTTGGCTCCTGCTCCGGAGATGCCGGCAGTAGACATTATCTTTTCTGCAGAGAATTTCGACCATGAGCCGGTTGCCTTGTTTTCATTCGAGGAGTTCCACGGGTTGGTGATGGTGAACATATGGCCGTCAGAGAGCTTCAGGTCAACGGTCTGGTTCCATTTATTGTCCCAGTTATTAGTCGAAGCACCTCCGTTCATACGGCAGAATATTATGTCCGTATATCCTGACGGTATCGTACATGTATACATGTTAGTCTGACCATCTACAGCAGTCATGCTCCTCCATGTGTTACCATTGCCGAAGAAATACGCCGCGAAGCGCGCTCCGTCTGACTTCCACTGAGGATCTACGGTCAGATAGACATTGCCCTCCTTATAGTATGCAGGCATTTCACCCTCGAGCTCCACCTCGGACATCTCGCCCCATACGGTCACATTCTTGACACCGCTCGATCCCATGGTGAACTTCAGAAGCGCAGTCGCATTCTTGAACTTCAAAGTGGTATTGGTCGAATGCGCCACAGCTATCGCCGCGCTCGGGTCATACGACCCCGCTACCGCAGTCTGATTCGAAGGAATTGTCACGTTCGACACATACATATCGTCGAAATTGCCACTGTATGCACCTGACGCATAAGGATACACGGCAAGGACTTCGGTCTCATCGTACGAGCCTTCGCCCGCATAATTGAACGTCGCCTGGCTCGACACGCCCTCGACTGCTGCAGTGAACTTATGGGTACCCTTCTTGCCCACAAGGGCTATGCTCTCCTCGCCCTGCCACTTGGACACCTTGCCGTCAAGCACGGCCTTCGTGTCCACACCATCCGCATACGCGGTATATGACGCCACTCCAAACTGAGAAGCATCTCCGTCACCCGGCTCCATCACATCAGGAGCACAGGCAGTGATCAGGATCAATGTAAAAATCAAGGAACACAAGTCCCTCAAAGAAAATTTCATAATTATGATCGGTTAGAAGTTTGCACAAAAGTGCAAAATACGCATCTATTTGAATAAAAACAAACCGACGCCGACCAAATGGCCAGAATCATAGATGAAGTGTCGGATTTCATTGCCAGACAACACGCACTGATAATATAATGACACGAGCGGTTATGAATATTAATGCTCATAACCGCTCGTGTCTTAGTTTCTGCGTGTGGTTTACTTGAGGCTTCCTATGACCTCAAGATTCAGCCCCGTGAACTGAGCAATCTGCTCAACAGGAATTCCTGCGGCAAGCATCTTCTTGGCTACTTCCATATTTGCTTCTTCATGTCCTTCAATTCGTCCCTCAGCAAGTCCCTCAGCATGTCCTTCGGCTATGCCGTCTTCTCTTGCGGCGGCCAGTTCTCCGTTGCGTCTTTTCTCGTCGTACATATCCTTGTCGTATTGTTCTCGTTTCGTCTTGCTGAAACCGCCGATTGCAAATGCTTCCAGGAGGTCCTTGCATGGCTTGTCATCAGCCCATTTCGGTGGCCTTTCCATCTTGCCTGAGTTCTTCAGCAGATACAGCAGCTTGTCCTCCAGCGTAACGCACTCATCCTCAGTCTTGTGGAATCGTGTCAGCTCAGCAAAGATAATAACAATTGTCTCATCTAGCAAGTCATGACATTCCTTTTCGCGGAACGTATATTCTGAAATATACCTGTCCTCCCAGTACTCCTTGTCCGGATGATCTATGTCCACGCCCATCAGTCCGATGAGGTAGACTGGCGGGACATCATAGTCAAATCCGGTCTTGTTCTGTCTGTCATATGCCCTGCTCGCATAACTGACGCATCGCTTGAACCACGACTTCTCTCTGTATCTCTGCGTCTCCACGATGAACTTCGCGCCCGATGCGTCGCTGCACATGAAGTCGTACTTGAATTCCTTGCTCTGCCCGATGACGGGTCCCTGATGCTCCGTCGGCTGATAATAGATCTCCTTGATCTGCCTGTGCTTCGGAAGCAATGTGTTGAGCAGCGCCATCACCGCCTCCTTGTTGCTCTCGTCCCCGAAAAACGCCTTGAAACCTCCGTTGCTGAGTATGTCCACATACTTCTGCTCTGTCTCTGCATGAATCTTTTCTACCATAACATAAAAATTAAAGTTTACAGGAGCAAAGTTCGGGAGTC
>JAFQFD010000004.1 GCA_017415715.1 Bacteroidales bacterium | reverse complement strand
CTTGTGCCATGCCATACGGTTTTCCTTCCACTTTGCAAACCAGTCGAGCTCTGTGCCCGGCTTGATGAAGAACTGCATCTCCATCTGCTCGAACTCCCTCATACGGAAGATGAACTGACGTGCAACGATCTCGTTTCTGAACGCCTTACCGATCTGAGCGATACCGAAAGGAATCTTCATGCGGCCTGTCTTCTGTACGTTGAGATAGTTGACGAAGATACCCTGTGCGGTCTCAGGACGGAGATAAATGACGTTAGCGCCTTCAGTCACGCTACCCATCTGGGTGCTGAACATGAGGTTGAACTGACGCACTTCTGTCCAGTTCTTTGTTCCTGAGATAGGACATGCGATCTCGCAGTCGATGATGATCTGGCGGAGTTCTGTAAGATCATTTGCATTAAGGGCGTCAGCCATTCTCTGGCGTACCTCGTCGATCTTCTTCTGGTTGCGGAGTACGTTAGGGTTTGTAGCCTTGAACTGAGCCTCGTCGAATGCCTCGCCGAACTTTCTTCTGCCCTTCTCCACGTCCTTCTCGATCTTCTCCTCGAGCTTTCCGATGTAGTCCTCGATGAGAACGTCAGCGCGATATCTCTTCTTTGAATCCTTGTTGTCGATGAGAGGATCGTTGAAAGCACCTACGTGTCCTGATGCCTCCCAAGTGCGTGGATGCATGAAGATAGCTGCGTCGATACCGACAATATTCTCATGAAGCCTTGTCATGGCCTCCCACCAATATCTCTTGATGTTGTTCTTAAGCTCAGAACCGAGCTGACCATAGTCATAAACGGCTCCAAGACCGTCGTAGATCTCACTTGAAGGGAAAATGAATCCATACTCCTTGCAGTGAGCTACGAGAATTTTGAAAAGTTCTTCCTGTGTCATAATCTTATTTTAGTTTTAATATTGTCATTACTGATCCCCGATCAGGTCGGGAATGACGTCAGCGACGGCTTTACCGGCGATCTCACGCAACGGGATCATCACAAAATCCCTATCATACATCAGCCTGTGCGGAACCGTCAGCTCCGGACAATCTATCCTGTTGTCGCCAAGCAGCAATATGTCTATGTCTATAGGCCGCGAGGCATATATCCTCTCCCCCTTCTCATCATACTTCGGCGGCTCGGTCCTTCCCATCTTCCTTTCGATATCCTTGCATATCTCCAGGATCATGAGGCCCTGTGCTTCGGGATTATATCCTTTCGGAAGTTCAAGTTCGTACAGCACTGCGGCGTTTATGAACTTCTCACTCGACTCAAAGCCCCATGGCTCTGTCTCAATAAACGAGGAAACGGCCTTATATGGCCTCCCAAACTCCATATTGAGGCAACTTATCGCATCCTCTATGTTCTTTCTTCTGTCGCCCAAATTCGAGCCGAGCGACAGGTAAAGCTCAACCTTTTCAGTGTTCTTCGGACCGGCCCCCACAAGTTCCCGGTCCTCTGCTCTTCAATCGTCAAGTCCGAGCTCGACCAACGCCTCCTCAGACATTCTGCTCTTGTCCCATTCAGGCTCGAACACAAGGTCCACCCTTACGCTCACAACTCCCGGAACATCTGCTACAGCAGCTCTCACCTGCTCCACGACATAGTCTGCCATCGGGCAGTTCGGTGCTGTCAGAGTCATCTGTATATACACATTGTGGTCGTCATCGACCTTCACCTCATATATTAGTCCGAGGTCATATACATTCACCGGAATCTCAGGGTCATAGACCTGCCTGAGAGCCATGATTATATCTCTTTCAAGTCTCATCTTTCTTTCCTTCTCTTCCTCTGCAATCTCCGCAGACTTCTTTTTAAACCAATCCTTGAGCCCCATAAGCCACTTCTCTGATCTTAGCAATCATCGATACCAGTCCGTTTGCCCTTGTCGGGGAAAGATTCTCCTTCAGACCTATCTTTTCAACAACAGAAAAGTCTGACGAAAGTATCTCCTGCGGAGTGCGTCCTGAATAGAGTCCTATAAGCAATGATATTATTCCCTTGGTGATGATGGCATCACTGTCAGCATTGAACATAACCTTGCCGTCTTCTATCTTATAATCAAGCCATACTCTTGACTGACAGCCCTTTATAAGCCTGTCATCAGTCTTTGCCGACTCAGGATAGTCCTGGAGGGACTTTCCCAACTCGATCAGATATTCATATTTGTCAAGCCATTCCTCATACATCGAGAACTCCTCGACAATGGCGTTTTCCGCTTCTATCAGTGTCATTTTCCTTATATCAACATGTCAATTGCCTTATTCAAGCATTTCACAAAATATTCAGCCTCTTCCATCGTGTTGTACGGTGCCAGTGAAGCGCGCAGCATTCCAGTCACTCCGAACCTGTCCATAACCGGCTCTGCACACATCTGTCCAGACCTTACGGCAATGCCCATCTTGTCAAGAATAAGGGCCAGGTCTTCGTGATGAACACATTGCACTGTGAACGAAAAAAGAGGAATCTTTTCCTCTGATGTTCCATGAGGAACACCATAGAGTCTGATTCTCGGATCATTGTTGAAATAATCCAGCAAGTAATCCTTGATTTTATCGTTATATTTAATTAACTCATTATCATTCAATAAGTTAACAAATTCTAAAGCATGTTTTAGCGTCGCTGCTGAAGCAAAATTCTGAGTGCCGGCCTCATACTTCATCGGAAGCGGAGCATAGGTCGTTTCCTTGAATGAAACAGTTCCGACCATCTCCCCTCCACCCATATATGGAGGCATCGCATCGAGCCATTTCTTCTTGCCGTATAGTACTCCGGTACCTGTTGCAGCGTAAAGCTTATGTCCTGAGAACACATAGAAATCACAGTCCATCTCCTGCACATCAACCTTGCAGTGAACAGCACCCTGCGCTCCGTCAACCAGAACAGGAACTCCCCTGCTGTGACATTTATCTATGATTTCCTTTACCGGATTTATAAGTCCGAGGACATTCGAAATATGGGTTACAGCCATGATCTTTGTCCTCTCACAGATGAGTTCTTCGAGCTTTTCAATCATGAGATGACCACTGTCATCAACCGGCAGAACCTTCAGTACCGCTCCCTTGCGCTTACACATCATCTGCCATGGAACTATGTTGGAATGATGCTCTGCTTCGGTCACTATCACCTCGTCACCTTCCCCCACGAAGGCTTCACCATAGCAGAAAGCAACCAGGTTGACAGCGGCGGTCGTTCCGCTGGTGAAGATGAGTTCCTCCCTGCCTGCGGCATTGAGGAACTCCTTCACAGCGTCCCTCGCCCCCTCATAAGCCTGGGTCGCCTCATCTGCGAGCCTGTGCACTGCCCTATGGATATTGGCATTGGACTCCGAACTTATCCTGTTCCACTCATCGAGTACGGTCTGCACTCTCTGACTGGTTGCGGCATTGTCAAAGTACACAAGATCCTTTCCATACACTTTGCGAGAAAGTGACGGGAACATATTTCTTATGTGCTGTATATCCATATATCTCAAATCTACGATTTGCTGCAAGCAAATAACTCGCAAATTTAGCAAAAACAATCTTTCTTTTACAGGATTTTATCATAATTTTGCAATTACTACAAAATACAGACGGAAATGATAGACTACATCAAAGGAAATCTTGAAGAACTGACAGCCGCTGAAGCGGTTCTGGACAATAACGGAATAGGTTACAGAATTCTGATTTCATTGCAGACATACGAAGGTCTCAATGGTAAGAAGGAAGCAAAAATATACATCCATCACTACCTCAGAGAAGATGAAGAACTGTATTACGGATTTGCCACAAAAGACGAAAGAGAGCTCTTCAGACTGCTGATCGGAGTGTCCGGAATCGGAGCAAATACAGCCAGAATGATGTTGTCGTCATTGAGTGCTGACGAGATAAGAAATGCCATTCTTGCAGAAGACATAAACAAGATCAAAAGTATCAAAGGTATCGGTCTGAAGACAGCTCAGCGCCTGATTCTGGAGCTTAAGGACAAGGTTGTCAAAGGTGGCGGCAGCGAAAATGTCGCTCTGTTCTCCCCTGCTGAAAACAGCGCGGCAGTCGAAGAAGCAACTACTGCTCTCGTTATGCTGGGATTTACAAAAGCCAATGTCAACAAGGCTGTGGCAGCAGTTCTGAAAGAACATCCGAACGCTACTCTGGAAGAAATAATCAAACTTGGTCTTAAGAGACTTTAAGCAAAAAATATTAGTTTATATAAGAAAATTGTTCCACGTGGAACAATTTTCTGTTTTTATCTACCAAAGTAAACTAAAAGCACGGATATATCCGCCGGTGAGACTCCTGAAATTCTCGAAGCTTGAGCAATAGTCCGAGGAGCATATTTCTTAAGCTTCTGACGACATTCTATGGACAGACTCTCCACCCTGTCAAAATCAAAATCTTCCGGTATAGTGAGATTTTCAAGCCTCATTATCTTATCTGCCATCTGTTGCTCACGCTGGATGTATCCCTTATATTTAATGGATATTTCAGACGATTCCAGGATCTCACGCTTGTAATTTGCCGACACTTTTTCATCCATGGCATCTTGCTCCAAGAGCGATACCGGATACTCAGTATTATACTGTAAGATATAAGCTGCATCCTGATATGAAATGTCATCCGGATACTTCTCAGCAAAATGTCTGGCTATGTCTCCCCTCTTCGAATATTGTATAAGATCTGAGTACTTTGTATCAGGACTTAAAAGACCAGATATAGGAGAAGCAAATTCCGCATCCAAATCTATATTGAATTTAGAAAATGTTCCACGTGGAACCAAATCAAATAATTTAGATATTGAAGTCTGCGGACGTGCTATCAATTCAGAGATTCTTCGACGAGAATCAATAGTAGAAGAAGATACTGACTCGAGATAATCATTTACGTATTCAGGCTTGACAGCAGCATCGGCAAAGAACTGATTGAAGCGTTCTGCCGAGTCATACTTTCTCATAGTAAAATCATACCTGTAGGCATCTGCAAGGCCTGATTGATACGACAATGGAGTCAATCTCAAATCGGCATTATCCTGCCTCAAGAGTATGCGATACTCTGCCCTGGAGGTAAACATTCTATATGGCTCATCGACTCCCTTGGTAATAAGATCATCAATAAGAACACCAATATATGCCTGGTCCCTCTTGAGGATAAACGGATCCTTCCCATATATCTTGAGATGGGCATTCATTCCGGCGATAAGTCCCTGAGCAGCAGCTTCTTCGTATCCTGTTGTTCCGTTTATCTGACCCGCGAAATACAGATTTTCAATGTTCTTAAGCTCAAGTGTCGGTTTAAGTTGAGTAGGGTCAAAGTAGTCATACTCAACTGCATAGGCTGGTCTGAAAACCTTAGCATTTTCCAAACCTTCTATGTTATGCAGAGCCTCCATCTGGACATCAAGCGGAAGAGACGATGAAAATCCCTGGAGATAATACTCGTTTGTTCCCCTACCCTCAGGCTCAAGGAAAAGCTGATGCTCTGTCTTGTCTGCAAAAGTTCTCAACTTGTCTTCAATGCTAGGACAGTAGCGAGGACCGATGCCGGTAATCATTCCTGAAAACAAAGGTGAGTCAGCAAAGCCGCTTCTTAGAATATCGTGAACCTTCTGATTGGTATGAACGATAAAGCAAGGCATCTGCGGAGTTCCGTTCTGAGCAGTCGAAAGGAAAGGAAGATATGAGAACTTGTCAGGGTTCTCATCTCCGAACTGATGGATCATCTTTGAAGTGTCGACTGAAGAGATATCGATTCGAGGCGGAGTTCCAGTCTTCATTCTTGCAGTCTTGACACCCATCTCTACCAACTGCTGAGTCAGACCATGAGAAGGCAACTCCCCTATCCTTCCTCCTTCGAACATATTGCGCCCGATGAAAAGACGTCCGTCAAGGAAGGTTCCGGCAGTCAGGATAACCGCTTGAGAATTGAAAATTGCGCCTGTAGTCGTACGTACCCCCGTGATTTTTGAATTCTCAAAAAGAAAATTTGTCACAGAATCTTGGTAAATATCTAATTTACAGGCACTTTCGAGGATTTTTCGCCAATACAGAGAAAATTGGATTTTATCGCATTGAGCACGAGGACTCCACATTGCCGGTCCTTTTGACCTGTTAAGCATGCGGAACTGAAGAGTTGAAGCATCAGTGATGATTCCGGTGTAACCACCAAGCGCGTCAATCTCGCGGACAATCTGTCCCTTGGCAATTCCGCCTATAGCGGGATTGCAGGACATCTGTCCGAACTTGTTCATGTCCATGGAAATCAGAAGGACCGACGATCCCATCCTCGAAGCCGCCATAGCCGCTTCGCATCCCGCATGTCCACCACCTACTACTATTATATCATAATGCTTCTGCATGCTACAAGAGTTCTCTTAAAGAAAGATAATAATTCTCTTTGCTTCTCATCTGGGCGATATCCTCCTCGCAATGGTCGTCATATCCTATAAGGTGAAGGATACCATGAACGATGACCCTGTTGAGCTCGTCCTTGAATTCTGTGCCATATTCGAGAGCATTCTCGCGGACTGAGTCTACGCTGATGAAGAGATCACCAGACAGCTTCTCCCCTTCACAGTAATCGAAAGTTATGATATCAGTGAAATAATCGTGCTGAAGAAATCTCTGGTTTACATCAAGAATATAATTGTCCGAACAGAAAATAATGGAGATGTCCCCTATCCTGCGGATCTCGCTCTCGGCAACCAGACGAAGCCAGCGATTGGTCAGAGTCTTTCCTTTAAAGATAAAATCAGTGTCCTCGAAATAATATGATATCATAAATTGAAATTTTATGCAAATCTACAAATTGTATAAAAAGTTTGAAATAAAAAATATAATTTCTAACTTTACCGGGCAAAATGAGAATATAAAAACATAAACAGATATGGAAATTAAAAAGTCAGAAAAAGCTAACTTGGAGAACAAGAAGCTGCTTTTTGTTGAAATCGGACTTGTCGTATCTCTTGCAATCACACTTTTTGCATTCGAGTGGACATCAACAGAAACTGAGACTGCTGTTCTTGAGGACAACACTGAAGTACTCATAGAGGAGGAAATGATCTCAACTCAGATGGAGACACCTCCGCCACCACCAGCAGCACCAAAGATTCCAGTTCTTTCAGACCAGATCGACATCGTGGACGACGAGATCGAGATCGAGGACGACATGTTTATGAACCTTGAGGATGACGCAAGCCTCGGAGTAGAGATCATGGACTACGTAGAAGTAGAGGAGGAAGTCGTTGAAGAAGAGGCGATTCCGTTCCAGCTCGTAGAGGAGAAGCCTTCATTCCAGGGTGGTGATGCAAACCAGTTCTCAAAGTGGGTGAACTCAAGACTCGTTTATCCTGAGATTGCAAAGGAAAACGGTGTTCAGGGTCGTGTAACCCTCCAGTTCACAGTAGAGAAGGACGGATCAGTTACCAAGGTAAAGGTTCTCCGTGGTGTTGACCCATCACTTGACAAGGAGGCAGTTCGCGTAGTATCAATGTCTCCAAAGTGGAAGCCAGGAAAGCAGAGAGACCGCGCGGTTCCTGTAACCTACACCTTCCCAGTTATCTTCCAGCTTAGATAATTATCTGAATAACAAATATTTAATAAGTCCGATAATACTCTTGACCGGACTTATTTATTACGTAATCCTGAACAAAGTGAAGGATCTAATTATAAAATAATGGCAAAAATAACAGAAGCACAGCACCAGGAAAAAGCAGTGTTCGTCGGAGTCATAAAGCAGAACGATGACGAACGCCAGGTGATGGAATATCTTGATGAACTTGAGTTTCTCGCAGAGACTGCGGGAGCCATCGGCGTCAAGAAATTTATACAGAAAGTAGACCGTCCGGATTCAAGGACTTACATCAGAAGCGGTAAGCTTCAGGAGATAAGAGAATACATAGAAGAAAACGAAATCGAGGTTGTGATCTTCGATGACGAACTGTCTCCAACCCAGCTCAGAAACATAGAAAGAGAGCTTAATATCCGTATTCTCGACAGAACTAATCTTATCCTCGACATCTTCGCTCAGAGGGCAAAGACAGCATATGCGAAGATGCAGGTGGAACTTGCTCAGTATCAATATCTTCTCCCACGCCTTACCAGGATGTGGACGCACCTTGAAAGACAGAAGGGAGGTATTGGAATGAGGGGTCCGGGAGAGACCCAGATCGAGACGGACCGCCGAATCATCCAGGACAAGATTTCAAAGCTGAAGGAGCAGCTCAAGAAGGTGGACAAGCAGATGGCTTCACAGCGCGGAAACCGCGGTTCTCTTGTCCGTATTTCACTTGTAGGATATACTAACATAGGCAAGAGTACTTTGATGAATTTACTCGCTAAAAGCGACGTTTTCGCAGAAAACAAGCTTTTTGCTACGCTTGATACTACAGTAAGGAAGGTGGTGATTGAAAATGTGCCGTTCCTCCTCAGTGACACGGTAGGTTTCATCAGAAAGCTGCCTCATCAGTTGGTGGAGGCCTTCAAGAGTACGCTGGACGAGGTGCGCGAGGCGGACATTCTCATGCATGTGGTAGACATATCACATCCGAACTTTGAGGATCATATCAGGGTAGTAGAGGAGACTCTTAAGGATATAAAGGCTATAGATAAGCCTATATTTGTGGTATTCAATAAGATAGATGCATACAGATATGAGGAGTACGATGAGTTCTCGCTTGAGCCTAAGAAGCAGATAAACTATACTCTCGAGGAGTTCAAGAACAGCTGGATAGCCAAGGAAAACACTCCATGCATATTCATATCGGCAAGAGAAAAGATCGGCATAGACAAGCTCAGGGGAGACCTCTACAAAATGGTAGCAGAAATCCACGCAGGCCGCTATCCATTCGATAATTTCTTATGGTAATTATTTTTCATAGATAGATTGATGGAGTTGACGTGCCACCCACGGCTAGGGGGTGGGTAAGCACCGCAGGTGCGGGCCGGGGGTCAACGGAATCAACTATCTATGAAATATCACATAAAAAAGGTGGTCACTCGATTGAATGACCACCTTAATTATTTATTATTCAAGATATTAGTCCTGAAGCTTTGCAGCGAGGAATTCGCGGTTGAGACGCGCGATGTGAGTTACTGTGATGTGCTTAGGGCACTCCATCTCACAAGCCTTGGTGTTGGTACAAGCACCGAATCCGAGCTCGTCCATCTTTGCAACCATAGCCTTTGCACGCTTTGCTCCCTCTACCTTTCCCTGTGGGAGAAGTGCGAGCGAGCTTACGCGAGCTGCAACGAAAAGCATAGCCGAACCGTTCTTACATGTAGCTGCACATGCACCGCAACCGATACATGCTGCACCGTCCATGCTCTCCTCAGCCTGCTCGTAAGGAATAGGAATAGCGTTTCCGTCCGGAACACCACCTGTTCTTACTGATACGTATCCGCCTGCCTGGAGGATCTTGTCATAAGCCTGACGGTCTACAACGAGGTCCTTGATTACAGGGAATCCCTTTGCTCTCCAAGGCTCGATAGTGATAGTATCGCCATCCTTGAACTTACGCATATGAAGCTGGCATGTTGTCACCTCATCGTCTGGTCCGTGTGCACGGCCGTTGATGTAAAGTGAGCAAGCACCGCAGATACCTTCGCGGCAGTCGTGGTCGAATGAAACCGGACCGCTGCTCTTGCATCCCTTCTCGACAGCTACCGGATCTACACCCTCAGCAATAAGCTGCTCATTGAGGATATCGAGCATCTCGAGGAATGAACTGTCAGAGGAGATATTCTTAACCTTGTAGGTCTCAAAATGTCCTTGAGCCTTGGCGTTTTTCTGACGCCATACTTTCAATGTCAAATCCATGTCTAATTAGTCTTTATAGTTTCTGGTAGCTATCTTAATGTTCTCATATACAAGTGGTTCCTTGTGGAGCTCTGGCTCAACATCCTCACCCTTGTACTCCCAAGCCGCAACGTACATGTAGTTCTCGTCGTCACGCTTGGTCTCACCCTCTTCAGTCTGCATCTCCTCACGGAAGTGACCTCCGCAAGACTCGTTTCTGTTGAGAGCGTCGCGAGCCATGAGCTCACCGATTTCGAAGAAGTCAACGAGGCGGAGAGCCTTCTCGAGCTCCTGGTTGAACTCACCGTTCTCACCAGCCACGAATACGTTCTTCCAGAAATCCTTCTTGAGAGCCTGGATAAGCTCGATAGCCTTCTTAAGACCAGCCTCGTTACGTGCCATACCTACATACTCCCACATGATGTGACCGAGTTCCTTGTGGTATGAATCAACAGATCTCTTACCCTTGACAGCGAAAAGCTTCTCGATCTTGTCGGTAACAGCCTTCTCAGCCTCAGCAAACTCAGGTGCGTTGATGTCAGTCTTAGGCTCCTTGAACTTGCCTGCGAGATAATCGCCGATAGTGTAAGGGAGGATGAAGTAACCGTCAGCAAGACCCTGCATGAGGGCAGATGCGCCGAGACGGTTTCCACCGTGGTCAGAGAAGTTGGCCTCACCGATAGCGTAGAGACCAGGAACTGTTGTCTGGAGGTTGTAGTCTACCCAGATACCACCCATAGTGTAGTGGATTGCAGGATAGATCATCATAGGCTCCTTATATGGGTTCACGTCAGTGATCTTCTCATACATCTGGAAGAGGTTACCGTATCTTGCTCTGATCACATCCTCGCCAAGACGCTCGATAGCTGTCTTGAAATCAAGGAATACTGCAAGACCTGTGTTGTTCACACCATAACCTGCGTCGCAACGCTCCTTTGCTGCACGTGAAGCAACGTCACGTGGAACGAGGTTACCGAAAGCAGGGTAGCGACGCTCGAGATAGTAGTCGCGATCTTCTTCAGCGATGTCTGAAGGCTTCTTTGTACCTGCGCGGAGAGCCTTTACGTCCTCCATGCTCTTTGGCACCCAGATACGTCCGTCGTTACGGAGAGACTCTGACATGAGAGTAAGCTTTGACTGCTGATCTCCGTGTACAGGGATACATGTAGGGTGGATCTGAGCGAAGCAAGGGTTTGCGAAGAAAGCACCCTTCTTGTAGCACTGCCAAGCTGCAGAACCGTTAGAGTTCATTGCATTGGTAGAGAGGAAGTAAGTGTTTCCGTAACCACCTGTAGCGATAACCACAGCGTGTGCTCCGAATCTCTCGATCTTGCCTGTTACAAGGTTTCTTGCGATGATACCCTTTGCCTCACCGTTGATGAGGACTACATCAAGCATCTCATAACGTGGGTAGCTCTTTACAGTGCCGGCTGCAATCTGACGGTTCAGGGCAGCGTATGCACCGAGAAGGAGCTGCTGTCCGGTTTGACCGCGGGCGTAGAAGGTACGACTAACCTGCGCACCTCCGAAAGAGCGGTTGGCGAGAAGTCCGCCGTATTCCCTTGCAAAAGGAACACCCTGTGCAACGCACTGGTCAATGATGTTGTTGCTGACCTCGGCAAGACGATAGACGTTAGCCTCGCGTGCACGATAGTCTCCTCCCTTGATTGTGTCGTAGAAGAGACGATAGACAGAGTCGTTGTCGTTCTGGTAGTTCTTAGCTGCATTGATACCACCCTGTGCTGCGATAGAGTGAGCACGACGAGGTGAGTCGCTGATGCAGAACACCTTCACATTGTAGCCAAGCTCTCCGAGCGAAGCAGCTGCAGATGCTCCGCCGAGACCGGTTCCTACCACAATGACTTCCATTTTTCTTTTGTTGCCAGGGCTGACAACACGGATCTGAGATTTGTGCTTTGTCCATTTCTCTGACAAAGGTCCCTCAGGAATCTTAGAAATAAGTTTTTCGGCCATTTTTATAGAGTGTTAGTGAAATTTCGGCACAAGTTTAACGAAAATAGGGCGATTTACCAACTAAATCGCCCTATTACCTATTATTTATGATAGGTTAAGTTAAAACAATGATGGATCATCCATATTAATATTACCTCTCTCCAGTCCCAGATGACGGTATGCGAGCTCGGTGGCCTCTCTTCCGCGAGGTGTCCTCATGATGAATCCTTCCTTGATGAGGAACGGCTCATAAACCTCCTCGAGAGTACCCTGATCTTCGCCCACGGCTGTCGCTATGGTGTTGGCTCCCACCGGACCTCCCTTGAACTTGGTGATGATTGTCTTGAGGATCTTGTTGTCTATAGCGTCAAGTCCGCGCTTATCTATATTAAGAGCGTCAAGAGCATACCTTGCTATGGCAAGGTCGATGCTTCCGCTGCCCATCACCTGGGCGAAGTCGCGGACGCGACGCAGGAGCGAGTTCGCGATACGCGGAGTGCCGCGGCTGCGGAGCGCTATTTCGTATGCCGCATCCTGCTCTATGGATACCTTTAATATATTAGCGCTTCTTTTCACAATGTTTACAAGGGTAGGAGTGTCATAATATTCCATCGCGCACGTGATGCCGAAACGGGCGCGGAGCGGGGAAGTGAGCAGACCGCTGCGGGTGGTCGCTCCCACGAGCGTGAACGGATTAAGCGAAATGCGCACAGAACGTGCTCCCGGACCTTTATCTATCATTATATCTATGACAAAGTCTTCCATCGCCGAGTAAAGATATTCCTCGACGACAGGGGAGAGTCTGTGTATCTCATCTATGAAAAGGACATCGCCTTCCTCCAGGGATGTCAGAAGTCCCGCCAGATCGCCCGGCTTGTCCAGAATCGGGCCGGAAGTGACCTTCATGTTCACTCCGAGCTCGTTGGCGATGATATGTGCCAGCGTGGTCTTTCCGAGGCCTGGAGGGCCGTGAAACAGGCAGTGGTCGAGAGCTTCGCCCCTCATCTTCGCCGCAGCGACGAAAATCTTGAGGTTGGCTACTATCTTGTCCTGGCCTGTGAAATCTTGGAGCTCCTGCGGACGGATAATTCCGTCGAAATCCTTATCTTTGCCTTCGTTGACATTGTGCGGATCGAAGTCTGTGGTCATAGTCAAATCAAATTATATACAAATATAGATATATTTATTTAAAAGAATGATTTTGATTATTTCCCTGTTGATATGTTGATAACCACAAATCAACGTTGACTGTCAGGTAGTTATAATGTTCTTATCTGTTGAAAAGCCTGCTGTGAAGTTCTTGGAAAAAAGTTGATGAAAAATTTTGAAATAAATTTCAAGTGCCGTTATATACGGAAAAAAATCTTTCGCCAATTTAGTTTTCAGTCTTTATCAACAGGGTTATGAACAGGTTTTCAACCGAAAACAAGGCTAAATGTTAATAAGTTCAAAATCCATAAACGCCATAGCCCGAAAGCTGGAGAGCGCATCGTCCGGATCCGAGATTTTCTGCTCCGGGCTCTTCCTTTCCGCCAGATGGTTTGCCGTATCTCAGCTGGACTATGATGGCGTGCAGGTCATCGTCCTTCCCGACAGGGAGACTGCGGAATATTGTTCCGTAGACTTATATAATCTAATGGAAGGAGACTGCGTCTTCTTCCTTCCTGATTCCGGCCGCAGGCTCGAAAAGAGCAACTACAAGGCCTCTCTCGGAGTCCAGAGGACATCAGCAATAGGAAAGATAATAGATTATAAGGAAGGCAAGCTGGTCATCGTCACATATCCTTCAGCTTTCGCAGAAGGAGTGCCGACTGCTTCGAAGATCCGCGAATCCCTGATGAAGTTTTCGGTCGGGGACGAAATAAGCCATGATGATATAGTCGAGTCTCTCTTCAGCAACGGATTCGAAAGGGTGGATTTTGTTTCCGAGCCGGGACAGTTCGCCGTCAGGGGAGCCATAGTGGACATATTCTCATATTCATATAACGATCCGTTCAGAATATCGTTCTTCGGAGATGAGATAGAGACCATAAACATATTCGACTGCAACACCCAGCTTTCAAAGGAGAAGGTAGTGTCTGCTGAAATATATCCGGACCTGGCCGGAGGGGACGAAGAGAGCGAGACATTGGTGCAGATTGCAGACATTCTTCCGTCGTCATCTCTCATATGGCTCGATTCGTCGGACATGTATAAGGATCAGGCCTTCTATCCGCTTCTGGAGCGTTTTACCAGGATATACATGGAAGTGCCCCTGTCCCGTCAGGGAGAGGATGCGGTGCGCTTCAACATAGCGCCCCAGCCGGTATTCAACAAGAACTTCGAACTTCTCACCGAAGACATCCGCAAGCGCCTGGAGGAAGGATATCGTGTCAGGATATATGGTGAAAAGCAGTCCCAGCTGGACAGGTTGAAGTCCATCCTTATGCAGAATTCCGGCATAATGCCCGAATTCATTCCGCATTGCAACATACACAACGGATTCATAGACCATGACGACAAGGTATGCTGCTACAGCGACCATGAAATATTCGACAGATTCCATCGTGTGAGCCTCCGCCGTACAGTGGAGAAGAGCGAGCAGCTGACCATAAACGACCTTACGTCATTCTCAATAGGGGATTATATTGTCCATATAGATTATGGAGTGGGAATATTCGGCGGCCTTGTGCGCATGAAGGACGACAAGGAAAGGATGCATGAGGTGGTGAAACTTGTCTACAAGGACAACGATGTCGTCTTCGTTTCTGTACACGCGCTTCACAAGATATCCAGGTATAAGTCAAAGGACTCCGAGCCTCCGAAGATCCATAAGATCGGATCGAAGGTATGGCAGAGCCTGAAGGCCAGCACTAAATCGAAGGTAAAGGACATAGCGAAGGATCTTATCCAGCTATATGCGAAGCGCAAGAGTTCAAAAGGATTTGCGTTTTCGGCCGATACATATCTCCAGCAGGAGCTGGAATCTTCATTCATGTATGAGGACACTCCGGACCAGGAAAAGGCAGTACAGGCCGTCAAGCGCGACATGGAGGACGACTGCCCTATGGACAGGCTTGTCTGCGGCGATGTGGGCTTCGGCAAGACTGAAGTCGCCGTCCGCGCTGCATTCAAGGCGGTTGCGGACAGCAAGCAGGTTGCTGTCCTTGTTCCTACAACCATCCTCGCCCTGCAGCATTACAAGACATTCTTGAGCCGTCTGAAGGACTTCCCTTGCAATATAGATTATGTAAGCCGTCTGAGGACTGCAAAGGAAATAACCGACATAAAGAACAGGCTCAAGGCAGGCACGCTCGACATAGTCATAGGTACTCATAAGCTCATAGGAAAGGGATTTGAATTCAAGGACCTCGGACTTCTCATCATCGACGAGGAACAGAAGTTCGGAGTAGGGGCCAAGGAGAAGCTCCGTCAGCTCAAGGCCTCGGTGGACACTCTTACCCTTACGGCCACTCCGATCCCGAGAACGCTCCAGTTCTCGCTTCTGGGAGCCCGCGACCTTTCCATCATAAATACTCCTCCGCCTAACAGGATCCCTGTCCAGACGGAAATCATGCTTTTCGACCATGACGAGATAAAGCAGATCATCAATTATGAGCTTGGAAGAGGCGGACAGCTGTTCTTCGTTCACAACAGGGTGGAGGAACTTCAGTCGGTGCACGACATCCTGCACAGGCTTGTGCCTGACATGAAGATATGCGTGGCGCATGGTCAGATGGAGGCTAAAGCGCTTGAAAACAAGATACTTGACTTTATGGCAGGGGACTATGACATGCTTCTCTGCACGACGATCATCGAGAACGGCCTTGACATTCCTAATGCCAATACCATAATAATAAACCAGGCGCAGAACATCGGCCTGAGCGACCTGCACCAGCTTCGCGGCCGCGTAGGACGCTCCAACCGTCGCGCCTTCTGCTACCTCATAGTTCCGCCGCTGGTGTCCATCACAGAAGATGCCCGCCGCCGCCTCAAGGCCATAGAGTCCTTCTCGGACCTGGGCAGCGGCTTCAACATAGCCATGCAGGACCTTGACATCCGCGGAGCAGGAAACCTGCTCGGTGCGGAACAGAGCGGATTCATAACCGACATGGGCTTCGAGACATATCAGAAGATACTTGCCGAGGCAATGGAGGAGCTTGGTGTAGAGACAGGCATCACCACAAAGAGCACTGCTGAGTCATTCATTTCAGATTGTACTATCGAGACGGACCAGCTCGCTCTCATACCAGACAGCTACATAGACCTGACTGCAGAGAAAATCAGGATATACAAGGAACTTGACTCTCTCACTTCCGAGAAGGAACTTGTCAGCATGAGAAACAGGCTGACAGACCGTTTCGGCAAGATGCCTATGGAGCTGGAAAGACTGTTTGACATAGTCAGGATCAGGCAGTTGGGCAAGAAGCTTGGCTTTGAGAAGATAATCATAAAGAATGGAGTCATGATCGCCTTCTTCATCTCCAATCCTCTCTCTCAGTATTACAGGTCAGCCCGTTTCTCGAAAGTGCTTGAGAACGTCAACAAGAATGCAAGGCTTTTCGAAGTGAAGCAGCCTGACGGAAGGCTCAGGATCATAGTGAGAAACGTAGACAGCATAGCCAGGGCGCATGAAATATTGAAGATGTTGTAATATTTTTTATTTTTGCACTGATAAACAGGATAAAGGTGACAACTCTTTTGATAGACATAGGCAACACTGCCTTGAAAGCTTCCTGGGCCGACGGCATGACCCTCGGCAAGACATTCAGATATCAGGGTGAAAGAATGATGGACTTCATTCTTTCACTTACTGCCAAATCAAGACCGGAGCTTATCGTACTGAGCAGCGTCCGTACATTTTCCGAGCAGCATGTAGAAAGACTCCGCAAGGAGTGTGACGACATGATAATCCTTGACAGCGCAATGCTGGAGGAAAAATACGACATACCTTCATATCTGACTCCTGACAGAGCAGCTTCCGTGATAGCAGCGCGCTACCTTTTCAAAGGTCGCAGCTGCACAATCTTCGATTTCGGAACAGTGTTCGCCATAGATTTCATAGACAAGGAAGGAAAGTATGAGGGAGGATCCATTTCACCGGGCTGTCACACCAGATTCAGATCGCTTTACAGATATTCCAAGTCGCTTCCGCTTCTCGATGCTCCGGAAGAGGTTCCCGAGATTGGTACGGATATTGCTACGTCCATAAATACCGGCGTCATTTCAGGAATGATGTTCGAAATCGACGGGTATGTTTCCAGCAGACCCGAAAATATATGTGTTTTTACAGGTGGTGATGCGATTTATTTTGCAAAAAGGCGGAAAAACTCCATCTTTGTAGTTTGTAACCTCGTACTTATGGGGTTGGCTTTAATAGCTTTAGAACATGATCAATAAGATAGAAAGAATACTTTTGATTGCAGTATTTTTCGTTATGGGTGCCGTTGCGTCAGCGCAGGACGGTACTTATGGCGCATATTCTCCATACTCTATCTACGGCATAGGAGACATATCGAAGCAGGGTACTGCCTTCAACAAAAGTATGGGAGGAGTCGGAGTAGCAACCAGAAACAGAAGATTCATCAATTATCTCAACCCGGCGGCTGTCACAGCAAGAGACTCGCTCTCTTTCATGGCTGACTTCGGCCTGGCGCAGAGCAACAATGTATTCAGGCAGGGAGACCTCAAGTCCGCTCACAACACGTTCAACATCTACAACTTCGTGATGAGCTTCCCGATCTACAGGTCGTCTGCATTCATGGTCGGAATCACTCCGTTCAGCGACATGGGATATGACTTCTCTTCAGTGGAGACAGATCCGAACATCATAGGAAACACAGGAAACATCTCATACGATTCGTTCGGAACAGGAAGCGTCTATCAGCTTTTTGCCGGTGCAGGTGTCACATTCTGGAAGAGGCTTTCACTCGGTGCCGAGCTTATATATTACTTCGGAAATCTGGACAAGGTCACCAACATGGATTACTCCAATGCTTCCTACAGGTCAGTCAACAGCGGAAGCGACCTTATGGTAAGGGGAGTGACAGGCAAGTTCGGACTTCAGTATGAGCAGAAGATAGCCGGTGACGTGTCTGTGACCATCGGAGCGACATACAGGCTGGGAACCGGAATGAAGGGAGAGGCAACCAATTACAGATATGCAAATCAGTCAGGTGTGACCGATACCCTGAAATACAGTGCAGTGGGCCTCAAAGGCGCTGGCGTGAGATTTGCAGATGAGCTTGGAGTAGGTATTGCTGTCAAGGGAGGAGAAAAATGGATGGCGGAGGTAGACTACCTCAGGTCAGACTGGAGAAAGTCGGGATTTGACGCTACACAGGGATTCGGAGTGTCAGGTGATTCTAAATTCTCATCAACGGTCTCACAGTCATTCAGGGCAGGTTTCGAAATAGTTCCTAACAGAAACGACATCAGATACTATTTCAGGAGATGTACCTACAGGGCCGGCCTATATTATGACCAGGCATACTACAAGCTGGACGGAGCAAATGTAAACACGATGGGTGTGACCCTCGGCATCACTCTTCCGGTATTCAGGCTTTACAACGGACTTACTCTCGGAGTGGACTTCGGACAGAAGGCGCATTCGAGAAACAATATGATCAGAGAACGATATGCGATGTTCGTGATAGGATTCAACATCCACGACATTTGGTTCAGAAAGGTTCAGTATAACTAGTAAATAATTAAAATACACATAATTACACCATGAAAAGAATCGTACTGTTAATCTCCGTAGCTGCTATGGCCCTTCTTGGTAGCAGCAAGGTATCTGCTCAGGGTAAATACGGTCCTGACAGCACAGAATGTATCAAGTACCTGTCATACTACACAGAGTACTACAAGCAGAAGAACTACGAAGCTGCTCTTCCTAACTGGAGACAGGCATACAAGTATTGTCCTCCGACAGCAAGATACTCTATGCTGTCTGACGGAACAACTCTGATGCGTAACCTCATTCAGAAGAATCAGAACAACCCTGTATACAAGGCACAGCTCGTTGATTCACTTATGACTCTTTACAACCAGAGAGTGGAGTTCTGGCCTAAATATGCTACAAGCTCTCTCAACAACAAGGCTCTGGATATGTACAACTACATGAAGGACGAGCCTGTAAAGCTTCTTGAGGGACTTACTGACGTGATCGCTCAGACACAGTCGAAGACAAGACCTAACATCTTCCTTTTCCAGATCAGTACTGCAGTGGATCTCTATAAGCTCGGAATGCTTGATCCTGAGACAGTGATCGGAATCTATGAGACAGGTGTACAGTATCTTGGCGAGATCGTTCCGAAGAACGATGTAGAGGCAAGAAGCATCGAGAAGACAATCACTGACTTCGAGAGTGTGTTCATCACAAGCCAGGTGGCAAGCTGCGACAACCTCATCGCTCTCTTCACTCCAAGATATGAGGCTGATCCTCAGAACCTTGATCTTTCAAAGAACATTGTAAGAATGATGGGTACAGCGGAGGATTGCATGGATAATGACCTTTTCCTCAATGCAATTCAGACAGTATACAACCTCGAGCCTTCACACACTTCAGCATTCTATCTTTACAGACTTTACTCTGGCAGAGGTGATTATGACAATGCAGTGAAGTATATGGAAGAGGCTATTGCTTCTGCAGAGTCAGATGCATCGACAGATGCTGACTATCTCTATCAGCTTGCAGCATTCTGCTTCAAGAACGGAAAGAGCGCAAAGGCTTATGAGGCGGCACAGCAGGCTGTAGAGCTTGATGCTGCAGTAGCCGGCAAGGCTTACATGCTCATGGGTACCATCTGGGGTTCTACCGTATGCGGCGGAAACGAGATCGAGAGAAGAGCTCCATACTGGGTTGCGGTTGACTATATGCAGAAGGCAAAGAACGCGGACCCTGCACTCGCAGAGGATGCTAACAACTACATCAGACAGTACTCAGCTTACTATCCGCAGACTGCCGAGGCATTCATGTATGATGTAACTGACGGTCAGTCATACACTGTTTCTTGTGGTGGCATGAGGGCTGTGACAACAGTAAGAACACAGAAATAGTTCTTGAAAAAGACATTTCATATAAGCAGGATGATAGCAACCGCTCTGGCGGTTGCTTTCGTCGTTTATTCCTGCAAAAGCGATCTGGGTGAAGCGGCGGTCCTGAAGATAGACGAGACTCCCGTCCAGTCTGTCAGAAACATGTTCATAGTCCAGTCCGAGAACGGCAAGATACAGATGAGGGCGTCAGCAGACCTCATGCAGAAATATGAGAGGGACACTCTCAGCTATGAATTCTTCCCTGAAGGATTTTCCGTTTATGGCTATACAGATGACGGACTTCTTGAGACTGAGATAGTTGCGGACAATGCAAAGCACACCAAATATGAGGACGGCAGGGAGACCTGGGAGGCCTTCGGAAACGTCGTGGTGAAGAATCTCATCAAGGAGGAGGTCATGGAGACGGACACTCTCTATTGGGATCAGAAGAATGAGAAGATATACACTCATTGCTATGTGAAGATGTATTCTCCTGACGGATTCATGCAGGGCTATGGAATGGAATCCGATCAGCGTGCGAGGAACTCTATCATCTTCAATCCGTTCAACAGTTACGGCATAGTGGTGCAGGACAGCACTGCAGTCAAGATAGATTCCGTCAATTTTATTGGGCCTTTGTTAAAAAATTAGTATCTTCGCACCCTTAATGCTCAATTGGGAATAATTTTAAAATATCAATACAATGGCAATTCTAGAAACCATCCGAGTTAAGTTCGGAATTCTGATCACAGTGCTCATCGGTGTAGCGCTTTTGTCGTTTATCATCGATCCGAGCACTCTTCAGTCGGTATCTTCATCAATGTCATCAAAGTATGACGTAGGAGAGATCGACGGCAAGTCAATTTCATACAATGATTTCCAGGCAAAGGTTGAGGAGATCACCACCATCAGCGAGATGAACGGAAACCCTGTTCAGGGTGACGAGGCTCTCGTAATGGTAAGACAGCAGGCTTGGCAGGAGTTTGTAAACGAGTATCTCTTCATCCCTGCAGCAAAGAAGGCAGGTTTCAACGTAGGTGAGGAGGAGATGTATCAGATGCTTTCAGGCAAGATGATCTCAAACGTACTCATGCAGATGTTCCAGGGCAACCTTGACAACGAGCTTCTCATGCAGATCGAGGCTGACGTTCAGGCAGACGAGACAGGCCGCATGAAGATCTTCTGGGAGAATCTTCTCGAGGCTGTGAAGACTGACCAGTTCTATGCAAAGTATCAGTCACTCTTCGCAAAGAGCTCATTCAACAATGACCTCGCAGTTGCAGAGCAGGTAAAGGACAACAACACTACTTTCGACGTTGAGTTCGTGGCAGTTCCTTTCGGTTTCGCACAGGACAGCACAATCGTTGTTTCAGACAAGGAGATCAAGAAGTATTACGAGGATCACAAGGATATGTACAAGCAGATCGCAAGCAGGGACATCGAGTATGTCGTGATCGACATCGTTCCTTCAGCTGACGACGTAGCTGCTACAAACAACGCAATCGCTGCCGTATATCCTGAGTTCCAGACTACCGAGAACATGAAGAGCTTCCTTCTCTCTAAGTCAGACCGTCAGTATGACAACAAGTGGTACAAGGAGGGTGAGCTTACTTCTGTTTCAAAGGATGTAAACGACTATGTATTCGGCCAGAACACAACAGAGGCTTCAGGTATCTTCCAGAACGGCAACTCATTCTATGCAGTGAAGGTTCTTGAAACTGCCATGGTTCCTGAGCAGGTACAGGTTAAATATGTACAGGCTGGCATTGAGAACGCTGAGGCTGCTCTCGCAGAGGCAGAGGCTCAGTGGGTTCCTCAGATGGACGGCTTCGAGGCTCTCATGACTGTAAAGCCAGGCGAGCAGGTTACTGTCAACGGTATCCTTTTCCAGGTTCTTGACACAAAGGATCCTGTTCAGAAGAAGAAGGTAGCCATCCTCGAGAAGACTGCACAGCCAAGCGATGCTACAAGAAGCGCTTGCTATGCAAAGGCAAACTCAGTGGCTACAAAGGCAGGCGGCAAGCTTGAGGGCTTCAGAAAGGCGGTTGAGGAGGATGGTCTCTATGCTCATCCGTTCAACAGGATGCCTGAGAGCGCAAGCAAGCTCGGTTCTGTAAACCACACCAAGGAGGTTACAAGATGGGCATTCGATGCAAAGGAAGGTGAGGTTTCAAACATCATCTCTATCGACAACCAGTACTATGTGATCGCAGCCCTCAAGGGTATCCACAAGGAAGGATATTCACCAGTTGAGGAGGTTGCAGCAAGGATCAAGCCTGTTCTCTATCAGGAGAAGGCAGCTGCCAAGAAGACAGCTGAGGTTGCAGCACAGATCGAAGGTCTCACAGACCTCGCTGCAATCGCTGAGGCTCTCGGCACTACAGTGAGCTCAAAGGAGGATGTTACTTTTGCATCTTTCACTTCTGCAGGTCTTGACAACAAGTTCATCGGCGCGGCTTCAGTTGCTGAGGAAGGCGTTGTAAACGGTCCTCTCCAGGGAAATACTGCAGTATATGTTTACACAGTATCTAACCGCACAGAGGGTGCATTCTTCACAGAGGATGACGCTAAGAACCGCGAGCAGCAGATGAGCTACAGAAATCTTCAGATGCTCCTCCCGGTTATGATGGACGCAGCTGACGTAAAGGACAACACAGCAAGATTCTATTAATAGATCTACATACACAAAGAAGGCGACATCACATCATGATGTGAGTCGCCTTCTTTCGTATTTATATGGCGACAGTGGAGGTAGGGTAAATTTGGCTTGGTTCCGTCGGAACAAGTTCCGACTTCATCCCTCCCAACGCTTCGCGTCGGGCCCCTCCCGTTCACGAGGCCACGGGCGGCCACGCCATCCAAATTTACCCTACCTCCACTTCAGGTGCCGAGGGTGGCACAGTCAAATAATTCAGACCCTATCCACAAGACAGCACCATTCTGTGGATAAAGCTCGTTATTTGGATCGTTTGTCCACGGATTCGCGGGATTTTGTGGATAAGTTTATTTTATCAGTCACTTTCTTTGTCCTTCAACCTGGTTCTTTTCTATGTCATATCGACCGAGATTTTTCTATGTCATATCGACCGAGCGGAGCGAGTGGAGATATCCATATTCTATGATGTATCCGAAAAAATCAGTAAGTTTGTAGGGTAATTGATTTTATTATGAGGCGTTTTGTTCTGGGTCTTGCGGCATTTTGCTCTGCTTTATTTCTCTCTGGATGCATTCTTGAGAAGGATTCCGGTGCTGATCTTAAGGTAGGGGATCATCTACCTGATTTTTCTGTGAAGATGAATGACGGACGGGTGGTGACTGATGAGGATCTCATCGGCAGCGTATCGTGTGTAGTCCTGTTTCATACTTCCTGCCCTGACTGTCAGAACACTCTTCCATCCATTCAGAGGCTTTATGATGAATATGCCCCTGAAACGGTCAGATTTGCCCTTATAAGCCGCGAAGAGGGTGCGGAGGAAATAGAGTCTTATTGGACGGAAAAGTCCTATAATATGCCTTATTCAGCTCAATTGACCCGCAAGGTCTATAACAAGTTCGCCTCGTCACGTATCCCAAGGGTATATATATCAGATAAGGATGGAATCATCAGGTATATATATACCGACAATCCCATCCCTTCATATGATGAACTCAAATCCTGCTTAGAGTCGCTTATACGTTAAAGAGGAAGTGCATGATGTCGCCGTCCTGAACGACATACTCCTTGCCTTCCACTCCGAGCTTGCCGGCTGCGCGGCACGCCGCCTCGGACTTCAGCTCCACGAAATCCTCATACTTGATGACTTCCGCACGGATGAATCCCTTCTCGAAATCTGTGTGGATGACTCCTGCAGCCTTCGGCGCCTTGTCTCCCTTGTTGATTGTCCATGCGCGGCACTCGTCTGCACCAGCAGTGAAATATGTTCGGAGGTTGAGGAGAGAGTATGCGCTCTGGATAAGCCTTACTACTCCTGACTCTTCGAGTCCCATCTCCTCAAGGAACATCTGGCGCTCCTCATAGCTCTCGAGCTCAGCGATGTCGGACTCGATCTTTGCAGCGATCACGAGGATCTCTGCATTCTCGTCCTTCACAGCCTCACGCACCTGCTCCACATACTGGTTTCCGGTCTTTGCAGAAGCCTCGTCCACGTTGCAGACATACATCACAGGCTTGTTTGTGAGGAGGAAGAGTTCCTTTGCCATCTGCTCTTCTTCAGCGTTCTCAGGCGCTACAGTGCGGCATGACTTGCCCTGCTGGAGCGCGTCTCTGTATCTGCAGAGAAGGTCGAAAAGCTTCTTTGCATTCTTGTCTCCGCCTGTCTGAGCCTGCTTCTGCACCTTTGCAATGCGGTTTTCCACTGTCTCGAGGTCCTTGAGCTGGAGCTCGAGGTCGATGACTTCCTTGTCGCGTACAGGGTCTACTGTTCCATCTACATGGACGATGTTAGGGTCGTCGAAGCAGCGGAGGACGTGGAGGATTGCGTCAGTCTCCCTGATGTTTGCAAGGAACTGGTTGCCGAGTCCTTCACCTTTGCTTGCTCCCTTCACGAGTCCGGCGATGTCTACGATCTCCACAGTTGCAGGAACCACTCTCTTTGGGTTGCAGAGGCTCTCGAGCACTTCAAGTCTCTTGTCCGGAACGATGGTGGATCCGATGTTAGGCTCGATCGTGCAGAAAGGGAAGTTTGCGCTCTGTGCCTTTCCTGAGCTTACACAGTTGAACAATGTTGATTTTCCTACATTAGGAAGTCCTACTATACCGCATTTAAGTGCCATTCTGATATGCTTTTAAATTAACAAGGCGCAAATTTACGCTAACTTTTTCTTTTTCTTTCATTTATTTCTTTTTTTTACATCAACTTTTTCTCTTTTTTATCCCCTCTTCAGAAATTTCATTTCACATTTGTACATGGTTATAAAATGTGATTATGGGGTGGAAAAACAACCCCTTTCGTATCCTACGGATACTCTTTCCCCCTGCGGCCAGGGGGTAGCACGGTTTTTCCACCCCATAATCACATATATAAAAGATAATTGTATGAAGAAGATTGTGTGTTTTCTGTTTCTGTGGGGATTGCTGTCGGTCAGGTGTCTGGGCGGCTCCGGAGGGGATTCTCTGGTGGTGATGTTCTGGAATTTAGAGAATTTCTTTGACTATGTAGACGGCGGGACGGGGGAGTCGGACAAGGAGTTCTCTTCCTTTGGCGGCAGGCGGTGGAGCAAGCGGAAGTTCTATGCCAAGTGCGACGCCATAGCCAAAAGCATCTTCTGGGCAGGCGAGGAATGCGGACGCATGCCGGACGCCATAGGATTTGCGGAGGTGGAGAATAAGGGAGTATTGTATAAATTATTGAATTCTACCTTATTACGTAAGTATGACTATAAGATAGTACACTTTGACTCCGGCGACAGGAGAGGGATCGACGTGGCTTTGCTGTATCGTGAATCTGTCTTTGAAAAGATATCGGTTTCATTGAAGGTGCCTCAGGAAGATGGCAATAAAATCGCCACCAGAGACATCCTGCAGGTCTGCCTTAAAAACAGAATGGGACAGAAAATCAATCTGATAGTCAATCATCATCCTTCCAAGTTCGGCGGGGCCGGGGCATCGGCCGCCCGAAGGGACGCGGCCATGCTCGCCCTGCGCCAGATGTGCGACTCACTCGTCGCTGTCGGTGAACCACATATAGTTGCCATGGGAGACTTCAATGACAACCCGGACGGCAATCAGTTCAACATGCTGGACGGCATCCTTGCAAACATGTCCGACAGCCTCTATGCGCAAGGTCTCGGCACCATAAGATATGAAGGCAGATGGGACCTCATAGATATGTTCCTCGTCAGTCCGAAACTGGCAGAATACAGCCGGATGGACATACTTCAGATACCCTTCCTCATGACATACGAAAAGAAATATCCCGGCTTCAAACCCCTCAGGACATACTCCGGCCCACGCTACATAGGCGGCGTCAGCGACCACTGCCCCATAATCCTGAAACTTTCCGGTTTCAATATTACCAGATAATTCTTATCTTTGAAAGATTTTATAACCGACATAAACAGATAGGGGTAACGTAGACAAGTTTCATATTCCTGCACAACCTTCCAACCATCACCAGAACACACCGACATAAACAAAACTAATAACATAATAATATGAAAACTAAAATTGCCTCAAAATTCCAGACCCTCTTCCAGTGTGAGGGTGAATTCTTTGCATCAGCAGGCCGCATCAACCTCATCGGCGAGCACACCGATTACAACGGCGGTTTCGTGTTCCCGGGCGCCATCGACAAGGGAATGATTGCTGAGATCAAGCTCAACGGCACAGACAAGGTACGCGCTTTCGCTCTTGACCTCGACGAGTATTGCGAGTTCGGCCTCAAGGAAGAGGACGCTCCTGCACAGAGCTGGGCACGCTACATCTTCGGCGTATGCCGTGAGATCCAGAAGAGAGGCGGCGTAGTCGGAGGCTTTGACACAGTATTCGCAGGCGACGTTCCTCTCGGAGCCGGCATGTCATCGTCAGCAGCTCTTGAGAGCACATTCGCATTCGCTCTCAACGAGCTCTTCAATCTCGGCATAGACAAGTTCGAGCTCGCACGCATCGGCCAGAGCACAGAGCATAACTACTGTGGCGTGAAGTGCGGCATCATGGACCAGTTCGCTTCAGTGTTCGGCAAGGCCGGCAACCTCATGCGCCTTGACTGCCGCTCTATGGAGTTTGAATATTTCCCGTTCGACCCTGAGCAGCACGGCTACAAGCTCGTCCTCCTGAACTCTTGCGTGAAGCATGAGCTCGTAGGCTCGCCATACAACGACCGCCGCGCATCTTGCGAGCGCGTTGCCAAGGTCCTCGGCCAGGAGTTCCTCCGTGGCGCTACCATGGATCAGCTCGAGGCGATCAAGGACCAGATCTCAGAGGAAGATTACCTTCGCGCACGCTATGTGATCGGTGAGGAGAGACGCGTCCTCGACGTGTGCGACGCTCTGGAGAAGGGCGACTATGAGACTGTAGGAGCACGCATGTACGAGACTCACTGGGGCATGTCGAAGGACTATGAAGTGTCATGCGAAGAGCTTGACTTCCTCGCCACAGTGGCACAGGAATGTGGCGTGACAGGTTCACGCATCATGGGTGGCGGCTTCGGAGGCTGCACCATCAACCTCGTCAAGGCAGAGCTCTACGATGCATTCATCGCCAAGGCAAAGTCAGCATTCGCAGAGAAATACGGCCACGAGCCGGTAGTGATCCCTGTAGTGATCAGCGACGGAGCCCGCAGACTCTAAAAACGAAAAGCTCAAGTTAAAAGCACAAAAACGACCACATATGTGCTTTTAACCCGAAAAAACAAGTTCAAAAGCACAAATTCAGGGTAATTTGTGCTTTTGACTGACAAAATCTCCACCGATGTATCAAGATCATACTGATCCGATACATCGGTGGGGTTTTATATAAAAGGGAAAGTTGCAAGTATATACTCTTATAGTATGGTGAATTTTAAAACTTTATGAGAAATGCAGCTTTCCCTGAATTTCTGATTTCTGGAAATCTGCACAAAAAGATGGCGCAGGACTTCCCGTTCCACCTCTCGGTCTCCTACAACCTACTGATAGACAGGCAGTCCCGCACCAAAGACGCAAGACCACCTATCGCCCTATCAGTCATTTAAATTGTAGGAGTTTTGAGGTGGAGACGATAGGGTTTATAAGTATTTATTGAATTGTCACA
Source organism: Bacteroidales bacterium (assembly GCA_017415715.1). Lineage (GTDB taxonomy): Bacteria > Bacteroidota > Bacteroidia > Bacteroidales > UBA932 > Cryptobacteroides. Next base: position 39,089 of record JAFQFD010000004.1, on the reverse strand, counting down.
TTCAGTGGACAAAGTTAGAAATAATCACAATAAAAAGTCCTATATTGCAGAATAATTGAACTTTACTATGATAACAAGACGATTCCTCATCCCTCTTCTCCTTCTTGTTTCGCTTTTCGGTTGCACACAAAGAGATATTACCAGAACTTTTGATGAAGTAGAAACCTTCATAATGGAACGTCCCGACAGTGCACTTGCCATCCTTGATACTATGGACCGCAGCAGATTGCAGACTGACAGGACAAGGGCTCGCCATGCTTTGCTGCATGCTATGGCTCTTGATAAGAATTTCATAGATGTAAGCGAAGATTCCATAGCTCAGGTTGCAGTAGATTATTATTCAAAGCGTGGTCCGCGTAAATACTACGCCCGTTCCCTCTATTATCTCGGACTTGCATATTACTATCAGAAGGACTATAACAAGGCCATTGTCGAATTTACCAAAGCAGAAGAGGTAGCGCAGAAGTGTGACAGCCTGTATTTGGGAATGGTAAAAGTAGCTCAGGCTGATACCTATGGAAAGACTTATAATATTATAGAAGAAGAAAACAGTATGATTAAGTCTTTTAATATATTTAATTCTATATCAAATACCTATTATTTACAATCTGTATTGTTGAGAATATCTCAAGTTTACTATAATACTCATCGTATTGAAAAATCGGAAGATATATTGAATCAACTAATAAACGATATTAGTATTAATGATAACATAAGATCATCAGCACTGACCTCAATGGCATTCATTAATGTAATAAAAAGTGCTCATGATTATCCTTATGCAGACAGTCTTTTTAGTCTTAATTATGATGAGTATGCTGGTAAAAATATGACATTGAAGTATTATTGGGCTTGGGCTTATTCTTTAAGTATGATGGGTAGGAATGATGAAGCTCAAGATATAATAGATCAATTAGAGTCAGACAAGTCAGGTACGAGTTCGTATTGGCAATATATGATTGCCAAATCTCAGGAAGATTTCCAATCATCTTTGTCTCATTTAGAAGATTATGTAAAATATAATGACATTGAAGTTTCAGATGCTTTAAAGCAATCTTTGGCTCTTTCTCAAAGAGATTATTATGAGTCACAGTCTAAAGTCTCGGAATATAAAGCCCATAACGCCCGTTTGACAATGTGGATAATCATACTGATGTCAGTCTTTGCTTTATTCCTTGTATTTATTTTTATACGTATGTATGTAAGAAAGCAAAACGAAGTCAGAGAGGGATACTTTCAGCATATAAGCGAAATCAAACGTCAGCTGGAAGAGGCCAAGAGGGAAGACTACCCTTCTTTGAAAAAGAAATATATTTCTCTGTATAGGTCCAGATTTGAGACAATCGGAGCCTTGTATGAGCAGTTCGTACACTCAAAAGATCTTGTGAATGCTGAGACATCAGTATATAATAAAGTGTCTGTTCTTGTTGAGGGCTTCACAGAAGATTATAGTGACAGTGAAAAGTTTGAGGCAATGCTTGATGAAGATATGGACAATATCATGTCCAATCTCCATGTTGAAGTTCCCGGCCTCAAGAAAAAGGATTATGTCATCTTCAGTCTGTTTGTCATCGGTTTTGATGTCACGACTATTTCCCATCTTTTGAATACTACGATGAACACCATATATATTCGAAAGAGTAGAATCAGACATCAGATAGAAGAATTGAATCCTCTGCATAAGCAACAATTTCTTGAAGTTTTAGATCAATTTCAGCCCTTTCAAAGCTGATTTGTAAACCGTTGAAATACAATATGTTACAAAAACTGAAAGACCGCAAATCTTTCGGTTTTTGTATTTTATTGATTTACAATTAGTTATAAATTCCAAAAATCCCATTTTGAAAGACCGCAAACAGCCCTTTTTCATTGCATTCTCATATCGGGTAGATACATTTGCCTTGAATTTTAAAACCACATGTTATGAGAAAACTTTTGATTTTATTGATGGCCTTGCTGCTGCCATTGTCTGCACTCGAGATAAGTGCGGATGAGAAAAAGCCCCCTCTAAAAATTCCGTTGAGACTTGAACAAGGTACAAAAAATGTTCGTGGTTTGGTAGGATGTTGTATTGAATCTGCATATTATAGTGTACTTTCAGGCATCCATACTATAACATCAGTAAATCTCGGCGAAGTAGAAGTTCTAGTAACCAACACTTCCACCGGCGAATTCTGGATGACATCCTTTGACTCATCAAATGAACAGCAGTCATTCCTGCAGATTTCCGGAACTCCCGGTTGCTACGAAATCGAATACATCACCGAATCCGGTGATGTCTATGAAGGTGAATTTTTAATTGAGTAAGACTATGAAGAAATTTATTTTTGCATCAATCCTACTTATGTTCAGCGCGTGTGTAGAGGTAGATAAATATTCTGAGTTAACAAAAGAGGAAAATCAATCTAATCAAGGGATTTTCGAAGTGACACCAGAGGATGCTATGAATGTTTTATCTGATTTTATGATTCATTCGGGTTTTTGTATGACTAAATCTGGAACAGAAAGAAAAATTCTTTCCTTTAATACTTATTATAATGATGACATTGACACTAAATCCTCAGCTACAGTAACTTATCCTAATGCTTATTTGGTAAATTTTGCAGATAATGAAGGTTTTGCAGTACTCGGTGCGAATACCAGTGTAGCACCGATAGTTGCAGTTGTTGATCGGGGAAACATTAATCCAGAAACTCTAGAAATAACAGATAAATTTCTAGAAAATGGCGAATCAGATACAAGTGAATCTATTGATTGGACAACATTTGATTGGTATTGCGAAGAAGATGAAGATTATTATGTAATGACAAATCAGCGCTTTGTAACGAATATGATCAAAGGAGCAATAGATCTGCAAGGAAATATTTATTATGCTCCGCCTGTTTCAGGCGAGACGGTTATTCAAACTGTCGAGCCTTTGATAGAACTAACGTGGGGACAAGGTCATTGGAATACCTTAAGTACATTTAATAAATATTGTTTGAAAGACAACGGCAAATATGCTTTAGCCGGTTGTTCAACAGCAGCCCTTGCGATGATTATGGCATATAATGAGGCGCCTAAAAATTATTCGGTAAATAAGGAGAAGATACTTTGGGATGACATCAAGGCAGCTAATATTGTCTCATCTTTAGATGCGTTAGCTCGAGAGCAAGTTTCATTGCTATATGGATCTATCTTTAATAATGTTACTCACTTATCGACTAGTCAGGGTACTTTGATTACTCCTAGACAAATAGAGTTGTTAATGAAAAATGAACTGAAATATAAGAACGTAATACGTCATTGTGACTCAGAGTTTACAGAAACAATGCAGCGAATAACAGAAACACACTTGCGTAATCAAAAACCCCTATTTATCTCGGCTATTGAAAATGGTAATTTTTTCAATGGACATTCATGGGTAATAGATGGAATGGATGTAGATATTCTGGGTAATAGATTGTTTCATTTCAATTTTGGATGGAGTGGCACTTGTAATGGACATTTTTCATTGTCTTGCTTCAATCCTGTTCATGCTGTGAAGTATGATACTGAATCAAGTAAAAACACTGATGACTATTATGATACGAATTATAATAGTCATTTTAGATTGATTTCTTATGATTTGCCGGACTCGCTTGATATTTCGTTAGATTTTTAATAAGTTTATAGTTCAAAATCATAAGATTATGTGCAGATTATCCAAACTGATGTTACTTCTACTGATGTTAATGTCTGTAGAGATTCAGAGTGTGAAAGCTCAGGAAACTTACCATAAGGGCGAAAACCTTGGAAAGACATTGACTTTATCTGGCATTGGAGTCGTTGCCGGTGGTTCTGCAATGGTAATGATGGATGAGTTCAGTAATCATTATTCTAACGGGTATCAGTCGATAGCAGGTATGATTACAGCCGGAACAGGCGTAGCCATGGTGCTTGTGGGAGTTCCTCTGTGGCTTTCAGGTCACGCACAGAACAAATCATACTCTGAATCGCTTTTTGAGCTTGGTGATGGACAAAAGGGTCGTCTCTTTATGTTTGAGTTCGGTGCCGGTCTGCCATATATGATCAGGGTCAATGCCATCGGAGGTTACCATGTGTTAGAGAATTTTTTCATAGGTGGAGGACTATCGTTTGCTACCATACCATCTACATTGAACAGTGTGCCGATATTTGCGGAATTCCGCTATACTATCGGTAATAAAAGATGCTCCCCATATGTGTCTTTAGATTTGGGTTATGACGTACTTAATGTAAAACCTTATCTTGATCTGTCGTTAGGAACCCGTTTCCGTTCATGGAAACCGGATAAAGGCGGCATGTGGTGGTTTGGTGCATCGGTAGCATATTTTGGTGACGAAAATATTCTTCCAGGTTTAAAGTTTGGGTATTCATTTTAACAGACGGATGTAAGTCAAAGGCCTGGAGGAAACATTCTATAATACTCATGCCTTGAGCGTCGGTCTGACAATAATTTGCCGGGATTTCTGTATCGTCTCAGAAAAATGACAAAGTTTTTCCGAGACAATACAAAATATGATTGCAGAATCAGACGAAGAGTTATGCCAGGAGAGAGGCGAGCCAGGCGGCGTCTATGCGGGCGAAGCCTTCGGCCGGCTTGATCTGCGGGTTGCGCTGCAGGATGCCTGCGCAGTCCTGGTAGACGTTCCAGCCTATGTTGACGCCGAGCATCTGGCCGCCGAGTCCGTACATGAATGTGAGGACGCGTGCGTCGTCTTCGCCTTCCGAGCGGTAGAAGTGGAATGTCGCAGCGAGGAATTCTTCTTTCTGCTCCGCAGCCACGCTCTTCTGGAGCATCTCCAGCTTGGTCACATACTTGCACATTTCGAGCACTACATCATCAAGACCTGCTTCAAAAATCAGGACCTTTTCCATCAGTGAGCCCATGTCATTCACGCGGCGGAGTGTGTATCCGCCCATGGCCTTTGTGTGCATTGTGATGGCCTGCATCTGGGTTTCAGAGATTTCGCCGGCAGGGAGCAGCCATACCATGAGCTTTGCTGCCGGATCATGGTAGAGGGTCTCGTACTTTGCGAGGTTCACCTGGCCGCAGTGCGGGCATTCCCACAGGAAGAGCGAGCCGTCCTTCACCTTTTCCTTGAGTTCGGGATTTTCGCTGATGTTTATGCTTTTGTAGACCGTTACTTTGGTCTGCTGCCCGCATTTGCTGCATGGGGCGAGCGCTTCGTTGATTATTGACATATCAGAACGTTACGTTAAATACAAAATCTACATGATTTGGGGCCATGTCTATGCCGCTTTGGGCCTTGAGGGCAGTGAAGTCCGCAAATCCGTTATATGAATATGTCACACCCATCGATACAGGCCAGCCGAGCCACAGGAGGCTGTTCAGGTCGAGGACCGCGCTTGCTCCTACAGACACCAGCTGGTCGTGGTTGGCTGTGTGAGTGAAGTCGAAATGCGGTGTGAGCACAAGTCGCTTTATATAGAAGAAACCTCCTCCGATTGCAACATCTCCAAGATATATGGGAATGGCATAGTCTGCTGTCCATTTGGTCATCGAACTGTTGCGTATCGAAAGCCATGTGTTGAGTTCAGGATTGCTGCTCAGACCTCGCGGCAATATGCCGAGGGTCGGATTTCCGAAGTATGCCTTATCGTTCAGCATCGCCTGATGCCATATGGTGATCTTTGCACCCTGCTCACGCAGAACTCCAGGCACATATCCATATATGTATGCATATCCCATAGGGGAGAAATACTTGCTGCTTTCCAGACTGCCGGACACTCCAAGCTCCGCTCCGATTCCCCAGCGCGGATAGACTGCAGAATTAGGTGTGGAGGTGATGGTATATGCCCTCAGGGAGCCTGTCAGGGAGTGCCTGAATGTGTTTTTTCCTTCGGTGACCCCGAGAAATGCAGGATTCCAAGGGAAATATCCTACTCCGTTGTCTTCATTTTTCAACACTGTCATTGAGGTGTTGAACATATCGTTCGATATGTGATATGACACCTGAGGGATGACTCCCTTGAACCATCCTCCGGACGAGAAATTCAAAGGAACATAAGCCTTCAGGCTTCCCTGGATCGAAGGAACACCCAGATCTGAAGATCCGACACCTATGCTTGCCATGCCGTCTCCTTCCATGACAGCCTTGGCGTAATATTGCCTTGCTCCCCTGTCATTGAAATCAATCTTCGCCTCAAGCACAGGATACAGTCCTGAATATGTGAAATGGAAATGTCCCGAATGTCTCCATTTCGATCTGTCATACGGATCCTTATGCGCAGAATATCCTATCTGGCCTACGCCTGTGGCAAGCTGGTTCTGCATGATGCCGGTGACTCCGAGGGAAGCAGCCTGATAGATGTAGTCAAAAGACAAGTTCATGATGTTGTCCACATTGACATAAACCGGGGCCCACGAGTGCAGATTGAACATATGTGCCGCCTTGCGGTATCTCTTCGGTTCGGAGAATTCCACCTCTATATTTTCATTGACAGGCTCGTCAAGACCCTCAGCCGCAGCAAGTTCCCTCTCCTGCTCCGCCATCTTCTCGGCGAGGAAATATTTGTGCAGGTCTGCAAAGTCGACGACTTTGTCGACAAGCGAGTCCACAGGCGTACGGAACATCTCCTTGCCCATCAGGGTCTGCGACGTGAAATAAACATATTTCCCGTCATCGCTGTATGTGAAGTCTTCTGCGCCATATTTCGTGACGCTCTTCTGCCTGAGCTGTCCGGTGCAAGGATCCAGATGATAGAGTTCGTTCACTCCGGTCCTGTCACATGTGAACATGAGTTCGTCTCCATGGCTGCGGAAGTCTTTCACCATCACCGGCTGAGGGGCCAGAACCGTCCTCCATCCTCCGTCATATGCATATACGCCATATCCGTTGTCAGAGACGGCAGTGACATATGGAATCCCGTCCACCCATGCCGTCTCCACCAGCTGCAGGCTGTCTGGAGCGGCATATTCCTGTCCGTCGACGACCAGAGAAGACCGTCCTTCAGGATAGTATCTGACAGTAACGAGAGTATCTCCTGCAAATGATGGGTTATACAGCAGTCCGTCCCTGTTGCGTGTAAGATCCTTCTTCACACCGCCGCGACGGCTTATGTATCTCACCTTGGATTTAGTACCCATGCTCCAGCGTACGTCAGGCATGGTCTCAGTCCAGTAAATCTTTCCGTCCTTATATTTCAGGTCTGAAGTCTCGTGAGCGAAACGTGAAATGAATCTCATCCTGCCCGTGGTGTCTGTCCTCACAAGTATCGGACTGGTCAGAAAACCGTCGATCACGGCATAGATATAATCATCAGCATATGTCAGATGCTTGTAATCGAAGTAAAGCCTCGGCTTTTTGGTCACAGCCTCCATAGGCATGAAAGGAGCGCGCAGCGAATCCTCTCTGCTCCATACGGCATGCATGGTGTCACATACTTCCCTGAAGGCATCCTTGAACTTCTTGCCGCTCCTGTTACGGGTCATCTTCTTCATCGGAGCGAAATAGAAAGGATTCTTCGTGACCTTGTCATATCCGTCCTTCATCAGGAGGGGATACTCGTAGAGATACCTGCCTCCGGCAAGATTCATATATCCAAGTGCATAATAATCAGGAGTATAGTATTTTTGAGAGCCATAGAGCCATCTGTCCCAGGTCCTGAAATCACCCTGGTCGAAAGCCACATGATAGTAGTTGAGGAAGTCCGCCGTCCTGCCTCGTCCCGACTTTGTCAGGGCAGTTTCCGCCACCACGGCATCACCTTCTATGTAATACATGAAAGGATATACGATCGACACCAGGATGTTCCACATCTCGCCGAAAACATAGTTGAACGGCTTGTGGACTCCGGTCATGCCGAACTGCATCTGGGTCACATGACGTCCCTCGTGGACGGAAAGCATGGTGGACCAGGGCATCGGCTCGGGCTCGTATGCCGTCGGGATGGAGAAGAGGTCCATCCTCTTCGGAGCCCAGGCGACAGAGCCGTTGGAGGTGTTGTATGCATGAAGCACGACAGGCATCAGCCTGCCGTCGCCCTGCCCGACAACATATCCGGAACTTCTCGAAAGAGGAGTCTTGTATTTCTCAAGCTTGTATCCGTATGTCTTCGCCAGCGAGTCGCAGCCCTGTGGATATATGACACGGAAGGACTCCGTGTCCATATAGTTCCACCTGAGCCTTCCCGGATCGTCGCCTGTCACATAGAATTGTGCAGATGCGACAGCCGGAACCAGGAAGCATAGCAGAAGTATTATTCTTTTCATAAAATTCATCGCGCAAATCTAATTATTTTTTATAATTTTGTGCCTAATTGCCCTATTAAGTTAAGTAAATAAACAATTAAACTTTATATGACAACAGTTCTGAATGTGCTTTCCGTGCTCGGAGGACTTGCAATGTTCCTCTACGGAATGGCTCTTATGAGTGAGGGTCTCCAGAAATCTGCAGGAGACCGCCTCAGGGCTTTCATGGCCAAAATGACTTCGAATGCATTCAAGCGTGTACTTACCGGAACCGTAGTGACCTGCCTCGTTCAGTCTTCTTCTGCGACAACCATCATGGTGGTGAGCTTCGTGAATGCAGGACTCCTCACTCTTGGCAACGCCATCGGAGTGATCATGGGTGCAAATATCGGTACCACCCTCACAGCGTGGATCACATCCCTCGGATTCTCAGTGAACATCGCCCTCTTCGCGGTACCTATGATGGGTATCGGATACCTGATGCACTGCTCTAAGAAGGCTACACTCAAGAATATAGGCCAGTTCCTGATGGGATTCGCCGTGATGTATGTGGGACTTACATTCATGAAAGACTGTTCGAATGCCGTACTCGGTCAGTATAACACCGGCATGATGAGCTTCTTCGGAAGCATCAACGGCTTCGGCTTCGGTTCAGTGCTTCTCTTCCTCGTGGCAGGTGCTGTCCTTACCATTGTTCTCCAGGCTTCCAGCGCGACAATGGCCATCACTATGCTCCTTGCAGCGTCAGGCCTGATCGACTTCAAGCTCGCAGTGGCGATGGTGCTCGGAGAGAACATCGGAACAACCATCACAGCAAATATCGCAGCGGCGGTTGCCAATACATCGGCAAAGAGAGCCGCTCGTGCCCATACGATCTTCAATGTCATAGGTGTGATCTGGGTGCTTGCCCTTTTCGGACCTATAGTGAAGCTCATCTGCGTCATAATGGAAGGCCTGGACTTCTATAATCCTATGGAGGCCAGCGCTCAGCTCGCATATATTGCAAACAACGGAGTCAATGCAGATCCTGAACTCATCGAGACATACAAGAATTCACTTCTGTATGGAATTGCAATGCTCCACACTCTCTTTAACGTAACCAATACCCTTGTCCTCATATGGTTCACACCTCTTATCGAGAAGGCTGTCGTATGGCTTGTCAAGGAGCCTAAGGGCGAGGCTGAGGTGTTCAGACTCAAATACATCTCAGGAGGTCCTCTCAGCACTGCAGAGCTCTCTCTCCAGGAGGCGCAGCAGGAGATCATCCACCTTGCGGAGATATGTCGCAACGGCTTCGGCTATGTGCGTGATGCGATAAACGAGCAGGACAAGGAGAAATTCGACGCTCTTAACGACAAGCTCATCAAGTATGAGGAGATCACCGACAGGATCGAGTATGAGATTGCCGCTTACCTCAACGAGATATCGAAGAACGAGATCAGCCAGGAGGCTACAGAGCAGATCAAGGCCATGTACAAGATCATCGGCGAGATGGAGTCTCTCGGAGACTCAGGAGAGTCTATCGGACGTATCCTCAAGAGAAAGGAGGCTCACGGAAAGGTATTCGACAAGACTATCCTCGACCGTCTGAACAAGATGATGGACCTCGTCCTGAAGGCTTACGACGCTATGATCGAAAACCTCAAGGCAGAAAATCTCAAGGACATTTCAAATGCAGAGAACTGCGAATACAACATCAACGAGTGCCGCAACCACCTCAGGGAAGAGCATATCGTCAACATCGAGAGCGACAGCTACAACTACCTCACCGGTGTATACTACATGGATGTGCTTGCTGAGCTTGAGAAGATCGGCGACTTCCTGATCAACATTTCGCAGGCTGTCGTAGGAAAATATGAATTCGAAAAGTAAGATAACAATCATGATTGCAGTCCTGTTCATTGCGGCAGGCTGCAGGGAAAAGAAGGCAGAGCAGTTCCACGCTCTGCCTTTTCCTGCTGTGCAGCTGCCGACAATGATCAGCGGACAGCAGGAAGCGCTGGAATTCATGGCCGTGAACTATTGGAACGGCATTACTGATGCTTCCAGGACATATCCATCAGACTCCCTGCTTGTGAGCGGAGTCAGGAAAGATGAAGTCGAGCAGAAGTATGCAGACTGGACGGCCATAATGGAGCATGCAGGCCCGTCTGTGTGGGGCAAGGCCATGTCCAATCTCTATGACAGGGCGCTGGCATGTGAGAAGAAGGATTCTTCTTCGAATGTTTTCGAGACTTTCGCGGACCTTCATCAGAAGTATTACTATGATCCGAATTCCCCGATGAGGAACGAGGAGATATATCTGCATTTCGTCAGCAGATATGCTGACTACGAGGGACTTCCTGAAGTCCTTAGAAGCAAGTATGCCCGCGAAGCGAAGATGTGTTCGCTCAACCGTATAGGCCGCCAGGCTGCGGACTTCAGGTTTGCGGACAGGAAGGGCAGGATGCACAATCTGTATGATATTGAGGCTGAAACAATACTGCTTTTCTTCAGCAATCCGGGATGTGAGGCGTGCATGAATATCATCAACATGCTCAATGGCACTCCGCAGGTGGCGGAGCTGATAGCGGCAGGCCGCCTTGCTGTATTGAACATATACATAGATGAAGACATACAGGCATGGCGTTCTTACATGCCGATATACCCGGAAACCTGGTATAACGGCTTTGACCCTGACCTGGTGCTTCGTGGCAATGATGTCTATTGCGTACGCGCAATACCTTCATTATATGTCCTTGATGCACAAAAAAAGGTGATCCTCAAGGATGCACCCGAACAAAAGGTCCTCGACCTTCTTATGTCTCTATGACGGACTAGCTGTTTTGTCTTCTGTACTGGTGTGGAGTCATGTCTGTGATGACTCTGAACCATCTGGAGAAATTGTAGTTCTGGGAGAATCCCACCATGAGTCCGATCTCTTCTATAGAAAGATCTTCACCCGACGTGAGGATCTTTTTGCTTTCCTCCACTCTCAGAGTGTTGAGCCATACCTGGAAGGTCATGTTGAGGTGCTTGTTGAGGTATGTCGAGAGGTAATTGTGGTTTGTACCCATCTGCATGGCCACATCCTTTATGGTCATTTCAGGAGTGCGGAATCCCTTGTTCATCACCCATTCCTCCACTTTAGGGGCTATTTTATCCACTAGGTCCTTGATCTTTTCCTCTTTCTCATCCTCTTTGCCTTCCGGTTCTGCATGTACCTTCCTTACTCTTTCCAATGTCGCCGGCATGAAGTTTATCACCTTTATGACTACATATGTATATACTATAGGTATGGATATGTAGAACACCAGGTGGATCTCTTTCACATAGAAGGAGAGCATCGTCACTATCGAAAGAGCCAGTGATGCATATATGGCTATGCGTATCCAGCGGATGTCAGGCCTCTGGCCGAAATAGTTGTCCACATCCTTCTGGCATATCTTGTATTCCTTGTTACATACATAGAACATTCTCAGGCATTTTGCCGTAAATATGAACCCGAAACTGACTTCGACTACAATGCGCGCAGGTTGATAGAAGTGTCCTATTGCGCCGATGACTGCCATTATCACTACAGGTATGATCATGTCTATGAAGAAGTTCTTTGTCAGATATCTCGGTGTCTCTATAAGAAAGAGAAGAGAGACATATGTCATATATGAAAATACAAGTGTGAAGATGCAAAGAAGCCAGAATTCCTCGAAATGGCCATGATGCTGCATGATGATGAGCCTTACCATGCAGTATATCGCCATCATGATCTGTGACCAGCCGAGAGTCTTTCTCGCTCTTATGTAATATTCCATTCCGGACTCCTTCGGTATATGCACCAGAAGACTCGCCGCCCCAAGGATGGCGAATATCAGGATGTATCCGAAATTGATGAATATGAATATGATTTTCTCCACTTTTCGCGGCTTTTTTACGTTCAGAGGATTACAAAATTAGGAAAATCTATTGACAAAAATTGCATTTCCGTCAATTTTTTGTTTACACAACCACGAAAAAATTGTATTACCATCAAAAAATGCGTTTGCGTCAACAATTTTTGCGTCTATATATAAAACGAAATGCAAAATTTTCATACTGTGTTCCGGCTCTCTAATTTTGCATTCGCTGAACGATAGAAATGGATCAGATCTTTTGATCCGCGTTGTTCGGCATTTGGAAAAATTCAAAACTAATAAGATCTGCCGATGAGACGCTATCTTACCCTTGCAGTCATTTTATTATTTGCCTTTGCCGGAACAGCATCCGCGCAGAAGGTTGCCGTAAAGACAAACTCTCTTTACTGGCTGACTGCAACCCCTAACGTGGGATTCGAATTCGCAATGGCACCTCGATGGACATTCGAGATCGCCGGCGGCTATAATCCATGGACTCTTGACAAGGACGCCAATGTGAAGGCGAAGCATTTCCTCGTGACTCCTGAGGTCAGATACTGGTTCTGCGAGAGTTTCCAGGGGCATTTCCTCGGCATCAATGCCAATTACACACAGTTCAACGTGAGCGGCATCCTCATCCCAGAAGTATTCTATAAGGAAGAATCGCTCGGATACTTCCTGGACAACCTCCAGCATGCACGCAGCCAGGGCTGGGCTGTTGGCGCAGGCATCACCTACGGCTATGCCTGGCCGATCGCCCGCAGGTGGAACATGGAGTTCACCCTCGGCCTGGGATGGTGGTACACCGAATACGACAGGTTCGAGAGCCGCAAGTGCGGACTTTTCCAGGAGAATGTGGCCAAGCACGCCTTCGGCCCGACCGACATAGGACTTTCATTCATATATATGATAAAGTAAGGAGGAAGCGGATATGAAGAAATTGTTTGCAGCAGTTATGATGATGTTTGGTGCGGTTCTGCTTTCCGACGCCCAGACTGTGATTTCGAACGAGTCTCTGACTCACGACGGTACCAATGTTACGGTGACCTTTGATATTGACACAGACGTGAAGGATCTTCCGTCAAACCGCAAGGAAGTCATAATGCCTTACATATATAACGGGAAGGACACCATCTACATGGATGTAGTAGAGATCTACGGTAAGGGAAGGTACAAGAGAGAGCGCCAGGTCAATGCGATAGAAGGCGACAAGGATTGGGAACTTGGTGACAATCAGACCCTTAAAGGAGAAGTTTACCACTACAGGGACCAGATTCCTCTCAAGAGATGGATGAATCCGGCAAACCTCGGCATCAGAAGACAGCTCGTAGGATGTGCATGTGAGAAGGAGTGGGGAGAGGAGAACATCACAGAAGGCGTTCCGCTCTTCGAAGAGCCTGCCCTTCCGGCAAGAAGGATCCCTGAATATGTCCTCGTAGATGCTTCAAGATCATGGGACTTCGGCCAGGACGAGCTTGAGATCATCTTCAAGGTGTCAAAGATAGAGATTGACTCTTCGGTCTTCAACAATGAGATCACATTCGGAAAGATTCTCGCGGCGGTTGACAAGATATTCTCTAATCCATACTACAAGATAGACAAGATCGAAGTCGCAGGATACGCTTCACCTGAGGGACGCCCGGCATTCAACAAGTGGCTCGGAGAGAACAGAGCGAAGGCCCTTATCGACTACATCATAGAGCACAGGCCTCAGTACAATCTCACAAGAGACAACTTCAGGATCAGGAACGGTGAAGAGAACTGGGTCGGACTCAGAAGAGTGGTGGCCGCTTCGGATCTCGAGCATAAGGAAAGGGTGCTTCAGATCATCGATGACGAGAACATCCCTGGAGAGCTCAAGAAGGACAAGATCAGGTGGATCGACCGCGCTAAGACATGGAAGCAGATGCTCAAGGACATTTATCCACACCTCAGATGCGCAAGATACCTCGCTGTCTACTATGACTCTACCAACGACGAGGCCGTGGACATCATCAACCAGGCAAACCAGTTGATCCGTGAAGGAAAATACGCCGAGGCATATGAGCATGTCAAGCCGGTTGACAACGACATGAGGGCATATAACACAGTAGGAGTGGCTCTGATGATGCAGGGAGAGTTCGAGAAGGCGATGCCTTGGTTTGAGAAGGCCCTTGAGACAAATACACCTTCAGCTCAGCAGAACATTGACGCAATCAACGCTGAATATGAATTCGAGGCGCAGCAGAAGCAGCTTCTTGAAGAATACCTTAAGAAATACGAATAACAAACAACAATAAACAACCTTATTAATCATTTCAATTATGAAGATTACAAAATTGATGTTGTCTGCAGCTGTAGCAGCTCTGGCACTGGTTTCTTGCAACAAGCAGGACACAACTCCAACCACTAACCGTCTCAAGACAGTCGAGATCTCTATCGACAACGCTGTCATCACCAAGGGTCTCGCAGGAGATAAGATCTCTCAAGGCGATGCTGTCCAGGTGAACGATTTCAAGGTGTTCCTTACTGATGCAGCCGGAAAGGTTGAATTCGAAGCAAAGGTTGCCGACGGATCGGCAGCGGCTCAGACCTATTGGGATGAGAATGACCTCAAGGCAGGTTCACTTGCAGCACAGTTCCACTATGTTGACCCTAACTGTACAAAGGTGATTGCCATCGCCAATGTAGGAAAGGACATCACTTTCGACGAATTCCTCGCTCTCGAGGCTCTCAAGGTAGAGGCGCAGCAGGACCAGAAGACTCTCGTTCTCTATGACGAGGAGACTCTTCAGTCTGCAGGCACTCAGCACAATGACCTGAACGTAGACGGAACAACTTATGTTGCAGATGTGTACAAGGCTGACCTCGTCCTCACTCCACGCGTTTCACGTTTCGAGGTTGACGGTTTCACAGTGAAATTTGACGGTGAGAAGCCAAAGTATCAGGAAATCAAGATTTCTCAGCTTGCATTCCAGAACTATTATCCTCTCACTTCCGCTACAACAGGTGCGGAGTCAGGTGAGCTCGTGAACCATATCGCTGACCTGACAAAGCAGGCTGAAGTATATGCATGGCTTGACGATCCTGCAAAGCCTGAGGTTTGGTACAGGGATTACTTCGACATCACAATCACTCCTGCAGCTCCGACCGCAGACACTCCAAATGAACTGGCTTACCATATGTTCTCTTGCAATGAGACTCCGGTTCTGGTTATCAAGCTCCTTGCTGACGGACAGCCTGCATACCTTTACTCAAAGGGATTCTTCAAGATGGAAGGTGAGAATGCAGTAGAGGTTACTGAATTCGAGGAAGGCAAGATCTACCGTATGAGCGCGGCAGGTGAGGTGCTTGGCGACGGATCGATTCCGATCGATGAGGAGGACATCGACCCTATGGACAGATGTCTCGAAATCACAGTAGACGTGATTGACTGGGCTGTAGAGCTCGTATTCCCTGAGTTCTAGTCAGTATCCTGTAAACGGAAAAACTTCAAGCAACATCAATAAATATGGAGGGGCAAGGCCTCTCTGAAGCCGCCCCTCCGATATTTATTCAAAACAAACCAACTCAAAACATACATTGATCATGAAACTTAGAACTATTGCTTTAACCCTTCTGCTGGCCGGAGGACTCTCCACTTCCTGCATAAAGGAGGATCATAGCGATTGCTATAACATCTACTGTCTGGCCTTGAGCTATCTGGGCGACGGAAAGACTGAGATCTTCCCTGAAAAGATCGACCGTGTCGACATGTATGTTTTTGATGAAGACAACAACTGTGTGTCATCCTCACAGCTGTCGGAAGCGGATGTCCAGGCCCGCCTGACCACCCTTCCTCCGCTCGAGCCGGGTGACTACAGGATTGTGTGTGTAGGTAATGGCTACGAAACAGAAGTGGAGGGTCTGTCTTCGGGCGATTTCGAACAGATCGTGTTTGCCGACAAGGATTACAACAATGGAGAGACCGTAACCGGCAACGATCCCCTCTACTGGTCATCAATCGATTATACCATAGCTCCTTACGATGAGTACAAGGGCATCGAGACCAGGACAACCTATTTTGCCAGCTCGCACTATGACATCCTCGTCGAGGTTGTCGGCGCGCCGGCCCTGACCAGAGCCTCAGGCTACCCTGCGATAGAGCTCGTGGGAGTGTCGCCTCAGACAGATTTCAACAACAAGGCAAAAGGTCAGGCAGCGACATACGTGATGGAGTCCTCGCATGACGGAGTTTCAATCCTTTCTGCGACCAACAACATCATGAGGCACAAGAACCACGAGGCAGTATATCTGAAGATAGCCGGAGCGAACGGAGAATCCCTGATTGAAGTCAATTTCGCGCAGCATATCGCAAAGCACAACATCGATGTGACCAAGCACGAATGTCTCATCCCGTTCAGGATAGAGTTCAAGTCAGCGACCGTTTCGATTTCAGTGCCTGACTGGTTCATCGAAAATGTAACACCAGAATTCTAACAATCATCCGTCTATGCGTAAAGTCAACAACATATTATTCAAAACAGTCCTTTGCATCCTTGCGGCATTCGCTTCAGTCAGCTGCATGGAGAAGGAGGGTCCTTCCGCTGACAGGCAGAGCGTGATGATAGAGCTCAGAGTCTTTGCCGAAGGCATGACCAAGGCGACGGAAGCCCCGACCGATATGGAAAAGGTCATCAACAGTCTTCGCGTATATGCATTCTACGGCGACAGGTCTGCCGGTTATATACAGAGACAGGCTACCGCCCTCGGAGAACCTTTCTATATGGACCTCGAACTTCCTGAGAGCGGAATCCATAACGTGGATTTCTACCTCATAGCAAACGAGGAAGAAATGGCATATGAGAACGGTCTTGTCCAGCTTTCGGAGAATATGACCAAGGCACAGCTTGAGGCCATAAAGTACACAGGCATAGCAAAGAGAACTTCGCTTCCTATGTACTGCAAGCATCTTGCAGAGCCTGTGAATGTCGACGCAGTCACAGCCGCGCCGAACACCGAGGCAGGCCACGAAGGACATTTCATACTTGCAAATCCGGTTGAATTCACCCTTGAGCGCTCCCTTGCAAAGCTTTCGGTATATGCGGCAAAGGTAGAAGGTTCGACAGCTGTTCCGCAGATCATGCATATAGAACTTCTCTCCCAGGGTACGAGAGAATACAGCTACCTGTTTCCGCAGACCGCTGCTGTTCTTGACGCAGTGCCTGCCAGAGCGAACAACAGAATAGTGGCAGACGATGTCGTCGAGGTCACAAGTTCGGTGGCTAAAGGCTCATATGCAGCGGCTGATCCTGCAAACTACACTGAAATCGCGACTGGCTTCTATCTCCCTGAAGTCAGAGAGGGTCTCCCTTATGACGACCCTGCATACAGATGGGATACATTCTCAGGCGCACCTATGGATGCGGCAAGGTCGGCGGTTCTGCACATAGAATACAGCATAGGTGCGGGTCAGGAACTGAAGAATGGATATGTATATCTTCCTTGCATCAGACGCAACGCCCACATCAAGGTGTGCATCCTGATCAATTCAGAAGGAAACATCATCATCAATTATGTGGTTGCAGACTGGGAGGACAATGAAATGCCGGACCTCAGGTTCGACTACCCTTCACATACATATCTGCTTGAAAGCATCCCTGCAGCAGGAGAGTCTTCTGCTTCGCATGCATCAAAAGAGGCGCAGATGTCCGAGACAGTTCCTTTCAGGGGATATTTCCAGATGACCTATCCGGCAAACGACAACTGGACACCGACCCTCATCGGCCTCAATGCCTCACAATGCACCGTGCGTGTATATGATTATACAGGGAATACCGAGGTGCCGAGGTCAGCATGGCCGATCCAGGCTTCAGAAGACTGGTACATGATAGAAGTAAGTCCTGCTCCGGGGCACATGCAGCCGGGTGAAACAGTGAATCTGGCGATCTCATACACCGCGACAGGTTTCGAGACCATCGATTACATGATGATCAACGGCACGGACCAGAACTTCTACTGGCCATATCAGGATCCGGCGGCGCAGGATGCAGACTATGTCATAATAACAATGGTAAACTAGAATGAAAATGAAAAGAATCCTTAATACTCTTTTAATCTCGGCTGTATCGGTCCTTGCATTCTCCTGCCAGGAGATGCCGGATATCGACATGGCGTCAAACGAGAGCATCGTTCTTGATATTTCCTCTGGTCTTACCAAGGCTGCTGACACAGACGTGGAGTCTTTTGTCAGTCACCTCGATGTTATCATCTTTGACATAGATGGAACGGTACCCGGGAACAAGGTCTATTCAGGCAGATACAATGTCAACAACGCTTCCAGCGTGACCTTGAACGCCAAGCGTTCTTCTTTCCCTGCGGGAAGCAGATATTATGTATACCTCATAGCCAACAGTACTCTTCCTGATGCTGATTTCACGGCAGTGACGACGTATAACGACCTCGTGGACAAGAAGCAGGAGGACTATGACCTTCATCTCACCGGTCTTACCGTTGAAGGAGCACCGAAATACTTCCTCATGGATGCGGTTGCGGAAGATGCTGACGGCGCCTCGCCTGTTGTCCTCAACAACGGAGTGCTCTCGGACAATACGGTCCTCAGCGCCCTTCTTACTCGTGCGGCAGCAAAGGTCGTCGTAAACATCAAGGCATCGGAGAAGGTGGAATTCAAGAATTTCACAGTGGCTGAAGGATCTGAAGGAGGACTGTATTATCTGAGAAACATGCCTTATGACGCATATCTTCTTGCAGAGGCTCGCGAGGATGAGGATATCCGCACCGCAAAGGTGAGGAATACTTCCAAGACCAATAATGCTTATTTCACCTGGAACCCTTCTGCAGACAGCAGGAACGTGTCGCTCACAACCTATGTTTATCCTAACAACTGGGCTGACAACAGCATCCTCGAGCGTGAGACCAGCATAGTGGTCAACCTTCCGATGATATTCACTTCGGACGGCACTTCGACAGACTACAAGAACAGCTGGTATAAGATCCCTATGACAGATGAGAAGATGTTCAGGAGAAACAACTACTATGAAGTGAACATCGACCTCAATCGTCCTGGAGCAGCCACCGAAACTGTCCCTGAAGAGTTGAAGGATATATATTACTCTGTGACAGAGTGGACTGTTCAAGACATTTTCGTAGGTGGAGATGACAGACCTAAGTATCTGTCTGTCAATAAGGAATCGATGGATATGCATAACATTGCAGTCGATGCCACAACTCTTGAGTTCGCATCGTCATCTCCGGTGACCGTTACCGTGAAAGACATTTATTACTACGATAAATTCGGTCAGAAGACCCCTGTTTCGCCAGACATCACCGGTACGACAGACGGAGGCATCGCCGGAAACATCACGGTGAACAGCCCGGTTCCGACCAACAATGCCATCCGTTACTTCACGCTTGTGGTGACAAACCAGGAAGGCATTACAAGAGAGGTGGCAGTAGCGCAATATCCTCTGGAGTACATAACCAACCAGCAGGGATGGTATTCGTACAGAAGCGATTTCTATACCGGAACATACGCTCCTACCACCTATGAGTACAAAGGATCGCGCAGAGTGGCTGCCGACTGGAGCAATAATTCATGGAATTATTCTACGTCCGTTCAGAATAATTATTTCTTCGGTTCCAAGGTTGCAAGGATGAATGATGACGGTACATCCAGACTCTACTATTATTCATGGAGCCAGTACGGAAGCACTGTAAATACCAATGCCGGAAACCTCACTTCTCTTGACAATGCGAGAATGTATCACGTGCAGATCACATCCTCTTCAGGAAAATATACAATCGGCATTCCGAAGCAGGATGCGAACGGCTTCACTGATGATGGAGAAGATAATGCAGAACTGGTGTCACCTTCGTTTATGATTGCGTCCCAGCTCGGAGCAACCCAGCCTCCTACTTCTGTCGAACAGGCGGAGAGACATTGCAGGGAATATGTGGAAGTGCACGACCCGGATAACAATCCGGACACCGACAATGCCATCCATTATGACAACTGGAGGCTTCCGACGGCAGCCGAGATCCAGATCATCATAGACTTCCAGTATGCGGAGAATGCAGCGATGGATGAAGTCCTTTCCGGACCTTACTACTGGAGTGCTACCGGTCAGGTGAATAATCCTGGAAGCGGTGACGACGGCACTCAGTCAGCTGTAAGATGCATCAGAGACGTATATTAACAGACAGGCGTTAAAACAGAGTAGACATATATGAACATGAAAACTAACATACGCATAATCATGGCGCTTGCCATTCTGGGGTTGAACGTTGCCTGCCAGAGTGAGGACCTGCTGTCGCCGTCAGGAGGTGCTCCTGAGGGCTATCAGAAGATAGAATTCTATGCTGAGGTGCCGGGAATGGAGCAGGTCATGACCAAGGCCGTGGATCCTGATGGTGCAGGTGTGCAGCAGATGACGGTGTTCTGCTTCGACCAGAACAGCTTCTTCATCTCGACAGTGACGGCGTCGCTGACTCCGGACAATGACACACCTTCATTGAGCGGAAAGTTCTCTGTGACCGTCCCTGACCATGCTGTGACTCTTCAGCTTGTAGGAAACCAGAACCTTACATACTTCAACGAGGACAACTACCGAGGCATGTCCGAGGTGGACGTCATGGCGGCGCTGGAGTCTTCTCCGGGACGTATGATCTATTGGGCGCGTGAGACCGTTGAAAACCTCAAGGCCCACACTTCTCCGGCCAATTCGATCAAGCTTCTCCGCAATCAGGCCAAGGTCACTCTCAAGGTGGCTGACGACGTGAATTTCGAGCAGCAGGGATGGATAGTGGTCAACTCTAACTCATTCGGAACAGTGGCTCCGTACAGTCCGGAGAACGGAGGATTCGTGGCCCCTACGCTCGATGTTCCTTTCATCACCCTCCCGGACAACAATGCAAAGCTGGGTGACTATCTGGATGTGCGTACAAATGAAGAGGAATACATCTTCGAGACCGAGAATACCGAGGCAGACCCTATCGATTTCATCGTGAAGGGTTCTCAGAACGGAGGCGAGAGCCTTTATTACAGGGTTTCGCTCATCGATGAGGCAGGAAACAATGTGCTCATCATGAGAAACCACCATTATGTAGTCAATATCGTAGGAGACCTTTATTATGGCCAGAAGACATTTGCCGACGCCCTTGAGGCTCCGGCAACCAACAACGTGTGGGTTTCCGTATCTGACAACATCGCCGAGGTGATGGACACAGAATACCGTCTTGCAGTGGATGAGACGGCAGTCGTAATCGGAGAATCCGAATTCAAGGATCCTAATACCTATTACCTGTATTATACCCTCGAAGACCTTGACGGCGACGCCCTGACGGCGGCAGACGTCTATTGGATGGAGGGAAACAATGTGGCCCTTAACAACTTCACTCACACTTTCGATCCTGCTACAGGAAGAGGTACTATTGTAGTTACACTCAACCAGATGGGAGGTCTTCAGCACCGCGAAGGTACTCTCTTCCTGAAGAAGGGCCGTCTTTCGAGAAAGATAAAGGTGGTGACTGTGAAGGAGCAGAAGTTCGAGCCGGCCTGGATCACAACCAACGTCTATGGTGTAGGAACAGGAGAAAACGTGACGATGATGTTCACTATTCCGGAGAACTGTCCTCAGGAACTCTTCCCTATGAATGTCCTTGTTTCTGTGAACGCCCTTGACATCAGGAACGAGTCAGGCATGACTCTTCCGGTCATCAGGGCAGGCGAGGAAGGCTATGGCGAAGACAATGGAATAGGATATAAGTATGTCCTCAACGTGACAGAGACAGGCATCCAGAGAATTTACCTCAAGACCATTCTCGAGCAGGAGACCGGGAGCAGCATCGATGTGACCATCGAGGCGGAGCATTTCCAGACCCTGACCAAGACGGCGACTTTCCAGTCGGAGGTGAACCAGTGGATCCTCCTAACCAACCTCAGGTCATATTCTGCTCAGCAGCCTGCTGACGAGGTTATTTACTACTATCTCGTTCCTCAGAAGATCAACGCGAAAGTGGTATTCCCGACCAATCTCGGTACGAATATCACATGGAACGCTGACCACACTGTTGCGGACTTTGATCCTGTCACACCAGGTGCGGATGACGAATTCCTCATCTACTCCAAGAATCTCGACAATGATTCCTCGGCAGCTTCTCCTGACTTCACGTTCTATCCGGTTTCAAGCGACAACTGGTCTACAGGAGGAAGAGTATACGGTTTCAAGAGGAACATTGACGGAACAGAAGGAACGGGAGCAGAGTATCATTTCGTGACCAACACCCCGCAGAGCGCGGAGATCGTGCGCATCGCATCCAATCCTTACGGGCAGCCTTCTGTGACCGGTACAGGCACCTGTGTCGGAGCCCAGTACAGGTCGGCGGTGTTCGAGCTTGCAAACTTCCATCCGTTCAATTTCTCTGCAACGGTCAACGAGCAGTCGGCAGACAACATCTTCCTGTCATATGTTCCCGGCCAGCAGGTCAACATAGACATCGACATAACAAGCTTCACTTCTTCAATCGAGGGAGTCGACGATGAAGGCCAGATGTCTGTGGATCCTTTCGGCACAGCGTTCGACGTCTATATCGACGCGCCTATGCTTGAACTTGACCAGACCAGCGACCTTTACAAGGCCGGAAAGATAGAGGCGGATCCGTCAACTCCGGGAAGATTCATCTATCATGTGGATGCAGACCGTGATGTAGAAAGGACATTCGGAACCCTTCAGGCGGCCCTTGCCGACAGCAAGGCGACAGTGTCGCAGCAGGGCGAGCGCAAGAGGCTCCAGTTCGTTACGAAGGACATCGTCTCTGCAGGAGAGATCGCAATATCGTCCGATGCTTCAAAGGTTGTATATGACAGCAGAAAGTTCAAGGTAAGCAACAGTTCGGTAAAGGGTGTCATCAAGTATCGTCCGGCAGGCGGAACAGGCACTGCAGTGGTTCCGGGAGGCTCTTTCGTTCCATTTGAAGTGCTGCCGACATACAACAGGATCGGAACTGTCACCATCGGTGACGCAGGAGCGTTCGAGCTCCGTCTCAGAAGCGAATACGAATATGACTGGAACACAGACGACGTCAAATTCCAGTTCAAGGATGAAAACGGAGTCATATATGAAAAGACGTACGCCAGCCTCAATGCATTCTACTCTTCGACAGGAGACATAATCCTTGAGCCCGTACAATAAAAAGCAGCCTGATCTACTCTAAATAACGTTCAGCGCAACCACCCCAAGGCTGAGTCCGTTCGGACGGGGTGGTTGTTTTTTTGTTTTGCCCTTTCATAGATTAATGTTAATTTTGCTCCCTGTCATCCTGATAAGACATTAATACTATGATAACAAAAGAACTCTGGGGCAAGACCCCATCAGGAGAGGAGATATTCCTCTACACTCTTACCAACTCCAAGGGAGCATATGTAAAAGTATCGTCTGTAGGTGCAGGCATCGTCGAGGTTGTTGTGCCTGACAAGGACGGCGCGCTGGCTGACGTCGTGCTCGGATACCCCGAGGCTGCAAGCTATTTCGGCGACGGCCCATGCTCGGGAAAGGTGCCGGGACGCTATGCAAACCGCGTCGCTCTGGGCAAGTTCACCCTTGACGGAGTTGAGTATGCACTACCGATAAACAATGGTCCTAACCATCTTCACGGCGGTCCTGAGGGATTCCAGAACAAGGTGTGGGAAAGCCGCGAGCACGAAGGCGGAGTGGAGTTTCTTTATTATTCAGAGGCAGGTGAGCAGGGCTATCCCGGCGCTGTGAAGACAGTCGCACGCTACGACTGGAGCGAAGACAGCGAGCTTCGTCTCACACTCACTGCGGAGTCTGACGCTCCTACTGTGATCAACCTCACCAACCATGCATACTTCAACCTCAACGGAGAGGGCAACGGAGACATCCTCGGCCATATTCTTCGTCTCAACGCATCAGAGTATCTGCCTACTGATGACACCCAGATACCTCTCGGCGAGAGTGAGCCGGTCGCAGGCACACCGATGGACTTTGTCAGCGGCAAGCCTATAGGCCAGGACATCAACGCTGACTTCGAGCCTCTCAAGATCGGCAAGGGATATGACCACTGCTGGGTAATCGACGGCGCCGAGCCGGGCCAGCTGCAGTTCTGCGCGGAGCTCTACGCTCCTGAGAGCGGCCGCTGCCTGGAGATCTACACCACCCAGCCAGGAGTGCAGGTATACACAGGAAACTGGCTTTCAGGCTGCCCTGCAGGCAAGAACGGCCATATCTACGAGGACTACACAGGAGTAGCCATAGAGTGCCAGAACTACCCTGACGCGCCAAACAAGCCAGACTACCCGTCCCCAGTCCTCCGCCCGGGAGAAGCATACGAACAGGCAATAATCTTCGCCTTCAGCACCCGATAACCCCCAGCCCAGCTGACTTGTCGGCTCCCAGTTGACTTGTCGGCCCCCAACTGAACATCGGTCCCGAACTGACACATCGGTCCCGACCCGACCTGATCATTACATCATCCCCGACCGATCGGGGATCTGAATATCCGCTAAGCCCATCAGAACCTTCTGAGATGGGCTTAGCTGCCTTTTTATCCTCAAACATGCCCCACTTCTACCCGCGAAGCAGACGAGAACCTTCCGTGATGGGCTTCGCGGTCAAGCATCATCTGGTTTTGTGTGTTTTACTGCAGCGAAGCGGACGAGAGACCTCCGTGATGGGCTTCGCTGTGGGAAACAGCAGGTAACATAGCCTTTCCTTGCAGCGAAGCGGATGAGACGGTGCTGTGATAGGCTTCGCCGCCCAGCTCCGTGTCATTCGTCCCCTTCCATGTCATTCGGCGAACATCCCAGCAGCGAAACGTACCAGAACCCTCCGTGATAGGCTTCGCGGTTATGCATCATCTGGTTTTGTGTGTTTTTCTGCAGCGAAGCGGACGAGAGCCTTCCGTGATAGGCTTCGCTGTGCGAAACAGCAGGTAACATCGCCTTTCCTTGGAGCGAAGCGTACGAGACGGTGCTGTGATAGGCTTCGCCGCCCAGCTCCGTGTCATTCGTCCCCTTCCATGTCATTCGGCGAACATCCCAGCAGCGAAGCGTACCAGAACCCTCCGTTATAGGCTTCGCGGTCATGCATCATTGGTTTTTGCGTGTTTTTCTGCAGCGAAGCGGACGAGAGACCTTTGTGATGGGCTTCGCTGTGCGAAACAGCAGGTAACATCGTCTTTCCTTGCAGCGAAGCGTACCAGAACCCTCCGTTATAGGCTTCGCAGTCATGCATCATTGGTTTTGCGTGTTTTTCTGCTGCGAAGCGGATAAGGGACCTCCGTGATGGGCTTCGCGGTGAGGATGGGTGTGTTTTGTGAGGAGATCCGTCACCCAATACATATAGTGTTCCCACCGTCCATCAGTAAAATCGCCAAAATTATGTCGGACGGTGCTCGAAACCAGTCAAAATCCGCATAAATGGATACCGTCCATCATAAAATCCGCCATTTTTATGTCGGACGGTGGTATATGCTCTTGGAAGTTTGTGCATGTTGCCACTAAAAACGCGATATAGGTATAGTGTATTTACCCATATCGCGTTTTAGATAGATTTTTCAACACTGAATTGTTTTAAAGAACTGTAGTGCCGACTACACCCATTATGTCTTGTTTTGTCTGAGTTAGAAGTGCCGTATCAAATCCCTTAACCCAACGAGGCTCTCCTCCAAATTCTGCTTCAGATTTAATATCAATTCTTCTTTTATCAGAACTGAATTTGATAACGATGCGAGTTCTATATTTTGTTGTATACTTACCCTTCTTGTTCCATGTATATATCCAGTTAGTTCTCAAATACCCTCCATCCTTAGATATCATATCAAGTTCAAATCGTCTTCCGATAACATCCATGACTTCTCCAAAGGCTCTATCGTACGAGAGGTCTTCCCTTACCATAACAGAACTCCAACTGCCGCCATCAACTGCTCTCTGAAAAGATTTTGGGGCAATGATTCCACAGGAAATCAACATAGGGGCGGCAATAACTGCAACAATAAAAAGTTTTATAATATTTTTCATAAATATGTCTATAATAACTTTCCTACTCATTTAACGGCTTTTCGGGTACTCCGCAGTTCCTGTAGAATTTAAGGAATACGCACATAAAAAAGCACGGAACTTTCAGTGTATCCGCATTTCAAGGTGTTTGGCGTAACCCGACCGACAGAATAACCGAAAGCCCGTGCAGAATGCACGGACATTTTCGTAATATCCTCGTCGGTCTTCCTATCAGTCGCCAAACTTTTGAAATGACAGAATAAAACAAAATGCTTTTCCTATATGTAATGTGCGTATCAAATTATACGCTATGTTTCATAGGCAGATGTTTATTTAATTGTTACTGCAAATTTAGAAATAAAAATTTAAATTTCTTCATGTGATAGCGGTCCTCTTGTTGAGTATTTTGCAGACTTTACAACTTTATGACAGATATTTCGGTTTTCTTGGGATTTACAAGAATTACCCGTAATTTTGGCAGAATTTAGCTGAATCATGAAACAATACCTTGACCTTCTGCGCCGTATCCGCACCAGCGGAACCATGAAGTCCGACCGCACCGGTACGGGCACACAGAGTGTCTTCGGACACCAGATGCGCTTTGACCTGAGCGAAGGATTTCCGGTGCTGACTACGAAAAAACTGCATCTCAAGTCCATCATATACGAACTCCTGTGGTTCATCGCCGGAGATACCAATGTCAAGTATCTTCAGGAGCATGGAGTGAGGATCTGGAATGAATGGGCGGATGAAAACGGCGACCTGGGCCCAGTGTACGGCCACCAGTGGCGCAGCTGGCCTACTCCCGACGGAGGCACCATAGACCAGCTCTCCAATGTGATCGAGCAGATAAAGAAGAGCCCTGATTCACGCAGACTGATCGTTTCAGCATGGAATGTAGCCGAAGTGGACAAGATGGCCCTGCCTCCTTGTCATACCATGTTCCAGTTCTATGTTGCTGACGGCAAGCTCTCGTGCCAGCTGTACCAGCGCAGCGCCGACGTGTTCCTCGGAGTGCCGTTCAATATAGCATCATATGCGCTTCTGACCATGATGATAGCGCAGGTGTGCGGTCTGGAGCCGGGAGAGTTCATCCATACGACAGGAGATACACACATATATACAAACCACTTCGAGCAGGTCGACCTGCAGCTCACACGCGAGCCGCGCAAGCTTCCGAAGATGAAGATCAATCCGGAAGTCAAGAGCATCTTCGACTTCAAATACGAAGACTTCCAGCTCGTCGACTATGATCCACATCCGCACATCGCCGGAGTAGTAGCAGTATAATTATGGAAAAATGTATTATAGTGGCAATCTCGGACAATAATGCCATAGGCAGGGACAACGCCCTCCTGTGGCATATTTCCGAAGACCTCCGCTTCTTCAAGCGCACCACCCTCGGCTGCCCTGTGATCATGGGCCGCAAGACATTCGAGTCCATAGGCCGCGCCCTTCCGAAGCGCGTCAACATAGTGATTTCGCGCGGCTTCCATACTGACGAGGAAGTGGCGGTGGCCGGCTCCCTCGAAGAAGCGTTCAGCATAGCCTCAGAGACCAACCTCGAGCGCTGTTTCGTCATAGGCGGCGGCCAGATATACGCCCAGACCCTTCCGCAGGCAGACCGTCTCATAGTGACCCACGTCCATACGGTCATCGAAGACGCCGACACCTTCTTCCCGGCCATAGATCCGGCCGTCTGGACCGTATCAGAGCGCTCTGACGTCCTCACGGACGAAGAAACAGGATACACATTTGAATTTGTAGAATATGTCAAGAGATAGTTTCGGCAGCAGGTTCGGCGCCCTCGTGGCCATGGCCGGTTCGGCAGTCGGACTCGGCAATCTTTGGCGCTTTCCGTATCTCGTAGGAGAGAACGGCGGTGCCGCCTTCATCATAATATACATTCTGCTCAGCTTCCTGATATGCCTTCCGATCTTCATATCGGAGTTCGTCATAGGCCGCAGGAGCCAGAAGAATGCCTATGCGGCATTCCGCGACCTTTCGGGCGGATCCGCATGGCGCTGGGTAGGTCTGTTCACCATCATAGTCCCTCTCGTTGTGCTTTCATACTACAGCGTCATCGGAGGATGGTCGGTAGAGTACCTTCTGAAATCGGTGACTTTTGCGTTTGAAAGCGCATCACAGAGTGCCATGAGCACGATGTTCTCGGACTTTGTGTCATCTACATGGGGACCGCTTCTTGTGCATACGGGATTCCTTCTGGTGACAACCCTGATAGTCGTTGTGGGCATCAAGGACGGCATCGAGAAGTTCAGCAAGGTGATGATGCCTCTGCTGTTCTTCATGGTTCTTGCAATTGCCATTTACTCAATGACTCTT
The DNA here is from genome assembly GCA_017415715.1 of Bacteroidales bacterium. Taxonomy (GTDB): domain Bacteria; phylum Bacteroidota; class Bacteroidia; order Bacteroidales; family UBA932; genus Cryptobacteroides. The sequence continues at coordinate 10,669 of JAFQFD010000004.1, read as the reverse complement.
CCGGGAGCCAAGGCAGGACTTGACTATCTCTTCAATCCCGACTTCTCTAAGATCACAGGAAAGGCTTGCGCGGCAGCCCTCGGACAGGCATTCTTCTCCCTGTCCCTCGGATTCGGAACCATAATGACATATGCATCATATGTTGACAAGAAGGAGAACATCCTCTTCCAGAGCACTGCCACAGCGGTCTCTGACCTGATGTTCGCCCTCATCGCCGGCATGGCCATAATGCCTGCGGTCTTCGCCTTCGGCCTCAACCCGCAGTCCGGCCCGGGCCTCGTCTTCGAGACCCTGCCGTTCGTCTTCGGCCAGATGCCGGCCGGCGGCTTCGTGGCGATACTGTTCTTCCTGGCGCTCCTGGTGGCCGCGCTGACATCATCCATCTCTATGCTTGAGGTGGCTGTCGCATACCTCGTTGAGGAGAAGGGATTCAGCCGCGTATGGGCATGTGTAGTGCTTTTTGTGATCTGCTGGGTTGTGGGAGCAATCTGCTCTCTCTCATTCGGACCGCTGTCGGATGTGAATATAGGCGGAGGCAATATCTTCGACTTCTTCGACAACCTGTCATCGAACATCCTGATGACTCTCGGAAGCCTTCTCACAGTCCTCTTCGTAGGCTGGCGCCTCAAGAAGACAGACGTATATGACGAGTTCACAAACGGCGGGACCCTCAGCCGAAACGCAAAGCTTTTCGGCGTCCTGTGGTTCCTCATCCGTTACATCTGCCCGCTTGCCATCATCTCGATCTTCGTGTCCGGACTGCTTTAATGCGCAACATTCATATATATATATTGAACGCCAATGAAAAGATTATTGATGCTTTTGACATTCCTGTCCTTTGCATATGCTGCATCAGCTCAGTATATAGACGATGCACTTATAGTGAAAAAAGGCAGGATATATCAGGGTGGTGTCCTCCTTACAGAACAGCAGGCTCTGACCTGCTTTTCTGACCTGAATGGAGTAGATAAAAGTGAAGATTATCTCAAATTCACCCATGACTATAAGGTCGGAAAAGGCATGCAGATCGGTGGCGCAATAGCAGCTTCGCTAAGTGTAGTCACCGGTGGAATATGTCTCATGACCATGTTTAATGTCAAAGACGACGTGAAATTCAAACTTGTTCAAGGCGGAATGATAGCCAGCGGTCTGATTCTCTGGGGTGGTGTTATAACATCTGCATGCGGCACGGCAAAAAAGCGGCGCGCAAACCGCTCTCTCTCAGAACTGACCATCAATATCCAGTCTACTGACAACGGACTCGGCCTTGCCCTTGCCTTCTGATAATATTGTCAGCTTTTTCTGCGTGATGTGAGGATCATTCCGACTATCGAGCCTATGAGCAGGAGGATGAGGGCTATTGAGCTGGCGCGGGAGATGTTTTCTCCGAGCTGGTATGAGTCCGGCTCAAAGCGCATGATCAGCTCGCCTTCGCCTGCCGGGATGACCGCTCCGCGGAGCATCCAGTCAGCGCGGAAGAGTTCTATCGCGCGTCCCTCAGCAGTCGGATGATAATGTCCGCCGCGTACTTCTCCGTATGCTCCAGCCGGCTCTATCCATGCCTTCCAGCCTTTCGGATAGTAGATTTCGCTGAATATTGCAGCCCGGTCTGCGTCTGTGCTGAATGAGTAGCGGAGCTCGTTCGGAGCGTAGCGGGTAATGGCGATCGTTGGCCTGCAGATTGCCACGTCGCTGTCGCTCCTCGCAATGACATCTTCCGATGTTTTTTCTACGTCATTGCGAAGACCGTCGGCCTGTGGCAATCTTGCCCATGAGAAATCGTCACCGATAATGGCAGTGGTGCGCAGGTCGGTGCCTGCGAGCAGCGCGATCTCCTCGTCAGGAGTTGCAGCATTCACAAAGTCTGACACGAACCAGCAGTTGCCATATGCATATGGATTCTCCACAGGAGGATAGTCAGCTCCGAGGATGATGTATTTGCCATTCAGCATCGAAACGACTTTCAGTTCCGGCAGGCCGGCTTCAACTTCCTGCACTGTGGCTGCATTTTCAACTACATCATATACCTGGTAAATCTCACCTGTGATATACTTCTCGATCAGGTCCTGATAGCGCTGGAGCTTGACAGGGCTGTATCCGCCGATGCACTTGTGGTGGTAGCTCTGGATGGCGTCGTTGAATGTGTTCACACTGATGTCCAGCACTCTGTAATGCGGATCGGTGTCCTCATGGATGATCTCGTCCACAAGACGAGGCTCATAATGTGCCGTGAAATCCTCAGGAGTCACGAAATGCTCCTTGTTGAGGTATCTCTTGCCTATAGGTGCAAGGTCAAAATATACAAGGAATATGAGCGCCACAGCAGCTATGGTCATCCTGCCCTTCAGCACGAACGAACCCTCCGGTCCGACTGCGTCGACCTTTGGAGTGCGGTATGCCCATACGATAAGCAGGAACACCAGAGTGATCAGCAGCAGCGAGCGGAGCGCGTCTTTGACAAGAAGCGATGCTCTGTCGGCGGCAAGCGCCTCCACGATCATCTCGTTCATGCCGGCGTCGTTTGCGCCGACGAATGATCCGGCGATGCCCGGGGCGAAAGCGCAGAGCGCGCAGAAGCCTGCTGAAACGCCGAATGCGATATACAGCGCCTTCATCACAGCCTTCTTCTCATGCTTCTCCTTCATGACCCTGTCGAGCGCATAGAATCCCAGCATAGGCAGGGTGACCTGCAGGACGATGAGTGCCATGGATACAGTCCTGAACTTGCTGTACATTGGAGCATAATTGAACCACAGCCTGGTGAACCACATGAAGTGGTTGCCCCACGCGAGGAAGATGGCGATGACCGAAGCGGCCACGAGCCACCATTTGTCGCGTCCCTTGCAGAGTGCAAGACCAAGGATGAAGAGGAATATGGTGATTGCTCCCATATACATCGGGCCGGCCGTGAAAGGCTGCGGGCCCCAGTACAGAGGCATGTGCCTGAGCGTCTGGCGGAGGTTCGGCTGGCCAGCCCTCTTGAGCAGCTTTGCAGTCTCCGAATCCATATCCAGTGCGCCGAAAGAGGCTCCGCCGTTGAAGTTCGGTATCAGCAGGTTAGGCATTTCGTTGATGCCGTATGACCATGCCGTCGCGTAGTCGAGGTCGAGGCCCTTGTCGTTATGGCTGTCGCTGTCGGCGGACAGCTCGGAGCCGCCGCGCATGGTGTATGGAGTGTATTCGTATGTCGGAATGAGCTTGTTGGCATTGGTCGCTATGCCCACGATGCCGATGACCAGCAGCAGGGCGGACGCTGCGAAGAAGCGGCCAAGCTGCTCGCTGCGGCGCGCCTTGTCGATGCAGATGTAGATCAGCAGCCCTATGGCATATGCGAATATGACGATGGCCAGATAGTATGTGATCTGCAGGTGGTTGGCCTTGATCTGCATGCTGAGCGCGAATGCGAAGAGGGTGGCTCCGAGGATTGTTTTCGGGATCCAGAGATTGCCACGTCGATCCTCTCCTCGCAATGACGTGTTGTCGTCTCCCCTGTCATTTCGAATACGACTCAAAGCAGCCTTGTAGGTGAATATGACTCCCGCGAGCACCCATGGGAAGTATGCTATCGCCTGCATCTTGGTGTTGTGGCCGACCTGAATGATCTGCATGTTATATGAACAGAATGCTATGGCAATGGCTCCTGCGACGGCGATCAACTTGCTAGTGCCCATTGAAAGCATAAGCAGGAAGCCTCCTATGAGGGCTATCAGCAGATAGCTGGCAGGACGGCGTCCTGTGAGCAGGAAGTCATATATGGCATCGGTCCAGTCGCCCTCGAAGCTGTCGATGGTGGCCGTAGTCGGCATGCCTCCGAACATGGAATTGGTCCATGCTGTCGGATCTTCCGGATACGCTTCGTTATGGGTCATGGCCTCATTGGCCATTCCCTTCCATGAGGCTATATCGCTCTGGTTCACTATCTTGCCTTCAAGCACCTGAGGCGTATAGCTATAAGCCAAAGCAACAAAAAGCAGCAGTATGCCTGCATATATTCCTATCTTCTTCAATACTTCCCTGTACATATTTCTATATTTAGATTGCCGGTCAAGCCGGCAATGACGTTGTAATCCTCGTCTTACATCCCGATATCCCCGGAAGTTTTCCGTCATCCCCGGCTTGACCGGGGATCTCGTTCTGTGATAAGTCTTTCAAACAACTGTGCCATGCGCTGGGTAAGGTTGAAGCGGGAGAAGCGGGATATGTCTCCCTCCGTGGCTTTCAGCTCGCCTTTGAGGTGCTTTTCCCAGCACTCGTCTATATATCTTCTCATGGCATCCTTGTCTTCCCAGTCCAGGACTATGCCGGTCTTGGCGTCCTTGAGGATCATAGCCATCGCTCCGTCGGTCTGTCCTATGCCGAGCACCGGCCTCCATGAAGCCAGATATTCAAAAAGCTTTCCCGGAAGCACCGCCTTGTATTCCGGCTCCTTCCTCAGAGGCAGGATCAGCAGCGACGCCTTGCGCTGCTCGTCGATGGCCCTGGCATGCTCCAGATATCCCATATTCATGAGGTTCTCCTCCAGTCCTGCGTCGCATATGGCCTTCAGGATTTGCTCGTCCGTTTTACCTATGAGATTGATCTTCAGATGTTTCCGGAACTCGGCATCTGCCTTGCACTTCTCTGAGAGGACTTCCCAAAGCACCGTCGGGTTTCCGTCTGCGGCGAACAGTCCTGTGTGGGTGATGCTGAAATACATCGACGGACCTCCATACGCCATAGCGAACGGCTCCGCATGGAAGTCACACTCGTCGAATCCGTTCGTGATCAGCTCCACGGGCGTATTGGTCATGGCCTGGAACTCCTGCTGCACCAGCGGCGACACCGCCACGACCGCAGTCGCTCCGTCCAGCACCTTCCGCTCCATCTTCTTGTGCCACCTTTCGGTCGCACGTGTCATCTGCAAATGCTTGAAATAGAATATCTTGGTCCACGGATCCCTGAAATCTGCAATCCACGGCAGGCCGGTCTCCTGTGCGAGACGAAGGCCTATCATATGCATTGACTGCGGCGGTCCGGTGCTGACTATCAGGTCTACAGGATGCTCTGCAAGATACTTCTTGAGATATCTCACTGACGGACCTATCCACAGACAGCGAGGGTCCGGGCGGAAAAGATTTCCGCGCACCCACATCGCCATCTTCTGCAGCAGCGACTTGTTCTGTGCGTTCACCGGATTGACCTCCACAGCCTCCTTGCTGTGGCCGGACCTGCGCAGCACCTTCTTGTACAGCTCATACGGCTCGACGATCCGCCTCTTGATCACCTCCGCCGCTGCCGGCACCTCCGCTTCCAGCGAAGCGTCGACCGCCAGCTGCTCCGGATTCTCCGGCGTATAGATCACCGGCTGCCATCCCTCCGACGGCAGATACTTGGCGAACTTCACCCAGCGCTGCACCCCCGACCCTCCGGTCGGCGGCCAGTAGTACGATATGATCAGCACCCTTTTCATAAACATACAAAGGTATAAAAAAACTGCAATATAAATCACCGTTTAGGCTAACTATCTGTCTAGTAGTGATTTAAGGGGTCTAGCCTGCATGGCAAGGAAGGCAGGCTAAACCATCAACTGGCTGAATGACAAGGATTTATGCCAAACGCTTTTGGTTTTTAAATTTGGAATTAATTCAGTATTTTTGCCTTGATATAAATGAATGAAGAAATGGCAGAGAAGAAACCGACCGAGACACCTATGATGAAGCAGTATTTTGCTTTCAAGGCGGAATATCCTGAAGCAGTGCTTCTTTTCAGGTGCGGCGATTTTTACGAAACATACGGAGACGATGCTCTCATAGCCAGCAAGGTGCTTGGAATCGTGCTTACAAAGCGTTCCAGCGCCACTCCCGGTGCCATCCCGATGGCGGGGTTCCCATACCATTCTCTCGAGACATATCTTCCGAGACTGGTCCGCGCGGGCTATAAGGTGGCGGTGTGCGACCAGCTTGAAGATCCTAAGCTTACAAAGAATATAGTCAAGCGCGGAGTTACTGAACTGGTGACTCCCGGTGTGGCCTTCAACGAGCAGCTTCTCGAGCAGAAGGAGCACAATTATATAGCCGGACTGACATTCTACAAGGACAAGTGCGGTGCGGCGTTTCTGGATGTCTCGACCGGAACATTCCAGGTAGCAGAGGGCTCTCTGGACTATATCGGCACCCTGCTGAGCTCGTTCGCTCCGAAGGAGCTCCTCGTGCCGAGAGGATACGAGAAAGGCACACGCGAGAAGTATGGAGACCATTTCTACATTTCGACTCTGGAAGAGTGGGCTTTCGTATATGACAATGCTGTAACCAAGCTCAAGAAACAGCTCCAGGTGGACTCCCTGAAGGGATTCGCCATAGACAGTTTTCCTCTTGGAATCACATCGGCCGGAGCCCTGCTCATATATCTGGAACAGACCCAGCACAAGGAACTCAGCAACATATGCTCGATCTCCCGAATCGACGAAGATTCATTCGTATGGATGGACCGCTTCACGTTCCGCAACCTGGAAATCTTTGCATCGACAGCCGGCAAGGAAGGCACCTCGCTGGTCGAGGTGATGGACAAATGCTCGTCGCCTATGGGCGCGCGAATGCTGCGCACATGGCTGGCGATGCCGGTGATGGATCTGCAGGAACTGGAGGATCGCTATGATGTGGTGCAGCATTTTGTGAACAACAGGGAAGACCTGATGCGTCTGCAGACCATGATAGGGGACATCGGCGACCTGGAGCGCATCATATCGAGGGCGGCGGCAGGCAAGATCATGCCGCGCGAGGTGATGCAGCTGCGCCGAGGCCTGAGCCAGACGGCGCCGATCATCAGACTGTGCGGCGGAAGGGGAGTGCAGGCGCTTGACGAGATGCTCTCGAAGATGGGCGACTGCGCCGAGCTGCTGGAGTATCTCGGAAAGACCATGCACCCCGAGACCGCAGCCCAGCTGGGCAAGGGAGACGTCATTGCAAGCGGCGTGAACGAGGAGCTGGACGAGCTCCGCAAGATCGCCCGTCACGGCAAGGACTACCTGCTGGAAGTGCAGCAGCGCGAGATAGAGCGTACGGGAATATCGTCCCTGAAGATAGGCTTCAACAACGTCTTCGGATACTATCTCGAAGTACGCAATACATATAAGGAAAGCGTTCCGCCTGAATGGATCAGGAAGCAGACCCTGGTCAATGCGGAACGATATATCACTGAGGAACTTAAGGAGTATGAGCAGAAGATCCTCGGAGCGGAGGAGCGCATCTATGCCCTTGAGGTGCAGATATATGCGGAGCTCGTGTCGAGGATTCAGGCGAGCATATCCATGATCCAGAAGAACTGCCGCATCCTCGCAAGGCTCGACGTGCTCAGCGGCTTCGCAGACCTGGCCGTGTCGAACAACTACTGCCGTCCGAAGATGAACAACAGCAAGGTCATCGACATCAGGCAGGGCCGCCACCCTGTTATCGAGACCATGATGCAGGCCGGAGAGGAATTCGTCCCTAACGACATATATCTCGACAACGAAAAGCAGCAGATAATCATCCTCACTGGTCCGAACATGGCCGGTAAGTCAGCCCTTCTGCGCCAGACGGCGCTCATCGTGCTGATGGCGCAGGTCGGATGCTATGTCCCGGCTGCAGAGGCCACTCTGGGCTACTGCGACAAGATATTCACCCGTGTCGGAGCTTCGGACAACATCTCCCGTGGAGAGTCTACATTCATGGTAGAGATGCTCGAGACATCGATGATCCTGCACAACATCTCGTCTCGTTCGCTGGTGCTCCTCGACGAGATAGGCCGAGGAACATCGACCTATGACGGCATGTCCATTGCCCGTGCCATAGTCGAGTATATCCATGAATACGGCGACGGGGCGAAGACCCTCTTCGCGACGCATTATCACGAACTGAACGACCTGGAAGATATATATTCACGAGTCAGGAACTTCCATATAGCAGTCAAGGAAGTGGGCAGGAACGTCATCTTCCTTCGCAAGCTCAAGGAAGGCGGCGTTGCGCACAGCTTCGGTCTGCATGTGGCCAGAATGGCCGGCATGCCGAAGCAGGTGCTTGAGTCCGCCGAGAGGACTCTGGCTGCGCTGGAGAAGGGTGGGACTGTCATTTCGAGCGAGGCCTCAGGCCGAGTCGGGAAATCTTCAAAGAAACAGACAGTCAAGCCGCACAATATCCGCGAGGGCCGCGTCGAGAGCGACGGCTCCCTCCAGCTGTCATTCTTCCAGCTGGAAGACCCTCTCCTCTCCTCCCTCAAGGACGATCTCGAGAAGGCGGACCTCAACAACATGACCCCTCTGCAGGCCTTCGACCTGCTCCGTTCAATGAAAGAACAGCTTGGAATCTAATAACCACAGATATGCACAGACTATTAACCATTCTTGCAGCATCCCTCATGGCCATAAGCGCCATAGCAGCACCAAAGAAGAACTATGAAATCGCTTCTCCTGACGGAAAGCTCCAAGTGAGCATCAATGTCAACAACGGCATCAGCTACACTCTCAAGCATGACGGCGACCTTCTCCTTGACGACTCGAAGATCGCTGTGACATTCACTGACGGAACAACCTTCGACGGCGTACAGAATGTCAAGAAAGCCGAGACCCGCAGCGTCAGTCAGGTGCTCGAAACAGAGATATACAAGAAGGCTCAGGTCAAGGACGAGTTCAATGAACTCACCTTGAAATTCAAGACCTTCTCGCTTGTCTTCAGGGCATATGACGATGGCATGGCCTACAGGTTCGTGTCGCATCTGAAAGAGCCTCTGAATGTAGATGGAGAAATTGCGCAATTCAATTTCGCCAAGGACTGGAACATGTGGGCCGCATATGTGTGTCAGCATACAGAAACACTTGAAAGCCAGTATTATAACTCATTCGAAAATCAGTACTCATACACTCCGCTTTCTCAGTGGAACAAGGACAGGCTCGCCTTCCTTCCGCTGATGGTCGACGGCCCGAAGGGCAAGAAGATCGTCATCACCGAGGCTGATCTGATGAACTATCCGGGAATGTATCTCTACAACGGCAACTCGGACAAGGTCCTCGAAGCCGTTTTCGCTCCATATCCGGAAGAGGTGAAGCAGGGCGGTCACAACAACCTTCAGATGGAAGTCCAGACCCGCAAGCCTTACATCGCACAGAACATTGCTTACGAGGCGCTTCCATGGAGAATCGTGGCAGTGTCTGAGAACGATGTCCAGATGGCGGACAACGACATGGTCTACAGACTGGCAACTCCGGCAGATCCGAAGGCGGACTGGAGCTGGGTGAAGCCCGGCAAGGTGGCCTGGGATTGGTGGAATGCATGGAACATCTACGGCGTAGATTTCCACTCGGGCATCAATAACGACACTTACAAGTACTACATAGACTTTGCTTCTGCAAACGGCATCGAGTATGTCATACTTGACGAAGGTTGGTCGGTGGGCGGAGCCGCAGACCTCTTCAAGGTTGTGCCCGAAATCGACCTTGAAATGCTCGTGAAATATGCCTCAGAACGCAATGTAGGCCTGATTCTCTGGGCCGGCTACTGGGCCTTCGATCGCGATATGGAGAAGGTCTGCAAGCACTATTCGAAGATGGGCATAAAGGGCTTCAAGATCGACTTCATGGACCGTGACGACCAGCATATGGTCGCTTTCCACCGCAGGGCGGCGGAGACTGCGGCGAAATATCATATGCTCGTGGACTTCCACGGCACATACAAGCCGACCGGCCTCCATAGGACATATCCTAATGTAGTGAACTATGAGGGTGTCCACGGCCTTGAGCAGATGAAGTGGAGCCCTGAAACTGTAGATCAGGTGACATACGATGTGACCGTGCCATACATCAGAATGATGGCAGGTCCGATGGACTATACCCAGGGCGCCATGCGCAATGCCTCAAGAGGCAACTATCATCCTGTGAATGATGAGCCTATGAGCCAGGGCACCCGCTGCCGCCAGCTCGCGGAATACGTCATCTTCGACTCTCCGTTCAACATGCTCTGCGACTCCCCTTCAAACTATATGAACGAGAAGGAATGCCTTGAGTTCATAGCAGAGGTTCCGACCGTATGGGACGAGACCGTGGGCATATGCGGCGAGGTCGGCAAGACCATAGCCATCGCCCGCCGAAGCGGCGACACTTGGTATGTCGGCGCGCTCACCGACTGGACAGCACGCACGATGGAGCTTGACCTGTCATTCCTTCCTGAAGGAAAATACACAGTGACAGCCTTCCGTGACGGCGCCAACGCCTACAGGGTGGCACGCGACTATAAGAAAGAGCAGTTCAACCTCTCTCCGGAACGCAAGCTGACAGTCACCTTGGCACCGGGAGGAGGCTTTGTGGCGAAAATTATAAAGCAATAACGGGCAATTTGATTAAAATTGGTTACCTTTGACGATTGGAATGACGAAAATTCATAATAAATAACATTTAAATAGATAACAATATGGAATTACCTTTTGCAGAATCTTGGAAGATCAAGATGGTGGAGCCTCTCCGCAAGAGCACACGCGAGGAGCGCGAACAGTGGATCAAGGAAGCTGACTACAACCTTTTCCAGCTTAAGTCAGATCAGGTTTACATCGACTGTCTTACTGACTCAGGTACAGGCGCGATGAGCGACCGCCAGTGGGCAGCAATGATGATGGGTGACGAGAGCTACGCAGGCTCTGCATCATTCTTCCAGCTTAAGGAGACTAT
>JAFQFD010000034.1 GCA_017415715.1 Bacteroidales bacterium | reverse complement strand
CGGAAATCAATGTCATAGAGCATTATGCACCGGAGTCTGCGGTTGTTGATGTGACAGTCGTGGACAAAGATGGCGCTCCTGTTGAGGCAGCGAAGGTAGACTATAAGATCTATAACTATTCCGAGTTCAACAGCGTAGCGTATAAGCTCACCGATGCGCAGGGAAAGACCGCGCTCACCGCCGGCCTCGGCGACATGATGATCTATGCCGCAAAGGACGGCCGCTTCGGATTTGCAAAGGTCACATACGGCAAGGACAAGGCTGTGTCCATAGTCCTGGAATATGAGGAAGGCTCGGAGATTCCGCATATGGAAATGGAGATTGTTCCTCCGGTGGAAAACGCTCAGCTTCCGGATGTTACAGATGAACAAAGGGCGGAGAATACACGCCGTATGGAGTATGAAGATTCTCTGAGAAATGCTTATGTGGCTACATTTTACACTGCGCAGACAGGTCTGGAGTATGCAAAGAATTTCGAGACGAAATTCATTGAGAATCGGGATCAGCGTATAGCTGATATTCTGGTGGCTTCAAGAGGAAACCATAATGAAATCACTGATTTCCTGTATGAGGCAGATCAGAAGGGAATGCTTCATTCTGCATGTCTGCTTCTTGAGACTTTGGCCCAGAAGGATCTTCGCGACACTCCAAAGTCGGTTCTTGATGATCATCTCTATTTTGGTTCTTTCAGAGATAATCTTACTCCCTATGTAATATGTCCTAGAGTAGATACTGAACTTCTCAGGGTGTATCGTGAATATTTCCAGAATAATATTCCTCAGTCCCTGGCTGATACCGTGAGATATGATACGGGTCTTTTTGTAAAGTGGTGTAAGGACAACCTCAAGATGCATGATGACATCAGCTTGCGCTATGTGCAGCTTGACCCTAAGAGAGTATGGGAGACAAGACTCGCCGACAAGGGATCTCGTGAGATTTTCTTTGTCGCAGTGTGCCGTAGCTTTAATGTACGGGCGTGGATGGATCCTGTTACCAGAGTTGTGAAATACATGGACAAAGGGGATATCTACGACGTAGACTTCGATGCCCAGGAGCAGATTGTGGCTCCACAGGGTAAGCTTAAACTGACTTACAATGAAATTCCTCTCCTAGATGATCCTAAGTACAAGACTCATTTCACCCTCTCGAAATACGTTGACGGCAACTTCCAGCTGTTGAACTATGACGGCACATGGGCTTCGCTCTTCAAGGAGGCTCAGCCTATGGACTGCGGCTACTACATGCTCGTTAGTGGCTCAAGAATGTCCGGCGGAAATGTCTTTGCAGATGTGGAATTCTTCACAGTAGAGGAAGGAAAGACTACAGTCCGCGAACTTGTGGTGCGTGACATTAAAGACCAGATCCGCGTCATAGGAAGCTTCGACTCGGAGATGAAATACTCATCATGTCATCCTGAGGAGGGCGGAGCTCCTTCTTGTCATCCTGAGGAGGGCGGAGCCCGACGTGAGGATCTCTCCGTCCTCGAAACCACAGGCCGCGGCTACTTCGCAGTAGCATTGGTCGACTACGGCACGGAGCCTACCAACCATGCCCTCATGGACATCTCGGACGCTGCTGCCGAACTCGAGGCATGGGGCAGACCGATCCTCGTGGTGTTCGCTACAGAAGATGACTACAGGAAGTTCCGTGCACAGGACTTCAAGCTTCCGTCTACAGTGCACTTCGGCGTCGACATCGACGGAAAGATGAGGAATATGATCGCAAACGAGATGAAACTCGACAAGGGAGGCCGCCTGCCGCTTATCGTGCTGGCCGACACCTTCAACAGAGTCGTATTCTTCTCTCAGGGCTACAGCATAGGCCTGGGAGAATCCCTGGTCAAGACCTCAAAGGCGCTATAGTGGCGGCGACGCGGCGGGCTGTGGTCTGCACGGTGCCGTATGGGTCGTCTTCGCTTCCCATGGCAACCTGAGGGTTGCGGAAGATCATGCCGCTTTCTACGGGCTCTCTGGCAGAGAAATGGAATTCTCTCGCGCCGGAGAGCCTTGCTGTTTCAACGATGTTGCCTTCATTTACGCCGCTGCCGGGCATGATGATTATCCGTCCTGCAGCCTTCTCGACAAGCTGTGCCAGCAGGGGAGCGCCCTCAAGGGCGGTCGGCATGCATCCGGATGTGAGTATACGGGCGCAGCCGAGTTCTATGATGTCTTCAAGAGCCTTGAGCGGATCTGACGTGTGGTCAAATGCCCTGTGGAATGTCACAGGAGTGTCTCCGGCGGCATCCATGAGTCTTCTCATGTTGACCATGTCGACGGTTCCGTCAGGCAGCAGGCAACCGAATACCAGTCCGTCGGCGCCAAGTTCCTTGGCTGCCTTGATGTCATAAAGCATCTCCTGGATTTCGCTCTCGGAGTAAAGAAAGTCACCCCCGCGAGGCCTTATGATCACGTTGAGCGCAATGCTGATGCTTGCCCTCGCCTGTCTTATCATGCCAACAGAAGGGGTGGTGCCTCCCTCCGGTATTCCGGCGCAAAGCTCCACCCTGTCTGCTCCGCCTTCCTGCGCGGCTATGCAGCTCGCTACAGAATTGGCGCATATT
>JAFQFD010000033.1 GCA_017415715.1 Bacteroidales bacterium | reverse complement strand
ATAGGAAGCAATCTTCACTTATTACTCCTTAATAACCTCGTGAGAATCAAAAATTGAAGAAGGATACCGAATCATCTCGATATCCTTCTTTTACTTAAATCTCAGCCACTTCATCAAAGGGAATCTTTTTCAGTGCCCTCGGTTCATTCAGGAGATTGTTTACTGGTGTGCTCTCGACTACATGTACACGGGCAACACTTCAAATGTGCCCAGGGTCATTGATGCGATTGACCATGCGATCGACCAGGGATTCGCCTATGGCAGCGGATGGGGAACAAACCATCACTATGGCTATCAGGTAAGAGATCTGTATAAAGGCGTATGGATCCTTAGGAAAGAGATAGCAAAGACGGGTAAACTGGACGAGTATGCAAAGGTGCTCACCTATTGGAGCGGACTTCAGGAGGCCAGAATGCCGTTCGAGCAGACTCGAGACGGAATACTTGATGCATGGCACACACTGCATAATGCAAAGGTGATCTCGGCAATGCTCCAGCCGGATGATGCTCAGAAATATGCGGCGATGAAGGCGCTTGGGGTATGGACTTCCGGTTCCCTTACATATACTGACGGAACATTGGGAGGAGTGAAGGTCGACGGAACATCGTTCCACCATGGAGGCCATTATCCGGGATATTCAGTAGGCGCATTCGGCGTGCTCGGAGATTACTGCTGGTTCACAAAGGACACGGACTTCGCCATCAGCGAGCCGGCAAGGCGTGTTTTCAAGCATACGCTCATGACGCTCAGAGATTACTGCAATCTCAGAGACTGGGGAGTCGGAGTCAGCGGAAGACATCCGTTCGTCAATGGAGCGATACCGGAAAAGGACGTGGAGGCATTCGCACGCCTTGCGATGCTCGGAGACCTTACCGGTACCGGCGCAGAGTATGATCCGGAGCTCGGCGGAGCATTCCTTACTCTTGGAGGCAAGGACAAGGGTCTGCTGGCTGCCATGAAGGAGGCTGGCATCAAGCCGCTTCCACATAAAGAAGGCTTCCGAGTATACAATTATGGAGGATTCGGAATCCACAGAAGGGGAGACTGGATGATATGCCTCAAGGGCTACAACAGTGATGTGTGGAGTACTGAAATATATGCGGCAGACAACAGGTACGGCCGCTACATCAGTTATGGCTCCGCCCAACTGATAGGTGGCGAAGGAGCCCTTGCGAGCGGTTACACCCAGGAAGGATGGGACTGGAACAGGTATCCGGGCGTGACATCGATACATCTGCCGTTCGACTTGCTCGAGAGTCCTCTTCCGGGCACTCTGATGGAGAGGAACGATTCGAGGTTCCCGGGAGTGTCTTCGTTGGAAGGTATGAACGGATGCCTTGCATTCACATATGTGGAGAAGGACAGAAAGAACTTCTGCGCAGGAGCGACAGCTACCAAGAGCGTCTTCTGCTTCGATAACAGAATCGTCCACATCGGCACGGGAATCACCAATAGTTCCACATATCCGACCGAGACCACAATATATCAGCTCAAGCTTGATGAGAAGACTGACGAGGTAGACATCAATGACGTTTATGCAGAGTCATTCCCGTTCTCTTACAAGCACATGCAGGACGGCAAGGTCAACCTGACCGACACCAAAGGCAATGTCTACATCTTCAGGAACGGCTACGGACTGACCGTAGAGAAGAAGTCCCAGACATCACCGTCCGACACCAAGAAGAAGACCGCCTCGAACAACTTCGTAACCGCCTTCATAGATCATGGAGCGGCTCCGCAGGACGCATCTTACGAGTATCTCATGCTCGTGAAGCCGTCATCTAAGGAAGAGGGCAGGTATTCCAAGAAATTGCCTTACACTGTAATTCAGGCGGATAACAGCGCTCATGTCGTGAAGGATGAGGTCACGGGCATCACCGCCTACATTTCTTATAAGGGATATGCTTCTTCTGCTACGCTCGTAGCCGATTCCGAGCCTGAGACCATCGTGATGGAGCGTACAAAGGATGACGGAAGCGTGGTGATGAGCATATGTACTCCTGACCTGGGAATAACAGAGAAGGGATACACCACCACTCAGCCAAGTCAGCCGATCGTGAAGACGGTCATCCTCAATGGAAGATGGAGCCTGTCATCGCCTGCCGATAACGTGAAGGTGATGCAGGAAGGCGGTAATACCGCTGTCGTGGCCACCTGTGTGCATGGCCAGCCGGTAGAGTTTAAATTGACCAACAACTGAATAACCATTAATTAATCTTTTTATGCAAAAACTGCTCAGCTTGATTACGACCTTCGTGATGCTGTTCTGTGCAACAGACCTATTTGCACAGGGCGTCACCGTGACCGGTCGTGTTATCGATGCTACAGGTGAGCCGTTGATTGCTGTGACTGTTTATGAAGACGGGAACACAGCCAATGGAACAATGACTGACATCGATGGTAATTACACCTTGAACGTATCATCCGCAAAGGCAACTGTCGTATTCTCTTGCCTTGGATTCGCGGAAGTGAAGGAAATGGTCGGCCTCAGGAAAACCATTAATGTCACACTTGCCGAGGAACAGCTGTCTATCGACGCTGCCGAGGTTGTGAGTGTGGGATATGGTTCCGTGACCAGACGAGACCTTACAGGATCAGTCAGCAAGGTTGACATGGGTGACATCATGAAGGCGTCTGTAACGAACTTCGACCAGGCGCTTACCGGTAAGGTGGCCGGTGTGGTGGTTACCACGTCAGACGGAGCCCTCGGCTCAGAAGCGAACATCACCATACGAGGAAACAACTCTCTCACCCAGAGCAGTGCTCCTCTCTACATCATTGACGGTTTCCCTACAGAAAGCTCGCTGGCCACTGCGATGAACTCGGCTGACATCGAGTCGATCGATATCCTCAAGGACGCCTCTGCGACAGCCATATATGGAGCCCGTGGAGCGAACGGTGTCATCGTCATCACCACAAAACAGGGAGTCGAAGGAAAGCCGAAGATCAACTTCTCGTCATCGTGGACCGTCAGCCACATTGCAAACAAGGCCGACCTCATGAACGGTTATGAGTTCGTTGAGCTGCAGAACGAGATCTTCGCCCGAAGCGGCAACACCAATTCATATCTCAAGCCTTCGGAGCATGACCTCAGTGCCGGAATCGAAACGTACAGCCTTGAGGACTATCTTGACGAGAGCAGATGGAATGACTGGCAGGACAACATCTACCGCACGTCATTCTCGCAGAATTACAATCTCTCGATCTCAGGAGGAAGCAAGGAGGCAGGCAACAGGTACAATGTCAGCATGTCTGTCGTTGACCAGAACGGTATCATCGTGAAGTCGAACTTCAAGAGATACCAGGGCAAGGTCAACTTCCAGCAGAAGCTCGGCAAGAAGGTGACCTTTGACTTCATGGCCAACTATTCGAGACAGATCACCAGTGGAGTGACTCCTACTAATGCTCAGCAGTCATCTTCTGCGACAGGATGGCTCATCTATTCGGTCTGGGGATACCGCCCGGTGAAGCCGAAGGCCCAGTGGGGCGAGGAAGGCGACATGGTTGATGAGATGATCGACGCCGATGTGGCAAGCTCGAACGACTACCGCTTCAACCCTGCGATGACCGTACGTAACGAATACAGAAAGACAATTGTCGATTACCTGAACGCAAGCGGCGGAATCACATGGGACATTCTCGATGACCTCAAGCTCAAGATTACTGGTGGCTATACGATCAACAAGCGCAGAAGAGAGGAGTTCAACGGAACCCAGACTTATACGGGCTACGAGGGCTCGCCATCCGGAAAGGGAATCAACGGAGGAATCTACTGGAACGACAAGATGAGCTGGGTCAATGACAACACCCTGACCTATACAAAGAGATTCAACCGCAAGCATAACTTCACGTTCCTTGCCGGATTCACCCTTTCTGGTGAAAAGTTCGACTACAAGGGAACGTACGCGACCCAGATGACAACCGAGTCCCTCGGACTGAACGGACTTCACACAGGAAGCTATCAGACTGTGACGCCTTGGCAGTATGACTGGACAATGATGTCCGGATTCTTCAGAGTGAACTACAACTACAAGTACAAGTACTACTTCACCGGATCATTCCGTGCGGACGGCTCGTCCAAATTCCCATCAACCAACAGGTGGGGATACTTCCCGTCAGCAGGTTTCTCATGGAATATCAACCGAGAGGACTGGCTCAAGGACAAGACATGGCTTTCCAACGCAAAGTTCCGTGCTTCATGGGGTCTTACCGGTAACAACAGGACCACGACTCCGTACGACTTCTATTCGCAGATCGCAACTCTCCCAGGCAATCCGGACTCATACGACTACGTTTTCGATGGAAACATAGTTTCGGGATATTACCCATCCAACATGTCTAACGAGAAACTTAAGTGGGAGACTACAGAGCAGTATAACGTCGGCTTTGATTTCTCTGCCTTCGACAGCAGGATAAAGCTCACGTTCGACTGGTATCTCAAGAATACCCGCGACCTCCTTCTTCAGGCTACGATCCCTGCATCTTCCGGATACACTTCTGCCATGCTGAACGTCGGTTCTATGCAGAACAAGGGCTACGAGGTGACTCTCGACCTGGTTCCTGTCCAGAAGAAGAACTTCAGCTGGAACATGAACTTCAACATCGCGATCAACCGCAACAAGGTGACCGCTCTGACCAATGACCAGTATTCGCTTCTCCGTTCCGTTTCATGGGATCAGAGATTCAATGCCCAGTATCCATACATCACTCAGGTCGGCAAGCCTTCCGGCATGATGTACGGTTTCATCTATGAGGGTACATACAAGCTTGACGAATTCAACGGCGGCAGCCTCAAGGACGGAATCCCTTACATGACAAGCGTCGGACAGGAGAAGGTCCAGCCTGGTGACCCGAAGTACAGGGACATCAACCATGACGGACTGATCGACGACAATGACAGGACCGTCATCGGATGCGGTCAGCCGCTTCACACCGGAGGATTCGGCAATACGTTCAACTTCTACGGCTTCGACCTGAACATCTTCTTCTCATGGAGCTACGGCAATGATGTCATCAACGCCAACAGACTTTATTTCGAGAACGGATCGATCACGAATACCAACCAGTTGAAGAGCTACAAGAACCGTTGGACAGTCGACAACCCTGACAGTGACATTCCACGCGTGGGAGCCGACATCGCCAGCATGTTCGTGTATTCATCAAGAGTTGTCGAAGATGCCTCATTCCTCAGACTCAGGAATGTGACCCTCGGCTACACCTTGCCGCGCAAGGTCCTCAGGAAGATGAACTTCGACACTATGAGATTCTACATTTCAGGAGAAAACCTCTGGACCCTGACCAACTACTCTGGACCGGACCCTGAAGTCTCAACAAGAAACTCAGTCCTTACTCCTGGATTCGACTGGTCTGCATATCCACGCGCACTGGGTGTGACAGCAGGATTGTCACTCACATTCTAAACACATGAACATGAAAAAGATATTAAACAAGATATTCGTTGTGGCTGGTCTTTGTGCGGCTGTGTCATCCTGCTCGTTCCTTGATGTGGAACCGCAGGTGATCTGTTCGGACACCTTCTACAACACCGAGAAGGAAGTCCAGTACGGACTTGCCGGAGTTTACGGCGTGATGAGCAGCGAGGCTCTTTACGGAAACTATTACTCACTGATGTATTCTAACATCGATGATCTCTGCTACTTCAACAGAGATATGGGCAGCAACCTCCTGCAGTTCCACAGGCACACTGCGGGAACGTCACAGATATATGACATCTGGGTAAAACTTTATCAGGGCATCAGAAATGCAAATGCATTCATGGAGGCCGTCGTGAAGACCGACTTTGATGAGGATGGCGCGTATTTCAATGAGGCTCGCTTCCTTAGGGCATACTACCATTTCATCCTCGCTCAGGCGTGGGGAGATGTCCCTCTCAGAAAATCAGCAGTGACGACTCATGATCAGGTGATGATCGCTGTTACACCACAGTACGATGTGCTTTCGTGGGTGGCTGAAGAGATGGAGGCATGCATCGAGCTGGCTCCTGAATCATTGGAAAAAACCCCTTCCCGCGTTGCCAAGACAACCGTTCACGGTATCCTTGCGCGTGTTTACCTCTTCATGGCCGGAGAGTCGGTCAAAGGCGGAGACAAGGCGGCATTGCTGGCGAACGCGAAGAATCACGCTGACGCCGTTATCAAGTCGGCTCAGCATCAGCTCAATCCTGACTACTCACAGATATTCAAGAACATGATTATGGATATCTATGACACTCAGTATCATGAATCCATGTGGGAGGTTGACTTCCTCGGAGACCGTTCAAGCGCGGAAAACTGGACAAACGGCCGTATTGGTGACGTCATCGGACTTCAGAGCACAGGCAGCTCAGGCTTCGAGACATGGAACTGCAACTATTCGTACGGTCAGTATGACGGTTCACTCAAACTTTGGGACCTGTACTGGAGGACCGACAGGACCGAGGACGAAAACGAACTCGAAACAATCACCGACAAGCGTCAGGACTGGAATCTTCCTCCTTACAACTATGCTGGAAACGCCAACCATCCGCCTTATGGATCGGGTCTTTCTTCCGGCAAGTCGATCGTGAGCCTTGACAAGACACCGTATGTATATGACAATGTATCGACAAACCAGAGTCCTCTTGCAGCTCCTGGAATCAGAAACTGCGGCAAGTACAGGAGGGAGGTAGAGTATGAAGGACATAAGTCTGCTAAATACCTGTACACTACCATCAACTATCCTCTCCTCCGCTATTCTGACGTACTTCTCATGTATGCTGAGGCAAGCAATGAGATTGACGGTGTGACCCAGACCGCATACGATTGCGTGAAGGCGGTGCGTGACAGAGCGGGAATCAAGACGAAGGACATGGCTGAATACGATCAGGCCTCATTCCGAGAGCTCATCCGCAATGAGAGGGCACGCGAGCTTTGTTTCGAGTCTCTCAGAAAGTACGACCTCATCAGATGGGGTATCTACGTAGAAGAGATGAACAACTACACAAAGTGGGCTGCAGACGAAAGATGGACGAAGAACGCAAAGGCGCAGAGGGCCTCATCAATGGGAAGTTACATCAAGCCGATGCATGTCGTTCTTCCTATCCCGTCTATCGAACTTGGAGTGAATGACCTTCTTGTCCAGAATCCATTATGGTAAGATTTTCCTGAACCAGATAAATTTGAAAGTATGAAAAAATACATATCATTATTGTTTACAGGTGCTCTTCTTCTGACAGCGTGTCAGCAGGATGTGATCTATGAGGTGGACTACAATATCACGCTAGACAAGGGGAATACCTACTATGCAGGAGATCCTGTCAAGTTCAACATTACAGGAGATGTTGACAACCTTCTCTTCTACAGCGGAGAAACCGGTTCACAGTATATATACAAGGACAGGTACGAGGTCCCTATAGAGGACGTGATCTCTGCCAACCTGCATCTCGACGTACAGGCCCGCTATGGCGATGCCGGCGCTCTTGAAATCTATGTTTCAAAAGATTTTGCAGGCATAAACGGAAATGATGATCCAGACGGAGACAGGGCTGCCGTCAAGTCCATGGTGGAAGCCGGTATGCCAGGATGGGTGAAGCTTGACTATCAGGAGGGTGCAAGTACGAAATGGACCGCTCAGGACTTCAATATGACCGAATACCTTGATAACCTGAGCATTGCATTCCACTGGTGTCCAAAGGCCTTTGACAAGACCCAGAGAACCTACTGGATCAATGGTGAGATCTCAATCGAAATGCAGGGAACCGAGCCTTCAAAGATGAAGCTCAGCGACCTCGGATTCCAGAATCTCATGATGAATGAGGAAGTAGATGCATACAAGAAGAACGCCGGTAACGGAAGCATCAGATTCGACAATGCTACCAATGCAGGAGAGATCTGTTTCCAGGGAGTAGGCGCAAATGCTCTTGCTTACGCTATCGATGCATGGGTGTTTACCAGCCCACGCCCTCTCAACAAGGTGGCTAATGACAAAGGCACAGTCATCAAGAATCTTGAGAACTACCTCCATGAGTATGTGTATACCTGGGATCAGCCGGGAACCTACGATGTAGTGTTTGTCGGAAGAAATGAAAACTATGCCTCTGCTTCAGAGCAGATTCATAAGTATACAATCACTATTCTCGAGAAGAAGTAACTTTGACCCAGTCGGCCTGTACCCATCCGCTGTCGTTCTTTGAGGCAAGGCGGTTGCAGTACAGGCCGAATTTTGCGCCTATCCACTTGCCCGGCTTGCCGACGAACGGCTTTTCTGTGAGCTCTGTCCACTTCTTTCCGTCAAGGCTGTAGAAGAACTTTGCCGTGAGGTCAGGGACGTTGCCCTTCCTTTCGCGAGGCTTTACTTCCATCTTGATGAATACGTCTGTTGCAGCGTATGCCAGAGGTGCCACAGGAGGAACCGTAGTGGACATATAGGTGTTCGAATATGGCATAGGAAGCGGTGCCGACTCCATTGGAATGGTCTTGAGCACCTGTTCTTCAGTGTGCTTCAATGCGTCTTTGCATTCTATATACTGCAGCACGACTCCTTCTGCTGTGTCTGTCAGTCTTACAGTCGCATAATCCTGTCCCATGAGCACGAATCCGCAGTTCTCTCCCTTCTCCTTCAGCTGCGGGTTAGGGATGAAACGGAGTTTTGTGGTCACTGTGAATGCGTCTGCCGGTGTCTTCTGCAGGAGCAGGTTAGGCGAGTCGCTGAGGTTGTCCCACCTTGAAGCCTGGTCTACAGAATAGAGCCTCAGTGCTCCCAGCCCGTTCGTATGAGTCTCGCGTGCGCCTGCGTCCATATAATACCAATACGGAGAAGGCACGCCGTGCCACTGCCACTGCAGACCGAGGTCGACAGATGCAAAGTCGTCGCTTTCGGCCGGCTGGAATGCTCCGCTTGATTTCAGGTCAGGCTTCCTGTACTTCATGACAGGCTCGCCGACTCCGTCGCCGTCTTTGTCCGTTCCGATCACAGGCCATCCGTCAGCAGTCCATGTCATAGGCTGCAGATGCACGACACGTCCGTATGCGTCCTTGTCCTGGAAATGCAGGAACCAGTGTTCTCCGGAAGGGGTGTCCACCCATGCTCCCTGGTGAGGGCCGTTGGTCACGGACTTGCCCTGGGCCATCACCACGCGCTCCTCATACGGTCCCCAAGGGCTTGATGCCTTGAGCACCACCTGCCATCCGGTAGGGACTCCGCCTGCAGGCGAGAATATGTAGTAATTGCCGTTGTATTTATAGAACTTGGTGCCTTCGATTGTAGGCTGGGTCTCGTGTCCGTCATACACTATGCGGCTCTGGCCGAGCAGGCGTGTGCCGTCCGGCGACATCGGCGCCACGAAGAGCACGCTCTTGTGGCCGGCGCGGCTGCCTGCGCATCCGTGCGACAGATACGCCTTGCCGTCTTCGTCCCAGAACGGGCAGGGGTCTATGAATCCCTTTGCCTTCACCACCCATACCGGGTCGTCCCACTTGCCGCGAGGGTCAGCGGTCTTCACCATGAAGATGCCCCTGTCAGGGTCTCCGCAGTAGATGTAGAACTCTCCGTTGTGATAGCGGATTGCCGGAGCCCATACTCCGTTTCCGTGCTGCGGTATGGTGCGCCATGCCTGAGGACCCGGAGGGCAGTCGGCTGGAGTCGCCAGGTTCTGTCCGAGGGTCTCCCACTGTCTTTCATCCGACCAGTCAGGTCCCGGATAGTCGGTCAGTGCCGCTCCGATGATCTCCCAGTTCACCAGATCTGTCGAGTGCAGGATCTGAAGACCAGGGAAACTGCAGAAAGATGATGATGTCATGTAATAATCATCTCCGACCCTGCATACGTCCGGGTCGGAATAGTCTGCATTCAGTACGGGATTGACATAGTGCGTCCCCCTGTCGGGATTCCAGCTCTGCGATGGCTGCTGGGCTGCAGCAGCAAGCGAAAGACCGGCCAGCAGACCGGCAACCAAAATACGTCTCATAGTGTTTAATTATGCTTCTGATGCAAATATACATTTAAAAATAAACATTATCCCCACCCGAAAATCCTTTGTGACAAAATATCACCAAGTCTGTTACAAAACGAAACCTCCCCATAAACCTTGTTTATGTAATTTTGCAGATGTAAACTGATAACCACACCACATTGGACACTGACCACAGAATCCGGATATCCCGTCAGAGCGAGATAGTCGCGAAGGCATACCGTACCATGTATGGCGCGGTCTGCGGTTATGTGGCAAGGCGTATAGGCCCTTCGGCCGATGTGGAGGATATCGTACAGGATACATTCGAGTGTCTTCTGGCTCCGGGCCGTATTCTTTCGGAGCAGACAATCAGCAGGTATATCTATTCGGTAGCTCATGGTCTTGTCGTGAACTGGTACAGGCGTCATGCCTGCAGCATCAGGGCCCGGGAGTATTTCTTTGCGTACTCTCCGGTGTCGGCAGAGGATGCGGATGTCAAGGTGCAGGTGGCCGATGTGATGAGGATCGAGGAGCAGGCGCTGCAGTCAGCGGGAGACAAGGGAAGGATGGTCTATATGATGTCGGTGCATCAGGGCGAGAGCGCGAAGGAGATCGCTCGCCGTCTGGACCTGAGCGAAAGGACGGTGGAGAATCATCTGTTCAGGACCAGGACCAAGGTCAGGACGGCGCTGAGAAAGGCATTGTAAAACGAAATAGTAACAACACTATTATATAAAAACTATTAACTTATGAGATTATCATCAATTCTTAGAAAAGCCTTGCAGGTGATGCTCATCCCCGCACTTCTGTGTATGGGAGGGCATGCTTATGCACAGCAGCAGCTCTCCGGCAAGGTGGTCGATAACGCAGGCGAGCCTGTGATCGGCGCTATGGTAATTGTCGACGGTACTTCCACAGGTGCCCAGACAGACCTTGACGGTAACTTCACTCTCAGGACAGCTCCTGGCACAGCAATCACTGTGACCTTCCTGGGCTACAAGGACGTGAAGACCACTATGAGAAACGGTATCACCATCACTCTCGAGGATGATACCACTCTTCTTGACGAAGTCGTAGTTGTCGGCTACGGTGTCCAGAAAAAGGAGACCCTTACCGGAGCCATCGCAGTGGCAGGTGAGGAGATGCTCAAGGAGAAAGGTTCCCTCTCCAGCCCTCTTCAGGCGCTTCAGGGACAGGTTCCGGGTGTGATCATCACTCGTGGATCATCTGCTCCTGGTGATGAAAGCTGGTCAATGAGCCTCCGTGGTGCATCATCAAAGAACAATGTGGAGCCTCTCGTGATCATCGACGGTGTGGCTTATGAGAGCATCAACGAGATGCGACTCATCAACCCTTCAGACATCAAGTCGATGTCATTCCTCAAGGACGGTGCGGCGGCGATCTACGGTTCACGTGCGGCAGGTGGTGTCGTTCTCATAACCACAAAGGCAGGTGCGAAGGGTAAGGCAAAGGTCGAGTATTCAGGTTCGGTGAGCTTGAAGACTGTAGGTCTCATGCCTGAGCTCATGGACATCGACACATGGTCAGATGCCATCATGACTGCTCTTGAAAATGATAACAATACCAACCACACATGGTACAACTACGCTAAACTGGCACAGCAGTACAAGGGTATGTACATCGACCTTACCAAGACTGCAAACCCTTACGGAACCACAGCATTCACAGACATTTCAGACTTCGTTTTCGACGACAAGGTGAACTGGCTCAACGGTCTCTTCGACGAGTCTTGGTCAACAAGCCACAACCTCAGCGTTTCCGGCGGATCTGACAAGATCTCTTACAGAGTTTCAGCTGGTTACCTCTATGATGGTTCTCCGCTCGTTTACGGTAACAACAACAACCAGCGTTTCAACATCAGAGTAAACAACAACTTCCAGATCACAAACTGGCTCTCTCTCGAGTCAATGATCTCGTACAACCGTCAGGAGCAGGTCGCTCCGACAAACATCGGATCGATGCTGACAATCAACATGCCTATGCCTGGTCTTCCAATGTTCTCTATGGACGGTAAGGCTTATGGCTGGGGTACATGGGCTTCTCCTGCAGCTCTTGCAGAGTTCGGCGGAGACAACAAGCTTTCGGTTTCGGCAATCAACATCAGCGAGACATTCAAGGCGAAGATCACCAAGTGGCTGGACTTCAACCTCAACCTCGGTTACAACACCTCTACAGCAGAGCGCAACACTGTATCGAAGTCAATCGACTTCTATAACTATGCAGGAACAAAGAAGGTCCTCACAAAACCTACAGCTGCAGATACATATTACTCCCAGACAGCAAGCTCTACTGATTTCTATTCAGTGTCAGGATACCTCAACGGTCATCATTCATTCAATGGAAACCACAACCTCAACGTCACTCTCGGAGGTCAGTATGAGTTCAAGGACTATACTTACTTCGGCGTAAAGGCTGAGGACATCCAGGAAAACCTCGAGATTGTCAACGGTTCAGGCGAGATCACCCTCGTGAGCCCTAACAAGTATCAGTGGGCGATCGCTTCTCTCTTCGCAAGAGCAAACTATGACTACAAGGAGAAGTATCTCGTGGAGCTCAACGCTCGTTACGACGGTTCTTCAAAGTTCCAGCCTGCTAACAGATGGGCATTCTTCTGGGGCGGATCGCTTGCATGGCGTATCGCAGAGGAAGGCTTCCTCGATGACGCAGAGTGGCTTGACGAACTCAAGATCCGTGCTTCTTACGGTGAGGTAGGTAACCAGAGCGGAATCGACAACTATGACGGTGCGCTCCTTTACAATCCGTCAGCAGCATCAGGTGCCCTTGTAGGTTCAGGTCTTCTTTCGCAGATCACTACAAACGGCAAGCTCGTTTCACTTACCCGTCAGTGGGAGCGTGTGGAGAACTACAATATCGGTCTCGACTTCGGTCTCTTCGGAAACCGTCTCACCGGTACCGTGGAAGGCTTCATGAAGCATAACGACAACATGCTTGTGGGAATCAGCTATCCATCTCTTATCGGAGATGCTGCTCCTTCAACCAACAACGGTGTGTTCAGAGCATGGGGTTATGAGGGAATGATCCAGTGGAAAGACCATGTAGGTGACTTCTCATACAGCCTCGGCGGAACATTCACATTCGCACGCAACAAGCTCGTAGACCTTGGTGGAGATGCGGCAATCACTGCAGGATCATATGTAAGCAACCGTGAGGGATATCCTATCAACTCTCTCTTCGGCCTCCGTTACGGCGGAAAGATCCAGACAGAGGATCAGCTCAATGCTTATGTAGAGAAGTACTATCCGAACAACACCATCGGCATGCCTACAGAGCTCAGACTCGGAGACAACATGTTCGTCGACGAGAACGGTGACGGCAAGCTCACAGAGCTCGACTATGTATACCTCGGTTCGGACACTCCTGAGATCCAGTACTCATTCAATGCAGGCGTTGCATGGAAGGGTATCGACTTCTCAATCGTATTCCAAGGTGCAGCAAACCGTACAGTGTTCAACGGTGTGAACAACTGGACAGTTCCTATGCGTGCCCTCTATACAAATACAATCTCTCACACTGTTGGAAAGACATGGAGCGCGGAGACACCTGACGCATACTATCCTACATACACCAACAAGAGCAACATCAACACCTATAACTACCAGGCATCAAGCTGGTCGGTTTCTGACGGTGCATATATCCGACTCAAGAACATATCACTCGGATACACTCTTCCTGGCAAACTGTTCAAGGAGGGATCAGGCGTTTCAGGATGCCGCTTCTACTTCACAGGAACAGACCTTTGGGAGTATTCGAAGATTCTTGAAGGATGGGACCCTGAGGCAAGGAGCAACCCAAGCACGACTTCACGTTATCCATTCCTCAGATCATTCACTTTCGGTGTTAACCTTACATTCTAATCGGCCATGAGAAAAGCAATAAGAAATACAATAATCGCTTTGGGAGCGGCCATCATGGCAGTTTCATGTATGGACCTCAGCCCTAAGTCGCAGATGGCGGATGACCACGTATGGTCAAAAGCCGGCAACTACGCTCTCTTTGCCAACCAGTTCTATGGCTGGACAAGAGACTTCCAGAGTTCCGGTGTATCAGATGGTCCTCATTCGGATTTCCGTTCGGACCTTCTGGTCGGAACAGGTGAAAACCTCTTCAATAAGGGAACCAATACGATCCCTACATCAGATGGAAACTACAGCGGCAACTATAAGAAGATTTATTATACCAATCTCCTTCTTAAGAATGCCGAGTCTTTCTCAGACAAGGATGCCATCGCAACTCCTATGGGAGAGGCATACTTCTTCAGAGCATACTGCTATTTCGACCTGGTGCAGCTCTTTGGAGATGTAATCCATGTGACTGAGCCGGTAGACCTCGATAATGATAAGCTCTATGGCAAGCGCGACAACCGTCTTGAAGTGATCAAAGCCTGCGTAGCAGACCTTAAGAATGCTGCAGACCTTCTGCCGGAGACTCCTGCTGAGGACGGACGCCTCTGCAAGTCTGCTGCCAATGCTTTCCTTTCAAGAGTCGCCCTCTATGAAGGAACATGGCAGAAGTATCACAATAAGAATATGACAGAAGCGGAACTTCTGTTTGACGAGGCGGCAAAGGCAGCAGAGAAAGTCATGGCTGACTCTCAGTTCAAGCTGTTCTACAGTGAGGTTCTCGGCGGACGTGACAGCTATCGCTACATGTTCATCCTTGAGAACGTTCAGTGCAATCCTGCCGGACTGACAAAGGCTGACAATAAGGAGTACATTCTTGCGAGACGTCACGACGAAGTGCTTAAGCCTATCGGTCTCAACATCACTCATGCTACAGCATCTGCTTTCTATCCTACACGCAAGCTCGCTACAATGTATCGTTGCCAGGACGGTCTCCCTATCGAGAAGTCAGCTCAGTTCAAGGGATTCAACTCTGTTACATCTGAGTTCGACAACAGAGATAACCGCATGAATGCCACTTTGCTCAGACATGGTCAGAAGTACTGGAACAACGACGGTAAGTGGCGTACTGCATGGGATGACACTGATGCTGAAGGTGACAAGGCTATGACCGCTTCAGTATTCGGAAATACCGGCTATGCAACTTACAAGTGGGCTACAGAGCGTCAGGTTGCCGATGCAAGCGAGGGATATGATTTCCCTGTAATCCGTCTTGCTGAGGTTTATCTCAACTATGCGGAGGCAGTATACGAGCTCAACGGCGCCATCACCAACGAGCAGCTCGATGCTTCCCTCAACCTTGTCCGCAAGCGTTCAAATCCTGACATGGTGAAACTTTCGAACGAGCTTGTAAACGCAAACGGCCTCGACATGCTCGAGGAGATCCGTGCAGAGCGTACAGTGGAACTCTTCCACGAGGGATTCCGCATCGACGACCTCAAGAGATGGAAGACAGCCGAGATAGAGATGCCGGGCAAGCGCGTAGGTATCCTCTGGAAAGGTACTCAGTTCGAGACATCTTGGGCAAATCAGACAAGCCCTCTCGATGAGAACGGATGCGTGATCAAGTATGAGGATTGCGTATGGGCAGAGAAGAACTATCTCTATCCTCTTCCTTCTAACGAGTGCCAGCTCAATCCGCAGCTCGGCCAGAACAAGGGTTGGGAATAACATTCAAAAACAGAATTCAATATGAAAAGCATAAAAAGATATTTGCCTTTAGCCGCTCTTGCGCTTATCTTCGGCTTCGCGTCATGCGAGGAGGAGCCATATGTGCTTGATTCTGCCAATCTGATGTATTCGATCCAGATTGACATGGCAAATGAGGACAGAGCCAAGATATATGTTGATGAGACAGAGTCTCAGACTCTTCCTCTCCTTGTAGGAGAAAGCATCCAGCTCGGATTCACATCAGATCCGGCAGATCTTTCTACCCTTACATATCCGGATGTTGTATGGAGCTCAAGCGATGAGTCTGTGGTGGTTGTCGACGAGACCGGAAAGATCACAGCAAAGGCTGCAGGCATTGCAGTGGTGACTGTAAACCCTTCGACAGTGAACCTTCCTGCAACCGCTTCAATCAAGGTTACAGTTGTGGCTGATGTCACAAAGGTGACTTCAATCGAGATCACTGACGACAGCGACCATGTGAGCGAGTTCAGCCCGCTTCCTTCATGCTACATCGGCGAGTCAATGACTCTCACAGCAACCGTAACTCCTGCAGATGCTACTTATAAGACAGTCCTCTGGTCTTCAAAGGATGAGTCTATCGCCGTGATCGACCCTATTACAGGTGTTGTTACCGGTGTTGCCCAGGGTGAAGTGAAGATGGTGGCTACCGCTCTCGATGCAGACAAGGTGTCTGCCGAGTATGCAATCTACATCGACAAGGTGATCACTCCAGAGGGAATCAAGATCAATAACGCGCCTGCAGCAGATGAAGAATTCTCAGTAGGCGACGGATATTATCAGATCGACTTCGATACATATCCTGCAGTGTCGACTACTTCTCTCATCACATGGACCAGCAGCGATCCGGCTGTGGCTGAGGTTGATGCAAAGGGTAAGGTGACATTCAAGATGTATGGCGAGGTAGAGATTACAGCTGCGGTTCCTGAGTCAGAGTCAACTCCTGCCGGATTTGTGAAGACCCAGACCATGAAGTTCGTCATCCCTGCCGGATTCTACCGAGAGCATTTCGTTGACCAGAATATCGTAAACTGGAACATGGCGACAAACGGTGGTACACAGGTATGGATGGAAGGTGCTGAGAACTACATCTATTTCACTCCTAACAGAGCGAACTCTAACACTCTCCGTGGTGACATCAAGCGTACGGCTCCTACCTATATCACTCAGAACTACCCTATCCTCTGCTTCCGCATCGACGACGTGAACGATCTCGGATACGCACGTAACATCACATTCGACACCAGCGGAAACATCGAGGACGGAACCAAGTTCTCAGGCGGTATCGGTTCGAACAATAACAAGTGGAAGAAGAAGTACAAGTGTTCAGACGGTTCTGCAATCCTTATCTACGACCTTGCAACTCAGGGCTTCGGTAAGTCAGACGGAACCAACCTCCTCCCAGAGGGAACTGTTTGTACATTCGCTACATTCCAGCTCAAGTATGCTGATATCAGACTTTCTGACAAGGCGGACTTCCCGGATGATCCGGGCGTACACTACAGAATGTTCTGGTTCCACACATTCAAGAGCGAGGATGCGCTCAATGCTTATCTTAACACTTGGTCGACAGAGACCGGAATTACTTTCGAATAGTCAAGATAATGATTGATAATACTTTGAAGTCGACAGCCGAGCCTCAATACGAGGCTCCGGCTGTTGCCGTTCTCAACATGCAGAACGAAGGGGTGCTCTGCGCAAGCACAGAGGAATTTGAAGATGAGGTTCTTTGGGACTGGTAAAAAGGAGGCAGATATGAAGAAGATTTATTATATCATCGCAGCTGCATCCATGATGATGGCGGCATCGTGTGCTAAAGAGCAGATGCCTTCTGTGGAAGGTAATGAGCCTCAACTCGTAAAGAAGACCTTTACAGCTGATTTTGCATGTGAGACCAAGACAACTCTTGTTGATGGCAAGAAGGTCCATTGGACCGATGGAGACCAGATCTCTGTCTTTGACAATGTCAACAACAAGAACAATGTCTTTGAGTCTTCAAACCTCAATGGAGCTGCAGCCGATTTTACTGGCTACACCGTTGACGGTGCTACTGAATATGTTGCACTGTATCCATATAAGTTTGGAGCTTCATATAACTCGACATCCAAAGTTGTTTCGGCCAATATTCCTGCATCGCAGAAAGCTGTGAAAGGAAGCTTTGACAGCAATATGAACATAGCTCTTGCAGTTTCAGACGGCTCACATCTGTCATTCAAGAATGTATGTGCCTTGTTGAAGGTTACTATTCCGGGAGACATGACAAATGTCAGGTCTCTCTCATTCATTACTTCTACTTATGTGTCAGGAAGGGTGGACGTCACGCTGAATGAGGATGGCTCTTTTACAGCTGCAGGTAATACGAGCCAGAACAATTCATTCAAGGAGGTGAATCTCGACAATGCAGGAAAGGCGATGGAGCCGGGAGACTACTATTTTGTTGTAATTCCTGGAACATACAACAAGATTTATCTGAGTGTTACAACCACAGATGACGAGATGTATACAAGATACTCAAACACTACTGGAGTTGTTGTTAAATCCAATGATGTCATTGATCTCGGAACTGTTCCTGCTGCAGGTTCCAAGAAGTTCAAGATTACGAATCTTGCCTCTGCTCCGATTTCTCTGGAGGACAGCTGGACCATAGGTTATGAGATAGATGAGTCATATGCAGGAAAGGATCTCACCTGGAGCAATAGAAATACAAATATAATAAGCACGGCTCCGGCAAAGATTACAGGCGCCGGAACATCTGGAACTGCTGAAATTATTTTTGGAAAACGTCCAGGAATCGCTATCTTGAATGCAGTTTATGATGGTGTCAATTATCCTATTACCTTTGATGTTCGCCCTTGGTACAGAGACGAACCATCTGACTGGGCTCTTGCAACGACAGATGCGACGATGAGTGAAGTCAAGACCACTGAGCAAGGCGAGAAATATGTTGAGATAACATCAAATGCAAGTGGACATGGTAACATCAAGCGTTCTGCAAAACCATGGCTCTCTCCGGAAATGGCGCCGATTGTTTGTATCAGGATAACCGATGTCGCTGACGAAGGCTATTCGTCATCAATCAAGTTTGATTGCTCGAATTTCAAGTTCAATAATGTGTCTTTTGCAGGCGAGGTCGGCAATGGTAACAGAAAGTTTATCCACAAATATTCTTTGTCTGACGGTTCTGAAGTTTTTGTTTACGATCTTTCTTTACAAACAATGAAGACAACGGAGATCCCATCGGACTTTCTTGCAGACGGCAATGTCCAGTTCAAGATATGTGACTTCAAGCAGAGCGGAGCAGCAGCCCAGGCGACTTACAAGTTCTTCTGGTTCCGCAGCTTCGGTTCGCTTGCAGATCTGGAGGCATATCTTTCAGATTGGTCAGAGGATACAGGACTCACTTATGAAAAGGTTAAATAAATGAAAAGAACAATACTTTCAATCCTGGCAGTGATGACCGCGCTTGTGTGCGCGGCATCCTGCTCAGATCCTCTCAAGGACGGTGTCGTGGACCTGACTCCGAACAATCCGGGTGGCGGCACAGAGCAGCCTGGCGGAGGTGATGGCGGAAATGAAGGCGGCGGAAACACTGGCAATCAGGAGTTCCAGTATCCGGCCGGATATGATTTCGTCCACCCTTGCGCCCTTGTGACAGCAGATGACATAGCAAGAGTAAAGACCAGCGTGGCTTCTGCTAACGCTTCAGACCCCGTATACGTCTCGTATCAGAACTTCTGCAAGAGTCCTTACGCCGTGGCTTCATACAAGGCAAGTCCGGTGGAGACCATCGTCAGAGGAGATGCTACAGGCACAGGAGTCAGCGGCGAGAATTATGGAAACATCATGCGTGACGCTTCTGCGGCATACCAGCTCGCCCTCCGCTGGAAGATCAGCGGAGAGACCAAGTATGCTGACGCATCGGTGGCTGTGCTCAACGCATGGGCTGACAAGTGCAAGAAGATCACTGCGAATGACAACAACCAGTATCTCTGCGCGGGATTCCAGGGTTATACTCTCGGAAACGCTGCAGAGCTGCTCCGTGACTATGAAGGCTGGGCGTCTAACGACCAGAATGACTTCAAGACATGGCTCAGGACTGTCTGGGTGGCAAAGAACGAGTGGTTCGTGGACAACAAGGGAGGCAGCGGAACATGCGACCTTCACTACTGGTCGAACTGGGAACTCGCCAACCTCGCCTCACTGATGGCCATCGGCATCTATCTTGAGGATGTGGCTCTCGTGAACAAGGTTTACCGTAACTTCCGCGAGGGCACAGGCAGCGGCGCGATCAACAACATGATCCCTTACGATCCGATTCCGGATCCGAGCGGACACGGAATGATCGCCCAGAGCATGGAGTCGGGCCGCGACCAGGGTCACGGAACACTTGTGATCTCGATGTGCGCAGAGCTCTGCCAGATGGCATGGAACCTCGGAATCGACTTCTGGGGAATGGAGGACAACAAGGTGCTTGCAATGTGCCAGTACACTGCGAAATACAACGTGAAGCCTACAGGTACATACATATGCACCACCATGCCTTTCACTCCGTACTCATACTGCCAGCCTGGCTGTGGCTGCAACAACCAGTCGCACGGCGCCGAGCATACTGTGGTTTCAGAGGCAGGCAGAGGAACAATCCGTCCGGGCTGGGACCTCATCTACTCTCACTACAAGTATGAGAAGAACTGCTCAGACGACGAGGTCTATTATGTAAAGCTCTTTGCAGAGCAGCTCAGATATACTAATGGCAGCCTCACCGGTGACGGCGGATCGGGCGACAGCCGCTACGGCTCTGCCAGCGGCGCCTTCGACCAGATCGGCTGGGGTACAATGATGTTCTATAAAGGAGAATAATGAAAAGAATACTGATTTTAATGTCAGCGGCAATGATGTCCATGTTGATGTCAAATGCCTGCAATGACCTTAAACAGGGAACTGTAGATCTGGACCTTCCTTCTGAAAAGGAGGAAGGTCTGGTCATTCCGGATAAGTTTGTACATCCTGGACTGCTGCATACAGCAGAGGATGTAGAGCGTTGGAGAGAGATAGTTGCAAATCAGGAACAACCTGCTTATATTTGCTATGAGAAGTTCGCAGCCGATGCGCACTCGAAGTCGAATTACCCTCTTCAGGGTCCGTACAAGGAGATTTATCGTGGAACATATGACGGAAAGCAGGCCATCCAGAGCAACTACGAGAGCGATTTCAATGCCGCTTATCAGAACTCTGTGATGTATGCTGTGACAGGTGACGAGAGTCACGCCAAGAAGGCTGTCGAAATCCTGAATGCCTATGCCGGCACGCTGAAGGCCATTGTCGGCAATGACCAGCCGCTGCTTGCGGGCATCATGGGCGTGAAGTTCATGTATGCTGCAGAGATGATGAGATATCTCTATCCGCAGGGTATGACGGATGATGCGTTTGCAAAGGTATGCACGATGTTCCGCAATGTCTTCGTGCCTGTGCTTGAGGAGTTCATGGCCAAGCCTGCATATTCGAACGGCAACTGGGGAGCATCCGTGGGCATGTCATACATCGCCGCAGGAGTCCTCTTTGACGACAAGGAGATGTATGAGAAGGGCGTGAAGTTCTACCAGTACGGCAACGACAACGGCACCATCTACAACTATGTGGACGGGGAGACAGGACAGTGCCAGGAGAGCGGACGCGACCAGGCGCATGTGCAGCTCGGACTTGCATGTCTTTCTGTATCATGCGAGATCGCCTGGAACCAGGGCACCGATCTCTATGGAGTCGATGACAACAGACTGATGAAGGGATTCGAATACACGGCACGTTACAATGCCGGTCACAATGACCTCCCATACAGGGTGTGGAAGGACGTGACAGGCAAATACTGCAACTGGCAGACCATCTCTGAGGACAAGAGAGGCCAGTTCCGTCCGGTGTTTGAAATGCCATACAACCACTATGTGAACAGGAAGGGCCTTTCAATGCCGAACACTGCTGAGGTGCTCGAGAAGATCCGTCCGGAAGGCTACTATTATGAGCATTTCGGCTTCGGAACATTCCTTTTCAGTGACAAGAAGTAACAATACAGACAGAATATGAAGTTTTCAGATTTAGGACAGGCGATCGCTTCCTCGGGCTTTCAGACCGTGGACATGATCATCTTTGTGGCTTACATCGTCATTCTTGTGGTCCTGGGACTTTTCCTGGGACGCACCAAGAAGGGACAGGAAAAAAGTGCCAACGACTACTTCCTTGCCGGCAAC
This sequence comes from Bacteroidales bacterium, assembly GCA_017415715.1. Lineage (GTDB taxonomy): Bacteria > Bacteroidota > Bacteroidia > Bacteroidales > UBA932 > Cryptobacteroides. The sequence goes on along the minus strand of JAFQFD010000033.1, from coordinate 24,428 downwards.
ACATTGACATGGTGGGCAGTGGGAGCGTCTCTCATTGCTGCCAACATCTCCGCCGAACAGTTCATCGGAATGTCCGGAACGGGATTCCGTGACGGCATCGCGACTGCGGCATATGAAGTCATGGCTGCCATCACGCTCATCGTGATAGGCAAATTCCTGCTTCCTGTGATGCTCAAGCAGAAGATATTCACCATCCCTCAGTTCCTCAGAGAGAGATACAGCGACGGAGTCGGCCTTGCATTCTCCGTGCTCTGGCTCTTCCTGTATATCTTTGTCAACCTCACTTCGGTGGCATGGCTCGGAGCCCTTGCCATAGAGCAGATCCTCGGCCTTCAGGGCATGAGCATCGCGTTCGGCGGAGCGGAGATATCAGTGAGGATGCTGATCGTGGTAGTCCTGTTCATAGTCGCTGGAATCTATTCTATCTACGGAGGTCTCGCATCTGTCGCATGGACCGATGTGATGCAGGTCTTCTTCCTGGTGGGCGGCGGTCTGGTGACTGCATTCTTCGCCCTCAAGGCGGCCGGTGACGGCGCAGCCTGGGAAGGCCTCAGGAATGTCTATACGACACTCACTACGGGAGACTATGCCAGGGACACCCACTTCCATCTGGTGATCCAGCAGTCCCATAATGCCGACGCATTCGCCAATGTGCCGGGCATCGCCGCAGTAGTGGGAGGAGTATGGCTGACAAACCTCGGATACTGGGGATTCAACCAGTACATCATCCAGAAGGGATTGGCCGCAAAGAGCGTGCAGGAGGCCCAGAAGGGTCTTGTCTTCGCAGGATTCCTCAAGCTCCTGATTCCGTTCATCGTGGTTCTTCCGGGAGTCTGTGCATATTACATGACAGTCAATGCAGATGCGTTCGCAGGCCTTCAGGGCTCGATCGACGTGGCCGATGACGCATATCCATGGCTTATCCGCAACTTCGCTCCGCCTGTGGTGAAAGGCTTGTCGTTCGCTGCGCTTGCTGCAGCCATCATATCGTCGCTTGCATCGATGTTCAACAGTACATCGACCCTCTTTACCATGGACATCTACAAGAAGTACATCAACAAGGATGCATCTGACAGGAAACTGGTGAATGTGGGCCGTCTGACATCGCTCGCGGCTCTCGTGGTCGCCGCAATCGCGGTGAAGCCGCTTCTGGGCTCCCTCGACCAGGCCTTCCAGTACATACAGGAATACTCAGGATTCATCTATCCGGGCATCATCGTGGTGTTCGGCCTCGGCCTTCTGTGGAAGCGCGCTTCCAACAGGGCGGCCGTATGGACCGCGGTGCTCACCATCCCGCTCGGCATCCTGTTCAAGCTGTGCCTCGGAAATGTGGCCTTCCAGTTGCGTGCAGGCTATATATTCATAATCCTTGTCACCTTCTTCGTGATCATGTCTCTCATAGACAACAAGTTTGTCTCATGCGAACTTCCTGAGGAGAAGGACAGGGACACGATGAAGAAATGGGCGAAGATCATGGGCGTTTCGGGACTTGTATGCATCATTGCCGCAGCAGTGGTCGTGATCTGGGGAGCATGTCTTCCTGCATCGGCTACGCCTGAAAACAACGTGATCGCATACCTCAACGACATAGGATTCCAGGCATTCTTCTTCTTCGGAGTCCTCGTAGGATGCAACGCAGTATGGCTCTGGTCGAATGCCCGCGACACAAAGCAGGATACCAAGGCCCTTGCAGTGGACCTCTCGCTGTTCCACACCACAAAGGGATACGCATGGGGAGCCATATGCATCGGAATCATTACGGCGATACTTTATATAACACTTTGGTAATATGCTCGAGTCTCTCAAGGAAAAGGTATTCAAGGCCAATCTGGACCTTGTCCGCCACGGGCTGGTCATATTCACATGGGGAAACGTGTCGGCGATAGATCCCGACACAAGACTCGTTGTGATCAAGCCCAGCGGAGTTTCATATGAGGAAATGAAGCCGGAGGATATGGTTGTAGTCGATCTTGACGGAACCATCGTCGAGGGAGACCTCAATCCGTCTTCGGACACGCCCACACACCTCGCCCTCTACAGGGCCTGGCCGGAAATCGGCGGCGTAGTGCATACGCACTCGACCTACGCCACCGCCTGGGCCCAGGCCGGCAGAGGCATTCCTGCCATAGGCACGACCCATGCGGACTATTTCCATAACGAGATTCCGTGCACCGAGGACATGTCGGAGCAGGAAGTGAAGGGAGCATACGAGCTGGAGACCGGCAATGTGATCGTACGCCGCTTCGAGGGCATCAACCCTGTCCACACCCCGGGAGTCCTGGTTAAAAACCATGGACCGTTCACATGGGGCAAGGACTGCGCGGAGGCTGTGCATAACGCAGTGGTTCTGGAACAGGTGGCCAAGATGTCTTGTCTTGCGTACGCCATCAATCCGGATCTGACCATGAACAGCCTGCTGGTGGAGAAGCACTTCAGCCGCAAGCATGGCCCTGGCGCATACTATGGACAGAAAAAGAAATAACATTTAAAACTGAAAGATATGATCAAGGCTTATGAGAACCTGGAAGTATGGTTCGTGACCGGAGCACAGCTCCTCTATGGCGGCGACGCAGTGGTCGCAGTAGACGGACACTCTTCTGAGATGGTGGAAGGAATGAACGCCTCAGGCCTCCTTCCTGTAAAGGTCGTGTATAAGGGCACAGCAAACTCTTCAAAGGAGGTTGCAGACGTGATGTCGGCCGCCGAGGCTGCTCCGCAGTGTATCGGCGTCATCACATGGATGCATACATTCTCTCCTGCAAAGATGTGGATCCACGGCATGCAGAAGCTCCGCAAGCCGCTCCTGCATCTCCACACACAGTATAACGAGGAGATTCCATGGGACACCATGGACATGGACTTCATGAACCTCAACCAGAGCGCCCATGGAGACCGCGAATTCGGACACATCCTCGCCAGGATGCGTAAGAACCACAAGACTGTAGTGGGCTACTGGAAGGATCCGAAGACTCTTGGACATATCGCAGTATGGCAGAGGGTTGCCGCAGCATGGGCGGACTCTCAGGACATGAGGATCATCCGCTTCGGCGACCAGATGAACAACGTGGCCGTGACAGACGGAGACAAGGTCGAGGCTGAGATCCGCTTCGGCTATCATGTGGACTATATGCCTTTCAGCGAGGTGATGACATACTTTGAGAAGGTGGAGGATTGTGCAGTAGACGCTCTTGTAGAGCAGTATTTCAAGGAATATGCACACTCTCCGGAACTTGAAGACAAGTCGACTGTCGCATATAGGAAGGTGTGGAATTCGGCGAAGGCCGAGCTCACTTTGCGTGCTGTCCTTCAGGCTACAGGAGCAAAGGGATTCACCACAAACTTCGACGACCTTGGTGACGTGAATGTAGGCGAGACCGGCAAGGGCTTCGACCAGATTCCTGGTCTGGCCTCGCAGCGTCTCATGGCCGAGGGCTACGGCTTCGGCGCCGAGGGTGACTGGAAGTCAGCTGCTCTCTATCGCACGGTATGGTACATGACCCAGGGCCTTCCTAAGGGATGTTCATTCGTCGAGGACTATACTCTTAACTTCAACGGCGAGCAGTCGGCCATCCTCCAGGCTCACATGCTTGAGATCTGCCCTCTGATCGCTGACGCTCAGCCTAAGCTCGAGGTTCATCACCTCGGCATCGGCGTCCGCAAGGAGCAGACAGCCCGCCTGGTGTTCACAAGCAAGACAGGCGATGGCGTTGCTGCTACAGTGGTGGACATGGGCGGACGCTTCCGCCTCATAGTGAATGAAGTGAAGTGCATCGCTCCGAAGCCGCTTCCGAAGCTTCCTGTAGCTTCGGCGCTCTGGATTCCTAAGCCGAACTTCGAGATCGGCGCAGGCGCATGGATCATGGCAGGAGGCACTCACCACTCATGCTTCTCATATGACATAACTCCTGAATACTGGGAGGACTATGCAGAGATCGCAGACATCGAGATGCTCCTCATCAACGATGACACCACTCTCTCAAGCTTCAAGAGAGACCTGAAGATCAACGAGATCTACTACATGTTGAACAAAGCCCTGAAATAATCAGGGCCTTGCAAGGTTATCGGTATTGCGACGGAGTGACTCCGAACATCTCCTTGAAATATTTCGTGAAGTATTTCGGAGTATTGAAACCGACCATGTCGGAAACTTCCGCAACCGTCAGATTAGGGTCGTCCCGCAGCAGCTGGGCGGCCCTTTTCAGTCTCATTGTGCGGATGAACTCCGATGGTGTCATTCCGGCTATGGACTGAAGCTTGCGGTACAGGTTCATTCTGTGCATTCCCACGTCTGATGACAGTTCTTCTACAGAATATTCGGAGTTGTCCATGTTCTTCTCGATGCTCTGCATGATGCGGGTCATGAGCTTCTGGTCAATGGTGGTGATGGTCACCTCCGACGGCGAGATTTCCGCTCCCTTGGCTATGGAGTCTATACGTCTCTTTCTCTCCTCGATCAGATTCCGCACTCGCGCCAGGAGGATGTCTAGCTTGAACGGCTTGGTCAGGTATGCGTCGGCTCCTGTCTCGTAGCCTTCCAGGCGGACATCTTCAGAAGTCCTTGCCGAAAGGAGGATCACAGGGATATGTGATGTTTCAATGTTGTTCTTGATGGCCTTGACGACCTCGAATCCGTCCATGTTAGGCATCATCACGTCGCAGATTATGATCTCAGCGTTGCTGGTCTTGAGCATGTCCAGACACTGGCGTCCGTCAGCTGCTGAAGTCACATTATAGAATTCTGAAAGTTCGCCCACAAGGTATTCCCTAAAGTCAGGATTGTCGTCGACCACCATCACATGCGGCTTTCCTTCTGCCTTTCCGGCAGTCTCTGCGACAGCCTCCTCGGTCTGAAGTTCAACTGCAGCTTCCTCGTTGCCGTCCGGAGACAGGGTCATAGGTACGTGGACTGTGAAAGTCGTTCCCTTTCCAATCTCGGACTGCACTTCGATGCTGCCGGAATGCATCTCCACATATTGCTTGACAATGCTCAGACCTATGCCGGAACCGGCGCGCAGCTCGGTGTTGCCGCTGCGGTAGAATCGGTCGAAGACCTTGCCGATGTCTTTGGCAGGGATGCCTATTCCTGTGTCGGAGACGCTCAGGTGCATCACCCTGTCTTCTGTCTGCGAGAGGCTTACGTTGATGAATCCTCCTTCCGGAGTGAACTTCAGGGCGTTTGAAAGCAGGTTGTTGACGATCTTGTGCATCTGCATGCTGTCGAAGACCATCATAGGATGTTCCAAGGTATCCTCGAATGAAAGAATGATGCTGTTCCTCTGCGCCGCATCATTGAATGAAAGCACGATGCTGTTGACGAATTCGCTGATGTTGCCGGAAGTCAGGTTGAGCCTTTCTCCTCCCATCTCAAGCTTCCTGAAGTCCAGCAGGTGATTGACCATGGACAGCAGTTGGCTGGCATTGTTGTGCATTGTCTGCAGCTTCGGCATGAGAGGGGAGTCCTTCATCTCCTTCATGATGCTCTCCAGAGGCAGTATGATCAGCGAAAGAGGAGTGCGCAGCTCGTGCGACACATTGGTGAAGAACTTGAACTTCATCTGGTCCAGCTTCTCCCTCTGACGCACCTTCTCCTTTTCCTTGTTTTCCTGGATCTTCTGCCTTGTCCGCAGGAGCTGCCAGTAGATGAATGCGGCGACGATGGCAAGAAATATACATATGTATATGATATAAGCCATGATGCTCCGGTAGAACGGAGGACGGATGACAATGTCTATGCTTGCGGTCTCTCCCCAGTCCGTATCGTTGTTGGCGGCCTTCACCAGGAATCGATAACTTCCCGGTTCCAGATATGTGTACTGGGCGAATCCCGGTCCTGCCGGATTGACCTTCCTCCATTCCATGTCGAAGTTTTCAAGCTTGTAGGTGTAGGTGGTATGGCTCGGGTTTGCGTAGTTGAGGTTGGAGAATTCGAAAGTGAGGAATGACTCGTCGTGCTTGAGAGTGAGTTTTTCGCCCCATGTGTCGAGATCCTCGCCGGCCACATTGATCCTTGTGATGAGCGGAGCGATGTATGACCTGTCCTGATAGAGATTCTGGGGCACGACCTCGCATATGCCGTGGGCTCCTCCGAAGTAAATATGCCCGTTGCTGTGCCTGATGGCTGACTTCTGGAAGAATGCGCCTGCCTCGACACCGTCATCCTTTCCGTATGTGGACACTGCGAAAGTATACTTTCCGTCAGCATCGATGGAAGGCCTTATCCTGGAGATGTGGCTGAATGATGCGACCCAGATATTTCCGGTGCCGTCCTCGGCTATGCTCATGATGTATCCGGCAGGCAGGCCGTCCTTGCTGCCGATCTGGTATCTCCTTCCGCAGTTCAGGTCAAGGATGCCGACTCCTTCGGTCGTCGCCGTCCACAGCAGAGACCTGTTGTCCAGCAGCACCTGGCTTGTCTGGATATGACTCTCCTCAGAGTTCAGGTCAGTCAGCACAAGGTCATCATCTATCGAGTATATGAATCTTCCGTTGTCTCCGCAGATGTAAAGCCTTCCGTCAGGATCCTCGCACATATCTCTGACTATCATGAATCGCTCCAGTCCCGGATGACCTTCCCTCAGAAGGGTGATGAATCCCGTGGCAGGGTCGAACCTGCCGACTCCTCCGTATACAGATATCCAGAACCTTCCCTTGCTGTCTTCGTAGAAAGACCTGACACAGTTGAAGTTAGGCTTTGCCTCCTGGTAAGACATGTCGACAGAGATGTCCTGATATTTGAAGTGTGTTACGCCCGATCCGTGGATGCAGAAGGCTCCGTTGTAGAATGTCCCCACCCAGATTCTTCCCATGCTGTCCTTGTAAAGGCTGATGCACAGCTCGTCCTTGAGTTCCTTGTGCGGAACGGTGACTTCCTGAGTCTTCGGATTGTATAGGAGAAGACCATGGATGGTACCGACATAGATGTTGCCGTTGTCGTCCTCGACCATGCACTTGACGCTCTCGTCGTTCATGTCTCCCTTGCGGATGCTGCTGTTGTTGATGGTGTTCAGGCGGATTATGTCCTTGTTCCAGTACAGCAGACCTTCCGAGAGCGTTGCGATCCACACGCCGTTGCGGTCGTCTGTATATATCTTCGATATGTCGGTATGGTGGTATATCCTTTTGCCGTCGATCAGTTCCAGATACGGCAGGCTCTGTGTCTTGAAGCCGTTGTCGCTTATTATGGATACGCCTGAACGTGCTGTTCCGACCCATACGTCGTCCCTGCCATCTATCGCGATGGTGGTATACAGGTCCCTGCTGTGCGGCGGCAGGCTGCTTACATTGCTGAAAGTCTCTTGTTCGGCGTCATATCTGACAAGATCCTTGTCATACATCAGCCAGATGTCTCCCTCGGATGTTATGTCCATCGCCATGCGGCTTGAAGACTCCACCGATGTCACTGTAGGTATGTTCTGCACGGTCCTGAAGTCTTCCAGCTGCATGTCATATCCGGCGAGGGTTCCGTTCATGGACATCATCCACACCTTGTCCTCATGGTGCTTCATCTCTATCGGCAGAGTCATGCCTTTCGGCAGGACCTTTGTCACTGCAGGGCCTTTCCTGTCGCATATGAGCACTTTTCCGTCTTCAGTGAAGAACCAGTATCTTCCGTCATTGTCTATGACCAGATTCTTCACGGCGCCGGTCACTCCCATCTTCTCCAGTCTGCCTGTGATGTCATATTCGAACTCTCGAGTCTTCATGTCGAAGACCCATATGTTGTCTCGTGTCGTGCACCATATGATGTCGTCTGCCGCATCATAATACGTGGCGCTCTGACCGCTGTATTCCGTGTACGGAATCTCCACAGCGTTATACTTGTAGCTTCTGCACGAAGTGCCGTCATAGAAATTGAGCATCGACGAAGTCTGGATGCACATCATTCCGTTAGGAAGCATCGTCATGTTTCTGACATTGTTGTCCGGCAGTCCGCTGCCGGTGTCGAGCATGCGGAAAAGATATGTCTGGGATTCTGCGGCATTGATAAGCGCCAGGGCCGAAAGCATCCCGGCCAGCAGTGACAGGAGTCGTTTCATATGGAGCGTTGTTTCTCCAAAGATAAGGTTTTTGAAAAAAAAGTGCAATTCCGCTGAGTACTTTCGGACTTTCGAACGATATATATATAAAATGAAAGAAAAATGAAGCGAATAATAGCATCCATACTCTTCCTTGCAGCTGCGGCTGCGGTATCGGCCCAGACAGTCAAGGTGGCTTCTCCTGACGGAAGACAGGAGGCCGCGGTTGAGGTTCTCAGCGACGGAGGAAAGACAGAAATCGTATATCATACATGGTTCGACGGCCGTCCTGTGGTCCTGCCGTCGGTTCTTGACCTGACCATAGACAACCACATATGGGAGAAGGCCCTTGCTAAGAAGGCCGACCAGGTGGACAGATGGTTTGACAATCTTGCATACGAATCACACGAGACATTCTCCCGTGACACCGTATGGGCTTACCCTTATGGCGAGCGTTCGGAGATACGCGACGCATACAACGGCGCAGTCCTGCATTTCGTGAAGAAGGATGCTTCGAAGTACAGGCTCGACATAGAGATCCGTGCATATGACGAAGGCATAGCCCTCAGATATCATCTTCCTATGCATCCGGATGCGATATATCACCGCATCCTCGCAGAAAACACCGAGTTCGCCTTCCCCGAAGGTACAATGGCCTGGTATACCCAGTGGGCGCAGGCTCCATATGAGCTGCTTCCTCTGAACAACTGGCCGGACGAATGTGAGAGACCTCTGACACTGAAACTGGCTGATGATCTTTATGCGGCAGTCGGCGAGGCCGCTCAGATCGACTTCCCTCGCGGCAAGCTCAAGCTGTCGGATTCGAAGGCCAATACGATAGTCACAGCGCTGAACGACAATGCTACGGACATCGTGACCCCTTATGCTCTCCCGTGGAGGGTGATCATGGCTTCTGACCGCCTTGGAGGGCTTCTTGAGAACAATTACATCTATCTGAATCTCAATGAGAAGTCTGCAATCGAGGACGAAAGCTGGATCCGTCCGGGCAAGGTGATGCGTGAGACGACGCTCACGACAGAAAACTCTCTGAAGTGCATAGACTTCTGCGCGGCTCACAACATGGACTATATCCTCTATGACTGGAAGTGGTACGGTCCTTCGTTCGACTTCAACTCCGACGCGCGCGAGGTTGTTGCACCGATCGACATGAAGAAGGTGGTGGAGTATGGAAAGTCGAAGGGAATCGGCGTATGGGTATATGTAAACCAGCACGCCATCCAGAAGCAGGCCGAGCAGATATTCCCTTTATATAAGGAATGGGGCCTTGCGGGTGTCAAGTTCGGATTTGTGCAGTTCACTTCACAGCATTGGGCAGACTGGGTGCACAGGATGGTGCGTCTGGCTGCGGAGAACAACCTTATGGTGAACATTCATGACGAATACCGCCCTACAGGCTACTCGAGGACATATCCTAACCTCATGACCCAGGAGGGAATCAGAGGCAACGAGGAGTTTCCGTCAGCAACCCATAACACGATTCTTCCTTTCACAAGAATGATCTGCGGAGCCGGAGACTACACAGTATGCTACTTCGACCCTCGCATCAAGAATACCCACGCTCACCAGCTCACATTCCCGGTGATGTACTATTCACCGATCCAGACTCTTTACTGGTATGATACTCCTGCACGCATAAAGGAGGTTCCTGAGCTGGAATTCTTCGACAATGTTCCGGTGGTATGGGATGAGACCAAGGTGGTTGACGACGCTATAGGTGAGCACGTGGTCATAGCACGTCGCAGCGGCTCGGAGTGGTTTGCGGGAGCGATCACCAACGACGAGGGACGCAGGCTTTCGGTTCCGACCGGCTTCCTCGATCCTGAGAAGAACTATGTGCTGAGAGTGTATACTGACGATCCTTCATCCGAGTCTCCTACAAAGGTGAAGTGTTCAAGATATATTGTAAAGGGCGGTCAGGTCCTCACATTCGACCTGCAGCCGAAGGGAGGAGCGGCGATGCACTTCATTCCTGCCGAAAAATCAGATATTAAAGCATACAGAAAGCTCAAGGTCAAGGATATACTGTAATGAGGAAAGGGTTAGTAATAATAATATTCATTAGTTTGTTGGTTAGTGCCGGAGTCAATGCTCAGTCATTGTATCCGGGACAGTATGCGGACAAGCTGAAGGTTTCGAATGCCGTGCCTGTGAAGGCGGAGGCATTCGACCTTCAGGCCGTCCGCCTGCTTCCGGGCCGCTTCTATGAGAACATGCAGCGCGACTCTGCATGGATGATGTCCATAAGCGCGGACCGCCTGCTTCACAGCTTCCGCACCACAGCCGGCGTATGGGCAGGCATGGAGGGTGGATACATGACAGTGAAGAAGCTGGGCGGATGGGAGTCTCTGGACTGCGAGCTCCGCGGCCATACGACTGGCCATATGCTTTCAGCTTCAGCCCTTATGTATGCATCCACAGGCAACGAGTGCTTCAAGGCCAAGGGCGACAGCCTCGTGGCGGGCCTGGCGCAGGTGCAGAAGGCGCATGGAAACGGCTATCTCAGCGCATATCCCGAAGGTCTCATAGACAGGAACATCAAGGGACAGCGCGTATGGGCTCCATGGTATACACTTCATAAGATAATGTCAGGTCTTATAGACCAATATCTGTACGCTGGCAATGAAACTGCCCTGGAAGTGGCTTCTTCCATGGGCAACTGGGCTTATGACAAGGTGAGCGGTCTGAGCGAAGAGACCCGCCGCCTGATGCTCCGAAACGAGTTCGGCGGCATGCCGGAGGCCTTCTGGAACCTTTATTCACTGACTGCAGACCCAAGGCATAGATTTCTTGCCGAGTGGTTCTATCATAACGATGTCATCGACCCTCTGCACGAAGGCAGAGAGGATTTCGGCACCAAACATACCAATACCTTCATCCCGAAGGTCCTTGCGGAGGCTCGTGAATATGAGCTGACAGGCGCTGCAGAGTCCCGTCTCGCCGCCGATTTCTTCTGGCACGAGATGGTCGCCCATCATACTTTCGCTCCCGGATGCAGCAGCGACAAGGAGCATTTCTTTGATCCGGAACACATGTCAAAGCATGTGACAGGCTACACTGGAGAGACATGCTGTACATACAACATGCTCAAGCTCTCGCGCCATCTCTTCTGCTGGACAGCATCCTCGGAAGTGGCGGACTACTATGAACAGGCATTGTATAATCAGATACTCGGTCAGCAGGACCCTTCTACCGGAATGGTCACATATTTCCTGCCTTTGAAGTCGGGCTCGCACAAGGTCTACAGCACCCCGGAGAACTCTTTCTGGTGCTGTGTTGGCAGCGGATTCGAAAATCACTCGAAGTATGCGGAAGCGATATATTATCATAATTCAGACTCACTTTATGTAAATCTTTTCATACCTTCACAGCTGGAATGGAAGGACAAGGGACTGAAGCTGGTGCAGACGACATCGTTCCCTGAAGAGGACAAGACCGTCCTCACCCTTTCGTGTGACAGGACTGTCAGGACGACCGTGATGCTGAGGTATCCGTCATGGAGCGGCAAGCCAGAGGTGAAGGTGAACGGACGCAAGGTTCCGGTAAAGAATACAGCAGACGGATATATCCCTGTGTCGCGTTCATGGAAGAATGGAGACAGGATCGAGGTCCGCTATCCTATGTCGTTCAGGCTGGAGCGCCTTGCCGACAACCCGTCGCAGGCGGCCCTCTTCTACGGCCCTGTGCTCCTGGCCGGAAGGCTCGGCACCGAGGGCTTCACGGGATGCCAGCCGGACTCGGATCCGTCGCAATACAACGATTATTATAAATATGACTATCATATCCCGGAAGGACTGGACACAGTGCTTGATGCAGATGTCGAAGACCTCGAAAACAGCATCAGAAGAGTGTCCGGACTCGATTTCGAGACAGCGGGAGGCGACCGCCTCAGCCCGCTGTACGACATCCACCGCGAACGTTATGTAGTCTACTGGAACCTGAAATAATTGTCATAATGAAACTGAAAACCATCATACTGACTGCCTTTACCCTCTGCACCCTTTCGGTCCTGACCTCGTCATCACCGGCTCCTACCTCGTCATCACCGGCTCCGACCGGTGATCTGCCCGTCCCTGTCCTTCAGCAGGAATACCCTCGCATGACCGACCGTGAGACAGCTTCCGAGCAGAAATCTCTCGCAAAGGCCCATGCCAAGGTCGACAGATACGTGGAGCAGCATGTGGACGATCCGGAATGGATCGTAAGCCGTCTGCAGATGCATTGGAAGAGCCATGCATCAGTGATATACATCAAGGGTGAGACCCTTGACCATGTGGAAGGATATGCTCCTGTGCCTACAGTCCGCTATCCTGCCAACAGAGGCGGCCAGACCGCCTATGCAAGGCCTTCGCTTGAAGAGACGAAGCCATATCAGGACTCTCTGGGCCTGTGGCTCCGCAACAGAAATACAGGAGAAATGGAGTGGGTTGATCCGCGTGAAGCCGGAACACAGGTATGCGGAACCAACATCACCATCATGGAGCTGGCCCGCGACGCAGCCCGTATCTGGTGGCTCACAGGCGATGAAAAATATGCAAAGTTCGCGTCAGATATCTTTGATACATACATGACCGGACTTTATTACCGTGAGGTTCCGATTGACCTGAATCACGGTCATCAGCAGACCCTCGTGGGACTCACCAGTTTTGAAGTCATTCACGAAAACATCGTGATGCCGGCGACAGAGTGCTATGATTACCTGCACGATTACTTGGTCAACGCACGTTCGGAGAAGATGGGCATCTACGATGACGCATTCCGCAAATGGGCGGATGTGATCATAGCAGGAGGAGTTCCGCAGAACAACTGGAATCTCATTCAGGCTCAGTTCATTCTCCGCATAGCCCTCGTCCTCGGCGACAATGAATCCTATGCGGACGGCAAGGGAAGGAACTACTATATAAACTACATCCTCAACGAAGACAGCATCAGGCAATGGTCTATTGGCAAGATGATAGACTATGGCTTTGACAAGCATACCGGTCTCTGGAAAGAGTCTCCGGGCTATTCTACAATGGTGCTTGGCGAGTTCGACTCGTTTGTCCACATGCTTCACAAGACCACAGGAATCAACCTGGTGGAGACCTATCCGATCCTGGCGAAGGCCGCGAAGGCCCTGCCGCAGTATGTGATGCCTGACGGCCACTCTGTCTGCTGGGGCGACGGCCACTACGGTCCTCTGAAAACCAATTTCAAGTTCCTTGAGACCATAGCTCCGGAAGATTATCCTGAATATCAGACACCGACATTCTGGTCGGAGGATGTGAGCTGGTTTGTGGCGAGAAGCGGCAACGACCCGCAGAACAGCCTGCTGATGAGCGTGGTCGGCTCAGAGGGCAACCATATGCATGCCAACGGCATCTCGATGGAACTTTATGGAAAGGGATACATCCAGGCTCCGGACCTTGGTCGCGGAGCGGGATATACGACCTTCGACTACCTTGAATTCTACTCGCAGTTCCCGGCCCACAACACAGTGTGCGTGGACGGCGTGTCTTCATACCCTGTGATGGAGTCTCATCATCCTCTGAAGCTTGTGGACTGCTATCCTCTGCCGGAAGAGAAGGAATATGAGGAGGGGCTGATGTTCGGTGAGTTCAGCTTCCTTGAGCCGGAGACGCAGTCTGACCAGCTCCGTCAGCTGCTGATGGTCACCGAGGACCCTGACTGCGGATATTATGTGGACATCTTCCGCTCACGCCGCCAGGACGGAAAGGACGAAACTCATGACTATTTCTATCACAACATAGGTCAGGACTTCACTCTCAACATGGACCTTGAGCCTACAGAGGAACTCGCCTTTGCGGGCGCCCACCTGTATGCATATTCATACATATGGAACAAGCAGGCTGCCCTCACCTCCGCAGATGTCGAGGGATGCTTCACGATGACATGCCCGGACGGCTCGAAGGCCGGCATGAAGATGTGGATGAGGGGTGAGGACCAAAGACGCATCTTCAAGGCATATTCTCCTATGATCGATGCCCTCACACGCACTCCTATGCCGTACGACATAAAGAATTCTCCATGCCAGACCTATGTGGCAAGACAGTATGGAGAGGCTTGGGACAGGCCTTTCGTGGCTGTCTATCAGCCATATGCTACGGGCGATGTGAAGTCTGTGGCTTCAGTGGAATATTTCGGAGAAGGATATGTGGGAATAAAGGTCACACTCTCTGACGGAAGCGTGAATTACATCTTCTCGTCAGACAAGGATATGAAGATGTCGCATGACGGCATCGAGACAGATGCAAGACTCTGCTTCGTCTCGGACGGAAGGAAGTTCATCTCACGCGGAACTTATCTCAAGGTCAATGGAAAGAAGATAATAAAGCACAAGAAAAATGATAAGAATTAGGACAATGCTCTACGCCCTGGCGTGCGCCGTTCTTTGCGCCGCCTGCACTCCAAAGGCATCATTCGTCGAGGAATCGCTTGACTACTGCGTCGCTCAGACCCGCAGGTCGCTCGATATGCTTCAGCCTTATGACTACATGATGTCTCCACGCAACATCGCCCCCGGTGATTCCGTGTGGCATCAGCGTCCGGTGTCCAAGGAACTGTGGACAGAAGGCTTCTGGCCGGGAATCCTCTGGTATGCCTATGAATATTCTCAGGACGAGTCGATCCTTGAGGCGGCCAAAGGCTACACCGAGGTGCTGGAGTTTCTCTCTCAGCAGCCTGCATATGACCATGACCTTGGCTTCATCATGTTCTGCAGCTATGGCAACGGCTACAGGCTTACCGGAGACGAGCGCTACAAGGATATCATTGTAGCGACGGCGGAGCGCCTCGCAGAGCTTTACAATCCTGCAGTGGGCACCATGCTCTCATGGCCTCGCGAGGTGCCGACATTCGGCGGTCACAACACCATCATGGACAACATGATCAACCTCGAGACCCTTTTCTGGGCGGCAGAGAACGGCGGCAGACCTGAGCTCAGAGACATCGCCATAGCTCACGCAGACACTACCATGAAATATCATTTCCGCGAAGACGGCAGCTCATATCATGTGGCGGTATATGATGCGGAGTCGGGAGACTTCCTCCGCGGGTGCACCCATCAGGGATATGCCGACGACACGATGTGGGCCCGTGGACAGTCGTGGGCCATCTACGGATATACGATGTGCTACAGATTCACCAGGGATCCCCGCTATCTTGAGCACGCATGCAAGGTGACAGACGTCTATCTCAAAGGCCTGCCTGAGGACATGGTACCTTACTGGGACTTCAACGACCCTATGATCCCGAATGTGTCAAGAGACGCTTCGGCGGCAGCGGTCGTCGCTTCTGCCCTCATCGAGCTTTCAGGCTATGTGGGCGGCGAGAAGGGACAGAAATATCTCGATGACGCCAAGGCGATGCTCGCATCCCTCTACGAGAACTACCGTTCAGGCGACATCAACCCGTCGTTCCTTCTCCACTCGACAGGCCATCGCCCGGCCGGCTCCGAGATCGACTACTCGATCATCTACGCCGACTACTACTACATCGAAGCCCTCCTTCGTCTGAAGAACCTTTAACAGATTGATTATGAAGAAACTGATAATATGGATTCTGTGCATCTTCGCTTTTGGACAGGTCCTTCAGGCTCAGGATATGCTCCAGGTCTATCCTGCTCCGGAAGGCGTCGAGATGAAGAATGACTTTACCGTCAAGGCTCGTGTGCCCGGCGGAGAGTGGCAGGATGTTCCTACCTACATGGTCAAGGTTGACGAGGTGCGCGGCACAAAGCATTGCGTCGAGAAGGCTTCGCTCGGATATTTTGATTTTGAGGGTCAGGTGGAGGTTTCCGTGACTTCCAACAATGGTCCGATCGAGACAGCAAGGGTGCGCCCGCTTTCATATGGAATAGAGCCTGTTGTCGATGGCAGCACTTTGACATTCACTCTGGACCGTCCGCGCAATCTTTCTGTCGAGGTGAACGGAGGCATTTTCCATAATCTCCATCTCTTCGCCAATGCTCTTGATACAGACAACCCTATAGACGGCGTCAGGATAAAGAACGAGAAGCAACTGGCCAGGAAACGCAAGGATGTCATCTATTTCGGTCCGGGACTTCATAAGATCGATACTCTTTTCCCTGTTTCGGGACAGACCGTATACATTGCCGGAGGCGCTGTCGTACGTGGAACGATCCATGTGGTGAATGCCTCTGACGTCAAGATCCATGGACGAGGAATCGTGCATCCGTCGGGAAGGGGCGAGGGAGTGTATGTCCAGCGCTCGAAGAATGTCGAGGTGGACGGAATCATATCCACACAGTGCCCTGTGGGCGGTTCTGACGGGGTCAAGATAACAAATGTAAAGGTCATCAGTTCATATGGATGGGGCGACGGGCTCAATGTGTTTGCGTCGTCGAATGTACACTATGACGGATGCTTCGCCCGCACCTCTGACGACTGCGTCACGGTATATGCGACCCGCAAGGGCTTCACAGGCTCATGCCGCAACATCCTGACCGAGAACTGCGTTCTCTGGGCGGATGTGGCGCATCCGATAATGATCGGCATCCATGGAAATGTCGAGGATCCTGATGTGATCGAGGACCTTGTCTACAGAAACATAGACATTCTTGACCATAAGGAGAAACAGATCGACTACCAGGGATGCATGGCGATAAATGCCGGAGATGACAATCTCATCCGCAACATCCTCTTTGAAGACATCAGGATCGAAGACTTCCGTCAGGGACAGCTGGTGAACATCAGGATATTCTTCAACAGGAAATACTGTCTCGCTCCGGGACGCGGCATCGAGAACATAACCTTCAGGAATGTCACATACAATGGTTCCGGAGAGGAGATGTCAGTAATCGCAGGATACAGCGAAGACCGCAAGATAAAGAATGTCCGTTTTGAGAATCTTGTGATCAACGGCGAAGTGATTTCCGACGACATGCCTGGCAAGCCGGCATGGTACAAGACAGGCGACATGGCCCGCTTCTTCGTCGGCGAACATGTTGAAGATCTGGTGTTTGTTCAAAGTGTCATTTCGAACGAAAAAAACGAGTTGAGAAATCTATGAAAGTACGTCTGATTGCATTTCTTCTTCTGCTGTCCGCCTCCCTTTCAGCGCGCTCCGTGCTTGACTTCCCCAAGACGGGATGTTATTGGATGTGGATGAACGGCAACATCTCCAAAGACGGGATCACCAAGGATCTGGAATATATGAAGGCAGCCGGTATCGAGTCTGCATTTATATTTGATGTGTGGACCGGAATAGACCGTGGACCGGTGGATCATAATTCTCAGGAGTGGCTTGATGCTGTAAAACATGCCTGCAGTGAGGCTCAGAGGCTTGGATTGACATTAGGTCTGCATAATTCTCCAGGCTATACCGCGACAGGTGGCCCATGGATCAGACCGGAGGAGTCAATGAAGGAACTTACCTGGAGTGTTTCGTCAAAGAAGAATCCGCCAGTTCCAGTCCACAAGATGGGCTTCTATCGTGATATAAAGACATTCAAGGTCAATTCGGCGGATGAGATGCAGGATATCTCCTGTCGTCTTGAGAAAGATGAATCATTAGTGGTGACCTTGTCCGGAGTCAAGCCTGTTGTGGGTTTCAACCTCTGGCGCGGAGAACGTGAGAAACCGCTTCATCCTCATGACGGCCCTCGTGATTATGCTCCGAGACTTCGTGTCGAGGTGAGTGTTGACGGTGATTCCTGGCAGGAAATAGGTGTGGCTTCGGGTCCTGCATTGAAGGCTCGGGATATTCCTGTTTATTTCAGTTGCGATCCCATGACATGCCGTTACATACGTCTGACTTCCAATCGCGGTACAAATCTGTCAAGAATAGAGATTCTGGCGGAGGAAGGATCGGGAACAGCATATCGACGTCTGGGTTATACCACAAACGGTCAGATGGTTACGGCTGCGGCTGAGTCCGGAATAGGTTTGGAGTGCGATAAACTGTCCCGTATGGGGATAGAGGCTCATTTTGACCGTTATCTCAGACCTCTTCTGGAAGAATTGAGGCCTTATTGCGGCACAACTTTGACGCATGTTCTGATAGATAGTTGGGAGGCTGGCGGTCAGGATTGGACAGAGTCTCTTGGACTGGAATATCTTACAGTCGGAGAAGGAAAGGACTGGCTTAAAGGTGGAATCGGCAGGAAGAATTCCGTCAAGCAGGAACTGTTCATGAAGGAATATCTTCTTCCATTTAAGGAAATGCTTGAACCATACGGACTCGAACTTGCCGGTGAACCATATGGAAACGGAGATTTTGATCGGAAGGAGTATGGATATGCCTTTGATCTGCCGATGAGTGAATATTGGGCAAGGTGTCATTATGGAAGTATAGAAAGACCATATTTTGTATCACGTTACGCTCATTCTGCAGGAAGACCTGTGGTCGGTTGCGAGTCGTTTACTGCCTATCCGGGAGATGCGGATATTCCGGCGACTTTAGGAAGTTTCAAGGAAGATGTCAACAAATTGTGTGAGGCAGGAGTAAATTTCTTTGTGTTTCATTGCATAGCCCATCAGGATGATGACGGCAGACCGATGACGATGGGGCCTTTCGGTACCCGTTTTGACCGCCTTCATGCGGACGTGGATTCTGTACGTGTCCTTACTGATTATATTAGGGAACGCATAGAATTCCAGAAAGGCCGTGCGGAGTTTGACTATTCTTTCGGTGAGGAGGGAGAAAGAGCCTATATCCGTCTTCCAAGGGGACATAAGGAGGTGAAGGCAGTGCTCTATTGCCATCAGAACATGACAGAGGAAGTGCTTTTCCGAAGCAGGGACTTCTGTCGGGGTATGGATTCTCTTGGGGTGGCGATGGCGTTTGTCCAAAGAGGGTCTCAGAACTGGGATGTGTCGGAAGGCTGTCAGGAGCGTTTCGAGGCGATCATGAAGAAGTTTGCGGAAGGGACAGAGCATCCTGAGATTGCTACTGCTCAGGTGATTCCTTTCGGTCATTCTGCTCAGGCCACCTTCCCATGGAATTTCGCCGCCTGGAATCCGGACCGTACCCTATGTGTCGTTTCATATCATGGGGATGCACCTCGTACCAATCTTTGCGGCTATGGACGTGCAAATGTGGAATGGGGCCGTACGCGTAACATAGACCGTATTCCGGGTCTTATGATAATGGGTGAATATGAGTGGTGGGATGCCCGTCTTCTGCCTGCCCTGGCTTTTCAGATGATGTATCCGGACAGCAGGATATCCTTCCTTTGTGATGCGGGAAAAGGTCATTTCGATTTTTGCCCCGAGACTCAGGACTATATGGTGCGCTTCATCGGAAAGGCTCTGGCAGATCCCCGTCCTGAGGGAGGCTGCCGTTATTCCCGTTGGTTTGAGGATGGTTCGGAGACTTCCGACCCTCACGAGCAGTTCTGGTATCAGGACGAGGAAATGGTCCTCATGACAAAGGAAAGATATGCCGAGCATAAGGGCAAGCGGATGCAGTATGTGTCTGCCGAACTGAACGGACAGATGCTCGTCTATGATCCGGACAAACATATCAAGATCAATGCTGTATGTGAGGGAGACGAGTTTACGCTGATGCCGGTGTTCGTGGATTCTACCCGCAATGCGCTCAGTGACGCCCATGCGTCCGTCCGCCCTCGTGTGGTCCTCATCTCCGGCCCTGCAATCCAGACAGGAGAATACACCTTCCGCTATGATCCTGACTATTTCGGCAAGGACCCGAAACGTCTGTGGACGGGGATTACCATATGTGTGGAAGCGGATGGGGACGGACAGTATAAATCAGCAGTTCAAGAAATAAACATACAATTAAAAAGATAGCTTATGTCAGCAATGGAGAACAGATACGTCATAGGACTGGACTATGGAACAGATTCTGCCCGCGCTCTTGTCGTTGAGGTGGAGACCGGAAAGATTGTCGCTTCATCCGTCAAGTATTACACTCGCTGGAAGCAGGGACTTTACTGCTGCGCTGCCGAGAACCGCTGGCGTCAGCATCCTCTTGACTACATAGAGGTGCTGGAGGCAAGCGTTAAGGAGGCCCTCGCGCAATGCCCTGCAGGCACTGCAGAGAAGGTGATCGGAATGTCATTCGACACCACGGGGTCGACACCTGCATTTGTGGACGAAACCGGCACTCCGCTGGCGCTGAAGCCGGAATTTGCGGAAAATCCTAATGCGATGTTCGTCCTTTGGAAGGACCATACTGCAGTGAAGGAAGCGGCGGAGATCAATGCTGCATGCCATAAGGAAGGTGCCGTGGACTATACCATGTATGAAGGAGGAATCTATTCTTCCGAGTGGTGGTGGGCCAAGATCCTGCATGTTCTCAGAGAGGATGCAGCTGTACGTGAAGCTGCATACTCGGTCGTCGAGCATTGCGACTGGATGCCTGCTCTCATCACAGGCGTGACTTCATCAAAAGATATCGTACGCGGCCGATGTGCCGCAGGTCACAAGGTCATGTGGCACGAGAGCTGGGGAGGTCTTCCTCCGCAGGAGTTCCTTTCTGAGCTTGATCCGCTTCTGGACGGATATCGCGACAGGCTTTTTACAGATACGGAGACTTCCGACAAACCTGCCGACAGACTCAGTCAGGAGTGGGCGGACCGTCTGGGACTGACCACTGACGTGGTGGTCGGCGTCAGCGCGTTTGACTGTCATATGGGTGCTGTCGGGGCAAACATATCTGAGCATGCATTCGTGCGCATCATAGGAACTTCGACCTGCGACATCATGGTGGCTTCCAAGGAAGAAGTCGGTGACAAGCTCATCAAAGGCATCTGCGGCCAGGTAGACGGTTCTGTGATTCCGGGAATGACAGGCCTTGAGGCCGGTCAGTCCGCTTTCGGAGACGTATATGCCTGGTTCCGCCGCGTGCTCGAGTGGCCTTTGAAGAACCTTTCGGGTCTTGATGGAGAGGCTTTGGAGCAGGCTTGCGACAGGATCATACCTCAGCTTACCAGGGAGGCTGAAACCCTCGAGCCGGGAGCAGGAGCTGTCCTTGCCCTGGACTGGATGAACGGAAGACGTACCCCGGATGCGAACCAGCTTCTCACAGGAGCGATTACAGGCATCACCCTCGGAACATCCGCTCCGATGATATTCCGTGCCCTCGTCGAGGCGACGGCATACGGATCGAGAGCCATCGTGGACAGATTCCGTCGCGAAGGCGTACGCATAGACAGCATCATAGGTATAGGCGGCATCGCCCTCAAGTCTCCTTTCGTGATGCAGACTCTCAGCGATGTGCTTAACATGCCTATCAAGGTCTGCAACACAGACCAGGCATGCGCCCTTGGCGCAGCTATGTTCGCGGCGACTGCCGCCGGAGCATATCCGACAATCGAGGCGGCTCGTGACGCCATGAACTCCGGATTTGCGCACGAGTATCAGCCGATACCGGCAAATGTCGAAGTCTATGACAGGCTTTATCAGAAATATGAGGTCCTCGGACGTTTTGTCGAGGACCAGGTGAAGTGATTGACAACTTTGGCACACCGTTTGAAATGAGTAGAGGCGGTTAGTTTAGTTGTTAATACTAGGGTTATGGTTCATCCGGCTGTTACTTGTGAAAGGCACAGCCGGATGTTTTCTGAATAATGATTATATTTACCATCAAATATTCATGATTATGGACAAAGGAAAATTCTACAGCGGCCTCTGCATCATGGTCGGCCTCGTCGTCCTCGGCGCCATGTTCCCTTTAGCAGTGGAGAAATACCGCTCTTACGACAGGACAGTCAATGTGAAGGGCCTTTGCGAAAAGGAAGTAAAGGCGGACAAGGTCATATGGCCTATAGTATATAAGGTTATGTCGAACGACATTCAGTCCATATATGCCCAGACCGATGCAGGCAACGCCGTCATTATGGATTTCCTCAAGGCCGGAGGCATCTCTCCGGAGGAAATCACAGTCAGCGTGCCCCAGATCTCCGACAAGCTGGCCAATGAGTATGGAGACAACAACAGGGCGTTCCGCTACATAGCCAAGAATGTCATCACGGTGTGCTCGTCAGATGTTGATGCAGTGCTCTCCCTCATGTCCGAGCAGTCTGCTCTCCTGAAGAAAGGCATAGTCACGGGCGGAAGCAACCAGTGGGAAAATCCTGTGGAGTTCCGTTACGAAGGCCTGAACGACATCAAGCCTGAAATGATCGAAGAGGCAACAAAGAATGCTCGTGCGGCAGCCGAGAAGTTCGCTAAAGACTCGGACAGCAGCCTTGGAAAGATCAAGACAGCAAACCAGGGAACATTCACCATAGGAGACCGCGACAGCAACACACCATATATAAAGAAGGTGCGCGTCGTGACTTCGGTTACATATTATCTTAAGAACTGAGCATTATGAAAGACATTCTACTGGTCATTCTTTTTGTTTTCCTGTCTGTTTCCGGCTACGCACAGGACCGGAGACAGTCTCCGCAGGGCGGAGCGCGATGCGCGTCGCGAGCAGAGACGTGCCGAGCGTGCCATACGCGACTCCATCAGGCTTGCGGAATTTGAAAACGACTCCGTCAATGTCGGTTATGGATATATAAAGAAGAAGAAACTGAGCACTTCTGTTTCCAGAGTGAATGTGCGCAGTGAAGACATCTCCAGCTATTCAGACATAGGAGAATTCCTTCAGGGCCGTGTTCCAGGACTTGTGGTCCAGAAGGTCGGAGGTTCATATAAATACTCCGTAAGGGGCATAAATTCCATCAACTCGGGTACGGATCCGCTCTTTGTCGTGGATGGGACAGCCGTTCACGACATCAGCTACCTGAATCCTCGTGACGTGAAGTCCGTGTCGGTGCTGAAGGATGCATCCGCATCCATCTACGGCACCCGCGGCGCCTGTGGTGTAATACTGATTACCACGTATGGAGGCAGATAGCCTCTGTATCCTAGCCGAGTTCGAGCTGGATGAGGCGGCGCTTTAGCTTGCGCCCGAGGGCGTATTTGCCGAAGTCGAAGCCCTTGTCGCGCAGAAGGCTGTCCATGCAGATGTCGTCTCCCTTGAAGATTGTCGACTCCGCTTTCCGGCGGATGTCGGCAATTTTGTCTATAGACTCTTTCGGGATTACAAGATGGCATGGGATGATTACTGACACAGGATTCAGGCCTATGGCATGCGCTACGGCGCGCACTCCCGCCTTGTTCTGACACATTTCGGCAAAGTCGCTGTAGCTGATCAGCCTGGCCTTTGAAGTTTTCTTACCGGTGTACTCCTTTTCTTCATTGTCCCCTGTTTCTGCCTGGTCCCCAGGAGCGTCGCTCTCGTCAGTCGTATGTGTCAGGTCGAACAACTTTCTCCAGACCTTCTTCTGGAAATCGGTGCCGAACAGCATGAGGTCCTCCCATGCCGTGCTTCTGCGGAGCTCCCAGACATGATCGAAGTCAACGGTCTCAGCGCATATCCTGTCATATGCAGGACTCTTCTGCGCGGCAATCCTGGCGGTGATGTCCGCCAGCGCCTTATAGTCAGTCGATACGGAGGCTATCTTCCCATCAATACGGACGACAACCCATTTCCGGTCAGTATCCATAATCATTAAGCAGTATGGTGATTATACAAATTTGCTCTGTTCCTGCCCGCCGCCTCTGCCATTCCTCACATTTCATTTCCCGCCGTCATTCCCATAACATCGTCTCTCATCATTCCCGTCAAGTCGTTCCTCGTCGCTCCCGTCTTGACCGGGAATCTCCCAACTCCCAAATATACAAAAAGTTATGGAATATCCTGCAATTAATCATGGAAGGATTCCCTTCGTCATTCCCGACCAGCCTCCCTTCGTCATTCCCGGCCTGCCTCTCTTCGTCATTCCCGGCTTGACCGGGAATCTTTCGAGATGGCAGAGTGGTCAGTTGACCGTCCGACATCAAAATGGCGAAAAACATGATGGACGGTCCCGTTTTGGGATGTTTCACCGCCGTTTTCGGCACCGTCCGACATAAATTTGCCCCAAAAGTTGTCGGACGGTCTCTGGAGACAATGAGGTGGACTGTCAGAGTGTGATGTCTGACTGGTCAGAAGAGGTGGGTGTTTATTTCGGAAGCACAAGACAGCGTCGTATCTGTGATTCGCTGAGGTGGCGAACCCTGTAAAGATATTCGGCGATGGACTGTTTCTCTTTTAATGTCAGCTGATATACGGATTGCCTGCCGTACCTGTTGCGGGCCAGCGCGTCCAGTTCCGTGCAAAGATCTATATCTGACATGTTCCTGTAGTCTGCCTTTCCGCTTTCGAATATCAACATCTTGGATTCGTCATGCATGTTGACTCCGCTCTCAATGCTGAGCAGATTGATGGGAGGCAGGTCGTTGGCGTCTTTCTTTTGTTCCGCTTCCCACTCCTCTGATGACTTCCTGCTCATGTGGAAGTTGAACGCTCGCGGTGTCCCGTAGAGAGCTTCCATCTGCGGGATGTCCAGCACGCTTTCTCTGGTGAACACTCCGCTTT
>JAFQFD010000032.1 GCA_017415715.1 Bacteroidales bacterium | reverse complement strand
CCGCAACTGGTATGCTGAGGCAAGCTTCGACTATGCACGCAGATTTGGCAAGCACAATGTCGGCGCCCTCCTCCTCTACAACCAGAGCAAGACTTATTATCCATGGGACAGGGACGGCAGCATCTACCAGTCTATCCCTAAGGGTTATGTAGGTCTGGTAGGACGTATCACATATGACTATGACACCAAGTATCTCCTCGACCTCAACATCGGTTACAACGGATCAGAGAACTTTGCTCCTGGCAAGCGTTATGGTCTCTTCCCATCTGTTTCAGCAGGTTGGATTCCGTCACAGGAGAAATGGTGGACACCTATCAAGCCTGTCATCAGCTATTTGAAGCTCCGCGCTTCTTATGGTCTCGTAGGTAACGACAGTACAAACGGTGCACGTTTCCTCTATCTGCCTGGTACATGGCAGTTCTATACTGGTAAGATGACAGTCAACCCTCAGGACCGTGGAACAAACTTCGGTACAAACGGTAACTGGCTCCAGGCAGTCAAGGAGCTTACCGCAGGTAACCCTAACGTGACCTGGGAGACTGCAACCAAGATCAACGTCGGTCTCGATGCAGGATTCTTCAAGGATCAGCTCCATGCTTATGTTGACTTCTTCTGGGAGGACCGTAGAGACATCCTCGTGTCAAATGCTTCAACTCTTCCTGCAGTTACTTCACTTCCTGCAAACTACGTGAATGAAGGCCGCGTGAAGAACCATGGTTTCGAGGTTACATTGAACTGGGAGCAGAAGTTCGGTGATTTCCGTTACTCTATCTCGCCAAACTTCGCGTTTGCAAGAAACCAGGTGATCGAGATGCTTGAGGTTCCGCCTTTGTATGATTATCTCAGCCGTACAGGACTTCCAGTAGGTCAGCCATTCGGTTACGACCTCTTCGAGTTCTACGAGCAGGGCGCTACAGAGGAGCGTTACTTCGAGAAGTATGGCGTTGAAATGCCGGATCAGAACATCGAACTCAAGAACGGTGATGCAGTTTATGTCGACCTGAATGGTGACGGTATCGTTGACCAGAACGACCAGAAGCCGCTCGGCTATACTGATAACCCTGAGATCACATACTCAGTGAACTTCAACTTCCAGTGGAAGGGTCTCGACTTCACAATGCTGTGGATCGGAGCTGAGCACGTAAGCCGTCAGCTGAACGGATATTTCCGTGACCAGTTCGGTTCAACCAACACATCAGCTCTCACTCAGTGGGTGGCAGACAACTCTTGGACAGAGGACAATACTGATGCAATCCTGCCTCGTATCTCTTTCGATCACCGAGTTCACAACAACCGCAACTCACGGGCATGGATGGTTGACTCAAGATATATCCGTCTGAAGAACGTCGAGATAGGTTACACATTCACTCCTAAGAAGAGAGATGCATTCTTTAATTATATAAGAGTATACGCATCAGGTAACAACCTCCTCACTTTCGCAGACTTCAAGGGTAACGATCCTGAGGCTCCTGGTTCAGGACTTGACTACGGTATGCGTTATCCTATGACCCGACTCTTCAACATCGGTGCACAGTTTAACTTCTAACAGCTATACGACATGAAAAAGATATTTAACAATATACTTGTTCTGGGAATCTGTGCAGCTTTCTTCAGCACATCCTGTGTAGAGAAGTTTGCTGTCGGAGACGCCTTCCTTGAGAAGGCTCCGGGTGTTGATGTCAACATTGACACCGTGTTCACCAGTGCAGAATATACACGTAACTTCCTTTGGAGTGCTTACGGACAGATATATTGCACTTATACTTCAGGTAACATGATGAACGGTGCGCCTATCGACGCCCTTTCAGATTCTTATCATTGTTTCTGTACATGGGGAGGCCCTATCCAGAGCTACTATCCTGGTGCTCTTACTGAGGATGCTCAGGATACTGAGGATGGTAACTATCAGGGTAAATTCTCATATTCTACCAAGACCGGCGGTCTGAATTCAGATTCAGGCGGACGTGTTTCAATCTATGAGACTGTCCGCAAGTGCTGGCAGATCATTGAGAACATCGACAGGGTTCCTGACATGTCAGAGGATGAGAAGAGCCGTCTCCGCGGTGAGGCTTACACTATCATGGCAAGCCGTTACTTCGACGCATTCCGTAATTTCGGCGGACTTTGCCTTGTAAAGAAGGCATATGCCGTAGGTGAAAACTTTGAAGATGGCCGTTCTACAGCCTGGGAGACAGCTCTCTATATTGATGAGCTCATCCAGAAGGCTATCGATGAGCCTGGTTTCATCTGGAATCTTGCAAACTCAGACCAGGCACAGTGGTCAGGTCGTCTGACACGTGCTTCTGCACGCGCACTTCGCGCAAAGCTCTGGATGTTTGCAGCATCTCCTCTCTTCAACAGCAAGGAGCCTTACATGAACTATACTCCTGGAAAGACAACAGAGTTCACAAACATCGAGCATGTATGGTTCGGCAAGGAGGATCCTACTCTCTGGAACCGTTGTCTTCAGGCTTGTGAGGACTTCTTCAAGGATAATGAGGCCAATGGAAACTATTATCAGCTGATTCAGCCTGTAACACAGGACGAGGCAGGTTACCGTATGGCGTTCCGCAACGCGTACAGATACCGCAACGATGAGAACAACCATGAGAAACTCTTTGACGCTCACCCAACACAGTGGATGTCAAGTACAGGAGTTGACGGTGTCATCACCGAGAACGGCTGGGGCTGGGGCTGGAGAGGCTTCGCTATCGACGGTGTGCGTCAGGGCGGAGCGGTTCCTACCAACGAACTCATGGAATGCTTCGGTTTGGCAGACGGAACAAACTTCCCATATGAAGATATCTATGGTGAAGGAAAGAACCCTGAGGGAATCGACATGTTCGCTGACCGCGACCCTCGTCTCTATGAGACAATGGCAGTTCCAAGACAGTCATTCCCTTCAGATGTAGTCGGTGACTACAATGGTTTCAAGTACATTGATACATGGGTGGACGGAGCGATGGCAAATGATGCAGGAAACTTCGGAAGCCTTGCAGATGATGCCCATACCGGTTACAGAAAGTTCAAATGGTTCCTTGATTACTCAGGCGGTAAGATGGATGACAAGTTCATCGGCGTATCATATATCCGTCTTGCTGAGATGTATCTCATCTATGCTGAGGCTCTCGCTGAGACAGGAAACCTCAAGGGAGCTCTCGATCAGCTCCATGTGGTACGCAGCCGTGTAGGTCTTGGTCGTCTTGAGGACAAGAACCGTGGTCTGAATCTTATTACAAACAAGGATAACCTCATCAATGAGATTCTTCGTGAGAGAAACTGTGAGATCGGAGCAGAGTGCGGTGACCGTGTATATGACATGATCCGTCGCAAGCGTGAGGATCTCTTCACCAAGACTCTCCACGAGATCAGGATCTATCGTCTTGATGCAGAAGGAAACCGTCTGACAGGCGGAGACCAGCGTTGGAATCCAAACGATCCTTGGCCAAAGTTCGAATACGATAAGACTGCAATCCAGATCGGTGCCCGCAGATGGTGGGAGCCAGGCGGATGGTCAAACAAGTGGTATCTTGACCCTGTTTCACGTATTGAGATCCAGAAGGGTTATGGCCTTACTCAGAATCCTGGTTGGTAACAATTAGAACTTATTATTATGAAATTACGTAATATATTTATATTTAGCCTGTTGGGATTCTGTCTTGCTCCTATGACAGCCAACGCTCAACTGCAGCTCAGCGACAAGCAGTCGCAGACTGTAGATCTGGGCTATGGTGTCGAGAGCACCGAATTCCTCACTACAGCGGCGGCTTATACCATCACCGCTGAAGAACTTGGCCGTACTTCAGCAATCAGCCTTGCTGATGCGCTTTATGGCAAACTGCTTGGCCTTACTGCCACTCAGAACACCGGTTTCAAGGGCGAAGAGGACAGAGGAGGTTCTTTCAACATCCGCGGTATCCAGACAACCGGTGAGCAGGATATCCTTATCCTCGTTGATGGCGTGGAGCGTCCGATCGACAGACTTACAGTTGAAGAAGTTGAGAGCGTTACCGTTCTCAAGGATGCTGCAGCTGTCGCTCTCTATGGTCATGAAGCTGTGAACGGAGTTCTCCTGGTAAAGACCAAGAGAGGTCAGGCTGGCAGCGGATTCAACTTCAAGGTAGGCGCTTCGCATAAGCTTCAGTTTGATCCTGACTATGCTGACATGGTGAGCGCATATGATTATGCAAATGCTCTCAACATTGCGAGAGTGAACGACGGAAACTCAGTTGCATATTCTCAGGCTGAGCTTGATAAGTTCCTTGACGGCAGCGATCCTTTCGTTTATCCGAACGTGAACTGGAAGGATGAGGTCTTCAAGAACACAGCTCATGAGACCAACGCTTTCGTTTCTATGTATGGCGGATCAGACAAGGTGCAGTACTACTCTATCCTTGATTACACTGATGCTCGCGGTCTCTATGCCAACCCTGACCAGGGTGACTGGAACTCACAGCTCAAGTATTCAAAAGCCAATATCCGCACAAATGTGGACTTTGAAGTGACCAGCAGCACAAGAGTGAAGACCAATATCCTTGCTATCTTCATGGAGACAAACGGCGTTCCTAACGTCAACTCCAACGATGCTTGGTGGCATCTTTACAAGGTTCCTGCATTGGCATTCCCTATCAAGACCCAGCAGGGTACTTGGGGAGGTAGCCAGACATATGGAGACTTCAACCTCCTGGCCAAGTCTCAGGGTGCAGGTTTCACAAAGACACACCAGCGTCAGATCTGGGCAGACATCACTCTGGAGCAGGATCTTTACATGCTCCTCAAGGGTCTCCAGTTCTATGTGGGCGGATCATATGACAATGCTTCTAACACAATCGAGAACCGTACAAAGGGTTATCAGTATGGTTGGAACTACTATGGTGCAGACGGCGCGATGCAGGAGACTGTGATGGGTACCATCGAGGACAAGCTCGTCTTCAATCATTGGGTTGATTCTCAGTGGCGTGCCGGTACCATCAAGACAGGTTTCAAGTATGCTACTCAGTTCAGAAACGGTGACAACCTTTCTGCAAACCTCAATTATAACCTGAAGAGCGAGTTCCGTGACGGTCAGAGCAACACATGGCATCGTCAGAACGTAGCCCTTGCTACTCACTACGACCATGCGAACAAGCTCATGGTTGACCTCGTCCTTGCAGCAAACGGCTCTAACCGTTCATATCCTGCAAAGTGGGCGTTCTCTCCTACACTCGGTCTCGGCTGGATCTATGCAAACAATCCTGACAAGGGTCTCTACGGAAAGCTTCGCGCTTCTGCAGGTATCCAGCACACTGACTATGTTCCTGCAGCAGGCCTCTGGCTTGACCGCTGGAACAGCTCACACGGAGATTTCTTCTACGGAAACAACTTCGCACAGTCTTGGGGTGCCTTCCTTACTCAGTTCCCTACAACATCATTCCGTCAGGAAGCTGCCTACAAGGCTAATATCGGAACTGACATCAGAGTGGCAGGATGCCTGGACATCATTGCTGACGTATTCTATCAGCAGAGACGCAATATCCTCGTAAGCGCATCATCTTTGAACTCTTCAGTTGTCGGTATCCAGTCTGCATATGACGACAAGGGTGCTGTTGCAAGCTACGGTGGTGAACTCGGACTTCGCTTTGCAAAGACATTCGGCAACGGTCTCAATGTGAATGCAAGTGCATTTGCAACTTATTCAAGAAACGAGATCATCGAGTGGATCGAGAACCCTGTATATCCTAACATGTCAGTGATCGGAACTCCGGCAGATGCGGCTCGCGGTCTTGTTGCCCTTGGTTTCTTCGAGAGCCAGGAAGACATCGACAACAGCCCTCTCCAGCAGTTCGGTCAGGTGAAGGTCGGTGACATCAAGTACAAGGATGTCAACGGTGACGGCGTTGTCAATCAGAACGACGCGGTAGCCCTTGACTTCGGCGCTGCAGTTCCTCAGCTCAACTACTCATTCAGCCTCGGCCTCGAGTGGAAGGGTATCGGAATCAACGCTACATTCCAGGGTGCTGGCAATCAGATCAAGAACCTCCGTTATGTTGACGGCGTATGGGGAGCTCTCTCAGACAACAGAAACATGTCTCAGGAGTATTATGACAACTGCTATGACGTAGCTGGTGCAAACGCATTGTATCCACGCCTCTCTACTGAGAACGTAGCAAACAATGCTCAGGAATCTACAATCTGGTATCGCAATGTATCTTGGCTCAAGATGCGTGACTGCGAACTTTACTATAGATTCCCAGCATCTCTCCTCAAGCATGCCAAGATGTCCGATGCCAAGGTATTTGTAAAGGGACAGAATCTCCTGTCGTTTGACAACATCCCAGCAATGGATGCTGAAAACCTCAACACAGGCTACCCTGTGATGAAGGCAGTTACATTTGGACTTTCTGTAGTATTCTAATAAAGGATTGACATATGAAACTATATAGAATTTGTTTATTTACTCTCGCCTGTGCCATGACGGCTGCGTGTGCGGACCTCAACTATACCGAGGAAAACACACGTGATGAGGATTGGACTTACGAATACTATGGTGAAGGTATCAAGAACATGGTGTTCGACGCTTATGCGCAGGTATATAATCAGGAGTTTGAGGCAAACAGCACATCATTCCTGGCTGGCGCAACTGACGAGGCTATGTATGCCTTGGAGACAGGTGCGATCAACAGCTATGTAAATGGTGGATGGAGCACAGCTAACCCGTTCTCGACTACATGGGATAAGTCATATACTGCTATCTCGACAATCCACATGTATCTTGAGAAGATCCATAAGACAGACATTTCTGACTGGGAGCACAATGCTCAGTATCAGAACTGGATCCAGCAGATGGAACTCTTCCCTTATGAACTTCGTTTCCTCAGGGCATACTTCTATTTCGAGCTGTTCAAGACTTATGGAGACGTTCCTCTTGTAACAACTACTCTCACAAATGCTCAGGCAAACAACGTAACACGTACTCCTGCTGCTGAGGTTGTCAAGTTCATCGTTGATGAAATTGACGAGATTGCTCCGCATCTTCCTGTTTCTTATGCAACAGAAGTAGGAAATGAGTATGGACGTGCAAACAGAGTTGCTGCTTACGCCCTCAAGGCGCGCACCCTCCTCTATGCTGCATCTCCTCTCCACAATCCTGATAATGACAAGGCGAAGTGGGAAGAGGCTGCAAAGGCCTGTGCATTCATCATTGACAATGCATCTTCTTGGGGTCTCAAGCTCAGCAAGTATGCTGATCTCTGGGGTGACAACGCATTCTTCAACCAGGAACTTATCTGGGGTATCGGACGCGGTGCTTCCAACACTTTCGAGATGGCGCACTATCCTGTAGGAGTTGAGAACGGCTCTTCAGGAAACTGCCCAACTCAGAGCTTTGTTGACCAGTATGAGTATGTAGCTGACGGTGTTACTTTCGGCGAACGCAACTCAGGCAGCATCGACCTTACAGCAGGTGATCCTTATGAAGGTCTCGATCCACGTTTCGCTCTTACAGTAGTGAAGAACGGTGACGAGTGGCCTACAAACGGTTCGCAGAAGAAGGTCATCGAGACATTCTTCGGTGGATTCAACGCATCTCCTAAGTATGGTGCTACTCCTACCGGATACTATCTTAAGAAGTATGTTGACGGTGCTGCAGTTACAACAGCTGACAATCAGGTTACACGCAAGCACACTTGGATCGTATTCCGTCTCGGTGAGTTCTACCTCGACTATGCAGAGGCAGCATTCAACGCTACAGGCAGTGCAAATGACAAGACTTTCGGTCTTTCTGCAAACGAGGCCATCAACGTGCTTCGTAGCCGTGCAGACATCATGATGCCTGAATTCAAAGAAGACGGTGCAGCTTGGGTAGAGCGCTACGAGCGCGAGCGTCTTGTGGAGCTTGCATTCGAGAATCATCGTTTCTGGGATGTACGCCGTTGGAAGAAGGGTGCTGAGTACTTCAAGGATGTAGTGGTTGCAAATATCAGCGCTGAAAAGCAGCTCACAAGGTCTACAGTGACACGTGAGTGGGATGACAAGTACTATCTGTACCCTATCCCTCAGACTGAAATCAAGAAGAACCCTGCCCTCGGACAGAATCCAGGATGGTAGTAATTTATAAGGAGTTCAATTATGAAGAATATATTCAAATTTTTCAGAGCGTTTCTGACAGTTGTCCTTGCCGCATCCCTTACAGGATGTCTCGCTGAGGACCAGCTCGAATCTGCTGATGAGGGATTGAACATCAAGGTGTTCTTCCCTACAAAGGTGGTTAAGGGACAGCCTATGACCATCAACGGAGGTGGATTCTCTGATGTTACTGAGATTGTTTTCCCGGGAACTGAGGAAGACATCGTTGTAACAGACTTCCAGATTGTCAGCAATGGCATGATCAGGGTTGATGCGCCTGCAGGCATTTCAGCAGAGGGCGGTCATATCCTTGTGCGCACAGAGGCTGGAGAGCAGGCGGAGTCACCTCTCCCTCTCACCCTCGGTAATACAGACATCACAGGTTACTCTGCTGACGGATCTGTTCCTGTTGACGGAGGCAGCCAGATTACAATCTACGGTACTGACCTCGAGTTCATCACCGGTGTCGAGCTGCTTGATGCAGACGGAAACCCTGCGCTCATAGAGGACAAGCTCTTCAACCGCAAGGGTACCAGCAACGTTATCTTCACAGTGCCTAAGAAGGTGTTCGAAGGTAAGTTTGTGGGTAAGGTCTATACCATCGACGGCAAGACATTCCTCATGCCTGAACTCGAGTACAAGCCTGCTTCAGACGGCGGATACTGGGAGACAGTCGAGACTGTCCTCTGGGAGAATGCTGATCCTGAGGGAGTAGGTTCTGTAAGCTGGAGCGGTCAGTATCGCTTCGGTCTCGAAGGAAAGGACGGTAACAACGAGTGTATCGCTACATTCCCTGCCGAGACTTGGGACATCATCAAGAACGGTACATTCATCCTTAAGTTCGCTCCTGCAGCTGATGCATATCAGATCCGTGCGACTACAGGATGGTGGTCATTCGACGGTGACGGTGCTTACGATATCCATGGTGGTGACGAGCGCATCATTGACAATGGCGACGGTACATTCTCTCTTGCATACACTATTTCTGAGGAGCCTCTCAAGAGCGGTATCTATGACCTCATCGACGATCAGCACCTCCTCTTCACAGGTAGCGGCTATACTCCTCTCAAGCTCGTTGTGACTGAGGAAGTATGGGTACCTGGCGGTTCTGTAGAGATCGTAAGGACTTCTATCTGGAAGAACGATGGCTCTGTTGCAGCTGCAACATGGTCAGGTAGCCCTTATCGTTTCGCTATGGACGGCAAGGATGGCAATAACGAGTGTGTAGCTACATTTGCTCCTGAGGTTTGGGAGAAGATGAAGTCTGGTCCATTCAATGTTGACATCCAGCCATCAGGAGACTGGTTCCAGATCCGTATCCTTGACGGATGGTGGTCAGTTGGAAACAATGATGCCAATGACATCACTCCTGCATATGAAGGTCTTGTTGACAATGGTGACGGCACATTCACATTCGTTGTGGATATTTCAGGCAACGCAGACCTCCTCGCAGTGCTTGATGATCAGCATCTCCTCTTTGCTGGAGACGGCTTCACAATCCTTGAGATGTACTGGGAAGAGGAAGTCCTCGTTCCAGGTGGAGGAGGACCTAAGGAAGTAGTCCTCTGGGAAGGAGAGGCTATCGCTGACGACTGGGGAAATCAGCCGACAATCCTCTCAGACGCAGGTCTTGAGCTTGTGGATGCCGGTGCAACTGCAGGGCAGACCCTTTACTTCTACTTTGAACCTCTCGAGGAAGCTTGGCAGGTTAAGATCGTAGAAGGTCACTGGGGACCAACATATGCAGCGATCTGCTCAGAAGGCAATGACAATGGCGGTGAGTTCACAGTATATGACCTTGCCGGCAACGATGGCAAGTTCGGTCTCGAACTTACTCAGGAGATTCTGGATGCAGCCCTTACACAGCAGTGGTGGGGTGGCGCATTCCTCCTCAATGGTGACAACATCAAGTGTACTAAGGTAACACTTCTGTAAACCATACTTTTTCCCAGGGAGGCCTGACCGCCTCCTTGGGATCCAAAATCGGGATGATTTTGATTCCGTTTGATGTTCATTGAAAATATGAAGCAGAGGAAAAGCGGAACGACCGGTATTACCCGGCCGTTCCTGTGTTGAGGGGATATGTACAGTCTGATGCTGTAACCCGTTACTCTTTGTCGTCTTTGCCCAATACTCGACGATAGTGTGAACGGATTTTCACAATTTTGTTATTGACAAGGCGCGTATGCGCCTTGACTTTAACAAAAGTTTCAGGCTCGCAAATCTCTATCGAGATTCTGAGCGTCTTCGGGAAACGTCCTCCCATTGTCATGTTCTTAGTAATCCGTAAGAAGACTTTCCGGAAGAAACGACCTCCTTGAATCTACGCCTCAACACCCAACTTTCATTTAAAAATAGGCACTCCAATTGGGGTGGAGGTGCCTATTCAAGATTACTAAGTTTTCAATGACGATGCAAAGTTAAGCATATTTTCGTAATCTGCAAACTTTTTTACTTTTAATGTGTTGAAAATCAGCACTATATAAATAGTGTACCATATAGTATATATATTATATATATAATATTATTAATATAGATGAAGAGGTTTTTGTTGGGATTTCTGGTTTTGGGACTGGCGCTGGCTGGTTGTCAGGAAAAGGAACCGGTGCAGACGGTTGCCGGGCCGAAGCTGGTGTCGTGCGACCCTTCTGACGGGGCGCGCGACCTTGTGGGCGGATCCTTGACGATTACCATGATGTTCGACCGCAGCATCAAGTGTCTTCCTGACGGGAAGGCTAAGATTTCTGTTGACGGCGAAGCCTCTATCCGGGATGTCACAGCTTCCACCAACAAACTTGAAATAGGTGTTCTTGGACTCAAACCGGGTGAAACATACACTGTCACAGTGCCCGAGGGAACCGTTCTGGGTTATAGTTCCAATCAGAAGCCGGCGGAGGAGATCCGCATTACTTTCTCCATGAAATATGTCGAGCCTTACGTCCCTTCCGATCCCGGCTCGATGAAGCATCTGGTCAATCCGAATGCATCCAAGGAGGCTAAGCTGGTCTATAATTTCCTGCAGGAGCAGAGCGGCAGGAAGACCCTGTCCGGAGCGCAGTCCAGCCATTCGCATAAGAATGATTTCGTAGACTTCATATATAACAGTATAGGAGAGCATCCTGCGCTTGCAGGCTATGATTTCCTCTTTCTCCAATATTCCCCAACTCCGTCCAATTGGAACTGGGTGCAGAACTACAATGACATTTCTGCACCGAGGGAGCAGTGGGCTTCGGGCGGACTGGTAAGCTACATGTGGCATTGGAACGTGCCGGACAGCAAGGAGGCGTGGGACAATGGCGTGAAGAACTACAACTTCGACGGATATGCCTTCTATACCAGCGATACTTCATTTGACATCAGAGAGGCCCTGAAGCCGGGTACATGGCAGAATGACTTCATAATGAAGGATATACAAGAGGTGGCAGGTTATCTCCAGCTTCTTGAAGACGAGAATATTCCGGTGCTGTGGCGTCCGCTTCATGAGGCTGCGGGAAACTATGATGTATACGGCTCCAACGGAGCATGGTTCTGGTGGGGAAGCCAGGGCGCGGAGCCTTGCAAGCAGCTGTGGAGGCTTCTTTATGACCAGCTTGTGAATGTCCATGACCTGGACAATCTGATATGGGTATGGACAGTAGACGTGACCAAGGGAGCGGAAGACCAGTATCTCGACTGGTATCCCGGCGATGAATATGTGGACATCCTCGGAGTGGATATCTATGCACAGGATGTAGAGGCAAAGACACGCCAGTATGAGGCGCTTGTCGATCTGACCGGAGGTGAGAAGCTTGTAGCGATAAGCGAGTGCGGCAATATTCCGGACCCTGCAAAATGCATGGAGGCCGGCAACAAATGGTCATGGTTCATGGTGTGGTGTACGACAGACTCCAACGGAAACCTTGCCCTGAACAATAAGGACTGGTCATATAATACTCTTGAACATTGGAAGAACGTGATGGGCAGTCCATATGTCCTCAACCGCGAGGATATGCCATCATTTAACTTATAGACTATGATAAGAATTGTATACATACTTGCGGCTATGCTATTGGCCATGTCCTGCGGACCGGAAAGTCCGGAGCAGCAGGAGAATGTAATCTTGTCAGTTGACAAGACCACGTTGGATTTCAACACAGACGGAGGCGAGAAGACATTCACCGTCACATCTTCCGGACAGTTCTCGGTGGTTCCCGGCGAGAAGTGGCTCACTGCCAAGAAGGGAGCCAGGAGCGGGGACAAGACTGTCGTCACCGTGACTGCAACTAAGAATTATGCCCTGGAGGCCCGTCAGACCAAGATTACCATCACATCCGGAGATCAGAAGCGATATGTCGAGGTCTCTCAGAAGAGTGCGACAGAAGCGCCAAGCGGCGACATTACGAAGGACTATGCCGCTCGATTGGGCATAGGCTGGAACCTGGGAAACCATTTCGATGCATATAACAACGGTGTGTCCGGAGAGACCGCATGGGGCAACCCTAAGGCGACTCAGGCAACCATGAACAAGGTCAAGGCTGCCGGATTCAGCACTGTCCGCATCCCTGTGACCTGGATGGGCCATATCGGTGCTGCTCCTGATTACAAGATAGATGAGAAGTGGCTCAATAGAGTCGCTGAGGTGGTAGGTTATGCCGAGGCGGCAGGCCTGAACGCCATCGTCAACATGCACCATGACGGAGCTGACAGCAAGAACTGGCTTGACATCAAGACTGCGGCCAAAGATCCGGCCGTTCACCAGCAGATCCTCGATCAGGTGAGCGCGATGTGGAGGCAGATAGCCGACAAATTCAAGGACAAGGGTGACTTCCTCATCTTCGAGTCCTTCAATGAGATCCATGACGGCGGCTGGGGCTGGGGAGAAAACCGCAATGACGGCGGCAAGCAGTACCAGTGCCTCAATGAGTGGAACCAGGCTTTTGTGGACGCAGTGCGTGCATCGGGCGGAGAGAATGCAAACCGCATTCTCGGCATTCCGGCCTATTGTACGAATGTGGACATCGCCGTTCAGACATTCGTAATGCCTGAAGACGTAGTAGAGGGACGCCTTATCATGGCAGTTCACTGCTATGATCCATATGATTACACTCTGCCTGCGACAAAGTCTGAGTGGGGTCACACGGCAGATGAGTCAAAGAAGGTTTCCGGCAATAACGAGGCAGACCTGAAGAGAGTATTTGAGAAGATATATAACAATTTCATAAAGAAGGGTATCCCTGTGTATATGGGTGAGTTCGGCTGTGTCAACCGCGCGACCGCGCGTGAGCAGGCTTTCCAGCAGTATTACCTGAAATATTATGCAAAGCTGGCAAAGACATATTTCGTACCTTCCATAATATGGGACAACGGAGCGAAGGGAGCCGGAAATGAAAAGCATGCCTTCATAGACCACGGCACAGGAGAATACTGCTCGCCGGAGGCAAAAGCAGCGATAGAAGCCATGGTTGATTCATACAAA
Organism: Bacteroidales bacterium; assembly: GCA_017415715.1. Taxonomy (GTDB): domain Bacteria; phylum Bacteroidota; class Bacteroidia; order Bacteroidales; family UBA932; genus Cryptobacteroides. The sequence continues at coordinate 11,485 of JAFQFD010000032.1, read as the reverse complement.
AACACCCTCTCTCTCGAAGACATATATAACAGTGCGCCAAAATTTTAGCATTATGAAATACATCCTGAAACCTATTACCATGATTGCAGCAGCAATCGCCATCATTTCGTGCGGCGGCCCTAAGGAGTCTGGTTCTCAGACTCCTGCCGACGCCCTTCTGGACCGTCTGACAGACCTTGTAGACGAAGGCAAGATCATGTTCGGCCATCAGGACGACCTGATGTACGGCCATTCATGGAAGCTCGCAGATGATGCGACAGAGTATGTGCAGTCTGACGTGTTCGCCACATGCGGACAGTATCCTGCAATCTATGGTATGGATCTTGGCGGCATAGAAATGGACTGGCCGGCAAATCTTGACAAGAACAGATTCGATCACATGCGTGCTTCCGCAGTTGCGCACCACGAGCGTGGTGGAATCACCACATTCTCGTGGCATCCACGCAACCCGCTCACAGGCGGAGACGCATGGGATGTCTCGTCTGACCAGGTTGTCGCTTCTATTCTCCCTGGCGGAGAGAAGCATGACTATTTCATGACCTGGCTCGCAAAGGCTGCCGATTTCCTCGGCTCGATCAAGACAGCTGACGGCCAGACAGTGCCTGTCATCTGGAGACCTTGGCACGAGCACACCGGAAGCTGGTTCTGGTGGGGACAGAAGCTCTGCACCACAGAGCAGTACAAGGCCCTCTGGCAGATGACCTATGACTATATGGTGAACGAGCGCGGTCTCGACAACCTCGTATGGTCATACTCTCCGGGAGCAGGCGAACTGACTTCCGTTGAGGTCTATGGAGAAAGATATCCGGGTGATGAAATCATAGACATGGTCGGTTTTGACTGCTATTTCTACAGCACCCGCGAGGATTATCTTGCCAAGATGACCAATGCCCTTGACATTACCAAGGCCTTTGCCGATGAGCATGGCAAGCTGATGGCGATCACCGAGACCGGCTATGAGGGCGTAAAGGATGCAAAATGGTGGACAGAGGTGCTCTATCAGGCGATGAAGGACTATCCTGTGTCATATGTTCTCGTTTGGAGAAATGCCTGCGATGCGCATATGCAGCATCATTTCTACGCTCCGTTCCCGGAGCACGAGTCTGCAGAAGACTTCAAGGCCTTCGCCGCCCTTGACCAGATGATGTTCCTCTAACCGTCATCCCTCTACCCGTCATCCCCGACCCTTTTCCTCGTCATCCCCGACCCTTTTCCTCGTCATCCCCGACCTGATCGGGGATCCATAAACCAAAAGAAAACCAATAACCAACAATGAAACTGACCGAAAAAATAGGCTACGGCTTCGGTGACATGTCATCATCGATGTTCTGGAAGCTCTTCTCATACTTCCTTCCGTTCTTCTACTCGAATGTATTCGGCCTCAGCCTGGCTGACGCCGGCGTCCTGATGCTTGTCACACGCATCTGGGATGCGGTTTCAGACCCTATGATGGGTATTCTTGCCGACCGTACCAAGACCCGTTGGGGCAAGTATCGTCCATACCTGCTCTTCTTCGCCATCCCGTTTGCAGTGGGAGGCATACTGCTGTTTACAACACCGGAAAACGGAAAGACAATATGGGCTTATGTGACATATATCTTCATGATGACCGTCTACACTGGCATCAATGTCCCTTATGGCTCACTCCTGAACGTGATGACCGCTGATTCTGACGAGAAGTCTGTTCTTTCTTCATACAGAATGTTCTTCGCATACGGCGGAAGTTTCATCGCCCTCTTCGCATGGGAGCCTCTCTGCAACATGTTCGACAAGACCAAGCTTGCAGTTGAGGGTGCAAGCGGTCTTGCAGCCATTTCAACCAGCCCTGAGGCATGGCAGAAGGCTATGATTGTAATTGCGACATGTTGCTTCGTATTGTTTGTGCTATGTTTCCTTCTTACAAAGGAACATGTTCATAGCGAGTCTACAGTGTCTGTAGGTAAGGACCTCGGTCTTCTTGTACGCAACAAGCCTTGGTGGCTCCTCATCGGCGCCGCTCTGGCTTCAAACCTCTTCAACACGGTCCGTGGAACAACCACAGCATACTTCTTTGCAGACTACATCCAGCAGCTCGTCGCCCTTGACGGCAGATGGGCCTTCCTGGTGTCTGCCGGCATCTTCCTCTCTATCGGAGAAATATCAAACATGGTAGGAGTCGTTCTTGCTGTACCGATGTCAAAACATCTCGGAAAGAAGAGCACCTATATGATTTCAATGGCCGCTCTGGTCGGCCTGAGCATCGCCTTCTTCTTCCTCCCGGCAACTCCGGGCGGATACTGGTCGATGCTTGTGTTCCAGGTGATCATCTCGACATTCACTGGTGTCATCTCTCCACTTGTATGGAGTATGTATGCTGACGTTGCTGACTACTCGGAGCTCAAGGACGGCACTGCTTCAACAGGTCTGATATTCTCGTCAGCATCGATGGCCCAGAAGTTCGGCGGCGCGTTCGGCGGCGCGGCCGTGATGTGGATGCTCGCAGCCTTCGGCTACGACACCACAGCCGGCGCAGTCCAGACCGAGACCGCCATCACCGGCCTCCGCATCCTCATGAGCTGGGTGCCAGCTGCTGTCGCAGCCCTCTCTATCCTCGTGGTATGGTTCTATCCGCTCACCAAGAAGAAGATGGAAGGCGTTCAGGTGGAACTTGCAGCAAAGCGTGCGAAATGAAAAAGGTTTATTTAATGGCAATGGTGCTGCTTCTGGCAGCATGTGCGCAGCAGGCTCCGAAGGTGGAGCGTCTGCATGTTGAGGGCACGGCCCTCATGAATGAAAAAGGTGATACCGTCGAGCTGAAGGGCATGAGCTTCGGCTGGAATGTGCTCTGGCCTCGTTTCTATAATGCCGATGCGGTGAAGCATGTCGTCGAGGACTGGGATGCCGAGGTGGTGCGTGCAGCGATCGGTGTCGAGATCGACAACGATGAGTGCCAGGCTCAGTGTTATCTGAAGGATCCGGAGTTCGGCAAGCAGTGTGCGTGCACCATCGTGGATGCGGCTGTTGCCAATGGCGTATATGTCATCGTGGACTGGCATGCGCACGGCCTTCACACGGAGGCCGCCGTGGAGTTCTTCACATATATGGCCACTGAATATCAGGGCGTTCCGAATGTTATCTATGAGATATGGAACGAGCCTTCATACAAGGACCATGTAAATCAGATCGACTATACATGGGCGGAGATCAAGGAGTATTCGGAGACAGTCATTGCGGCTATCCGCGCCATCGAGAAGGATGCCGTCATCGTTGTCGGCACTCCAAGATGGTCTCAGAATGTTGATGATGCAGCCAATGATCCGATTCTTGGATATGACAATCTGATGTATACGCTTCATTTCTATGCAGGCACGCACAAGGAGTGGCTCCGCCAGAAGGGTGACTATGCCATGTCGAAAGGACTGGCTCTCTTTGTCACCGAGTGCGGAGGCATGAATGCCGACGGTCAGGGACCGGTCGATGTTGAGTCGACTCAGGCCTGGATCGAATGGATGGAGGACAATGACATCAGCTATGCGTTCTGGTCGACCTCCGACAAGAAGGAGACATGCTCGATGCTCTATCCGTCGGCCGCGTCAGAAGGCCCATGGCACGACGCAGACCTCAGTCCATGGGGACTATATGTTAAAGAATGTTTATAATTTTATTATGACATATATGTATGGAAGTGACGTGCCACCCACGGCTAGGGGGTGAGTGAGTGCCGAAGGCACGTCTCGGGGGTCACTGGAATACATATATGCCATAATACTGATGAAAATCATATGAGAAGGATATTTACTTTGATTTTGATGGTGGCTGCCGCCGCTGCCGCCTCTGCTCAGGTGCGTATCGCGACGCCGAATACAGAACTGGTTCTCAAGGCCGAGCAGGGCAGAGAACTGCAGATCCAGTATTTCGGCAGCAGACTTTCAGATGCTGATGCAAAAGTGCTGGAGGCTGCAGGCGTTCCGAACCACAACGCATACCAGCCATACGGCATCTGGTGCTCATGGGAGTCGGCTCTGGAGGTCACTCATGCCGACGGCAACATGTCGACCGTACTCAGGGTCGAAAGCGTCAGTACAGAAGACGAACCGACAGCAAAGGTGACCAGAATCAAGCTCAAGGACACAGTATATCCTTTCTATGTGACAGTATGCTACCGTGCCTATCAGGATGTGGATATGATCGAGACATGGACAGAGATCCAGAATCTGGAGAAGAAGACTGTCACATTGACCCGTTTTGATTCAGGCTATCTCCCTATCCGTGTCGGAGACGTATGGGTAAGCCATCTTCATGGCACATGGGCCGCGGAAGGCCTCCTGGTGCAGGAGCCGCTCGAGCGCGAAATGCTTGTGATCAAGAACAAGGACGGCTCACGAAACTCTCACACCGATCATGCTGAAGTGATGTTCTCCCTCGGCGGCAAGCCGCAGGAGAATGTCGGCCGCGTCATCGGCGCAGCCCTCTGCTACAGCGGAAACTATGAACTTCGCATAGACACCCGCGACACTGACTACCATCAGTTCTATGCGGGTATCAATCCGGACAACTCTGCATATAAACTTGAACCTAAGGAAGTCTTCAAGACTCCTGAGCTTGCTCTGACATATTCAAATGAAGGCCTCAGCGGCGCCAGCCGCAACTTCCACAGATGGGGCCGCAACTATAAGCTTGCGCACGGCAATCAGCCTCGCAAGATCCTCCTGAACAGCTGGGAAGGCGTATATTTCAACATCAATGAGCCGGGAATGGACCAGATGATGGCCGATATAGCATCAATGGGAGGAGAACTCTTCGTGATGGATGACGGCTGGTTCGGAGTGAAATATCCACGTCTGACTGACAACTGCGCTCTAGGTGACTGGGAGGTGGACAGAAACAAGCTGCCGAACGGCATAGGATGGCTTGTCGAGCAGGCCCATAAGCATGGCATCAAGTTCGGAATCTGGATCGAGCCGGAGATGACCAACACCACCAGCGAGCTGTATGAAAAGCATCCGGACTGGGTGCTCAAGGCTCCGGAGCGCGAAGTAGTGACAGGCCGTGGAGGTACTCAGCTGGTGCTTGACCTGGCAAACCCTGAGGTCCAGGACTTCATCTTCAAGGTCGTGGATGACCTGATGACCGAGAACCCTGAGATCGACTATATCAAGTGGGACGCCAACATGCCGGTTGCGAATCATGGCTCACAGTATCTGCCGAAGGACAGGCAGAGCCATCTTCTTATAGAGTATCATCGCGGCTTTGCAGCAGTATGCGACAGGATCCGTGCGAAATATCCTGATCTGACCATCCAGGCCTGTGCTTCCGGCGGCGGCCGTGCAAACTGGGGCGTGCTGCCTTGGTTCGACGAGTTCTGGGTGAGTGACAACACAGATGCCCTCCAGCGGGTTCGCATGCAGTGGGGCACTTCATACTTCTTCCCTGCAATCGCTATGGCCTCGCATATCAGCGCCACTCCGAACCATACGGTATTCCGCACTACTTCATTGAAATACCGCATCGACGTTGCCATGAGCGGCCGTCTTGGCATGGAGATCCAGCCGAAGAACATGACCGAGGAGGAAAAGGCCCTGTGCCGCAAGGCGATATCTGAGTATAAGGAAATCCGCCATGTGGTGCAGCTGGGAGATATTTACAGACTCGTTTCACCATATGACGACCATAACATGGCTTCTATGATGTATGTATCTCCTGAGAAGTCGGAAGCGGTGTTCTATTGGTGGAAGACAGAGACATTCTATGACGACCATCTTCCACGCGTGAAGATGGCCGGTCTGGATCCGGACCGCATGTACAAGGTGCACGAGCTCAACCGTATCGACAACATGCCGCTTCCGTACGAAGGCCTCGCCTTCAGTGGCAAGTTCCTCATGGAGAACGGCCTGGAGATCCCTCTCAAGCATAACGTAGACTATCACAAGCAGGACGACTGGAGCAGCCGTGTGCTTTATCTTACAGTTGAATAATTATGAAGACATTCGGACATTTTGACGACAGGAATCGCGAATACGTGATCACCGACCCCAAGACGCCTTGGCCTTGGATCAATTATCTCGGCAACGAGGACTTCTTCTCGCTGATCTCAAACACAGCGGGCGGATATACATTCTGCAAGGACGCCAAGTTCCGCAGGATCACCCGTTATCGTTATAATAATGTCCCGATGGACAACGGAGGAAGGTATTTCTATATCAAAGACGCCGGCACTGTGTGGTCGCCGGGCTGGAAGCCTTGCAAGACTCCGCTTGACTTCTATGAGTGCCGTCACGGAATGAGCTACACCCGCATCACCGGTGCCAAGGACGGCGTTGAGGCCAGCGTCCTCTTCTTCGTGCCGCTCGGAGTGTGGGGCGAGGTGCAGAGGATGACCCTCCGCAATACTTCTGAAGTCAAGAAGAGTATCAAGCTGTATTCATTCACTGAGTGGTGTCTCTGGAATGCCGCTACAGACATGGAGAACTTCCAGCGCAACTTCTCGACAGGAGAAGTCGAGGTGGACGGCTCTGTCATATATCACAAGACCGAATATAAGGAACGTCGTAACCACTATGCGTTCTATAGCGTGAACGCTCCTGTGGACGGATTTGACACCGACAGGGAGGCATTCATAGGACTATACAACGAGTTCCGTGACCCTCAGAATGTCATGGAGGGCGTGTCGACTTGCAGCATAGCCCACGGCTGGAGCCCGATAGCTTCTCATTATATCGAGGTGGAACTCGAGCCGGGCGAGAGCAGGGACTATATATTCCTCCTTGGATATGTAGAGAACGAGCAGGATGAGAAGTTCCTGCTTGACGAAGAGGGCAGGCTGGTGTATGACGTGCCGGGTCTGCTGCACAGCGGCAGTTCGCCTGTAATCAACAAGGCGAAGGCTCGCGCCATGATCGCATCGCTTGATACCGTAGAAAAGGTAGACGCGGCATTCGCCCAGCTCAAGGCGTATTGGGACGCTCTGCTGGACATATTCTCCGTGAAGAGTCCGGAAGAGAAGCTTGACAGGATGGTTAACATATGGAACCAGTACCAGTGCATGGTGACTTTCAACATGTCCCGTTCCGCTTCGTTCTTCGAGAGCGGCATCGGCCGCGGAATGGGCTTCCGCGACTCCAACCAGGACCTCGTGGGATTTGTGCACCAGATACCGGAAAGAGCGCGTGAGCGTATCATAGACATAGCATCTACACAGTTCCCTGACGGAGGCTGCTACCACCAGTACCAGCCGCTGACAAAGCGTGGAAACAATGATATCGGAGGCGGCTTCAACGACGATCCGATGTGGCTGATCTTCGGAACCGTTGCATATGTAAAGGAGACAGGCGACTTCAGCATACTTGACGAGATGGTGCCGTTCGATAACGAACCCGGCTCGGAAGTGTCGCTGATGGAACACCTGCGCATTTCGTTCGACCATGTCGTGAACAATCTCGGTCCCCATATGCTTCCGCTCATTGGCCGTGCCGACTGGAATGACTGCCTCAACCTGAACTGCTTCTCATGGGATCCGAACGAGTCCTTCCAGACCACGGAGAACAAGACGGAAGGCTCGCAGGCCGAGTCTCTGATGATCGCCGGCCTCTTCGTCGTATGCGGCCGCGATTATGTGGAGCTGTGCCGTGAGAGAGGCCTCGAGACAGAGGCCGACAGGGCTCAGAAGCTCGTGGACAATATGGTAGAAGCCGTGAAGAAGCATGGATGGGACGGTGACTGGTACCTCCGCGCATATGACTATTTCGGCCGCAAGATCGGCTCGCGCGAGAACGAGGAAGGCCAGATCTTCATCGAGTCGCAGGGATGGTGCTCTATGGCGGGCATCGGACTCGAGGAGGGAATGGTGCAGAAGGCGCTTGACTCTGTCAAGGAGCGCCTGGACTGCGAGCATGGCATAGTGCTGAACAATCCTGCCTTTACAAGATATTTCGTGGAGTATGGAGAGATTTCTTCATATCCGGCAGGCTATAAGGAGAATGCCGGCATCTTCTGCCACAACAACCCTTGGGTTATCATAGGCGAGACCGTCCTCGGACGCGGCGACTATGCATGGGAATATTTCAGGAAGATATGTCCTTCATACACTGAGGAGAACAGCGCTCTGCACAAGGTCGAGCCTTATGTATACTCACAGATGATTGCTGGCAAGGATGCAGCAAAGCCAGGCGAAGCCAAGAACAGCTGGCTCACTGGTACTGCAGCATGGAACTGGTACGCGATCACCCAGTATATCCTGGGAATAAAGCCTGCGTACAACGGACTTGAAATCAATCCGTGCATCTGCTCGCAGTGGAAGGAATACACCGTGAGACGCCGTTTCCGTGGTGGAATCTATGAGATTACTGTCCAGAATCCTGCCGGAGTATGCAAGGGCGTCCGCGAGATGTATCTCGATGGTCAGAAGATAGAGGGAAACATTGTCCCATGCGTTCCTGGCGAACATAAAGTAACTGTCATTTTAGGATAATGCTGAAAAGGATATTCATATGTCTGCTGGCGTTTGTCGTCAGCTTCGCCTTTGCGTCGTGTGACGGACGGCTTTATAAGCCAGGAGAAAAGGGTGAGCCGGTAAAACCGGAACCTGCACCAGATCCGAAGCCCGAGCCAGGTCCTGTGACGGAATTCGAAACATCATTCGAATCCATCACCAACATGGGTGTGGGCTGGAATCTTGGCAACACTCTGGAGCCTGTCTGGACCGGAGACACCGACGGAAGGGACTGGAGAAGGTGGGAGACCGGATGGGGACAGTCGGTCACGACCCAGAGCCTGATGAACATGATGAAGAATGCGGGATTCGGCGCCATCCGCGTGCCGGTCTCATGGGGCGTGCATATGGATGCGGACGGCAAGGTGTATGAAGAGTGGATGAACCGCGTCAATGAGGTTGTGGACTATGTCCTGAATACCGGAATGTATTGCATCATCAACATCCACCACGACACCGGAGCCGACGAGGAGCTTGCATGGCTGGTGGCATCTCCTGAAGGATACTCCAGAGAAAGGCAGAAATATGAGAATCTCTGGAAACAGATAGCCCTGAGGTTCAGGGATTATGGCCAGCGCCTTCTTTTCGAGTCTTATAACGAGATGCTCGACGAGGGCCGGTCATGGTGCTTTGCCTCTTATTCGCTGGGCTATGATGCGAGTGTTGCAGCAGGGGCGTATCAGGCGATAAACGACTATGCCCAGAGTTTTGTTGATGTGGTTCGTGCGACCGGAGGCAACAATTCGGTCAGGAATCTCGTTGTGAATACATATGGAGCCTGCAATGGTGCGGGAGACTGGAATCCCCATCTGCAGGACCCTCTCAAGAACATGAAGATGCCTGTTGACAAGGTCAAAGACCATATATTGTTCCAGGTGCATTCATATCCCAAGATCGACGACCTTGCGGCAATGGAGAGAGAAGTTACGCAGATGCTTGATGATCTGGAGACATATCTGGTGTCACAAGGCGGTCCGGTCATAGTGGGGGAATGGGGAACTTTCAGCGAGAATCCCACGCTGGAAAACTACTGCCATTATGCCAAATGGTTCGCAGGTGAATGCAAGCGTCGCGGCATAGGTACATTCCATTGGATGAACCTGTCAGACGGCATGTACAGGTCTATTCCATGCTTCAGCTCTCCAGAGCTGGCGGAAGCCATAGTCAAAGGTTACCATGGCGACGGGTTCACGCCTGTAATCCCTGTTATTGAAGATTACAACCTTGATTATCAAGTGACATACAGAGACCTTTGGTCAGAACTGAATCTGACAGAATCTTCAACAGATCTGAGTCAATATAAGGGAATCACATTCGAGCTTGACCAGACCCCTTCTGCAGGATTGCTGGATGTAAAGATATATGGCGAATCGGAAGGAAAGGAGCAGCATCAGAAAGTCTCTGATTCATCGACGACGGTCATGTTCGATGCCTCGCAACTGGGTGCCAAAGCCAACAGGATCACCCTTCAATACATGAGTTCGACACTCTTTACAATCACAGTGAAAAGTGTCTGTCTGATCCGGAAAGACGATACCCTTGAGCCATGCACCCCATCTGCTTTCTGGGGCTGCGAAGTCCAGCTCATCGTCACCGGCTAGAAAGATAAAAGCAGTCACTGTTAAAAGTGACTGCTTTTTATCAATTCATAGTTATATCACCAGGTATCTTATGCTTCCGTAAGATCACTGACATCAATGCCGGTGATGTCTGCCACTTTTTCGACAGACATGCCGTCAGCAATAAGCCTTCGTGCTATTTCCATAGTCTTGGACCTGCCTTCTTCCCTGCCTTCTTCCCTTCCTTCTGCCCTACCTTCTTCTCTCCCTTTTTCTCTGCCTTCAGCTAATCCAACGGCCATACCTTCTGCTCTGCCAATCTCGGTTGCCTCTTTTCTGGCATCCTCAAGCTGTTCAGCAATGCTGTTAAGAATGTCGTTCCGTGTCATAACTTCTTCTTCGTATTTAATTCGTTGTTCTTTGGTCATCTTTGCCAGTTCTGACCTGATGAAAAGGTCCTCAATCTCTGTGCCTTTGACTTCTTCCGGACAATAGCCCAGAGAGAACATGTTCTTTATGCTATATAACCATATTTCATCAAGACTTTCGCATTCTTCTATGCTTTTGGCAAACCTGTATAAGTCTATAAAGACGAGATTTGTTCCGTCACCAAGTTCGTTTCTTGTTTCGATATCGGAATACCTGTATATGGATATATACTCGTTCCTTTTCTCTCCAAGATTTTCAGCAGTCCAGTTCTTGAAATTCAGGAAACTGACAACATACAGAGGTTTGAAGTCATAATCCCACTTGAACAGTTTCTGCTTTGCTTGTCTTTGTGCTTTGACTGCCTGGTCCTGTAAGATCAGTGATGAATAATAAACGGCTCTTTTGTTAAAGAATTTCTGACTCCAGTTCTGCATTTCGACCTGGAAACAGCTTCCGTCTTCATCTTCACAATACACGTCAAATCGTGAAGACCGTTCATCTTCTGTCATGCCCGGATGTTCCGTGTTGCGATATTCCAACCACGAAATCTTAGTTCCCAGCATTCTGTTCAGCAGATGTTTCAACACATCCTCGCTGCCTGCCTGTCCAAGAACAATCTTGAATCCTTTGTCCATAGTCAGATCAGCATAGCGGCATAGTTTTCCGCCTATGAGCTGATACTGAATTCCATCAACCTCGACCAGACGGCCTAGTGGTGAATGAGGGGTTTTCTTTTCCTTAATCATAAGTTTAAAGTTATTGATTGAACATAAATACAAAAGGGCATACCATTCCCTTAAAAAATATGTTCAACCCCTCTTCATTCCCCACCAAGATAGGAATTTTTGCTGTGATTGATTATAAAAAACAGAAAAATGTGACGAATGAACGAGGGCACTGAAAAAGATTCCCTTTGATGAAGTGGCTGAGATTTAAGTAAAAGAAGGATATCGAGATGATTCGGTATCCTTCTTCAATTTTTGATTCTCACGAGGTTATTAAGGAGTAATAAGTGAAGATTGCTTCCTAT
>JAFQFD010000031.1 GCA_017415715.1 Bacteroidales bacterium | reverse complement strand
TTTTCATAACGCGCAGATTGATAATGATTTACATGTTTTAGGGTCGGATTTTTGTCCGACCCTAAAATGTTTAATCTGCTGGATGATAACAATTTATGTAAAACACCCAATGTGTTAAAAATGTCCAGGTCCGGAACAACCGATGCTGAAAGTTATTATATTTGTTGTAGTCAAATGATGCCCGCGGGCGTCTAATGTAAAAACGGACTTAATAAATTCAAGAAGGAGGAATAACTATGAAAACTTTGAAAATATGCCGCATGCTGTCGCTGCTGTCTTTAGTTGCATGCGGCAGTCTCAGATGGGTGTCTTCATTTCATGACAACAAAGTGGAATTAGTAATTGTTATCATTGCTGTTATAGCCCTTGCCATCAATCAGAGGTATCTCACAGGCAGGGAAAGACATCCGGAACTTCTGTCAGAATTCAGCAACAAAGGCGTTGTCATCGTACAGGCGGTGGTAGCTTTGATATTTCTGGCTATCGGTATCATATACATGATTCACGACATCTCTTCAGGATCTGATCCATGGCAATATCTCAGTTGGTATTCTCTTGCCGCATATCAGATATTCAATACCTTGATAGAATACAAAATCCGCAAAGAATACGAAGCAGAGGAGGAATAGAATATGAAGCTTTATACAACCAGACACATCATTACAATCATAGTAATCCTCGTTATCTTTGGCGGTTTTTTCGCATTCTGCTTTGGATGGCAGTATGGACTTGCACTCGGAAGTGCTGCCCTCGCTTACTCTCTGACATTGTACTTCAAAAATCCGACATATCCTTCCGTCCAGATCGGCTACCCGGAGTGGATGGACACCAAGACCGTATGGAAAATGATTGGCTGCTCGATGCTGTTTCTTGCAGGAGTACTGATAGTCAGTGGCATAATGTCCGAAGGAACGAGCGCCACTTCTAAAGCTATTCTGCTTCCATGTGGATACATCCTCTGCCTCACGGCTGGATGTCTGACCCGCACCATCTGGATCAGATCCATACCAAAACAGGAATGAGAGTCCTTGTAAATCGTCTTTGATCCCCCTATAACACAAAAAGGAAGCCTTGCGACTTCCTTTCTGCGGTGAGAGGGGGATTCGAACCCCCGGTACAGTAATCCCGTACGTCAGTTTAGCAAACTGGTGGTTTCAGCCACTCACCCATCTCACCAAAACTGTCCATTTCACCTAATGGGACTGCAAATATATAAAGATTTTGGTGATTCGCAAAATAAAACTCTAAAATCCTCTATAGCAGCCTCAAGATGTCCCCTTCGATGCTCTCCGGTTTCGTGACGGGTGCGTATCTTTCGACGACTTCACCATCCCGCGAGACGAGAAATTTGGTGAAATTCCACTTGATGTCGTCTCCCAGGAAGCCTCCCTTCTGGGTCTTGAGGAACACGAACAGCGGATCTGCGTCCTTTCCGTTGACTTCGACCTTGGCGAAGCGAGGGAATGTCGTGTTGTATTTCAGAGTGCAGAACTCCTGGATCTCGTCTTCGCTTCCCGGGGCCTGGTTGCCGAATTGGTTGCAAGGGAAGTCAAGGATCTCCAGGCCTTTGTCCCTGTATTTGTCATAGAGTGTCTGCAATCCTTCGTATTGCGGGGTGAATCCGCATCCTGTGGCAGTGTTTACAATAAGAAGGACCTTTCCTTTGAAGTCGCTCATCGGTACTTCCACGCCCTTGGCGCCGCATACCTTGAAGTCATAGATGTTCATAATCAATCGTTTTTTTCCTCCCTTTCCAATAATATACCAATTTGTCCACCGGAACAGCTGATCCGGTGGACAAACAGTCAAATTACAAGGCGTTGTCCACCATAGACATGGTTTTGGTGGACAAACCCCGAATTCGTCAGTGGTTGTACACGGAAATGGGGTTTCCGGTGGACAAACGTGTCTAGAACGTGAAACCGACTCCGCATTTCACCTGGTGAGTGTGCACTCCGTCGCCGTTGCCCCAGCACCCAAGCTGGTATTCGTAGCCGACCTTGATGGAAAATCTTCCGATGTCAACACCGACTGCCGGGTTGGCGAATGTGCGCAGGCCGGAGTTGGTGATGTCGGCGTAAGCTCCGCCCTTGAGGCTGACGAACGGGCTGGCGAGCCTGTTTATGAAGCTGTATTTCACGTCAGCGAACACTGGTACAAGATAAAGCGGTTCGTCTTTTCCGTTCCACTCTGCTGCGAAACCGGCTCCACCACCGACATAGAGGCCGTTGCCGAAACTGTATCCATGCGATGAGGTGATGCCCCATGTGTTCGGATTACTCCACGAGAGCTCGATGTCAGCACGATACTTTCTTGCATACATCCTGCTGGTGCTTATGGTGTCGCAGAAAGGCTCTACGAAAGCGTTTTCCACTGCTTTGTAACCGTTGACAACCCCTGTCTCAACGGCTTTGTAGCCCTTCTTGAAAGGCTTGCCGACCTTTTCAAAGAATGTGTTGCCGCTGTTGTCATGCTTTACTATCACTACTAATGTGTCTGCTTCCTGTGCAGAAAGCGATGCGCCGAATAATGCGATGGCGCATAAAATGGTCATGAATCTTTTCATATTACTCTTTGTCTCCTTCTTCTGGAATTTCGATTACTTCTTCTTCTACTTCAAGGAACGTCTCGACGAACTTGTCCTCGATTTTCTGGTAAGTTCCCACCACGGCGTCCTCCACTGCCTTGTATCCCTTTACGACGCCTTCCTCGATTGCCTTGTAGGCTCCGACTGCTTTCTCTTCGACCTTGCCTGTCTTAAGTTTCATTTTGCTCATATTCTTTTCCTTTATTTTGACGGAGCAAAGGTAGAGGCATGTGGCCAGCAAGTAAAGGGACGATATGCTTCAAGATTGGACCGATTTGCCGAATCGTGATTTTTATTGGTCAGTTTTGCCGACGGTTTGGACTGATTTGCTTAAAAATCAAGCGAATAATTGTTCGTAATTGCCAAATTAGTAATTTTGCAATCATGATTGAGCTTCTTGATACAAACACTATTCTGACGGGACTCAGATTCCCGTATAAAGTCAGCAAAGTGACGCAGGTGGTCATCGCCAAAGGTGAGATCTCCTGTATCGTGGACTTCTTTTCATACGCCCTCAAGGCTCCGTCCATGGCCATATTCTTCCCGGGACAGGTCATCGAGTCTATTGAGGCGAGTGATGATTTCGAGGGGTTCGGAATGGTTACAGCGGAGGAATTCACCGATTCTCTAAATCTCCCAGTGAGTTTTCAAGAAAGGCTATCATATAAGTCAAACCACTTCTATACCCTGAATCAGGAGGGTCTGAACGCCTTCGCCAACTGCTACGGAATGGTCAAGAGTATCATGAGTCAGGAAGACCATCCATATAAGGAAGAGATCATAAGACATCTGTTCTCTGCATATTATTATGGTCTGGGATATTATGTGCACGATGCTCAGCAGCAGAAATCCGTGATGACGGGCCAGCAGGAGGTCTGCGAGAAGTTCATCTCCCTGGCTGCGGAGCACTTCAAGGAGCATCGCGACATAGGTTTCTACGCAGACAAGCTCTGCATGACAAACAAATACCTGTCGGCCCTGCTGAAGCAGGAGACAGGTATGACGGCTTTGGAGTGGATCGAGAGGTTCGTGGTCCTGTATGCGAAAGGATGCCTTTCGTCCACCACCATGACTGTTCAGGAGATCAGCGACGAGCTGGATTTTCCGTCCCAGTCAGTATTCGGAAAATATTTCAAGAGGGTCGAGGGAATGTCGCCTAAAGCATATCGTCAGTCGCTGGAAGCGCAGAGGAAATCTCGGCAATGACATGGCCTGAAGCGCTCTCCTTCAGTGTGTTGTCCTCCCAGACAGTCTTCATGTATGGATGCCTGAGGGCAAGGTATTCGTCCACCATCGCCTTGGCGAATGTCAGGACATCGCCCGGTTCCGCATTATATAATATAAGTATATCGTTCTTGTAATACTGTACGTTGACCGGGTAGCGCTTCCATCCCAGCAGCGGACGTGTGCGCTCCGGCTTCCTCCTGACAGGAGGCGGAGTCGCCATAGGATTGCAAGCCATGAACGGGAACCGGCTGTATGTCTTCTTGAGTCCGTATATCAGGCACATGTGGTGCACTTCTTCGAATGTATGTATCAATAATTTTTCCATAGGTTTGAATTTTATGGTGCAAAGATAAGGCAACAGCCACATTCTCTTTCAGCAGATTAACTTAATTTTTGGCCCGTTTTGCCGAAGCGCACGTCGAATAATCCTTATCTTTGTGTCATGAAGCAGATTTTGAGAAGCGGTGACCCGATGGGAGCTGCGATATATGATTATCATAAGACCGGCAAGGCCGGCAAACTGGTGGTGCGTTCGTCAATGTTCGACGATGACGAGATCCCTGTGAAGGATCTGTTCCGGTCTTTCGACGACATGCCTTATCTCGAGAAACTGGCCCTGCAGAGTGCTGCAGGCCGCATTCTTGATGTAGGAGCAGGCAGCGGGTGCCATTCGCTGGCCTTGAAGAGCATGGGCAAGGAGTCTGTCGCCATAGACATTTCCGCCTTGTCCGTTGAGGTGATGCGCGACAGGGGAGTGGATGCCCGCTGTGTCAATTTCTATGATGATTCCTTCACGGAAAAGTTCGATACCATACTGATGCTGATGAACGGAACAGGCATCATAGGGAATCTAGACAACATGCCGGCTTTCTTCAGCAGGCTGAAGACCCTTCTGAATCCGGGTGGATCAGTCCTCATCGACTCCAGTGACCTGCGATATCTGTATGAAGATGAAGACGGCGTCTTCGAGATAGATCTTGCCGATGATTATTATGGTCAGGTGGACTACCAGATGGTTTACAAGGATGTGATCGGCGAGCCGTTCAACTGGCTGTATGCGGATTTCGAGACTTTGGCTTATCATGCCGAAGAGGCCGGATTCAAAGCTGAGATTGTGGCCGAAGGAGACCACTACGACTACCTTGCAAGGCTTACTTCGCTCTAGTTTATAGCAGAATATAGTGAAATGATAAGATAACTTTTCACAAAACTTCTCATTTATACGATATTCTGCATAAATTATACTATATTTGTGGCAAAACAAACTGCCTATGAAGTCGTCAGGATATTGGACGGGAGGGCTTGACATCCTCGTTCACGGAAATAAAAAAGTCCATTACGATAGTGCGTGGACCCTTGTTTATGTAAAATCAGGTGCCGGAATGTATGTCCTTGACGGCCGTCTGACCTGTCTGAACCACAATGATATCATATTCATTCCTCCGAGGGTTTCTTATAGTTTTGCACCTGCCGATATGGGAGATGAATATAATGAAAATGTTGAGGTTATAGCCCTCTGCTTCAACCAGGTCTGGACCGATGCTCTCCTGAAGGCTTTCATTCATTATGGAGACCTTGTCCTTCGCCTCAAGGAAATGGATTCGGCGGTGATGATGACGGGACGGAAATGGATGGCGGTATACAATCTGATGAACACTCTGGCCCAGGCTTCCGATGAGACAAAGCCTCTGGTCATACTTCAGATTCTCGGCCATGTCTCAACGAATGAAGATACGGCACCGATCCTGACTTCAAAGGCTCCGGAATTGACTGATGTCGCCGAAAAGAAGTCCCGCATCGACCGATATATATCCTGCAATCTTCTTTCGGGTGTGACTCTGGAGGACATTGCGGCATATGCGGGCATGAACAAGACATATTTCTGCCTCTTCTTCAAGAAGCACTATGGCATGGGACTCATAGAGTATGTCAATTCAATAAAGCTTGACATGGCCTGCGCGATGCTTCTGAAGTCTGATGCGTCAGTTGCGGACATAGCCACCCAGTGCGGTTTCAGGACCGTGACCTACTTCAACAGAGTGTTCAAAGCCGCCAAAGGCCAGTCGCCAAAGGAATATAAAACTAAAACCATAAAATAACATGAAACGAATAGCCGCAATAGCATTGCTGCTTCTGCCTCTGGCGGCAGCAGCGCAGATTTCCAATGATGATGTTCATAAGTATGACCACAGGAACAATTCACAGGTCAGAAATGTGATCTCCATCCCTGGTTTCGACGGATATCAGACTCTCAAGTGTGATTTCCATATCCATACAGCGTTCTCTGACGGCTCTGTATGGCCTGATATAAGAGTTCAGGAGGCATGGCAGGAAGGCCTTGACGCCATTGCTATGACAGACCACATAGAATATCGTCCTCATAAGAACATAGTGGTTGCCGATCATAACGAATCATACAATATCGCCAAGAAGGCGGCCGACAGACTTGGATTCATTCTTATAAAGGGTACGGAGATCACCAGAAGCAAGCCTCTGGGCCATCTGAATGCCATTTTCATCACCGATGCCAATAAGCTCGATGTGGAGGATCCGCTCAAGGCAATCGACATAGCCAGGGAGCAGGGAGGATATATCATATGGAACCATCCCGGCTGGCCGGATGACAAGTCTACATTCTATCCGATTCATGACGAACTGGTCAAGGCCGGAAAGATCGATGCATACGAGGCATATAATTATATGGAGTCATATCCTTTGACATTCGACTGGCATGCCGATTATGGCATCGCCCCGATGGCAAATACCGACATACACGGAACCGTGGCCGGTGATTATGCCTATGGCGACAGATGGCTCAGACCTATGACGCTCGTCTTTGCCAGGGAGAAAAGCCTTGAGGGTATAAGGGAAGCGCTTGACGCAAGGCGCACGCTCGCTTTCTTCCAGGGAACCCTTGTCGGCTCGGAGGAATACCTCTTCAAGCTGGTGAAGGCATCTCTCAAGGTCCGCAGACTGTCGTCAGGAAACATGGAGGTCACCAACATCTCTGACATCGCTTACGAGATGGTACACGACGGCAGACTGTATGTCTTCCCTGCAGGAAAGACAGCGCTGGTGCCTGATTTTTCAGGAGAACTTGTGGTGAGGAACTGCTATACCGGCCACAACAAGTGCCTGCACTTCACTTTCGAGAAATAGCCGTCAGAATGCGGCGACGTCCGCCAGGACGGCTCCGGTGAAGGATATCAGGTCTGACGGAGCGATCTCGATCTGAAGTCCGCGAACTCCTGCGCTGATATAGATGGCGCTGAAGTCTGTGGCTGACGAATGTATATAGGTTGGGAAGCGCTTCTTCATGCCTATCGGGGAGCATCCTCCGCGGATATATCCGGTGACCCCGAGCAGATCTTTCATAAGGATCATCTCTACCTTCTTGTTGCCGGACACTTTGGCCAGAGCCTTAAGGTCCACCTCGCCATTGCCGGGAACCACGCACACGATGTGTCCTGTGCGGTCTCCATGCAGAACCAATGTCTTGAATACCTGCTCTATAGGTTGATTCAGACTTTCCGCAACATGCTGCGCAGCAAGGTCGTTCTCGTCGAACTCATACGGTATAAGCTTATATGCAATGCCCGCCTTGTCAAGAAGGCGGGCTGCATTTGTCTTGTCTGTCTTCTTTGCCATGGCGCAAAGTTACTCAGAATCTCCGATTTCCGGAATATCTTCGGGGACCTTGATCTCTTTTCCTGCAGTTAGCTTGGCTCCAAGCTCCATCACCTGCTTTGCAGATGTTGTGATGCTGAAGCCTCCCTCCTGCAGTTTTTTCGCTCCCAGATTATAGGCTTCGCCGACAGCCTTGAGCTTCCTGCCGATCTCGCTGTACTTGGCATAGAAGTCAGCCACTCGGTCGATCATGTTCTGCGCTGCCTGTGTGATCTCATGGATCCTGGTGTCGTGGCGATATTTGTTCCATGTCAGGTGCATGATCTTGAGGAACGGCATGAGAGTCTGCTCAGAGACGATCAGCACATTCTTTCTATATGCATCCTGCCATATCATCGGATCTGCCTCCAGGGCCACCCTGTAGGCCATTTCCATAGGCATGAACATCAGCACGTAGTCAGCGAACGACTTCGCGGTCTTCTTTGTGTAATCCTTCTTCGACAGCTCGTCCACATGCTTGCGCACGCTCTTGACATGCTTGTCGAGCGCAATCTTCTTCGCCTCGTCCGACTCGGCGTTGACATACTCCACATATGCTGTAAGCGACACCTTGGAGTCCACGATGAGATCCTTCTCCTCGAATCCGTCCTTGAAGTGGAACACGAAGTCCGGTCTGCTCCTGTCCTCGTTTGCCTCCTCGCGGGTGTAGTGTGTCCCTTCCTTGAGCCCTTCTCTGACGAGAATGTCGTCAAGGAAATTCTCTCCGAAACATCCCTGCACCTTCGGCCTGCCTGTGAGCGCGTCTGAAAGCGAATCAGCCTTCTTTCCCACATCGCTGGTCTTCTCGGCCATGTCCTTGACGGCCTGCTCCAGCTGTGCAGACAGCTTCGCAGTCACAGCCACGTGTGATGTCTCGTTCTCCTTCATGGCCTTCTGCATAGAGGCAATACTCTCCTTGAGAGGCTTCAGGATGTTGTCCATTGCGGAATTGTTTCCGCTGGTGAGCTCCTCCTCTCTTCTCTTCAGGATTTTTTCCGTCTCGGCCGTAACGCTTGCCATCACGGTCTCCTTCATGTCCTTAAGAGCCCTGTTGAAATTCTCCTCAGACTGCCTGTTCACTTGCCTGAGAGCCTCGAGCCTGCTCTCATATATGGCTCTTGTCATGAGCCAGCCGGCCACTCCGGCGACCGCTGCCGCAACAGCGGCGATGATAATAGTACTTGTCATATATATTCGTCAATCTTCTACAATTACAACCAAGGGCGGCGGCATGTTACTATAAATTGCTATATTTACGCCGACAAAACATAAAACATCATGGGAAACAGAATCTTTAAAATAATGTACGCCGTCTTCATGGCCCTGGTCCTGATCGCGGTATTGGCATTCATGATCCTCCACATCAAGGCCGGTCTGCAGAGCGGCAACGCCAAGCTCCTCCTCGGAGGATACATACTTATATTGATATGGGGAGCGACAAGGCTCTATACATTGATAAAGAATCTGAGAGAATAAAAAATGCTGACTTCATCTTGAAGCCAGCATCTTTTTTTATTCAGATATAAATTATCTGTACTGAGCGAACTCTACGTCCTTAGCTGCTCTTTCAGCGAGCTTCTCGCACTCACCTGCAGCCTCAAGGTTAGTCTTCACAGCCTCAGCGTTGCCCTGGCGAGCAGCAGCAACTGCGCGGAGGTAAGCAGCCTTAGCGCACTTGCACTCGAGAGCGGCAGCCGGAGCGTTGTTGCCAACGAGGAGCTGAGCGAGAGCAGCGTTGTATCCCTTAGCGCCAGCGAGCTTAGCGGCAGCAGCCTCATAGTCACCGTCGAGGATGTCGATAACTGCAGCGTTCTCCTTTGCAGTCTCAGTGCCTGCGATTGCGAAGTACTCAGCAGCAGCGTCGAGCTCGTTCTTGCGGAGAGCGATGACACCCATTGCGTTGTTCCAGTCTGCGTCCTTCTCAAGACCCTCGAGAGCCTTCTCAGCCTTTGCAAGCTCGTCCATCTTGATGTAAGTCACTGCGAGGTTGTACTGAGCAGCTGCGCTCTCATACTTCTCTACAGCCTTCTTGTAGATGTCAACCTTCTGGTCGTTCTCCTTCACGAGAGTAGCGGCACGAAGAAGTGCAGTCACGTCAAGAACGTCGATGTTCTCCTCGATGAGGTCGAGAAGCTCCTCGTTAGTGAAGTTCTTGTACTCTACGTTAGCGATGAATCTTGCGCGACGAAGCTCAGGGAGAACCTCCTTTGCAAGTGAAGAGTAAACAGCAGACATGTTCTTGATCTCCTTCTCACGAACAGCAGGGTCGCTGTACATAGAAAGAACGCGGATGATGAGATCCTTGTCCTCGAGATCAGAAGCGGCAACGAGCTCCTGGAAGCCTTCCCAGTCCTCAGCAACGCTTGTTACGTTTACGTCACCTGGAACCTCCTTGCCCTTTACTACCTTGCCATATGCCTTCTCAGCAGACTTTGAACGGTTGTCAGAAAGCTTTGCGTTCTGATCTTCCTTTCCGTCTGGTGAAGCGTAAGCGATCACGTCAGTGCTTACGAGAGTCTTGCGCTCGTTAGCGAGGATCTCGTCGAGAGCTGCCTGATAGTCCTTTACTGACTGGCCCTTGATCTGGCTGTTTCTTACAGCTGCGCTGTTGATCTGATAAAGGATCTGACCCTCTGCAGTCTGCTTGATGATCTCCTGGTATCCGTCAGCCTTGAGATCGAGCTTGCCCTTCTGGCAAACGAGCATGTAAGTTGTGTTTGCACCGTCAGCAACCTTCTTTGTAGGGAGGTCAACGGTCTTCTTCTTGTGGCTTACTACACCACGGAGCTCGAGGTAGCACTTCTCCATGCCTGGTACATAGTCGAAGTGAACCTTCTTTGTAACTGTCGAGCCAGCCTCAGGAACAACCTCGTAGTTGTCCTCAACCTTCTCACCCTGGAACATGTAAGGCTCCATCTTCACCTCACCGCCTTCGTAAACGATAACCGGAGTTACCTCGAGGACAGCCTTTGGATGGAAATAATCCGCAGGATAAGTAACAGAAACAGTAGCGTCGATCTCGCCGCCTACAACCTCAAGAACAGCAGGCTCGCACTTTACAGTCACGTTTTCTGCCATTTCAGCCATCTTCTCTGGTGAGCTACAAGAGATTGCAGCGAAGCCGAGAGCAACGGCAAAAAGGAAATTGATGTTTTTTCTCATATTTTAGCTAAAATTAATGGTTTGTTTTCCGTTAATACTCAGTCTTTCCGGCCACAGTGGCCTATTCCGCGCAAAGATAATAATATTTTTATATTTTTTCGTAACTTTGTCGCGTTATGACTAATCAGGAACTGCAGACATTAAAAAATAAGTACGATATCATCGGCAACGACCCTGCTCTCAACAGGGCCCTGGAGATTGCCGTGACCGTTGCTCCTACGGATATTTCAGTTCTGGTGACCGGCGAGAGCGGCGTCGGAAAGGAGAATATTCCGCGCATAATACATTTCAACAGTCCCCGCAGACGCGGGAAATATTTTGCCATCAACTGCGGCGCCATTCCGGAGGGAACGGTGGATTCGGAGCTTTTCGGACATGAGAAAGGCTCGTTCACCGGTGCGGCGGAGATGCGCAAGGGATATTTCGAGGAGGCCAACGAAGGCACTCTCTTCCTTGATGAGATAGGCGAGCTTCCGCTTGCGACACAGGCGAAGCTGCTCAGGGTGCTCCAGTCGGGAGAGTTCATCAGGGTAGGCTCCTCTAAGGTACTCAAGACCGATGTGAGGGTGATCGCTGCGACAAATGTGGACCTGAAACATCTCGTATCCAAAGGAAAATTCAGAGCAGATCTATATTACAGACTCAACGCTGTGTCCATTACCATGCCGGCCCTTCGTGAGAGGCCGGGCGATATAAACCTGCTTTTCCGCAAGTTCGCCTCTGATTTTGCGGCAAAGTACGGGATGTCCAAAGTGGTGCTGACAGAAGATGCATCGATCCTGCTGCGCAAGCAGAGATGGCCGGGCAACATCCGTCAGCTGAAGAATGTGGCGGAGACCGTGACGGCTCTCGAGTCGTCAAAGATGACCCCGGGAGCGGAGAGATGCATCGTAGATGTCGGAGCACTCTCCAGATATCTGCCGGTCGAGGAACCGAACCTGCTTCCTGCAACGGTGCAGGCGCAGGAGAATTTCGATGCGTCCGAAAGGGAGGCGATAATAAGGACGCTGCTTCAGCTCAAGCAGGATGTGGATTATCTCAAGGAAGTCATCGCCAAGGCGGGACTCGGCAGGTCAGGTGCGCCTGCCATAGCACCACCTGCTCCGCAGGACGAGGTGCCGGAATGGCAGCCGGCTCCGCCGCAGGACTATGACGAGGATCCGGAGGAGCAGTCTTACGAGGACGTGGAAGAGAAGGAGCCGGAAAGCATCTCGATCAGCAAGGTGACCATGGACCTGATCATGAAGGCTCTCGAGAAGCATAACGGCAACAGGAACAGGGCTGCCAAGGAGCTGGGCATTTCCGAGAGGACCCTGTATCGCAGGCTGGAGAAGATGAAGGAGAAATGAAAATGAAGAGAAACATATTTGCATCCATAGGAATAGCCCTGGCATTGGCTGTGACGGCGTTCATAGTCCATTCCTGCGGCATATATTCCTTCACGGGAACGTCCATCCAGCCGGATGTCAAGACCGTGACCATCAACTACTTCGAGTATCAGGCCCTGAAGGTGAACCCTTCGCTGAGCAACCAGATAACCGAGGCTCTCCAGGAGAAGTTCATCAGACTTACCAAGCTTGAGCTGGTGGATATGGAGGGCGATCTTGAGATCACAGGAGCCGTTACAGGGTATGATGTAAAGGCGACAGCGGTGACCGCAAACGAAGAGGCGGCCCAGAACAGACTGACGGTCAATGTGAAGATATCCTTCACAAACAGGAAATATCCTGAGGATGACTTCCCTGACAAGTCATTCTCGGCATATGCCGATTTCGATGCGATGACGTCGCTCGACGCGGTCGAGGCGGAGCTCTGCGAGCAGATCGTGGAGCAGCTCTGCGACGACATATTCAATGCAACAGTAGCAAACTGGTAGAAATGGGATACATAGACATACATAAGCTTAACCTTGACGAACTTGTCGGCGTGGTGAACCTTTACCCTTGGTTCGGCGGAGCCCGCAAGGAGCTGTGCCGCAGGATGAGGAGCATGGGCACATGGGAGCCGCATCAGTTTGCGGACGCCGCGATGTATGTGCCTTCGCGCGAGAAACTCTCAGAAATCATGCGCTCAGGCCTGTCTGCGGACTACACCGACGCCGATGTGGAGCAGCTGCTGAAGTCATATATTTCAGAGAAGGAGGCAAAGAAGGAGAGCGGCGAGGGAAGGAAAGTATATGCCGGAGCCGGAGATTATTTCTCTCAGGATGACTACGACCAGGTGAGAACCGCTGAGGACAATGTATTCTCCCGCTATGCGGCGAAGGCCCGCAAGGAAAAGCCGGAGCCGCCTCAGCAGACGTCCGATGACCTCGGGTTCTATACTGAAACATTGGCACAGATATATGCCGAACAGGGTTATTATGAGCAGGCAAAGCACATTTATTCTAAACTAATTTTGGCATATCCGGAAAAAAGTGCTTACTTTGCAACCCTTATTCAAAAATTAGAGGAAATAAATTAGATCAAGATAGATTATGAACGCATTATTCACAATTCTGACAATACTTGTACTTGTTGCCAGCGTACTCATCACTCTCATCGTTCTCCTTCAGAACGGAAAGGGTGGCGGACTTGCAAGCAACTTCACAGCAGGTAACCAGACTTTCGGCGTACGTCAGACAACTGACATCCTTGAGAAGATCACTTGGGGTCTTGTAGCATTCATCTTCGTGATTTCAATCGTTACATCATTCTCAGCATCTTCGACTACAACAGGAACAAACTACTCAGACCGCGCAGAGACTGAGCTCACTGAGGAAGTTGCTTTCCCTACTCCAGAGGCTGAGAACCCAGCTGCAGAGACTGAAGAGGTTGTAGTAGAGGAGTAATAAGACCCACGCCCACTGACATTTTGTCAGTAAAAGGTCTTTGGAATATATTTTGACTTATCATAGCCGTCTGTTCGTCGGAGCAGACGGCTATTACTGCATTGTGTAATGTATAAGGAAAAATATTATGGCAGAAAACAAGTTTGAAAATCTCAGCAGGTTCGCTGTCAATCTTAACGAGAGAGCGGCGAAGGGCAAGCTCGATCCTGTCATCGGCAGGGACGAGGAAATACGCAGAGTATTGCAGATCCTCAGCAGGAGGACCAAGAACAACCCGATCCTGGTCGGCGAGCCGGGTGTCGGAAAGACGGCGATTTCGGAGGGAATCGCTCAGAAGATCGTAGATGGTGATGTTCCTGAAAACCTCAAGAACAGAGTCATATATTCACTTGACATGGGCGCGCTCATCGCCGGTGCCAAGTATCAGGGAGAGTTTGAGGAACGCCTCAAGGGAGTTGTAAAGGAAGTCGTTGAAAGTGAGGGAGAAGTGATTCTTTTCATTGATGAAATCCATACGCTGGTAGGGGCCGGACGCTCCTCTGGTGCCATGGATGCATCGAATATCCTCAAGCCTGCGCTCGCAAGGGGCGAGCTCCGCACCATAGGCTCCACCACTCTTGATGAATATCAGAAATACTTCGAGACTGACAAGGCTCTGGAGCGCCGTTTCCAGATGGTGATGGTCGATGAGCCGTCGCCTGCGGCTTCCATTTCCATAATGCGAGGTCTGAAGGAACGTTATGAAAACCACCACAAGGTCCGCATCGAAGATGATGCCCTTATTGCTGCGGTAGAACTTTCTCACAGATACATCACAAGCCGTTTTTTGCCGGACAAGGCGATAGACCTTGTAGACGAGGCGGCCTCGAAGCTCAGGCTCGAGATGAACTCCGTTCCCGAGCCGATAGCGGAGCTGGACAGCCGCATAAGGCAGCTCGAGATCGAGCGTGAGGCCATCAAGCGTGAGGGCGTGTCGCTCAAGATGGACAAGATCAAGGCGGAGTTGAAGGAACTTATGGAGGAGCGTGACTCGTTGAGGAAACGTTGGGACGAGGAGAAGGGCATTTTGTCGGAACTTCAGGCGCAGAGACAGAAAATCGAGGACTATAAGATAGAGGCGCATAATGCCGAAAGGGTCGGAGACTATGGCAAGGTCGCTGAGATCCGCTATGGAAAGATGGCTCAGGCACAGAAGAAGATCGAGGAGCTGACTGCGCGTCAGGCTGCGATAAAGGATCCTATAATAACCGAGGCGGTGACTCCGGAAGATATCGCTGAGGTGGTTGCCAAGTGGACAGGCATTCCGGTAAAGAGGATGCTGGAGAGCGAGCGTGAGAAGCTGTTGCGCATGGAGACCGAGCTTCACAAGAGGGTAGTGGGCCAGAATGTGGCCATAGAGGCCGTTGCAGATGCGGTCCGCCGTTCCCGTGCGGGACTCCAGAACGAGAAGAGGCCTATAGGCTCCTTCCTCTTCATGGGTACGACAGGTGTCGGAAAGACCGAACTTGCAAAGGCTCTGGCCGAGTTCCTGTTCAATGATGAGAATATGATGACCCGAATCGACATGAGTGAATATCAGGAGCGTCATTCGGTGAGCCGCCTCGTCGGTGCGCCTCCGGGCTATGTGGGATATGATGAAGGCGGTCAGCTGACAGAGGCAGTGAGAAGGAAGCCATATTCAGTGGTGCTTCTCGACGAGATCGAGAAGGCGCATCCTGATGTGTTCAACATCCTCCTGCAGGTGCTTGATGACGGAAGACTTACCGATAACAAGGGCCGTACTGTAGACTTCAAGAACACTATCCTCATCATGACCTCGAATGTCGGTGCAGACATCATCCAGAACTACATGGAAAGGCTTCCGGTCCAGGGTGAGGAGCGCGAGAATCTCCTCGCAGAGTGCCGCAGCCAGGTCCTGGAAGTCCTCAAAAGGACAGTCCGTCCGGAGTTCCTCAACCGAATCGATGAGGTGATAATGTTCGAGCCGCTCTCGCAGACTGACATCCGTGACATCCTGAGGATGCAGATGGCAGACCTTCAGGAAAAACTGTCAGAGAATGGAGTGACCGTAGAATTCACACAGGATTTCGAGGACTACATGAGCACGAAAGGCTACGAGCCGGCATACGGCGCCCGACCGATCAAGAGATTGATGCAGAAGGAACTCATAAACCTCCTTGCAAAAGCAATCCTTGACGGCCACGTCAATCGCGACAGCGCAATCAAAGTAACCGTCAAGGATGGTCAGATCGTAATATTTTAGTTCATGTTTATAAGAAAAAGAAAAAATAGATAAAAACTTAAAGCAGAGCTATTGCAAAGTTATTCCCATGTACTCAACTTTGGAAAAGAGTATATGGGAATATTTCCATATATGGAAAATTATATATAAATTTGCAATGCTCAAAACTATGGAAAGAAAGCCGAACTTCAATGTTTTGTATTCTGAATCCACACTGAATTTTCTACAGTCTTTGGATATAAAGGCACGTGCCAAGATTTTGTTTAATATTGACAAGTGCAGGTATGTATTAGACAGTGAATTATTCAAGAAATTACATGATACGGAAATATGGGAATTCAGAACATCTTATCGTGGAGTTTCGTATAGGATTATGGCATTCTGGGATGTGGATTCAAATGCACTGGTCTTGACTACTCATGGTTTTATAAAAAAGACACAGAAGACCCCGGGCAAAGAAATTGAAAAAGCCATCAGGATGAGAGAAGAGTATATGAACAATAAAATCCAAAAGAAATGAAATATTACAGTCATGATGAGGTCCTTGACAGGACTGTCGGCAGAGGAGATAGTCCGGAAAGGATGGAGTATGATGCTGCCATGCAGGCGTTTCTTATTGGCGATGCGATAAAGACAGCTCGTATGGCCAGGAATCTGACTCAGGAAGAATTCGGTAGGATGATGGGGATACAGGCCGCCCGTGTGTCTAAAATAGAACATGGGCAGAACCTGACCTTGAATACCATTATCAGGGCATTCAAGGCTTTGGATCTGCCCGTCAGTCTAGACATTGAAGGGTTGACAAAAGTTCCCCTTTGTTGAGTGCAGTATCAGGAAAGGAGTTTCTTTACTGCTGTTGAGATAGCTCGTCCGTCTGCAAGGCCGGCGAGCTTTTTTGTTGCTACGCCCATGACCTTTCCCATGTCCTGAGGCTTGGTTGCACCGACCTCTGCTATGATCTTGGCAAGCTCCGCCTCAAGCTCTGCCTCGCTGAGCTGCTTAGGGAGGTAAACCTCCATGCATGCAGCTTCCGCGAGTTCGTTCTCCGCGAGCTCCGGACGGCCTGCGTCGTTATACTGCTGTGCGCTCTCCTTGCGCTGCTTCACCAGCTTCTGGATGATCTTTACGACCTCCTGGTCTGTCACTTCTCCTGTTGCTCCTTCTGCTGTCTTGGCAAGCATTATGGCTGCCTTGATTGCCCTGAGTGATGCGAGTCGTACTGTCTCTTTCGCCTTCATTGCCGCTACCATGTCGGCCTGTATTCTTTTCTCCATTTGTATTCTGTTTAGATCCCCGATCAGGTCGGGGATGACGTTAGCGATACTTTTCGTAGTCCGGCATTCCTATGCCTGCGATGAAATCCTTGAAACTCTTGTCGTCCTTCGGACAGATGACCAGAGCGTCTTCCGTGTCGATCACGAGGAAGTTCTCCAGTCCCTTGATGGCTATGAGCTTCTCCTTGTTCTTTGAGATTGCGAGTACGTCGCGCACATCCTCCAGCATTGACTTTTCAGTGGATACGGCGTTGCCGTCCCCGTCTTTCCCCGGCATGTAGTTGTAGAGTGACTCCCATGTACCGATGTCGCTCCATCCGAACTTCACCGGATAGATCCACGCCCTGTCGGTCTTCTCCATGACACCGTAGTCGATGGAAATGTTAGGACAGTCTGTAAACGCCCTTGCTATGAACTCGTTCTCGATCTTCGATCCGAGAGCCATCTCCCATCCCATGAAGAGGTCAGTCACCTCCGGCAGATGTCTTTCCATCTCGCTCTTGATGGTCGAAGCCTTCCATACGAAGATACCTGCATTCCAGAAGAACTCGCCGGTGCTGATGAAAAGGCTTGCCATGTCCTTGTCAGGCTTCTCCGTGAATGTCTTCACAGCAGTCGGCTCGCCGCTTTCGTATGCCTGCCTTCCTCCTGCCGCCTGTACATATCCATAGTTGGTGTCAGGCCTTGTAGGAATGACTCCGAGAGTCATCAGGACGTCGTTTTCCTCTACATATTCGAATGCCTTGCGGATGGTCTCTGCGAAGAGGTCTTCATTGTCGATGACGTGGTCTGAAGGTGTCACTACTACATTGGCGTCCGGGTTGCGCTGAAGCAGCTTGTAGGTCGCGTATGCGATACAAGGTGCGGTGCTTCTTGAGTATGGCTCCAGGAGGATGTTCTCCGGATCCAGGTCAGGGATCTGCTCCATGAGGATGTCTCTGTATCTCTCCGCTGTCACCACGATGAGGTTTTCCTTCGGCACCACGCGCAGGAACCTCTCGTATGTCTGCTGGATGAATGTCTTGCCCGAAGCGTCCATGTCCAGGAACTGCTTAGGCTTATGGCTTCTGCTGACAGGCCAGAAACGGGTGCCCGATCCACCTGCCATGATTACGCAATAACAATTGTTTATATTCATTGATCTGTATGGTGTTTTAACGTTGTGGTTTCCCTTATATATAAATAGGTATATATGCCTGCGGTATCCATTCCGTATGGGCCTCGTCGCCCTTGAAGGTTATGGCCACTACATCGAACATGCATTCAAGGTTCCCATAGGGCAGCCCCTTGCCGCTTTTCAGATATTGTCCGGCCGCCTTGACGATCCTCGCCTGCTTTGCGCGGCCGACATTCTCCTGCGGAGGCGCCTGCACGCTCATCCTGCGGGTCTTCACTTCTACAAAATGTATTCCATCGGGGGCGATCGATATGATGTCGATCTCCAGATGGCCGCATCTCCAGTTCCTTTCCAGAATGGTGTGGCCCTTGCCTTCCAGCAGGCTGCAGGCAATGTCCTCGCCCTTCTTTCCTAAAGAGCCTCTGTAATTTCCGTTACCTTCCATGCTCCCTCCTCATCCTTCTTCACAAGAGCCTTGCGCTCTACCTTGATATCTCCGGTCTGTACGGTGAACTGCACCAATCTGCCGTCCTCCGCCTTTTCGATGCCTGTCACCTCGACAGCTGCGTCAGCCAGCATTGACGAAGCAATCTCCAGCACGGTGCTGTCCTGCTGACAGAAACTGTCCCACGCCTGCTGATATCCTTCCAGATAATCCTTCATGGCCACAGTGTCGCACAGGCAGCATGCCTGGTCCCATTCCCCGGCCGCCATGGCCTTGTAGAACTGCTCCACAACGACCTCCGGCCCGTCAGCCTTTCCGCCTCCCTTCCCTCCGCACGCCACAGCCATCATCGCCACAGCCGCCATCATCAAAATCTCACTGATCCTTCTCATATTAAAGTTTATTAAAATTATTCTTCTGTACCGCCTTCTTTTTTAATGAACTCTTCCAGCGGAATAAGGTCTTCCGGGAGAATATGGAACGTATATTCGTAATCGTCGCCATTGTCTTTAAAGTACCATTCCGATTCATTGTTGTGAATCTGCCTGACTCCATCGGCTCTGTAATATTTGGCGTTACAATCTTCCAAGGCAGCTTCCGGGCCTGCACTATCCTTTATTGTCCAGAACCGAAGCAGCCCCTTCTCTTCAGTTCCCATAGCAACTTCAAGATCTTTGTCTACTACGGCAAATATACTCATTGCACCATCCTCTGACAATTTAGCTATTTCCAATGACTCCCCAGGCTTGAGGGTAGCTTTGTGAGTACCGTAAAATCGATGAACTGAATGTATATAAATTACTTCATCCGTCATATTCGTGATATAAAACGAAGTATGTACTGTATTGCATTGAAATGAACAAAACAGCAGTGTAAGTGCAAGAAGCGTTCGTATTCCTATATTTTTCATAATGTGCCTTCATCAAATCAATAAACCCACTCAGAAATGTCATCAGGGTAGCTTATAGTATAGTATCCATGTGACTTTGTTGTATATGTTACATATTCTGGTAGATGTTCGGCGTCAGAATCAACTGGATCATAAATTGTCTCTTCATAAATATAATTATATAGTTCAGGAAGCGCGATAACCGAAGAATCACCCCAATTCGCTTTTAGAGTATCTTGTTCAGCATGTACTAATCTAACATCTATTCTTCTGAAATCAAAGTTGGCTGTCATTTGTCTGTAATTGACTCTTGTCAATGCTATCAACCGTTTTCTCAACGTGCTATTTGTTCCAAAGGATACACTGACTGTATAAGGATTGCCAGTTTTGGTACCTAACTTTGTCAAAGGCTCCGTACCCTCACCCATCTCTGAACCAGGAAGAGAGTATTCAGGTTTATCATGTTTTGCGATATGGAAATACTTCTTTAGATCAGTTCCTTTGACTCTCGCTTCAATTATATAATAACCTGATTGACTTATAGATACATTTGCGCTGGATTTACTGTTTTTATTAATCGTGATATTTCTGTCAGATGATCCATCAAAGTATTTTTCTTTCACGAAACTAAACTCAATATCGTGCAATGACCGATCTGTTGCGTAAGCCCAGGTTATTTCAAACGTGGCATCAAATTCGATCCTATCAGGAGAAGGACATCGGCATGCATTTACATTGCAGACGTAAAGTTCGTGCCTCGCAAATGAGAGTTTAATAGCATCGGCTTTACTTGGGTATCTTTGTATCATAGTCTCAATAAGATCTTCGTATGTGTTGACAGAAGGTGAAAGACACTCATAAATCTGCTTTTTAGTCAATATGTTATCTGCGTATAAATCCCACAATACATGGGGCTTGATCCATCCATCAACTACACTTCCAGGATAGTTTCCCACCTCGATATTTCTCCCTAAAAATTCATTCTTTTGGATGTACCCCATGAAGTATCCCCACATCTCTCCAATTCCACATAGCTCCGCATTTTTTCCTGTTCCGTTTCCATATGCTCCATACGTCATAATATAACTTACATATTCAGCCCAGAAAGAGTCCCCTACTTTGGAAAAGTGACTGGCATGAGATAGTTCATGGTGCACTGATTTATATATATCGTCATATGTTTTACTTTTGGTTCCGATGGTTATATCTGGCAACCCTAACCTAAGCAGAAGATTAAATGCGGTAGCCAGGTTGCCATATATTATATTTATAAAGGAATTAAGTGCGTCATCATGTCCATTGTAAGCCAGAACTTTATTAATTCGCCTCAACATGGGTGCTGAAGAACTCTTGGCATTCCTGATTACCCATATCTTCAGATTGGAAGGAGGTAACTTTATGCCGTTTTCAACACACATGGTATAATAATCGTATGCATAGTTGTTGACTAATGACCATTCCCATGCATAACCGGTTTCGGGAATGTCTACTGAATATCCGTTAGGCGAATGCCAATCCATATCCAGATTTGCTCTGCCAATAGGATTGATGTTTCCCCAGAGGTCGAAATCTTTGGAGTTTTCGTATACTATCGCATAATGAATATTTGTTTTGAACGATTTGTTTAACGAATAATGACCAGATTCGTCAGTGTAGCCTGTTGCCCATTTGACTCCATTATAGCATCTTATCTTTACACCTTTAACAGGAACAAATGTGGTGTCTTGTTTTACCCGTATTCTACCTGATGGCCTGATAAGTGGAGCTTTCGTCAAAACATCTAATGTATCTATTTCATATCCCATGCGGCCTAAAGCAATTGCTTCAACATCTATCTCGGCGGTTCTTGTCTGAGCGATTGTTTCTCCATCATTAGGGATATAGCAAGTGTCCAAAACTTCATAAGGTACGTCCTCGGGGAATTCAAAATCAGGTTTTACAGTAGTATATGTCCAAGGTAAGTCGTTGTCTCCAAGTTCTGGGTTGAGGAATTCTTCTCCCTCGGGGAGTACGATATCCAACGGATATTCAAAGAGTTCAAGTTCGGGATTATTGTGGAGAATACGAAACTGTGTGCTGTCTTGTGGCTTGAAGCAAACGTACAGGTCTGTCGGTTCCAAAGTAACAGGAGCAATGCTGTAATCATCATAGATTTTCTGCATTACTTTCAGCGAGTACGGGTTAGGAACTTTTTCATAGGTCACCGCCGTATTTCCACTCGAACGTGTCATGAAAGGAGCAGAAGTGCCCTTTGATGAAGGTACGTCATCTACAATCTCCTCTTTTATTTCTGAAACACAAGAGAAGAAAGTAGTAATAAGAAGTAATAAGGTTAAGTTTTTTTTATTCATGTGATAATTGATTTTCTATAATATCTTCCAGTGGAATCAAATCTTCCGGGAGGATGTTGAAAGTGTATTTACATGTCTTATTCTCTTCATATCGTTCCCATTCTTTTTCATCATGGAACTGCCTTGTTCCTGAAGTTTCGTCTAAGTGTTCTCAATTTCGTGTGAGAGTACCATCTTCTTTTTTTATAGAGATTTTAATGTCATCAATAGCCACAATAAGTTTTGCAAACGATGGTCCTTTTGTCTTCTCTATTTCAGCGGAAAATCCTGGTTCAAGTATTACGATATCGGATAGACTGCTTGATTTTATTGAAATATTTTCCTCGGTAAGTTTTTTTATATGAAACGAAGTTATATATCCATTCAGATCTTCGCACAGAATAGAACAGAACAGTATAGGTGTTGTAAATATCAGACGTTTAATCCACTTTCGCATATTCTAACATATTACTCAAAATTAACAATTGTCACTCCTGTGCCGCCGAACTGAATGTGCTCGTCCCTCACTGACGCCACCCCCGGCATCGTCCTCAACAGCTTCTGCAGCTCGTCGCGCAGCACCCCGGTGCCCTTTCCATGGATGATCCTCACGCTAGACACTCCTACCATAATCGCATCATCCACATACCTTGTCACCTTCTCTATCGCATCATTCAGCCTCTCACCCCTCACATCCATCTCAGTGCTGAAATTCAGTTTCCTCTCATTGATCGATGAATCCACCTTCATCGACGGTGCCGGCCTTGCCGTCTCCTTCACCGCACTCTTGAACTCGTTGGAAGTGATCCTCTCCACCTTGTCATGCGGCAGCTTCGTACTGATGTTTCCGATAATGACCACGATAGCCTTTCCAGACACCTTCGTCACCTCTCCGACCATGCCGTTCTCCTTGATCCTTACCTTCTCTCCCACCTTCAGCGGCGCCGAACGGAATGCCTCCATTCGCTCCTGCTCAGCCTGCTGCTCGCGCATCTCCTGCAGACTTCTCTCGTCGGCCCTCTCCTCCTTCCTCTTCTGTCTTCTTGCCCTTCTCTCATCGATCTGCTTTATCTTCCTTTCGATATAGTCCTCTCTATCCTTCTCCTCCTGCTCCTTCTTCGCCGTCAGCAGTCCGAGGAATCCCTGCAGCTCGCTTCTGGCTTCATGAGTCGCCTCCTTCTCCGCCTGCGACTCCTTTATGGTCCTGATCGTGTTTTCAACCTGTCTGTTGGCCTGCCTTACGATCTCCTCCGCCTCCTTGCGCGCCTGCTCGAGGATATCCTTCCTCATCTGCTGGATTTGCTGCAGCTCCTTCTGATACCTCTCGGTTATGCTCTCGAGGGTCTTGTCAGTGTGCTTGATGCGCTCGAGCCTCTCATCGATGGCCCTGCGGTTCCTCGCGATCTTGCGCAGATTGCGCTCGATGCCGACAAACTCCTCGCCGGCCCTGGTTTCCGCATCCTTGATGATATTCTCCGGCAGTCCGGTCTTCCTCGCCAGCTCGAAGGCGAACGAGTTGCCCGGCAGTCCCATCTCCAGTTTGAAGAGCGGAGCGATGTTCTGCACGTCGAACATCATCGCGCCGTTGATCACTCCTGTCTCTCCTGATGACGCGTAAAGCTTCAGGTTGGTATAATGCGTAGTTATGACGCCGTATGCGCCCCTTCTGTCCAGCTCCGCGAGGATCGCCTCGGCGATCGCTCCGCCGGCGGCAGGCTCGGTACCCGAGCCGAACTCGTCGATGAGCACGAGCGTGCGGTTGTCCGCCCTGCTGAGCATGTCCTTCATGTTCACGAGGAACGAACTGTATGTACTGAGGTCGTTTTCTATCGACTGGTCATCTCCGATGTCCACCATGACGCGGTCGAAGATCATCATCTCCGAAGTCTCCGAAGTCGGGATCAGCATGCCCCACTGGAACATATACTGAAGCAGTCCGACAGTCTTCAGGCAGACTGACTTACCTCCGGCATTCGGACCGGAAATCAGAAGTATGTGCTTCTGTTCTGTCAGAGTCGCAGTCAGCGGCACGATCTCCTTCCTCTCCTTCTTGAGCGCGCGCTCAAGAAGCGGGTGTCGCGCCTTGCGCAGGTTCATCTCTCCGTTCTCCGAGATTATCGGCATTCCGGCGATGAAATCCAGCGCTATCTGCGCCTTGGCCATGATGAAATCGGTCTCGCCGAGATACTTCGCAGCTTCGAGCAGCTCCGGGATATATGGCCTGAGGAACTCAGTGAACTCGAAGAGTATGCGCACGATCTCGCGCTGCTCCGAGAACTGCAGCTCCTTGATCTGATTGTCCAGCTCCACCACCTCGGCCGGCTCGATGAAAGCCGTCTTTCCCGAAGCGGACTCGTCATATATGAATCCCGGAATGCGCTTCTTGTTCGCCGCGCTGACCGGAATCAGCATCTTTCCGTCCCTTATCGACACGCCTGCATCGCTGTCCACGATGCCTTCCTCCTGCGCCTTCCTCAGGATCGCGCTCATCCTTCGTGATATCGCGCCCTCCTTCTCATGCAGAGCCTTCCTTATCGCATAAAGTTCGTCGGAAGCGGTGTCCTTCACCTCTCCATACCTGTCCAGTATGGTATCTATCCTGCGCTGGACCTCAGGGAATCCCATGATCGGCGCCGCCATCCTCTTGAGGTTGGGATATACGCCGTCCTTTATGCCGCTGAAGAAGGATGTCACCTTCCTGAGCGTGTCAAGCATAGTCCTGAGCTTTCTGAGCGATATGAGATCAATGGCCGAAGAAGTCCTCTCCAGCGGCTTGAGGAAGTCTATGCAGTCTATGAATCCGCCTGAAGGGAAACTGTCCTCAAACATCATGATAAGCCTCATCTCGTCCGTCAGGAGCAGCCTCCTGCGGATCTCGGCCTGGTCTGTCGAAAAGGTTTCTGTCGCAGTCCTCTCCGACGCATATGCAGTAGAGCATCTGTCTGAGATTATCTGCCTCACGCGGTCGAATCCCAGCTTCTGCTCAAGCCTCTTGTCAATCGTCATCCTATTCTTCTCCAAATGCTGTGTTAAGCAACAGCTTTAGCTCGTTTATATTCTGTATGACCGTCACGTTGCCTCCCTTCACGAAGGAAATCCTTCCGGTCTCCTCAGACACCACTATGGCGTCTGCATCGCTCTCCTCGGTTATGCCTATCGCCGCCTTGTGCCTCATTCCGTAGCTTGCCGGTATGTTGGTCCTCTCGGTGATCGGAAGCGTACATCTGGCAGCAACTATCCTGTCTCCTGAGATCACCAGCGCTCCGTCGTGCAGAGGCGAGTTCTTGAAGAACAGGTTCATGATGAGCCTGCGGTGTATGCCGGCGTCGATCCTGTCTCCTGTGCTGATGATTTCCTCGAGAGGGTTCTTGTGAGTGATCACTATGAGCGCTCCGGTCTTGTCCTCGGACATCCTGCGGCATGCTTCGGTCAGGTTGTTCACCTCTTCGCTCGCGCTCATGTTGTTCTTCTTCCTGCCCAGCAGCCTGTCGATGATGGCCCTGCTCTGCGCGTTGTTCATATACCTGTTGCCCAGATTGATCAGGAACTTCCTGATCTCAGGCTGGAATATGACGATGATGGCAAGTACTCCGACGTCCAGGATCATGTCCATGATCGCCGTCATGAGCCTCATGTCGAACGCCCCCACGATGACGCGGATGATGTAGAGCGACACGATAGCCACGAAGATGCTCATCGCGGACGAACCGCGAAGCCATCTGAACGCCAGGAATATTATGATGCCTAGAAGAAGTATGTCGAGAATGTCGGCAACCTTCATCTGCAGGAAGTTGAAAGCGACGAGCAGCATATACCTTATTTATATATCCGCGCAAAGATAGTAATAATAATGCTACACAAAAAGTTATTAACAAAAATTTTGCGTAATGTGTTGAAAATTAAAATAATAATCGTATATTTGCAGCCCGCAAAAATGTGTAGCGGGAAGTAAAGTATTTATAATCAATTAATTAAACAAAACCAATGCCTGGATTAATTGGAAAGAAAATCGGAATGACTTCCGTTTTCGGTGCCGATGGAAAAAATATTCCATGCACCGTTATTGAGGCTGGTCCATGTGTAGTTACGCAGATTCGTACAGTTGAGAAAGACGGCTATGCCGCTGTACAGCTTGCCTATGACGAAATGAGCGAGAAGCATGCCAGCAAGGCTCTTAAGGGCCACTTCGAAAAGGCAGGAACAACTCCTAAGCGCAAACTCGTTGAGTTCAAGGCTGACTTCGCTAAGGAGCTCCAGCTTGGCGACACTCTCACAGTAGCTGACGTCTTCGAGGGCGTACAGTTCGTGGATGTAGTCGGAACATCAAAGGGTAAGGGTTTCCAGGGCGTAGTCAAGCGTCACGGATTTGCAGGAGTAGGTGGTACTACCCACGGCCAGCACAACCGTCTTCGTCACCCTGGTTCACTCGGTGCATCATCATGGCCTTCACGCGTGTTCAAGGGAATGCGTATGGCCGGTCACATGGGTAACGAGCGCGTGACAGTGTTCAACCTCGAGGTGATCAAGGTTATGCCTGAGCACAACCTTATCGTAGTAAAGGGCTCTGTACCAGGAGCTAAGGGTTCATATGTAATTGTGGAGGACTAAGCTATGGAGTTGTCAGTTTACAAAATCGATGGTACTGTTGCAAAGACAGTGACTCTCAATGAGGAGATTTTCGGCATTCAGCCAAACGACCACGCTATCTACCTCGACGTAAAGCAGTATCTCGCTAACCAGCGTCAGGGAACAGCAAAGTCAAAGGATCGCAGCGAGGTAGCTTACAGCACCAAGAAGCTTATCCGTCAGAAGGGTTCAGGTGGCGCACGTCACGGTTCTCTCAAGGCAGGTATCTACGTAGGTGGTGGCCGCGTATTCGGTCCTCAGCCACGTTGCTACCGCACAAAGCTCAACAAGAAGCTCAAGCAGCTCGCAAGATTCTCAGCTCTTTCTTACAAGGCTCAGGAGAATGCAATCACAATGGTTGAGCCATTCGTAATGGAAGCACCTAAGACCAAGGAGTTCCTCCAGATCCTTGCTAACATCAAGGCTGGCACAAGAAAGGTACTCTTCGTACTTCCAGAGAATTCTTCAAATATTTACCTTTCGTCTCGCAACCTTCCTGAGGTCAGAGTTATCACTGTAGACGAGCTCAACACTTACGCGATCATGAATGCAAATTCACTCGTGCTCGTTG
This sequence comes from Bacteroidales bacterium, assembly GCA_017415715.1. Taxonomy (GTDB): domain Bacteria; phylum Bacteroidota; class Bacteroidia; order Bacteroidales; family UBA932; genus Cryptobacteroides. The sequence continues at coordinate 1,323 of JAFQFD010000031.1, read as the reverse complement.
ACGGCGTACAGGATATCCTTGCATCAAGAATCAGACGATAAACTTACTTGAGAAATGGGAATTTTAATTAAGCCAATAGTAACTGAGAAGTTGACGGTTCAGGGCGAAAAGTTGAACCGTTACGGATTCATTGTTGACCGCGAGGCCAACAAGCTCGAGATCAAGGCTGCGGTTGAGCAGGCATACAACGTGACAGTTGCAGACGTAAACACTGTAAACTACCACGGCAAGAGAAAGGCTCGCTACACCAAGGCTGGTATGCTTAAGGGCCGCACAAATCACTATAAGAAAGCTTATGTGACACTTGCGGGCGAGGATAAGATTGATTTTTACGCAAACATTTAAGGTAATAAGGCAATGGCAGTAAGAAAATTCAAACCGGTAACTCCCGGACAGAGAAATAAGGTAATCAGTGCTTTTGACGACATTACCGCAAAGAGACCTGAGAAGTCACTCCTTGAGCCTCTCAAGAAGTCAGGCGGACGTAACAATCAGGGTAAGATGACAATGCGTTATATCGGTGGCGGTCACAAGAGAATGTATCGCGTGATCGACTTCCTCCGCGACAAGGATGAGTGCACAGCTACAGTACTTACTATCGAGTACGATCCAAACCGCAGCGCACGTATCGCATTGGTACAGTATACAGATGGTGAAAAGAGATACATCATCGCTCCTAACGGACTGAAGGTAGGACAGGAAATTGCTTCAGGTGCAGGCGTTGCTCCTGAGGTAGGTAACACTCTTCTTCTCTCAGAGATTCCGCTTGGTACACTTGTTCACAACATTGAGCTTCGTCCTGGTCAGGGTGCTGCAATGGCACGTTCAGCAGGAACATACGCTCAGCTCGCAGCTCGTGAGGGCAACCACGCAATTCTTCGCCTCCCTTCAGGTGAGACAAGAATGGTTCTCGTAACATGCCGCGCAACAGTTGGAACTGTATCAAATCCAGATCACAACCTGGAGTCACACGGAAAGGCAGGACGTAGAAGATGGCTCGGTCGCAGACCTCGCAACCGTGGTGTTGTAATGAACCCGGTAGATCACCCTATGGGTGGTGGTGAAGGTCGTGCATCAGGAGGACATCCACGTTCACGCAAGGGTCTGCCAGCTAAGGGCTATAAGACTCGTAATCCAAAGGCGACTTCAAACAAGTTTATCATTGAAAGAAGGAAAAAATAACGGAATAAATTAAGAGATTATGAGTCGTTCATTAAGAAAAGGTCCTTATATTCAGGAAGCCCTTGAAAAAAGAATTCTTGCTATGAATGAGGGTAGCATGAAGAAAGAGGTTGTCAAGACTTGGTCACGCGCAAGCATGAT
>JAFQFD010000030.1 GCA_017415715.1 Bacteroidales bacterium | reverse complement strand
ACAAGGTTTGGGAGAAGAGACTCGAGATCATCGGAAAGGCATTTGCAACCCTCATCTTCGTATGCCTCACTGTAACAGCAGTAGTAGCATACCTCGTTGCAAACGGCATCATCCCAGGCAGCGTGATGGCATAAGTTTTTTATAATATATAACAAAAAGAATCCTGGTCGGTTGGCCAGGATTCTTTTTATATATAATTCTCCTTGATGTAATTCCGCCATCCTCGTTCAGCAAGACTGACGTCAGAATCAAACATCTTCAGGACTTCAGGAACAGGCTTATCGTAAATACCCTGAACAAACCTTGACACGCCGTCTTTACCATATGCTTCCTCCAGATAGTCATAGAAGATTTCACCTCCGCTGTAATTGAACATGAACGGAGTGAATGATGAGTTCAAATGATTTCTGTCAGCAGCTGACTTCTCCTGCGAAGACAGAGCCGTCGTCTGTTTCTTTATCTGCGATGAGAAATACTCTGCCAGTCCCTCATAAAGCCATGTATGCATCCAAAGTTCTGTCGAGAGATCTATAGACTGAAAATACACATAATGATTCATTTCGTGCCATATGGTGGCATTAAGATCGACTTCCGGGCTCATGGAGAGTTTCCGCATGCTGCCATAATTGAGTGTGATGCCTCGGGTCTGAACATCTACTCCGGAATATGAGTAAATACAAAGCCCCCATGTCTTAGAGTAATCATCATCACCTGCAAGTTCACAACAGACTTTCTGATAGTTGTCCGTATCCGAGCACAGATACAAGGGAAGCTTTCTGCCATTCAGCTCACTTGGATAGACATAATGCCCCATCAGTTGCTCCAAAGGTCTGACAGCATTGCATGCATACTGACGGACCTTTTCCATCAACTCTTTGTCATCACGGTCAGAATAGATTATAAACAGACTGTCTGCCTCATATACATAAAGGCTGTCCTGTCCATAGTCGTTTCTGTTATTCCATGAATCAACATCCAGAGAATCCACCCAACGCAGTATCAAGTGGTCATCATCTCCCATAAGTCGACTGCCGAGGCTATCCAGAAACGCTATAGTCGATTCCGGTATCTGCACTTGTGACAATGGTGCATCATCGCGAGTGTTGATGCACCATTGTATGAACATGCAGTTCCATAATACAGGAACAATCAGTAAAAGGATAAGATTGAATGTCGATTTCATCACTTTATCAACTGAATTGTGTCTATGTCTATTCCTGGAGGGACCTCACCAGGGGCAAATGCCTCTCCCGTAGTCTCACAATAGATCAGCCCTCTTGAATACTGATGATAAGAAGGAGGAATAGGAACGACAGAAGTGGAGTCCTTATGGAGCACGAGACCCACGTGATTATATTCGGTACTGTTGCTCTTCACCAAGGCCAGGTCAACATTGACTCCTAGAACTTCAAAAATCTTATAAGCAAGGATTGACTTGCAGTCACAGTCTCCCTTCCTGTCAACCAGGGTTTCAGCAGCGAAACGGAAATATTCCTCAACATTTCCTATGGTGTCGCATTCCTTATCATCGTGATACTCGATATTGTACTGGCAGAACATGAGGATCAGGTCATACAATTCGAAGTCAGCCAGACTGTATCTCTGACAGATCTGATAGGCACTGTTGACGATTGCCACAAGGGCTTTGCGCTCATCGTTTTCCGGACCGTCGCTTCCTTTCATCACTGTCTTTGCCTTTGATTTAAGTTCGTCATGGGACATTACTGGTCCTTCGGCAAATGGATTAGCCCGTCTTACCCTGCCAGCAGACGGATCGAAATCAGATTCGTTAAAAGTAAGCACCACTTCCTCATTGGCATGAGCAATACCCTTGGCCTCAAGAACAGGCACCCATGAATACACGACCTCAAGCGTTCCCAGCACATGGGCTTTAGGAGCCTGTCCGGCGCGACGGGATCCTCCCCATTTCGGTCCCCACGAAGAACATGGATCAACAACTTTCCACTCATCCTTAAAGCAACCGAGATTGATCACAAAACCGAGGAAAAGCACGAGAAAGAGAGGAAACAGGGTATAATTGCAGATGAACAGACTGGCAAGCGAAAGCAGACCCGACAATACTATTATTATTATGTTCCAGGCTGTCAGACCGATGTTGCGGTCTACCAGACCAAGGAAATACACCATGGATCTGTTTCTCATCGTCATGCATTTCTTTATGAAATACAGCGTCCAACATATGAATGCATATGCCAGAAGCATATAAGAAATGTATGAAATCTCAGAGCCGAGGAAGGACAATATGGAAGTATCATATCCAAGAAGCGCAAGCGGCACAAAAAGAAGCATGAATATGAGTGCAGAAGGGAGCGCCAGGTCCTTGAACCCTATACGCACGTCAGCACGCAGAGCCTTGTCTTTCTCAGAATTAAGAGCGCACAAAGCGCCTGTAGCCGCTGCTCTTATGAGAAGGTCATCCCCTTTACGCAATCCGGTTTTTGCAAATGCGATTTCGTTGCCGGAGGCATCCGTCACAACTGTCCGGCGCGAAGACGTTCCTATTGAATCGCAGGATGCCATCGCATTATTGTTTGTGTCTGAAATCAGACCGTCATCAGTTACCGAGCCATACTGGGTCTCGACAAAATTATATTGGCTGTTCTCTGATTTGAGATAGATGTTCTTATTCTGATCTATAAAACCTATCCTGTCTGCGAAAAAGAAAGGTATGCCGTCATATATGATGTATGTCCGTGACCACTTCCACACATAGCCGACAAACTCACGTTTTCCAGACGACAGCGTACGATATACGCGTGCAAAACGACAAAACAGATAGATCAGAAGCAGGGCAAAAGCAAAGAACAGAACTATCAGATAAAATATAAGCATTGCATTCATTTCGGTCTTATCTATTTGTGTGTTTTACTTCGTGGCATTAGATGTCACCCATTTCAGATCTCCTATCTTGCTGATTGGACAAAGAGTCAGCACCGACACCAGAATTTCCGGAACGGTCTCCATCTGTGAAAGTACAGGATTAAAGAAACTTCCGCCCAATACTGACTTGACCTCATCCTCTTCATCATTCGCACAGACCATCTGCACATAGGTCTTGACTTCATCCCTTCTCAAAGCCACGGCAGGATTATGAGTGCAAGTAAAGTCTGCTGCTGTCCTCCACTCTGCCATTCCCTGTTCATTGGCATAATCAGAGAGAAGACCTGCAATCGTTGTGACTCCAGAAGTCATTCTTGATGCCGAGAACGCATGAAGGGCTTCCGCACAGCCAGGGATATAGCACTTCTGCATGAGCTCTCCAATAGAATAGTCACCTGATATTCCTACTGTAAATATCGTATTGAATTTAGACTCCATCTCAACAGCAAGTTCCTTGATGTCATTTACGATGATCTGTTCACCTGAAGTCGCATCTGATATCTGCTTCATCACAGAGAGTCCACTTTCGCCTATTGATATGGTATGCAGCGGCTGATTCAGTCCGTGAGCGGCAGAGATTATATCTGCCGAACTCTCGAACGGCTGACCGTCACTTATCAGGATGATCTGATCGACAAATGTCGAAGAGCATATGTTCTGCGCCTCACGTATCGCCGGGATGTAGTTTGTGCCACCTCCTGACTGAAGACTGTCAAACTCTTCCGGAGTATCTCCAACCTTGACAACCTTGTCATTAAATGCGATCCACTTGATGTCCGCCGTCATAGAGAGCTTGGCCACTGCCTCCTTGAGTTGCCTCATGTCTTCGTCAGACATACTGCCTGACACGTCCAAAAGGAGAAGTTTGGTCCTAGGAGTACGTATAGCCTCAAACTTGACATTATGCTCTACGTTTCCAGCTGCCTTGGCAGTCTTACGAAGAAGATCCCGGATGAGCTGCCTGATCAGATCATCATTATTGGTCTGAAGGATCTCCTCGAAAGAGTATTGATCTCCCTTTATTATGACTTTGCTGACCGGTGGATCAGACAATATCGGATATCTGCCGAATGTTCCGGAAAGCTGTGAATCATGACCGACATCAACGCGTGTTGCAGGAATCATGACCCGACCTTCGTTTCCCTCGCCATAAGGCATGCACTTCATCAGCGGTTGGAAACGGGACGAAGGAGCGAAAGAGAATTCCGGCGGACAGACAGCCGAAAGGTTTTTCTGAAGAAACTCCAACTTGTATTTCCTTATCCATTCTATCACCTGGTCTATATCCTCATAGGTCTTGGTTACGCACCTGACCAGACTCTGGTTCAATTCAGCTCTGCACTTAAGGAGCATAGCCGCCGCATACTGATCCTTCAGCGCCTCTATGCGGACTATACGTTCACGGAAATTCCAGAAGGAAATTATGACCGGCAGCAGGAAGAGGCCGGAGCCTGCTCCCCAGATGACAGCCTCAGAAGCATCAGACATGAAGAATGTTATGCCGGTATAGCATAAGAGGGCGCCAAGAACAATGGCACGCACAAAAGATGCGAAGAAATATACCGGATGCCTTCTGAGCTTTCCTTCAAGAACAGATATGATGTCGTTCGGATTGTTGTTCTGAACTTCCGCCTCAACCTGCTCTCGTGCATCCTTAAGATATTCGGGAAAATGAAAAGCCTCAATCGAAGCGACATTCATGTCTTCCGCCATCGCACCGATCCTCTTCTTGATTCTATCCAGGATTTCCAAGGCCTGAGGAATGCTGACAGCATCGAATGATGTCGGATTCTTGAAAATGGCAAACACCTTCTCCTCAATCTCCTCTTTTATCGAGTTGACGAATTCTGCCTGCTTTGAATAGAGAATCTCATTATAACCATGCTTGAACTCAGACAGGACCTTCTTGGTCTTGTTTATGATATTACGCTTCAGATTTATGACGTAATCATTGAAATATTTCTTCCATACAGACTTGAGATTCAGACTGAATGGAGAGACTTCACTATCAACTGAATACGCACCTTTACCTGCCGGTATCTGAGGGCAATCCGACTTGATTGTCTCTACGACATTGCCAGCCTCGAACTTGGCAAAGAAATCAGTCTGCTTGTCCAGATAATCCTTCGCCTCCTGCGGCGCAACAAATTTTCCGTCATTACCGGTCACGAGCGCACTGAGCAGAATGTTGCTCAGGAAGAATGTCTCCTGCTCGTGCTGTACATCCTTTTCGTAGAAAGTACCGGCAGATCCGGCATTATACAGCACGTTATTATATTGTCTGGAAATCTCATCGCCATCCCCGAGATCCTGATGGGTGGCGATATGGAGGGCCGCCAATCGCATTGTTGCAAAAGACTTCTCCTTTTCTTCCGGCATCAGCGAAGACTCGAAGAACATGACCTTATGGAAACGATTGTTCTCATCTCTGCTCATCATCTGGGTGAGTGCCTGCATAAATGCAAAAGTCTCCGGAGAAACTCCAGGTTCAGCAGTAGATGCGGTCGATCTCCAGAGGAGAGCATAGAAACGTATCGATGCTGCAGGCAGATAGTCTCTGTGCTCAAAAAGAAGCTTTGCATACTCCAGCAGCAGGCGCTGGGTGGCATTGTCTTCAATGTCGCCTGCAAATATAATGTTCAACGACTTGTTGACATTGTTTTCCCATGCAGGAAGCAATCTCTTGGTCGGCTGCCCATTCACCATTGTGTCAAGAAGGAGGGTCTGTGCAGTTCGGGCAAACTCCGCCAATGACATCATGTCTTTGCCTTCGGTGACATAAAACCATCTTGCCGGGTTCATTTCAGGATCACCCTGCAACAATGCCTTATGATAGGTGGAGAAGAAGGACTCTATCGAGCCCTTCTTCAAGAAATCTATTATCCAGACCGGATTCATCATATATTTCCTCTATATATTTGACTCAGAATATTGAAGAATATTCTCTCCGTCTGAACCTGCTGTTTGCTCCAGTTCATAGCCATTACAAACAACTGATTCTGCATTACGGCTGCCTGAACCTTCGTGAACAATTTAGAATATGCATCTTTCAAGATCTTGTCTGACGTCATGAGCGACTTTAGTTCTGCAGCTGAACAAAGTGCTTTATGGAAGACTCCATATGTATCCTGATCTATAAGTTCATTCAGGAAGTTTGTGAATGTGGTAAGTTCCTTAGCCTCAATGCTGATTTCCTCATCGGTACACTCTATGACGAAATCCCTTCTTATCAGCTGACGAGCATCTATCGTAAGCGTACGGAATGCGTTATTGTAATCTGCCTTGAGAAGGAACTTATGAGAAGGGGCGGCAAACGGGTCTCCGCCGCCAAACGGATCTGCGGCAGATGCAAATGGATCGGACGCCATTCCAAACGGATCCGCAACAGCACCTGATGGATCGGACGCCATTCCAAACGGATCTGAAGACGTACTGCCGAATGGATCGCTCTGAGCCAAAGGAACAGAGAAGTCAGGCAAAGCGAACGATCCCCACAGACGATCATACACATCCTTCTGTTCCTTTTCAAGAACATTCAGGAACTCCTGACAGAAGACAGCTTTGAACAGATCGGTCACATAAGATATCTGAGTCCTCAGTCTGGTGTTACGCACCGCTGTTTCAAGATCAAGTGTCGCAAACTCCTTGTGTGTATGACATCCATGCATCTCTTTCCTGATATTGTAAAGGTTCTTCTGATACTCCTTCTGGATTGGCAGGAAGTATTTGTATGACATGAAGTCATAGCCAAGAGGCATCTTGATGATCAGAAAACGGTCAGTCATCTCGTTGTCCTGAATAAACTTATTGCCTGCATTGTCTTCAGGAACATAGCCGAGAGTACGTGCGAAACTTTCGGATGCTCCTGCAAACATGATTCGGACAAGAGGCGGCTCCTGTGTTCCAGGAACAGTCGGGAACAGCACCGGTATCTTGCTCCTGTCGGACATGGAATTGATGAATTTCTCGCGTGACACTCCTTCAGGAAGCATCAGCTCCATATCCAGCGATTCCTCCAATGAGAGCTTGATCCACTTGTCTGCCTGAGAACCTTCTCTGTTCACAGCTTCAGACACAGCCAGATCCAAAGGCTCCAATATCCACTCTTTGAGATTACGATCCAGTCGGAAAGTATCATTGTGTTTTGCAAGTTTCAAGACAGATGTCTCTCCGGCACATACACGTCCCACATAGGCACAGAGATTATTATCCCCGCTGTTCGTTCTTGCCGGAATGCGGACCTTGTTCGCTCTTTCATACTCAATATCTATGTCAATCATAGAGTCCCTGTACATCCTGTCAAAGAAGGTGTCCTTAGGCCAGATTGAATCGTTCTTTCCCTTCGCAATCGAACTCAAGGTCGGAAGATATTGTGTCAAGGCATCCTTTTCTGTCTCCATGAACTTCTTAGCCAGAGCCTCATATGAATCAAAAGCTGCCGAAGCGGCCGCTTCTATCCTCGATATTATCGGCTGCAGGCCGTTGATGCGGTCATCACCTCTGCGCAGTTTCTCGAGATATCCGCCAGGATAAGGCGTAAGTTTGTTTTCGATCATGTCAATGGCAAGGTCCAGAGTCACATATTTCTTAGAGATCTCCTTGTACTCATTCAGAGCCTTAGACATCTCGGCTGCCTGCTTGTCCTTGTAAGTTGCCAGCAACCTCTCACACTTGCTCCTCTGTTCTTCCTTGGAAACCCGAGCATCTTCATACTCCGCCTTCAGCTGCTGGAGAACTTCCTCCTGGAGATAGAAGTCATCCACAAGACTGAGGAGTTCCTTGGTATACCTCAAGCCGTGATTGATGATGGCCGCCTGCACACCGAGATCAATCGAATCCACTACACGATCATATGCCGCAGCCGCAAGGTTTCTGCTCTCGATTTCCTGTTCATCGATCTGAGTCAGGTAATAATTTATGCGCTGCTTGTCAAGATTTGTCTGGCTGACAGGTATTGCCGAATAAAGATCCTCCACATCTGCCTGCAGGCTCTGCTCGCCAGCGGTCAGATCTGCTGACGGACAATCACATATATACTTCAGGACATATGTCTTTGAGAATTCTTTCTTTGCCTTTTCGCGAACTGCAGGATCATCAGGCATTCCTTCTCCAAGCAACCCATAGTGAAGCACCTCATATCTGGCACGTTTCTGAAGATACTCCCTGAATTCCTCATTCGCCTTCTTGATCAGCCTATATCCGTATGGAACAAGTGTCTGAGTCCATCTGAACCGAGAGCTCGTATGCTGCGAGAGGTTGTTCAGATTGTTCTGGTCGTTGCTGATGCGGCTCATCATTTCATTTGCCGCACTTCCCTTGTTGCAGTAATAGATAAGCTCTGCTACTGTCGGATACAGGTCATTGAGCGGAATCTTGGTGCCGGACGACGTTTCCACATCTACTGGAATGATATACTTGTAGAGAGGGAAAGTTCGTCCCGAAGACTCTGTCGGCTCTACGCTGAAGTTGCAGAAACGGTCGAGAACTCCGATCTGATGATCCAATCTGAATGCATTGAGTTCCCAGAAATATGAATAGGCATTCATCGAATAATCAGGATTTCCCTGATTTGCCTCAATGAACGGCTGAGGCATGAACAGCACAAGTCTGAGTTCTGGAGCAGACTTCCAGCTGTCATTGACAATCTTGTCAAGCATGTAGAGGACATCAAGCGTCATGGAACTTCCCGTTCCTCCGCATGATGAAGCTACAACCCATATCTGAGGTATCTGGTTCTCTGATGCATGAGGATCATACTTGGCAAAAGTGGCAAGCTTCGATCTGAATTCGCTGAATATACTATCATATCTGTGATAAACCGCAGTCCTTCCTATCATGCGCTGTCCTCTTGCGCCATCTGACAGAAAGTTGTTAGGGAGAGTGAAACGGGCCTCTTTCGCCTCCTTCTGGCCCTGCTTGATAACCCATTCCATGAATCTTCTGGCTCTTGGGAGAGGTGAGCCAAGAGCATTCATATACACCTGATATGGATTGGTGTCACCTACATTTATCAGATCGCATGTCCTTACTATAGTCTTGTTTTTGTTTACTTCTTTGAGAGTCGAATCATCAGTATCGACATAGGTGAATTTATACTCAGAGAAGTCCCCTGTAGGACAAAGTCTGTTCTGAAGATTTGCCACGGTATGCATGCCGCAGCCTCCGAGTCCGATGAAATAAGCTTTTGTAGGCATAGTTATTAGCTTTATTGATTATTATATGATATCTATCTTATATTGACCGCATGATGTCTTGATCTGAAGAATGATCTGATCCGTTTTGCGATGTGAGGAAACGAACACCTCGTCACCTGGAGAAAGCGTATGAAGGACCGCCTTAGGGGCAAACGGGTCCATCACTTCGAGGAAAGCGCCGCTCTGCAGAGTCACATAATAGCCGGTCTTGCCCAGTCTGAACACATTCAGAGGATTATACTTCTTCGCCGTGAACTTCACAACCCAATCATTCGTAGGCCTCTTATCCTTCGTAGACTTGATTTCTGCAGGAGCCACAATGAAGGCCGATGACTCCTTCACCCTGTTTCCTTCAGAATCTCTCCTGGTCACAGTCACCTGCCACTCCTTGTTCAGTTTTATGCCGAAGATAGTATATAGAACCGAAACTATTACGGTCAGAAGGATGACAGCCGCAACAATCCATACCCAAAGAGGGATAATGGAATTCCACACTCTCACAGTCGGCATGTCAAGCTGATGCTCCGATCCGCCTACACACTTGCTGTTGTCTTTGCAGATCTGCTGCAGAAGGTCGATTTCAGACTGATAGGGTGACACAAACCCCAGCTGGACTTCAATCGGGCCGCCACCGAAGGTCTTATATGAAGGCATCACCGACTCCGGACGCACTGAATATTCGCCTATCACGGCATCGCATCCACCTTTTGAATTCTCAACAAACGGCAGCGTATTGGTGCTGAGGCTGACATCATCATGCTTTGTAGAAATGGCGAATCCTGAAACAAGGTCTGTAGGATGACTGTCTACATTGACTTTTACCGAGCTGCCGGTCGCTGAAACCTCGCACTTCACTGACTCTGCGAATTCATTCCAATCACGTTCCACAAGAGAGTTCAGCTTGACAGCCATGACATTGGCTATCGTATGATTGAACCACTGCGAGAGCACAGCTGCGGAAGATACCGCCTGGTAATCAACCGGTCCGAAAACCTTGTCCAGCTGCGGCTTTACGATTGCATGCTGATGAAGATTCGAATTGTTGACATTAAGTTCCAGACCATACTTGCAGATTGCGAACTGCTTCTGGTTTTCCATCATTTTCTCAAGAGCGTTCCAATCCTCATTAGACGGATTATAATGATATCTCCTTGTCCAATATTCAAAATCCGTGAACATGTAGACAAAAGTCAGGTCATTGCTGCCTATAGTGTTTACAGCCTCAGCAATGAGCTTTGTCATGCCGTACATGTCAGAACCGTCGTGCGGATGGCCGTTGCTGAGGAACTTGAAATCTTCTGAATATATGTCTGTCTTCAACGCATTTCTGACATCACCGTTCAAAGTGATGCACTTATACATGCTGTTTACATAATCTGTATGATTTTCGTCGGCGACACGTATCAAAGTGACCTGGTCCCCATCCGGAATAGCCTCGACAAAAGACAGGAAATTGCTTTTTACAACGCTCTCATACTGCCGCATCGAGCTGGATATGTCCACAGCAAAGATGTAATGGGCCTTCTGCTGAGTCAGAAGGGAACCATACTTTTGCATAAGCTGCGGATAGTCACGCTTCATCGCTTCTTCTGCCGTCTGCTGAGCCAGCATGTTGGAAGACACTGACAGAGCACAGATCAGAAGCAGGATATTCAAATAATTTCTCATATGATTTTGTTATTGATTACCTAAGCATAAGGGAATGTAACCGAACTTCAAATATAACGTTTTTTCCGCTTAATGACAAAAATTTACTATCTTCGTGGAACTAACCACTTTATACGACCGTAATGATCAACTACAGCACTGACCCTCGCATCATCCTTACTCTGGACACCGGAGGTACTAACATGGTATTCGGAGCGATGCAGAGGGGCGAATTCATTGTCGAGCCGCTGACGCTTCCTGCGCATGCAGACAACCTTGACCTATGTCTTCAGAACATGGTGGAAGGATTCAGGACCATCATAGACCAGCTTGACGAAAGGCCTGCGGCCATAAGCTTCGCGTTCCCTGGTCCTGCAGACTACCCTAACGGCATAATCGGAGGCCAGCTCCTCAACTTCCCTGCATTCAGGGAGGGAGTTGCGCTCGGACCTTATCTCAAGAAGAAGTTCAGCATGCCGGTATACATCAACAACGACGGAGACCTGTATGCATATGGAGAGGCCCTCGGAGGCATGCTTCCCGAGATCAACGAAATGCTTGACGAGTCGGGCAGCAGGAAGAGATACCGCAATCTGCTCGGCTTCACGCTCGGCACAGGACTCGGAATCGGAATGGTGATCAACGGCGAGCTCAACAGAGGAGACAACTCCTGCATCGAGATGTTCAGTATTCCTTTGAAAGGCCGCCCTGACGTGATTGCCGAGGAGGGCATCTCCATCAGAGCAGTCAAGAGAATGTACGGCGAACTGAGCGGCAACCCTGATCATGGATTGTCTCCAAAGGACATCTTCGAGATCGCAGAAGGCGTGAAGGAAGGTGACATGGAAGCGGCAAAGGGAGCATTTGCGCAGCTTGGAGCGGCTTTGGGAGATGTCATAGCCATGACAGTATCCATCATAGACGGTCTGGTAGTCATCGGAGGCGGACTCTCTGGAGCATATAAATACATCAAGGATTCGATGTTCGAGAGCATCAGAGGCAAGATGAAGCGCCTCAACGGCGAGGAAATCAACAAGCTCGCCAGCAAGGTATACGATCTGGATGACAAGGAAGAGCTCAGACAGTTCCTCAAGGGAGAGCAGCGCCAGCTCAAGATCTACAACAGCGAGATCGAAGTCACATACGACCCGCAGAAGCGCATCGGCGTGGCCCTCTCGAAAATCGGCGCGAACAAGGCCGTCTCACTCGGCGCCTACGCCTTCGCCCTCCATCAGCTCAGCCGATAAAAAATGGTCTCGGAAAATTCCGAGACCATTTTTTATCGGCAACTATAGCGGCCGGAGGTGATGGTTGCAAGGGAAATTTCCTTGTAGACCATGTTGTAGCCTCCCTCGCAGCAGTTGTCGCCCTCCTCGTAGTAGAAGCCGATGTTGCCGTTATGCAAAGGCAGCATTGTGGAGTAGGCAGACGACTTGCCAGACACCTGGAATGGCGGCTGCCAGTCTGCTGCGAATGATTCCGGAGTAAGACCGGAGATGTCTGACGGAAGTTCCTTATAATATATGCCGACATTGGCGCGACCCGGCCCGAGAGGCACGGACTGGAGGACAAGCTGCACCTTCTTCCTGTCTTCCTTTCTGACTGCCGGCACTATCAGGATCTCGCCATTACATGAGTTATCCAGGGCGATGCAGCCGTTATTGTCAGCGCCCGAAAATGCAGGAGCGCCCCACTCTCCGGAGCCTCCAGCGACATCCGTATATCTGAAGATGTTGAAGATGCGGCCTCCACGTGTGCGTGAACTCAGTACGATGCTTCCGTCAGGAAGTTCCTCACACTTAGGTTCATCGCCGTGCTGAGCAGGCATGGCATCCGGACCTCCAAGCGCATTCCATGTGTGACCGAAATCATCACTGTAGATGATCCTGTTTCCGTTAGGGCGGGCACACAATGCGGCATAAATACGATAATGGCTGCCTGCCTTTACCTGTCTGCTCTGCAATATCTTTCCCGAGCCGACAAAGCAGCTCTGCATGCATCCGTAACTGCAATCGTCAAACAAAGGATAGACAGACTCCGTCACCTCTTCATAAGAGGTCCAGGTCCGTCCTCCGTCATGACTTCGGATTGCTGACATCTTGTTGGGATTCTGCCTGGTCGTGGTCTCATGCCAATAAACTGTATGTCCGAAGACGGACATCATCAGAATCTCTCCGCTCTCCCTATCGGCAACCATTGCAGCGTCACCAAAACCGCAGTCACGCGATCCCGATACTCCGGACCCCTCTACTACCACGAACTCGTCGCTCCAGGTCCGTCCACCATTCTCCGAAAGCCTGCCATGGATATCCACCCTGCCATAACCGATATCCGCCTTGCAGTGTCTGTAATCGGTCAAAGCGACAAGTCCGCCGTCAGGCAGAACCGCCAGCGCAGGAATCCTGTACGGAATCGTGTCGGTTGGAGCAGATTCGAAAAGCACATGCTCATCAGGAGTATACCTCCCTCCGCATGCAGCAGCAAGCAGAATGGCTATGCTGACTGATAAATTTCGTGCAAAAGTTCTCATAGGATATATTCATCTTCAGTCTATATGCAAATTTAATCATTTTCTGTTCATATCCGTCTCCTTGCCCACACTCCGACCCCTATATGTTTAACTAACTAGCTGTCAAACATTTAAGCAATAAGTAGCAATACTTGTGATTTTTTTGCTAACTTCGTGTGTCTTTGTAAGCGCACCATGGTAAAGAAGATCATCATATCCGCCATTGTTTCCGTATTGATGCCGCTCTGCGCCTTCGCACAGACCGAGATACGGGAATGGCAGCCGGACAGAGGTAAAAAAATGATGCATTTCACTAAAGCCAACCTTGTCAACATCGGTTTGGGTGTGGAATGTGAAGGCTTCTATAACCATGGAGCCGGAGCCAGGCTGGAATGGAGGGTCGGCTCGGAAAGGCAGCTGGTCAACGCGATAGCCGGGTGGGAAATCATGTGGCATAATCCTATCCATAAAGAAAAGCCCAATATAACATACGTACAGAATTCACCTTACCTTGCATTTAGAATCAATTACGTCCGGATGGCGCCAGGAAGCCTTTACTTGGAAGGAGGGATGTCTTATAACATCAACGCAGGTGAAAAATACAGGATTGCGGACAGGGAGACCTCCGATACACTTCTGGCCAGAAACCATTTCTCAACCTCCATGCGCATCGGATATGTCACCGACAGATATGACATAAGCGTGTTTGCAAGATATGACCTTAAGCCGACATTCGACCAGAAACATATTTACGAGACCGGTTCCTTTGACTATTATGCCATGAGAAATGCCTTGAATGAAAGATGGTCGATAGGATT
Organism: Bacteroidales bacterium; assembly: GCA_017415715.1. GTDB lineage: Bacteria > Bacteroidota > Bacteroidia > Bacteroidales > UBA932 > Cryptobacteroides. The sequence continues at coordinate 38,663 of JAFQFD010000030.1, read as the reverse complement.
ATGCATGCTTTGGTATTTCAGAAAATGACTAGAAGGATATTCCTCATATTGCTGAGCGCCGTTCTGACGGCTTCATGCATGAAGAATTTCGACCCGGAAACCGAGTCGGAAACAAGCGGCATCTCTCTGGAGGTAGATGTCATGCCTATCGTTACAGGACTACCTTTTTATGGAACTGATGACCTCATCAAGGATGGCGAAATACCTGATGAATATAAAGAAATCGCAAAGATGCGGCTAACGGCATACTGCTACGACTGCGAAGGAAAACTTGTAGGGAAACAATCCGTTTCAAGGTCTTCAGTCAAGGAAAGTGTCATGTTCAAGTTCGACCACCTGAATAAGAAGGAAGAATACGTTTTTGTCGCCACAGGCGAATTCTTCGAACTCGGAGAACATGGGGCTGAGATAGACTTCTGGTATCCCATTCTGACCGGTACTCTGGACAGTTTTCATCTTGAACGCACGTTCGGCCCGGGCGGCATGTTCGACCTTTTCGGTTGCGCTTTAACGTCGGCCAGGCCACAGGCTCAGACTGTCGGGCTATCGCTGGAGCACGCAGGAACCTACTGCCACCTCATATACGAAGGATGCGGCAATGTCAGTGAAATATTTATCAGCTATTCAGGCCTATATATGTTCTCTCCCACAGGAAATGAGAAATATTGCGGACTTGCGAACCATTATAATACGATGCAGACAGATAGCGACATTCTTCACCAGTGCCTATATATAATTCCAGGCAATGATGGAACAACAACCTTGAAGTGCAGTATTTCATATAAGGACGGGAATGCAGATCCTCTGGAGTGCGACGGCACATTCCATATAGAGGACAAAAAGCCGAAGCAGATAAAGATCAACTGTCAGAACGGAACAATCACATGTATAGAATAACCATCATAATCATAGCGTCAATACTTGCGGCTGCATGCACCAAACATGGAAAAGAAGGAGTCTCCGACAACGACATGAGGGAGTATGAGCTCTACGACTACTATGCCGACCAATACGGCAATGAAGGAATAGTTGCGGCCAAATACGACTATAGAGATGGGGATTCCTTCCTGAAATACACCATCGTCCTGTCTCTTGACGAAACCATCACGACCTGGGGGCCGATGGGGAGTATCGTGTATGATGTGAATGACAGCTTCAATGAGGATTATCCCTGGGGGAACATGTTCGGACTTGACATGAACAGAAGGGTGGAGACTTTCGGAAAAGAGAAGTTCCCGGCATTCGAATGGTGCATGGCAAAGAACCGCAACGAGAAGCACATACACTCAAGCAGCTGGATGCTTCCTAGCTGCGGAGAACTGGACGAGATATTTCAGGACGGCAAAGCTCTGGATATCCTTAATGAAAAGATAACCGGATACGGAGGGACACCGATAACTCCGGTGAACGGTGATTCCCCATACTATTACTGGACCTGCGTGGAAGACATCAAGGATGTATTTGCATTCGCTGACGAACAGGTTCAAGCCGAGAGCGACTATGACCCCGCAAGAAGAGCGATTCCGATAACTGCTGACGGACGCTATCCGGGAAAGAAAAGATACTGGACCAAAGATACCGAGTACCGTGTACGGGCTATAAAATACATCTACTTCGCCTGCGGAGACTAACTGACGATCACATAAGGAGCATAGAAATAAGGCGACAGACCTTCGCTCTTAAGCCACCTTACAGCATCCAGCAGGGCACTATGAGCGTCCATTCCTACAACCATATTGCCATAGAACTGCGTCATCAGCTGCATTGTCCAGAAATCGTCGACAGGCCACAGACTTACCATCAGGTTATCCGCTCCCGCCAATCTGAACGCCCTTTGGAAGCCCTGCACACCATCGCGTCCTAGATCGCCAAGGCCTGTCTGACAGGCTGAAAGAACCACAAGAGACACACCTCTCATATCCATTTCCGAAATTTCCTGTGCCGTAAGGATACCGTCATCATCACCATCCGACACCCGGAGACCACGCCAGGCCAGATTGGCTCCGGCCATGGCCAGACCGCATCGCAGCAAAGGATAGATATCAAGCATCCGGCTATCCATATCGGCATAATAGGGGTAATAGGAGGCATCTTCTGCAGACAGATAGAATCCATGAGTAGAAAGGTGGATTACCGCATTGCCCGACACGGGTATATCCATGTCCTTGAAATCGGTTTCTGTAGCATTGTCCATCTTATGCTGATTGAAAACCACAGGCTCGCCCATATAGGCCTCTTCAAGATAGAGCATCTCGGCGGCAGTATGTTCCAGATACCTGAAGTCAAGCGAAGAGAATCTAGACCTCGCCATGGTATAGTAATCGACTTCACCGAAAGCCTCTACACGGTCTATTCCGGAGACTGGCTTCACATAAGGAATATCCTTGGTTACCATCATGCGCCTGACCTGCGGATATCGTTCGGCGAACATCCTGCCATCGGACTCGAGATATTCTATAGGGAAGTTATGCAGAAGACCCGAAGGAGAGAAGCAGATCGTATCTCCTTCGCGGAAATACTGCTCTAGCGGCGTCCACAGCAAGTCATACAGAGTCTCGAACGCCGCATCATACACCTCGTCTGAAACCCGGTAATCACCATAAAGATAAGCCGTTACGGTCCGTTCCAAAATTTCATCCTCCGTACATAGCGGAACATAAACCGGAGCCTTGCACCCTTTCCTATATATGAAAGCGGAATACTGCCACACGTCACCTGCCTTGAAGTCTACAAACTCCACAGCTACGGCATTCTCGTCCATCCGGTCGGCAACATTGCGCCAGTCAGGATACGTCATATCATCCCTGATAAGGCCACATGCGCTGAGCTTTCTGCGCATCTCAGCCTCCAGTGCCTCAGCCTCAGACTTTATCGCATCCGACAGAGGCCTGCTGACACGCAAAGCCTGGGAACGTCGCATATTCAATTCTTTCAGACGACGGTAATCATCAAGCAAGGCAGGATCGCCGGCCTTGCCGACGAGTTCTCCGAATCCGACAGAAGTGTCGAAGGAAACGCTCTTGGCAAACATCACGGCATTGAGGGCATCCGACAGATTCGCGCCGGACACCTCGACATCGTGACAGAAAAGTCCGGCATCGACCAATCCCTCATTGCTGCGCTTCCAGTATGACAACATCTCCCAGGTATTCATCCTGAACATCTCTCCTGACAGATAATCCATCTTCTGTGAAAGGTAGTCCGAATAGTATCTCCAGGCACGCTTCACGTCACCGGAAAGAAGAGAGGTCTTTGCCATTCCATATAACAGAGACACGCACTCGGGATGTCCCTTTCCCAATACGGAAACAAGCAGATCACAAGCCCTGCCATAAGCAGCATATGCCGCTTCATATTCCCCGAACATCTCATCGACTTCTCCATGAAGGCGCTGCTGCTGAGCCTTCAGGAACATTTCCGCCGGCAAAGCTTCATAAAGCTCATCCGACACCTTCTGATGGCGGCGGGCTTCCTCCTCCTTGCCCATCAAGGCAAAAGCCCGGACCATCAGGCGTGACACATAAAGGGAATCTTCACATGATGTGACAACAGACATCAGGGTATCCGCTTTATGGACGGTCTTTTCATATCTTCCATCCTGAACATATGTGTCCAGAAGGCTTCTTACCGAAGGTACATATAGATGACTGTCCGGGGACAATCTTTGTGTCAGAGGCTCAAGTATATCCAGAGCTGCAGCATTATCGCCTACCGCTGCAAAGAGTCCGGCTTTCTGATAATCGAGATCATCCACGAGCGATGGATACGAATCTGCAGACTTCTCAGCGGCAGATATATATGAATAAGCCTCAGCGTACTCTGCAAGATCTATCAGAACGGAGGAAAGGTTGATAGCCAGAACCATACGCTCGTATTCCATATTCTCTCCTGTTGCCTCATATGCGCGCTTGAAGTTATCGCGTGCGCCCAATCCGTCTCCCTCCGCCATACAGGCTGCGGCCCTTTCCGCATAATACTCCACATAATCCACCTGCGCCGACATTTCGGCGCACAGGAAGGCAAATAAGATGACGATGTATTTCCTCATGGCAAATCTTATATTTCAGGATCCAGCAATATGAATGCACGCCAATAATATGGCTCAGGATACATGTTCCTCAACTGGCGCTGCGCCGATACGAAGGCCTCATACTTAGACATTCCAAGAACAAAACGGTTATGGTAGAAGCTGCTCATCATGAGATAGGTAGCATTATCATTCACCTCCCACAGGCTCATAATGATGGATTTGGCACCGGCCTTCTTGAAAGCCCTCTGCAGACCGTAGACACCGTCTTTGGATATCTCTCCTGCTCCTGTATGGCATGCCGACAACACGACAAGGTCGGCGTGTGAAAGATTCATAAGGGAGACCTCCTTGGCTGTAAGCACCCCATCTTCAAGTCCATCGGAATCAGGATACCCTGCCCATGACGGAGCGGCACCGGAAAAGTGCAGGCCGCTGCGGTACATCGGATCGGACAGGGCGGCAGGATTATGGGAGAAACGAGCCCTGTAATATTGATGTCCTCCTCCCAAAGCATCAGATGCGGTCACGTAAAAGCCGTGAGTGGCCACATGGATGATATGCTGACCGTAAGTCTTCTGTTTGAATGCATCCTCATTGGCAAACACACCTGTATAAAGCCTCGATTGCGAACCGTATTCCGAGACCACATCATCCACTTCATGTACTTCCCTCAATGTCTTGGGAAGCGGACGTATATATCCTCCGTCGCGAGACAGACTGTCCAGCAGGTCGTCCTGCATGGCGTCCAGCTCTTCTTCGTAAAACTCGTCTACGAGACTGCTGTCCGTCTGCGAAAGCAACGAGACGGCATAACCGAGATCGCCATGAGAAGGATTGAACATCATACCACCATATATGCTGGCAGACATACCTGATACATCGTTGCCGCCGGTTTCGGCCAATTCCCTTGTGGAAGACACCCGATATATCTTATAATTATCCAGTACCGTCGAACCATCATACCCTGAAGCAGAAGTGTATAGCGGCAGGTACTCTATACCTGTCTGATGGAAAATACCGTCCGGAGAAAAGAACACCCGCCCCTCGTCCGTCAACGGGAAATGACGCATAATACCTCTGCCCCATATCGCCTTGCTCTTAAGGATGTCATCAATAAGAAGCGAATCCCGTTTATGTTCATCCAGCATATCGCCGGCAATGAATTCACTCTCGTATGAACGGAACACCTTACGTCTTATCTTATATGAATCACCGAGTTCCACCATCTTCGGCGACTTCCATCCCTTGCGAAGAAGCAAGGCTCCATAGCGCCCATCATTAAGTCTGAAGAACTCTATGGCAAGATCATCCTTTCCCAATGCATCCCTGACATCCTGCCATCTTACTTTTCTGACCGGAGGCATCCGCAATCCCTCTTCATCCAGAATTCTCACGACAGCCATGTCTGCGGAATCTATCTGGCAGGGATCGGCACCGGTGGCGACAAGACTGTCCAGTACGTGTAACCCTCTACGCGCCTCGGCACAACCTGACTTCCCGATGAATTCCCTATAGGCGACAGATGTGTTCAGGAGAAGGCCTTTGGAGAACAGCAAAGCATCATAGGCATCACAACACAGTTCAGCATCATAACCCCCGTAAGCAGCAGACAGAATATCATCGAAATACGTAGATGCGCTCTCCCAATACATACTTCTGCGCATCTCGGACATACTCGCAAAACGGACCATCAGATCTGCGGTATACTGTCCGGTGGCACGCCTGAGGTTCTTCTGTTTCTGACCTGACCTGCCCATGATTCCTGCATAATCAGTAAGGAGCCTGAGATTTCTGCTATAGACATCATCCGAAATGCCTTCCCTCCTCATCACTTTATCCGCCTCGCGAGACAACCGGTAAGCATTGCCCACTCTTCCGTTACAATATTCGTTGAACGATCTTCCGAACAGATAATAGGAATAGCGTATGGGGGTAAATCCCCTATATCCGCCATTACCGAATTTCTCAGCCAGTTCCGCCGATATGTCATAAAGGTCATGTGCCTGGGAATGGTCTCCGAAAATATCACAGACACGCGCCGCACAACGGACGGCATCCGCATATTCCTGTGTCTGAACCCCATATCTGCTTTCCGCAAGATAAAGCATTTCCTGCAGCAACGGAGCCACACGCCCGCTGGAGTCTATGTGACTATTGCATACAGCCATGTTTATGAGGACATTCAAAGAGTCTTCGGTAGAAGACAACTCGGCAGACCGATACAAAAGTTCATATCTTTCAAGAGCCATCCGATACAGACTGGCCTGCTCTAAAGAATCGCCCTCGTCCGTGGCCATGGCGAAGAACATCCGGGCCATCCTGGCATTGGACAAAGAATCCGGCACATACATCCGGTCCAGCTCCTGGGAATGAGATGTATGGCACAGGCATATAAGCAGCAGCGAAAATACAAGTCTTGATATGCGCTTCATATCTGTCCGATTATGTATGCAAATATAGTTTATATTTATTATATTTGTACCTGTCCAGTACGCCGGTGAAACACCTGAAGCTCATATTGATATGCATATTCTTCTGCATTATGCACCTTGCTGCAGCCGAAGGCGGGATCAAGCTTACGCCTGTTCGTCATAGCAAGGACAGGGGCGTGCCGTATTCAGTAGGAATCCATGCGGAATTCACCAGACCTGACTTTACATACAAAACCATTGGCGGGAACCTGTTTCTTAATAGTTATGGAGTGGGAATCGGACCTGATATAAGGCTATCGCTTAAAAACGGCTCCTTAATAGATTCTTATGTAATAGGCTCCATAGGCTACAAGGTAGTCAGACATAGCGAAAACGACATTCTGGCTGACAGAAAGGCATATATTACCAGCAGCCACATATCTGCTAAAGCTATCGTCGGAGTAACCATATCCGGCTTCACGGGATTTTATATCGGCATGTCAGGAGACTTCCTAACAGGGTTCAGAGGATCGGAATACAGCTATAATCTATGCAAGATCAACCGCGAATGCCTGAACAGCTTCATCCCCTATCTGGTAGTCGGATACTCATTTTCCGACTATTGCTACTTTGACGCAGAAATACCCTTGAACGCCGGTTTGATAAATCTGGAAAGGTATTCATATTACAACAGGGAGAGAATTTCCTTTAACAGATACTTCACTATAAATATAACGGTACGCTTTCGTCTATTCGGCAGCCACCATAAATAAAGACACCTATGAAGAAAATCATCGCTATTGCTCTTGCAGCGGCATTTATGCAGCTGAGCGTCCACGCACAGGAACCGAAACCTCAGGAAGAGATACTCCTGCAGGTCAAGAACACGACAGAGATGAGCATAGCCGTAGGACAAAGTTCGGCCATGCTATCCCGTTCCATGAACAGGGGGTTCGTGAGCACAGCCATAGATTTCGCCGCCAACCTGGCTTCTCGTGCAATATTCTCCGCATTCGACAAGGCTCAGAAGCAGAAGGTTGCCGAATGGAGCACCCCTGCCGTCAAGGATTATTTCTACGAAGCCCCGTCACAATATGGAGCCTTAGACCCGACCGGAATGAAGTTCTCGGGACTTTACATGTCCAGAGAAATGATTGCAGCAGACACGAGCAGCGTGTTCCATCTGGAGTGCAGCGTACCTTCAGACCCGGGATCCGTGACATCCTTCATTACCAATTCCCGCTTCAGCATGGAGTTGGATTCACTGGCGATAGACCTGTCGAAGGTCAAGGCCAAATACGGAAGGGAAAAACGCATTTCGATCGAAATAGACATAGTTATCACAGCCACCTGGATCGACGAGGCAATGATCGTACATCAGGACCAGCAGCTCGGCCTGTTCCGAATCTCGTTACCGAACATGAAATATGACGAAAAGAATCCGGTGGTTTCTTTCGGAGGAGAAAAGGCCGGAAATATGCTCAACGGCTTCTGCTTCTTCGTGCCTCGCTCCTATGGAGCATTCATCAGCAATGGAAGATATCAGGAATGCTGGAGTGCCGGAGAGTTCGAGATACAAGTATCCATAAGGGAATCGACCGCCAGGCCGAGGAAGGCTGGAGCCTCATATGCATACGAGTACTTCAGACAAGCACTTCCCGGTTCACTTTCACAGATGACCACCAATGAAAACATCGTCGGCCCGGGAGTAGTGAAGATAATCAAAGGATATTGACGCAGAATGCATACTTATTCTGCGGTTCCGGAGCCTTCCTGTCTATGACAATCTGAAGATATTCCGAAACAATAACAGGATCATATATACAATCGGTTGCAGAGAAAATCACCACTGTTTTCTCTGCAGCCGATGCCTTTTCATACGGCACTGCGGCTTCTGTGCCCGGCTCAAGCAGAAATATACGGTCAGAGTAGACAGGTGATGCTTTCAGAGCCACATACCCCTTTCGCAACACGCAAGGATAACAGAACACCGGCTCATCGCCATAATTCGTAATGACAAGACAGCCATCCTCCTTCCTCACGTCTGCAATCAATCCCGATGAGAGTCCGGTAACGCTGCCGACATCCAGACGGCCGCCTGCCGCGTGGGCTATATATCTCATGAAGTCGTCGGCAGAAGACAGCTCCGACTCAGACCCGTCACGATGTGTCGCGGTAATGCGATTATAGTTCACATTCACCGATACCGCCTTTGAGGTCCTTATCATCTCCATCATGAAACACGAAAATTTCTCCACTTCGCCGGAAGGGATATCCTTGGACTGGTCGGTCACAAAGCGGACGAGCTCGAAATTATCTTCGAGAAGATATACCTTGTATACCATTTCACTTCCAGCCTCCCTCATGACAACTTCCGAATAAGGCTTGCCCGTGTTCCTAAGAACAGCATTCTTATCCAGAGAAGCATTGACCTCCAATGGCTTCCATCCATTCCCGTCGTCTACCTGACATTCTCCACCGGAAATATGGACGACAGTATAGCTCTGCGCATGGGCAAGACACACGCACAGGATCAGCATCAGCGAGACAGCAATTTTACGCATAGCTCTTTAAGTTTCAGATAAAGATTATAACCCAAATCTACAAAGCCTATGGCCAGGAGCGCATAGACTACTCTGACATAATATCCGCTTGACACGAATATGAGATAACAGATAAAGACAGCAGCTATTATCAGGAGCGTCTGGAAGACAGGCGAAAATATCGCTGTCCAATCATTCTTTTTGAGCAGACGCATTAAAGGGATAATCAGCATGGTGACCAGGAAGGCGAAGATCCATGCCCCGGATTCCGACATGACGTCGATCTCCCTGCCTTCAAGGATAGTGGCAATGGTCATTGCATGTATGTCCACACCAGGCACACGCGCACCTATCGGAGTCACATGCATATCGGACATATCGTCCCTGTCTCCAATAAGGACAATCTTATTTTTAAGCATATCCTTATTATATGGAAGCGCATCGGCAGAAAAGACCGAATAGGATGAAAGGCTGTAGTTTATAAAACCGGAAAACACGTCTCGTCCCACAACCTCCTCGTAAACGGATGGAGATACGGTCCGTATGAGAGCCATATCAAAACCCGGGACCTCCACATTGCCAAGTTTCAAGGCTGCCGTATAATACCGGCATGTCTCGGTTGCGCCCGATGTCGCCACATTGACAAATCCGGCATTCGGACGGATATCGGACATATAGAACGGCAGGGTGGCGCCTGAAAAAGAGGGACCGTTTCCCAGCCTTTCGGAAACAAGGATAACAGGAGACACGACATTCGGCAAAGCCGCTAATGCCGACAGGACAGAATCCGCCCTCTCCGACTTCCTCTGATCGAACATAACATCCAGTCCCACCGCAGAAGGCTCTGAGGCTACTACCATAGAAACAATATCAGCCAGTTCATCCCTGTCATATATATCCTTTATATCTACTATCACTATATCATGACGCGTATTATGGTACGGACGGGATTTACCCACATGATTGCTTATGGTAAAATACGCATCCATCAGGTTGTACTGCTCCCTCATTGTCTGCGCCGTATTGAAACGGGAGAAGGACAAAGGAAACAGGATGAACACGAATACGACCAGCAATGTCACGGCAGACGCCAATGCGTTGTCTGCCATGACATTGAAGAGTCTTTTCATCTTCTGACTTAAGCGTATCATCGCATCATGTCAATTACAGACCGCGGGCGCGGGTGAGAGCTGCCGGATCCGGGTCGGCGCCGCGGAAGCGGCGGTAGAGATCCATAGGCTCGTCGCTGCCGCCCTTCTCGAGGACGTTGCGGCGGAATGACATGGCTGTCTCGCTGTCGAAGATACCCTTCTGCATGAAGAGTTCGAACGCGTCCTTGTCAAGCACCTCTGCCCAGAGGTAGCTGTAGTAGCCTGCGCTGTATCCGCCACTGAAGATGTGGGCAAAGTATGTGCTGCGGTAGCGTGGGATGATCTCGTCGATGAGGCCCATCTCCTTGCATGCTGCCGCTTCGAATTCTTCTACGAAGGATTTCTCGACTTCGCTCGAAATGACAGTGGAGTCGCTCGGGAGCTCGGAGAGCATGTGCCACTTGAGGTCGAGGATGGATGCTGCTGCGAGCTCTGTGGTCATGAAGCCCTGGTTGAATGTGCCTGCCGCATTGATCTTGGCTACAAGCTCTGCAGGGATCACTTCACCGGTCTCATAGTGACGAGCATACTCTGCGAGCACCTCGTCCTGGAATGCCCAGTTCTCCATGATCTGCGAAGGAAGCTCGACGAAGTCGCGCGCTACAGATGTGCCAGCCACGCTCTTGTATGTACACTGGCTGAGAAGGCCGTGGAGGGCATGTCCGAACTCGTGGAACATGGTCTCCACCTCATCGAGGGTGAGGAGGCCCGGCTTGCCGTCGACCGGCTTTGAGAAATTGCCGACATTCACGATCACAGGACGGATTTCCTCGCCCTTGACGATCTCCTGGTTCACGAAGTTGTTCATCCATGCTCCGCCCCTCTTGGTGCTGCGCGGGAAGTAGTCTGTGAGAAGGACGCCGATAAGGCTTCCGTCTGCATCTGTCACCTTGAAACCCTCTACGTCAGGATGATATACAGGGATGCTGTCAAGCTGCTCGAAGTTGAGGCCGAAGAGCTTGTGGGCAGTGTTGAATACGCCGGCACGCACATTCTCCATCTTGAAATATGGCTTGGTCTGCTCCTCATCGAGCGCATACTTTGCCTTGCGCACCTTCTCTGCATAGTATGCCCAGTCCCATGGCTCGATCTTCGAACCTTCTGGAAGAAGACCAGCCTTGATGTCCTCGTCCATGATTGCCTGCATGTCGACGATCTCCGCCTTTGCCTTCCCCACAGCCGGAGCCATGATGCCTGCAAGGAATGCATCGACCGCCTCAGGTGTTCCGGCCATCTTGTCATGGAGGATCATCTGTGCAGGGTTTTCATATCCGAGAAGGTTTGCCTTCTCTATGCGGAGGGCCATCATCTTCATGATGAGGTCCTTGGTGTCGTTCTCATTACCGTTGTTGCCGCGTGAGGCATATGCCTTGAACATCTTCTCGCGAAGAGCGCGGTCCTCGGTAGAGGCCATCGCTCCGCCATACTCGGAAATGGCCACGCCGAACTCCTGCGCAAACGCATTGTTCTCGGCGAGAAGCCTGTTTCCGAATGTATTGGACAGTGACGAGAGCTCCATGTTGATCTCGCGCATTCTTGCCTGCTCTGCCTCGCCGAGGGCGACACCGTTGTTCACGAAGCTGTTGTAGAGCTTCTTGAGGGTCATCTTCTGCTCCTGATTGAGACCGAGGTTCTCCATGTCATTATAGAGCACCTCCACCTTCTTGAAGAAGTATGGGTTCATGAAGATGTTGTCTGAGTGCGCTGAAAGCATCGGAAGCACCTGCTCCACGATCTTCTGGAGAGAGTCTGTTCCGTCTGTCTCTGAAAGGTTGAAGAGCACACCGACAACCCTGTCGAGGATGGCGCCTGAGCACTCATATGCCTCCACTACATTCTCGAATGTAGGGGTGTCCTGGTCAGCGATGATCGCGTCGATCTCGCTCTGCTGCTGGCGGATGCCGGCCTCGACTGCAGGAACATAGTGCTTCTCCTGCACGGCCTCGAAGTCAGGAATTCCGTAAGGAGTGTTCCACTCTGTAAGGAATGGATTTGTTCTGTTGCAGGATACTGCCGCCATGATAACTATAGCAATTAATGATAACTTTCTCATTTCTACAAGATTACATTATTGTTTTCATCATACCAAGGAGAACCGTCGGCCTTCTTTACGCCGCTGAGGTCTATGAGGGTGAACTGCATCTCCGCCTCGAACTTGGTGAGGACTCCTGTGAATGTCACAGTCGCCTCGCCGTCAAGGACAGGCTGAGGGATGTTCACGTCAGACCACTTCGCGTAGCCGCTTGAACGCACCTGTAGGTATTTCTTGTTTCCGGTAAGACCAGGCATCTCGAAATACTGGTTCATGGTGTATGGCTGAGGCTTGATGAGGTCCTTGCGTTCTCCAACTGTCACGCCGTCATTCATGACAACCGCATCGAAGTCGCCGTTGTCCACATGCTCCTTGAAGAGGCTCTCTGACATCGCCCATGAGGTGATGTTCCAGTTGTGTCCGTCCTCGTCATCGAGGAAGAAGCGGTTCCAGTTGGACTTCTTGTCAGACTCCTTGACGATGTTAGGGTCGATGTAGCCTATGAGGAACACGAGGTTGCTGTATTTGCAGCCCTCTATGGTCACAAGAGTGCCGAGATACTTGTCCTCATACACCTGGTTTCCAGCTATGGTCACCGGCTTGATGAGAGTCTTCTCGTCTGCCATCGCACCTTTGAACACATGGTTGTCTATAATGGCCGAGTGCTCGAGATATGCTGTCTCATACTCGCCTGTCTCGTCCTTGTATCCGATCTGGAGCATGCCTTCATAGCTTCCTACGGTAAGGTCGGTGCAGTCTACATAGATCCACTGACCCACCTTGTAGTCGTTGTAGAGGCCGTTCTTTCCGATCTTGATCTCGATACCGCCTGTCGCATCCTGGATATAGAAGCTCTTGTATATGTTTCCTGTCTTGTCAGATGTGATGATCTGTCCCTTGATGACGCAGTTCTTTGTGATGTCGTATGGCTTGTTGCCGTTGTCGACGTACATCTGCTTCACCTCTGCAATAGGTGTGAACTTGCCGAAGTCTTCGTCGGTATAGATCTGCTGAGGCTCAGGATCAGGGTACTTGCCTTGGAACATCACCGGCTGGAACTCCTCGCATCCTGCGAAGAGCGCCGCCGCGGCAATGATTAATGCATATATTCTTTTCATACTTTAGAATCTGAAATAGAGGTTCAACATATAGTTAATGCCCTGCATGTAGAAGTACTTCGAGTCGAAGCGGTAGAACCTCTCGGCGCTCTCGCTGTCAATCAGACGGGTCTGCTCGTAACCTCCGGTCTTCACACACCTGTTGTTGGTGATGTTCTGGAGGTTGAGAGAGAATCCGAAGTTGTACTTGCGGTCGATGTACCAAGACTTTCCGATGCTTGCGTTGAGCAGGAATACAGGCTTGAACTCCTCCTGAGCCGCCATGTACTCAACCTCAACCGGAGTGAAGATGCCGTCAGGACCGTTCACTGCAAGGTCTGTCCTGTAGCCAGGGTTCATGTCGAGGTATGACTTTGCAAAATACTGAGCGTCAATCTCGAAGAACCAGTATGAGTTTGTACGGTAGTTCAGGCCGAGGTCAGCTGCGAGCTGAGGAGTAGAAGGCACGTAGTGCTTCTGGTTCTTCTCGACGATGTAGTTTCCGTCTACGTCAGTCTCATATGTCACGACGCCGAAATCGTCTGTGTACTTCTTATAGATCGGATGGCTTGCCCAATAAGGAACCTGAGCATTGTCATGAACCACCTCTGCGCTGTTGTCCACTGTCTGAGTCATGCGCGGAGTCGAAGTGTAGATGTATTCACCCCAGCTGAGAGCACCCTCGACAGAGAGTCCCTGCACCGGAAGAGGTACCTTGAAACCGAGCTCGACGCCCATATGACGCTGGTCGATGCCGCTCATCGCGAAGTTGGTGAACGAGTTCTGCGAGTCGTCATAGAAGCTCATCATATCGGTCTGATCCATGATCTTGGTGTAGAAACCGGTCACACGGACATTGTAGCCGTTGTTGCTGTACTGATAGTTGAGGTCAGCAGAAACGGTCTTCATGGTCTCGAGGTTAGGAACAAGAGAGTTCCTTGTACGAGGAGAGATGAAAGACTGAGCGAATGTAGGAGCGTCATTGAAGTAACCTCCGTTCGCATAGATTCTGTGGCCGCCTGCAAAGTGATACTGAAGACCGAGCTTTGCAGAGTATGTGAAGAATTCAGGAGCTGCTGACTTGCCCTTTGAAGTGATTGGAACAAGCTCGCCATTTACTTTCTCATATGTAGTGAGATTCTTGTCGCCTACGATGAAGTCAGAACCGTCGTCATTGAGACCTGGGAAGAGACCCTTTCTCACGAGACCGTCTCTCCAGAATGTCTCGTAACCAGCCTGGAGGGCGAGATTTGCCTTGAAGCCGCCGAGGTCGAGGGCTCCGTTCGCCCATACATCTGCCTTGCGGATGTTTGCATAGTAGTCATAACCATACTTGTCACCCTGGAAGAGGACCTGTGCCGCTCCATGCTCGAGATAATAGTCAAGGTCGTTCTGGACCATCGCCTGGTTTGAAGCGAAGTCGCGCTCAGCGAACTGGTCGATGTTCACATAGTAGTTACCACCGAGAAGGTCGTCGAGCTTCTTGTAGTATTCTGTGCGGTTCCACTTGTAGTTGAGACCTCCTGTGAGGGTGAATGCCTTGCTTGCATTCCACTTCACATTGGCACCGAGATTCACGTCATTCTGATCCACACGGCGCTCCTCGATCACATATTTCGAGCGGGCCATGCCGTTTGCGTCAATGTTGTTCCAGTTGACATTGTAGAGTCTGTCCCAGTTCAGGTGTGCATACTCAGGGATGTTCTCCTCCCATGCATACTGAGCCCAGGCCGCCTTCTCGGCATTCTGCCTTCCATAGTCAGGATCATCCATCCAGAAATAGCTTGGAAGGTTGCGGTAGTAGTCCGGACGTGGGTCTGGAGCGTCATACCAGTCCATCGCTGTATATCCGTTCTTACCTGTCCTCCAGAGCACTGTAGCGGAAGCCTCGAGGTCATCTGTAGGGTTGACGGTATACTTGAGGATGGTCACAGGCTCGAAGGTCTTGCGGACGCGGGCGTTGCGCACCCTTCCGTCCTGGTAACCCCAGTTGCTGTTGTACATGTTGTCGCCCATCAGGTCATAAACCTCCTGGGTGGAAGCGTTCTGCGCGCCACGCTGGCCCGGAGCCGCGAAAGTCACGAGGCTGAGGCGATGCATGTCGCCGAACTTCTTCTCTACACCTGCATAATATGCAAAATTGCGGTAGAACACACCCTCAACCCAGTCGTTTCCGCCAAGGCGGGCAGACACATTGAACGCATATGACCAGCCGTTGTCAAGCTCGCCAGAAGCATAAGTCGCCATGAGGCGGAGGCGGTAGAGGGCGCTGTTTGTCAGCGCGCTGAAACGCCAGCCCGGACGTACGCTTGAAGGCACTGCATGGATGTTGGTGACGCCGTTATATCCGCCGTAGCCATAGTCTGACACCTCGTTTCCTACAGTTGTCTCCTTGCTTCTCATGGCCTCGTTGAGACCGCTCCAGAGAGAGTATGGAGAATATCCTGTGATGGCGTCGTTCATCCTGATGCCGCTGAGATATACGTCCTGAGATTCATTGGTATATCCTCTGTTCTTGAAGCGGATTGAGCTGAAGCCGAAGCTTGCGATGTTGGTGAACGGGTCGTTGCTGCCGAAAAGGATCGAAGGAGCGTCCTCGAATCCCGAGTCGTCCATATCGAACTCCGCGAAGTTGGAGTCATCGACATCTGTCACGACCTGCTCTACGACCATACCCACGAAGATAAGGTCCTTCACATAGCCTTCGATGGTCACATTGACATTGGCATCAAGGTATCCGTTCACCTTGATGGTCAGGTCATACATTCCGTTTGGAAGGTCTTCCATGAGGAAGCGGCCTTCCGCGTCAGATACTGCTGTCGCAACGGTCTCGCCGTTCTGCGAGAGCGTGAGGGCAGCGTCCGCGATAGGGGCCCTGCCTGCACGGTTTACGACCGTACCCTTGACTCCACCCCAGTCGCTCCTCTGAGCGAAGAGGGCGAAAGAGCAAAGCAGCGCCGCGATGAATAATAGTGCTTTCTTTATCATATTTATTTAGTGATTACGATGTAAGTCGGATAGTGGTCGCTGTAGCCTCCGATGAACGATCCGTTGGAGAATGTCCTGAACGGAGTGCCCTTGTACTGTCCCTTCTGGTTGGTCAGGAACTTAGGGTTGTATACGCGTCCATAGTACCCCTTCTTATGAAGTTGGAGAAGGCCGAATGTGCCCTCCTGAGGGTTTGCAAGGGCATTGTTGACCAGGAGAAGGTCATATATGCTCCATACTCCCTGATATGCCAGCGAGCCGAATCCTGCCTTAAGCATCGAAGTGAAAGGAGAGAAGAAATCCTTGTCGGTGACATCTTCCTTGAACTCTCTGCCGTGGAGATACTCAGCCATTGACGGGTCTGTCGGATTGTCGTTCATGTCGCCCATGCACACGATCTTGATGCCCGGATATTTCTCCTGCATCATCATGGCGTGGTTATACATGATCTCGCCGCCGCGGTCGCGGAGCTGGTTGCCGCCCTTCTTTCCGCCTGCGCGGGAAGGAAGGTGCGCAACATAGAACGCGAAGTGCTCGCCGTCGATGGTTCCATGCACCATGAGGATGTCACGGGTACGGAAATAGTCCCTCTCCTCCTTGCTCTGGATCCAGTCTATGGTGCTGCCCTCGAAAGTGAACGGAATCGATTCGCTTTCAATGAATTTGAACACCTCAGGCTTATAGAGCAGAGCCACGTCCACTCCACGACGGTCCGGTCCGTCATAGTGGATGATCTGGTAGTTGGCCTCTGCGATCTGAGGCTCCATCACGAGGTCCTCGAGCACGAGTCGGTTCTCGATCTCCGACACGCCAAGGATGGCGTGCCATGCGCCGTTCTCCTCCTTCATCGACCTGATGACCTTGGCCATGTTCTGAAGCTTCTTCTGATATTTCGCTTCAGTCCACTTGTTCTTTCCCTCCGGAAGGAATTCCTCGTCATTCTTTGCCGGGTCGTTGTATGTATCGAAGAGATTCTCAAGGTTGTAGAATCCCACGACATAATTCTTTGTGCCCTTCTGGGCCTGCGCGCAGGTGCAGAAAAGCACCATCGCCGCGAATATCATTGCTATTCTTTTCATAATTTTTCATTACCACCATGCCGAAGAGCTGGCCGGATCGGCAGCCTCAAGCTTTGCAGCCTGCTCCTCGCCGACCTTGGCAGGAAGATTCACGAAGAAATCTATTCCTGTTATTTCCTCGAGTTCGTCTATGGACATTGAGTGTGACTTCGTAATACTGCCTGAATATGCCCTATGCTCAAGATAAAACGCTGCAGCAGTCCATGGTGCAAAAGTAGAGGCTTTGTTATACTTGAGAACCGCCTTGAAGTATGCATCCGGGATGGTCACGCTGTTTCCATACGAATCTCTTTCCTTCTTGCTGGAAGCGCTCACTGTGACTCCTGTCACCACATAAGTCGTGTCCGAAGTGTCTGCCCATCCGCGCACCTTGCCTTCAAGGTCAGACCAAATGCCTTCGTTATGGTCATTCAACTGCGGAGTCATGTTGGTGCCATAGAATGTCTGTGCATTTGCATCATAGCAACACTGACGGTCAGCCGACGGGATCTGGTGGCCTCTTGCATAGCTTCCCGCATAGCCTCCGAAAGGAGCCGCAGAATCCTCGCCAAGAAGCGGGTCCAAAGCCCATGCATTCGTTCTTCCGGCACTTCCGTTTGTATAGAACTTGCAGAGCGGATATGCCACCCAGAGCGCCACACGGTCCTTCTGGCTCCATCCGAACGAATAGTTCCTGTAGGTCTTGCCGCCCATCTTGAAGCTGTGGCTGTAGTATCCGAGAGCAGGATCATCCATTGCCGGGAGCTCCAGCCAGCCGGTCTTGGTCAGGTCAACGTTGACCTGACCCGAGCTGCCATCGGGGTCGTCATCGGGATGCTGACCGGTCGCAGCCTGCTCGAATGCACAGTCTGTCCATTTAACACCATTGTCAAGGACTATCTTCAAAGAACGGGTGCTCTCAGTTGCATTTACCTCATATTTCAGGACGACGTTGTTCTTGTCACCCTGACCGGAAGTAACGCTGAGCTCCGCCCAGTCCACCTCGCCCTCGTCTGCGACAAGAGCGAGTGTCCAGCTGCCGCTGCACTTCACGCTCACAAACTGCTGACCCTTGCCCGAACCTACCTTAGGAGTTTTGACTGACACATGGAAAATATCCCGAGTCTTGTCTTCCGGCTTGCTGCATGAAGTCAGCATAAGGCCGCAGGCAGCTATCACAGCCACTGCGACCTTGAATATTGATCTGGATTTCATCTTTTTACTCTGCAGCCAGATACTTCACTTTAGAAATCTGAACATTTCCGTTATTGTCCCCACCAAGTCCAACGCAATCAAAAACCAGACGATAGTAGCAATTTGCTCGTGGAGTTGTCAAGGTATAGTTGACTGCACCCTGTGCAATTGTAACATTAACAGTCTCTTCTATATTTGAGAAAGACGCATCAGATGCTACCTCCAACTTTGTAGTACACTTAGATGCATCGATAATCTTATCAACCTGAACGACTACAGAGGTAATAGTTCCTGCTAATGCATTCTTAGTAGTTATAGTTGCAGTATTCGATGTTGCCTTATGACCACACTTGATATAAGACCACTTGTTGTTATTATTATTGAAATTGACAATCCTCCAACTGTTAGTTCCAATTGTAGCAGACCAATCCGACGTGTATGAACCTGCCGATTCCTGAGTATCGGCTGAGAAGGTTAACTCTACAGTTCCTGAAGGGTCCTCTGGAAGACCAGCACCTGGCACATGGCTGATATAATATGCAGGTACTACACTTCCGCCACCTTGAGCCTGACCGTTATATGATCCGCGGAGTGTTCCGAGAGTCACGACATCGGTCTCCTTCAGACCCAAAGAGGCAAATGACTTATCATTGGAACCAACCCATTTTGAAGTCATACCATAAATATATACCTCACCAGTAGCATCCTTGATTGTAAAGTTACCATAAGCATTACCTGTTTCGATGCTGACAATCTCGCCTGTGAGTTCATACCATACATCTGAGCTCTCTGGCGCTGCAAGGAACTCGGCAATGGTCGCCTTTGTCAGTGACTCAGGCTGACCTGACGGAGTGGTTGAACCCGAGCCGTCACCCTCGAAGCTTACAATATGAGCATCCACCACCTCATGCTGAGACTTCTGCTCATAGTAGAGGTACTTTCCATAGATAGTGATGGTACCGCCGTTTGAAATCTTGCTTGTCCACTCTGCCTTGCTTGCATCGAGAACCGAATACACATAGATCTTTCCGGTTGCATCAGTAAGGTCAAAGCTGCAATATGTAGGATTGAAGCCTGAAACGGTACCTGTAAGTTCATAGTAGTTCTGAGTGTCAGCCGCTGCGATGAACTCCTCTACGGTCATCTTTCCCTTGGACTCAGGAGCTGTTGTGCTGCCGCCGCCTGTGCTGCCGCCAGCTGTGAAATCCATCTCCACGCCCTTTGAGAAATCAACCTCGGCACCGCCGTCTGAGATCACAAGTTTCAGGTCGTCCATACGGTACACGCTGGCAACATCCGCTTTCACGCATACAGAAAGGTTCTCAGTGCCTGCAGGAACAGAGAAATCCGCAGCTGCAATATTCCATCTTCCACCTTCAGTTCCGGCAAATGTATAGTCAATCTCTACCCACTTTGCCGCATCGTTACTGAGGTAAACATGGAACTCAGCATTCTTGAAGACGCTGTCTCCGTCCTGAGAATACTTCTCGGAACCGAATGTAAGTGTAAAGTCAGTAGCGCCACCAAGTGCAATGTTCTTTGTTGCAAGATATGCAGACTTTCCGAAGAACATGTTGTTCTTGCCTGATCCTGCATAGTCAGAATAGCTGCTGTCTGAAGTTGAGTTTGCACGGGCAGACATTCCACTGTATGCATACTCTACATTTGCAGCACCTGTACCTGTCTGGTTCATCCAGCCGTCGAACTGATCGAGATATGGCCAGCTTGATCCTGAACCATAGGTCTTTTCTGCCTCAACCTTGTCATAGTCGTTGTAATAAACGATGAGAGCCTCTGCCGAGCCACCAGGGCCTGCCTGTGATACTGTCAGATACTTGCTCTTCATGCCGATTGTGAACTTGAGGTCTGCAGAACGGTCCATGCCTGTGTTCTCGAGAACAGTGACAGTCACGGTCTGGTCATCAGCCGAAGCTTCACCCTTCGCAGGGTCAACAACCACCCAGTCTGCATCTGTCTCGACCTTCCAGTCGCGTGTAGCATTGACTGTAATAGCCTGCTCACCGCCCTCTACGTCAAATGTCAGCTCATTTGTGCTGATCGAAATATCAGGAGTTCCGAGGTTCTGTTCCTTCTCCTGACAGCCAGCCAGTGCGAAGACAGCCGCCACCGCACCGACAAATAGATTTCTTAATTTCATAATCATTTAAATTATAATATATTCCACTTGCTTTCACTTCACATCTTGAACTTGCAAATATAACTATCAATCAGCACTTTTGCAATAAAGCAACACACATACCACAGAAAAAGGGCAGCACCTTACGGCACTGCCCAACCTCTTTTTCTACACATGATGCTTATTGAAGCATATCATCCAACTCAGCAACCTGTAACTCAAGAATTTCTGCGATTGTATCTCGCGTCATTCCTGACGCCAACATCTTTCTAGCGGCTTCGGCCAACCCTTCTGCCCTTCCCTCTGCTCTTCCTTCTGCTCTTCCTTCTGCTCTTCCTTCCGCTCTTCCTTCCGCTCTTCCTTCCGCAAGTCCTCTTTCACGCCCTTCCGCCAGACCTTCAGCTATGGCCTCTTTCCTAGCATAGGCCATCTGATTTCTCAAATCCCTTTCTGTTGTCATTTTCATCAATACTTTAGAACGTGTAACTTCATCCATCTTTATCAATTCGGATATATCAAACATCCTCTTGAAAACTCCATGCTCAAGCACATCCGGACACTCATCAAGACAATGCATGTTCTTCAAGCAAAAATAAAAGCCTTCCAACACATCGCCATCCAGTTCTTCGATCTTCTTATCAAACTTCCCAAGTTCCAGATAGATCAAGGTAAGCTTATCCGTCAAAAGAGTATGCTTACCCTCCTCGTACAAACGATAAACCGTCTTCACATCCGGATTTCCCCGATTCTCATCAATATTGAAGTCCAATATGCTGATCACGTAAACAGGACAGAATGCATAACTATCCCTGCCTGCATCTACCTGATTGTGGATCTGGAAAGTGGAATAATACAGAGTTCGTTCTATATAGCTATCCTGCTTCCTTCGCTGGACCTCCACAACAATCCTTGACCCATCATCCGTCTTACAGAACATATCGTATACAGAATCCTTTCTGTCACGATCCAAGGACTTCATCTCCTTGTCCATAAAATCCAGGTCGACAATGACCCTGTCCGTAATCACCCGATTGAGAAACTCAATCATAACATCCTTGCTTGACTCCTGACCGAAAACCAGTTTGAAGACATCGTCATTCATCAAGTCTGCATACCTGAAATCTGCTTGCATAAATTTTACAATTAATAATTAAACGTGGCCTTTCTTAGGCAATAAAATTTATGCTGCCTCTCCTCTTTCTTTCTCCGCAAAAATGCGAAAAAATCAAGAGCTTTCATATTTCCTGTTGAAGATTTTTATTTATCAGTATGCAGATTTTTCTAAATTTTATAATTTTTTCTTTTTTTAACAAAAGAAAATCCATCAGTACTCCGCCACCGGAGCCGCTCCGTTCCTGTCCAGGGCCGGTATGTCCAGGACAAACATCTCGCCGGCATTCTCGCTGGCATCGAAAGGAATGGCAAAGAGCTTATAGTCACATCCCCATTCGAGCTGCACCTCGGTAAGACCTTCCGCAAGGAAGGTATATGTTCCAAGATACTCGTCGTCAAGGAGAATGGCACGTATGTCCTCATCAGTCGCTCCCTCTTCCTTGAGGATCTGCTCAGGGTAGATTGTATACACTGCAGTAGAGGCCGAATTCTGCAGGCTGAACTTCAGACGCACTACCGCCCATCCTGCAAAATCCCCATACATGTCAGGGGAAGACTGAGCCAGGGCATCCCCGTCAAAATACTTGAACAGCGAAGCGGTGACTGCAGCATCTGTGGCATTTTCAGCAGGAGCCATAAATTCCTTTATGGCGACCTCCGACGCAAAGTTTCCATCCTTGTCGACACAGACAGCGCATGCATAATGCTTCTCGCCCGGCTTGAGGGAGAAGGAACCGGTCTGCTCTCCACGCTGGGCATAGTATTTCGAGAACTCCGCCCTGTCTTTACAGTCACCGAAAGCTATGGCTGTCTTTATCTGGCTGTCGATGAGCTTCTTGACTGCCTCGGCATCGGTACCGCCCTGCCTGAGAAGGCGAGCCTCATCGGTCACGATGGCAAGATAAGCGACACTCGCATCGGACGGCTTGAATGTGACATTGGCGCTGCGCGGGGTCAAGGTGCCCAGCTCTATCCCGAATGTAACATCCTTAGGATCATTAGGCTCGAGAGTCCTGAACTTCTTTGTCGCAAGAGGAGTAGTGAATCCTCCGTCATATCCGAAAACGATTATCATGTATTCGGTATCCGGGTCGAGAACTCCGTCAAAAGAATGTACCATCTCGCCGGTATTGGTATGCTGCGCAAAGAAAGGCTTGTAGTTCTTCTCCAGGAAAGCTGCAAGCTCATCCATAGTCATCTCCTTGTAGACGAACTCAGGAAACTCCAGCCACACATACTCATCGTCAGTAGAAGGCGTGATGAAAAGCATGGCCGAAGTGGCTGTTATCTGGTCTATCTCTATCTCAAAATGATTGTCAACCTCTTCCAGGGCCGGCGTCTTCACTATCAATGATTCCACTTCGGAAATCACTTCACCCATTTCTCCGGTATAGCAGACAAAGACTACGAACGACTGCTCCGGCTGAAGTCCGGTCACTTCACGCTCATACTCCCCTGTCTTCATAAGCTCACTTATGGACAAGTCGCTGTTCTCCAGCAGCATTGTCTCTATGAAGTTGGTCGCTGTAGTACGCATGTCGTCAAGCGGACCGAAGGTGGAAAGGTATTCCTCTGTGGCCACGCCACAGAAATACGGAGCCTCGAGGTCCGAGGGCACGACCTTGACCTTGCAATGACTCGAATGGAGGTCATACACCTCTATGTCAAAATTTCCGGTCTTTTCATCCGGTCCCTTCTGCTCGCAGGCCACAGACATGGCGAGGGCTGCAAGGATAATGAATATACGTCTCAAATTACTCATTGTCAATTAATTATATCTATACGATACTGACTCTCCTATCGGACATATTGCGCAGTTTGCAAGATTGTACCTGCCGTCATCCGTAGCGGCATTGACCAGGACCATGACCTTGCAGTTCTCCACATTCCATCCGTCTTCAAGAGCAATCACAAAAGACTTCGAGGCCGTCTCTCCCTTCTTGAGGACATCGACATTCTCGCCATATATGCGAAGATTGAGTGTGCTGCCCGCCATCACCCTTACAGCATTGCTGTGCGTATTCATCCAATCTTCGAACGCTCCGTCCTGCCTTGCTCTGATTCCATCCTCGAGAACCCATACAGCTATACGGTATTTGTTCTCCCTGGCAGCCTTGATCTGGACATTCACACCAAGGTTGGAGCCTGTCTGAAGGACAGAGGCCGCGATGCCTGCGTCTGCAGCATCCATATGCAGGTCGTCTATATGCGACTTTATCACATCGACCGGTGATGTGCCTGTGCTTTCCTTTGTAAGATTGAATGTGAGATCGGGATAGTATCCGCTGCAGAATGCCTGCGACAGGTTTTCCGCGGCCTTGGAATATGCAGGGTCGCTCTGATTATATGAATGAGCGGCCACATGCTGATATTTTGCCGTGTATGAGTCGTCCTCCGCCAGAGTCTTGAGGGATGCCATCAGCTGCGGACAGTTAGGACAGGCGGTGCCTGTATGCTGAAGCAGGAGTATCCTGTGCGAGAAATCCGTGCTGCCGGGCTGAGGATCTGCCGGAAGCTCGGGAATTACGGCATCTCCGCCGGCATTCTCTCCTGTATCAGGCTTCTCCGTGCATGACACAAACAAAAAGGCAAGAGAAGCCAGAACTGAAAAAAACTTCTTCATATATCAGATCTACTTTAATGAATCAATGAACTCCTGTGCAGGAGATGCTCCGCCGCGCTCAGCCTTGAATTCGAGGATCGTGAACGGACCGGTATATCCGGATGCATCCTCGGCTATGCCAAGGAACGACACGACCTGGTCATAATGAACTACAGCAAAACCCTGAGTCTTGTCGTTGTCGCACTTATAGTCAAGCTCAATAAGGACATCATCCCTTTCTGCCCAGCTCTTGAACTCGCCATAGGCAAAAGTAGTCCTCCAATGCGCCGCATCGGCATTCGGAACGATTGCATACGGCACCATGACCATACCCTTGCATCTGCTGAATTGCGTCGGGTCAAGCTCTGCGAGCTCTGTTCCGTCATAGTATCTGTCAACGACGAACTCGATTGCCGCGTTGCTTTCTATGAGTATCGTGGTGCGGAATACTTCGCTCTTGAATCCTTTCCTATATGATATGAGTCCTGTTTTCATGTTCACTGATGCGGCCACAATCACATATTCGGTATCTTCCTCGAGATCTGTGAAAGTCCATTTCTGCTTGCCCATCACTCCGCCCATGTCTTCAAGGTACTCCGCTCTGGTGCATCCGAAGAATTCTGCGCCGTAGTCTATCCTTTCATCTATGAACCTGCAGATGGCATCGCTTTCGGAACCTTCCGCCGCCGCATACTCATTGAGCTGCGCCACGGACATACAGTCAAAGAAATAATAAAGGCCAAGTTCAGGAGTAATGTTCACGGTTGCCTTATTGTGGATGACATTAGAAATGGCAAATGTAAAATTCTGAGCCTGCGGTCTGCCGCCGGCTGCAGAAGTAGTGAAAGACGCTCTTGTCAAGGCTGTTGTCGGAGCCTCGTCCCAGCCGAAGCAGAACACTTCATACTCCGTTTCAGGAGACAATGAGGATATGTCTTCAAGATTCACCACTTCTCCCGCATAGAGGATACCGTCCAGCGAATCCCATTTCAGATATGAATTTACTATATCATACATTATGTCGGACTCCGACTCGTATTCTGCGAACTGGCTCTTCGACTGCACCACACAGACGAAAGGATCGTCATTAGACGGGGTCACAGTTCCCTTGACGGTGCAGAATGTCGCCTCCCGTATGTCTATGACAAAGGTATTCGAAGACTGCACAGACTTCTTTGTGGTGAAGCGGACTGCCGAAGGTGCGGAATTCACAAAGAAGTTCTCATCGATTCCTACTGCATATGCTATGTACTCGGTATTGTCCGTAAGGTCATTGAATACGAGCTCCTCTGTTCCGATGCTTCCCAGATTCGTCACCATAGCTTCAAGCGTCTGGCCCATCTTTATATAGTAGTCTACAAGGGCTGAGGCATGGGTGGCATATGCTGTTTCATCTCCGCCCCACTGCTCATATTCCGCTACTGAGAATACATTCATGAAGAACAGTGCGTCCTTCTCACTCGCTGTCACGCTCACCTTGGCGTTGGTCAGTCCGATATCGCTCACCTCGATGTCGAAGGTCACATCGGACATTTCTATCTCCGGAGTGGTGAACTCTATCTTGTTTACTCCTGTCGTGAAATAGCCCTCATAATCGAGGCCATATGCATACAGATAGTATGCAGTACCAGGCATCAGTCCGGCCTCGTCACTCTCGAACGGGCCTACATGGAGAAAGTCCTCAAGCCATTCAGTCAGGTCCTTCTCCTCTTCCAGAGCCTTGTTGCGGAACCATTCCAGGTCACTGTCCTGATACTTGTACTCATCCTCAAATGCATCAAAGTCAGCCTTGTCGACAAGCATCACCACATATGACATCGTCTCATCCTTCGGCTCAACAGAGAAATGGCAAGATGTAGCTGTCACATCTGACACCTCGAGCACGAAATCCGCATTGGGATCCTCAGGTCCGACAGGTTCCGGCTGCGGCCTGTCGCACCCCCACATAAGCAGCGAAGCCACGATCAGGCCCGCCATATAAAGCATTTTCTTCATATCCAGATTACCTTTGTGAATAATTCACAAAGATATGCATACAATATGTTAAAACAAAATCAGGCGACCCTGAGGCCGCCTGAAATATCATATCATGAAGTCTTATTTTGCCTGGATACCAAAAATAATTGCACGGTATGCAGAACCTGTAGTTTCCACAGTCACTTCAGTATCCGCCTCAAGAGCAGAACCCAAAGAGAATGTATAGTGGTCTGAATCTGAAACTGTCATTGTATAAGGAGAGTTTCCAGTTGCTCCTGTGTTTGCAGCAAGAGACTGAGTGCCGACAACTGAACCTGCTACAGAGAACTGAAGTTTTGCAGAAGTTCCTTTCCAACCTACAGCATAATAAGTAACCTCAGTTGTTCCAGCTGGCAATGTAATAGTCGCTTTACCGTTCAGCTTAGAAGTTCCCAGCTTTAATGTATAAACATCTGGCACTCCATTTACGGTAGCTACGCCATCAGTATACGCTGATGATACTGTTTTGCAAGTTACAGTTGTAGCATACTTTGCTGCCTCTGTATCAGGCACTTCTGGCTTCTCTGCAATCTTATCTGCCTTTACAAGATAAGGGAGAGCTCCTGTTACATCTGTGTAAGGTGCATAGTTGCCATATGAGCTGAACTGTACAGTCTTACCTGAAACAGTGTTTACGATTGCATAAGTTCCATCGTCCTGGAGAGTGATTGTCCACACATGACTGTTATCGCTCTGAGTGCTCTTAGACAATGAGAATGAGTTATAAGTTGTCATATAGTGATACCTTCCATATACGTCCTGAATTGTATAACCACCATCAACTGCAGCGATAGTGAATACATTTTCAGCATATCCGATATAAGAACCGGCATCCTCTACCGCATCCTGTACATTCCAATATCCGTATGTAGCTGACTCGGCAATTGGGCTGACAACCTTTCCTTTACCATCCATTACAAAATACTGACCTGCCTCAAAAGATGGAACCTCCGGCTCTACCGGTTCCTCAACAGGATTGTCTGCTGCAACGAGGAATGGACGGAGGGTTGCGTCAGTATATGTATCCTCTGAGAGACGCCACTCATTGCTGTCAGCAAAGTATCCGATGCCGAAACATGTAGAGAGGTTATATACATCGACAGTACCATCTTCGTATGAGTTGTCTACAACCCACAGATAGTAAGCATATTCTTCACCTGCAGGAAGAGTTGTTGTGAGGGAAGCATTTCCCGACTCCCAATCTGTCTGACCGATGTAACGTCCGTATGAATCCTGGATAGTATATGCTGTATAGTCTGGATCATATGTGAAAGTGAAGGTGTTCTTCACTGTGCTTGCATAGTTGATGAGGTCTTTTGCAGGGAACATGCCTGATGTCACATCCTCTGCCATAGGAGCCATCACCTTGCCGCTGTTAGTGAACCAGTATCCACCGTTTGCGATAGGTCCTTCCGGAGACTCTCCACCGCCGCCAGGAAGCTGGATCTCATATGGATTCTCCACTCTCGTGAGCGTAATCGGATCTGCCACTCCAAATACATTCTCGCAAACTACCTTTACTGAATTGGCTGTAAGTTCTGAGTACTGGATTTCGAACTCCTCGCCCACTTCATCCCATTCCCAGTCATACTGTGTGAATGAAATGACACCTGAAGACTTATCTGTAGCCTCAATCTCATAGAAACCTACCATGTGAAGAGCAAAGCCGCTCTCATCCATTGTAGGGAGGGCGATGCTGAGCATGCCTTCTTCTGCAATACCGAAGTCAAAAAGAATCGGCATATCATCAAACTCACCCAGCCACTGGTATCCGTCGAGTCTTGCGATCTCTTCGCCTGGCTTGTAGCCTGCCTCCATTACCCATACCTTGCCATTAGTCTTGTCGAAGTATACGTCGTATACACCAGACTTGTTAAGGTAGATGTCCTTACCGTCCTTCAGAACTGCAATTTCTGTGTTTGGCTTGTTGACAGCCTCTTCAGCCTGACCATAAGCATTCCAAGTGCCGGTCTCACAGATCTTGAACTTCACGAAGTCCTCACCTGTTCCATCTTCAGAGAACCTGTAGTCATAGTCAAGCTCTACGTTCTTGGCAACATAATAGTCACCCTCGAGAGCCATGAGACCAGGCTCGTTTGATGGATTCCAGTAGTTTGCCTTCTTGTCTGCGTCAGTACCCTTGATTGTACCTGTCACTGTATAAGTAACCTCAACAGGTGCAGGCACTACAGGCTCCTTCTCGCCTGGCTTGAAGCCGGCTTCCATAACCCAAACCTTGAGGTTTGCCTTGTCGAAGTATACGTCGTAGTTTCCTTCTGCACCCTTCACGATGATGTTTTCTCCACCTGCCACAACAGGTATCTCACCATTGATGTAGTTCTCGTTCTCCTTCTGAGCATGTGCATAACCGCTCCATGTGCCGGTCTCAACGACCTTGAACTCGATCTGGTCCGCACCCTGATACAGTGTCTTTGCTGTCACGAGAGGGATGTTCTTACCTACATAGTAGTCACCTTCCTTGACCATGAGGCCCTCTGGGGCGTTGTTGCTCCAGTTGATGTCCTTGAGAGTACCTACTACTGTGTAAGTGATCTCCACCGGCTCTGGGTTCTGAGGCTCCTTCTCGCCTGGCTTGAAGCCCTGCTCCATCACGTAGACCTCGAGGTTCTCGAAGCTGAAGTATACGTCATATGTGCCGGCCTCGCCGTTGAGCTTGATGTCAGCCGCGTCGCCGCCGAGGTTAGCCTTTGAGTACTCCGCTGTAACGACTGAGATCTTGCCGTTTACTACGCCTCTCTCTGAACCAGGTGCAACACCTATGTTGGTTGCGTCTGCCCAGCTTGAGTTCGCGCGGATCTTGAATGTGAGCTCTGTGAACTGTGCGCCCTTCGCTACGATCCACTCGCCTTCCTTGGTCATAGGAACGTCCGAAGTCCACTGGTTGTCAACGAAGCAGCCCATCATGCCCCACTGGTTCTCTACCGGTGCAGGCTCTGTAGCCTCTGAAGGGAGCTTGCCCTCTGACATTATATAGAACTTGGTGAGGTCTGCTGCAAGATAGATGTCATACTTGCCTGCCTCTGTCACCTTGATGTTCGATCCGCCTGCCGGCTGGATTGTATTAGGCTCTACAAGGCCGTTACCGCCGACCTCCTGTCCTGCTGGTGGCCATGCGCCGCCCTTGAGGAACTTGAACTCAGTGTCTGAAGCAATCTCAAGGCCATAGTATACGAAATACTCCTCATCAAGAACTGAAAGATAGAGGTCTGATGCAGCATTCCAGTTGTTTGACTCACCGAATGTTCCTACGAGAGCCCACTCTGACTGAGGGAGCTCAGGCCCCGGACCTGGCTGGTCGCCTGCGCCTGCCGCCTGATTGACCTCGACTGTCTTGGTCAGTTCACCTGCCTTTACAGTCACGGTTGCCTTTCTTGCTTCAGTTGTCTCATTGTCCTCTGCTGTAACCTTTACTGCAACTGACTTCTCAGATGCCTGGCCGCTTGCCGGCTCGAGAGAAACCCAGTCAGCGTCAGCTGTCGCTACCCAAGACTGATTTGAAGTCACATTGAAAGAAGCCTCGCCTGCTGTGGCAACCACCTGAACGGCTGTCTTGTCAACATCGAGCTTCGGCGTCTCTACAGGCTCATCCTGCTTACACGCAACGGCTGCCGCAACTGCGAACAGACCGATCAACAAATGCTTGATTTTCATATTATTGGTTCTTAGTTTATTCGTCATACTGAATAAGGAAATAGGTAGGGCGCTTTCTCTGTCCGTAGTGATCCCACTTCTTGTTGTCGCAAGGATAGTTGAGGACATTGTTGACAGGATCTCCCAATCCGTTGATATACATTGTCGAAGAACCGCCGCCGTCCATGTTGATAGCCCAGCGTGGATTGAAATGCTTCACAAGGAAGTTGGTAAGTTCCTTAGCAGTCATTCCCTCTGCCTTTCCAGAGAAGCGGCCGTCAACTACTACAAGCAGGAGGTCGTTGTCATCAGTGAGGGCGACAGCCACGCGTGGATTGCGGCCTCCCTGATGGCGACGATAGTCTTCTGCATCAAGTTTGTTCAGGTCACTTGCAGAATAGATGTCCGGAACAAAGTATGCTCCTACCGGCTCGAAATCATCAATAAGCATAGGGGAACTTGCATAGATATTCTTCTCTGTCAGGCTCTCATATATTTCGAGAGCCTGGAGACCACCCTGCTTGTGATTGTTGGTGCCCTTTGCACCATGTACCATGCCGATCTTCCTCTTTCCGTCACCGACAATTGCAGCCTCATGCTTCCAGTAGCGGAGATGATCCGGATCCAAAGTCACAGTTCCGAGAACGTTGCCGTTTACCTTACAGTAGATCGCCTCCATCTCGTAGCATGCGTTCACAGCCGCAATCGCCTTCTGTCTCTTGGCGACAGCTGAGGTGGTGTCAGACTGACAGTAGAAAAAATTCACCTTGTAGTCTTTGTTGTTAAGATCGACTTCAAGAACGAATACGGTCTGGACCGCATTCGACACTTCCTCTTTCTTCTGTTCAAAAGAGTACAAAGTGATTCCATCCTTGACCTTAGTCTCGCGGAAGAGGCCCTCTGTCAGAAGGGTCTTGACCTTCGGAGTCGAAGGGTCCGGATACTTTACCGGGTAGTCCTCATCGCTACCGCCTTCGCCAGGCTTTCCCGGCTGCTCTGACGGATCATCTTTTCCGTAATCCCATTCCGGTATGTCCACCTTATAAGGATCGCACGCCGAAAGGAATACAAACAGAGCAACCAGAACATTAATAAAGTTAAAAAATTTCATTCCAATAAATATTTAATTCATTACTTAAGCACAGGCACATCACCAGAGAAGTCCCATACAGACGAAGACCAGCCAGCCTTCTTTGCAGCTGCAGTAAGAGTTGCTTCTGCGGAAGGAGTAGAGTCATATGCCTTCTGGTTGGCAGCGCCGTCCAGAGTCTTGGCTGAGCAGTCGCCATGGGTCTCCAATGACCTGAATGCATCAGCGAATGACATGTTTGGATTACGGAACGAACCTGAAACGGTAACAGGACATGCAGCCGAACCTATCATCGCACCGGAACTGTACTTGTCCGCAGTCTCACGGCTGGCTTCGATGACAGCATTCCATGCAAATGAGTTTACAATCTCAAGAGAGCATGCAGCGGCAGTATTGACGCCGAACAGGCCACCGTTTCCTGAATATCCATGGATATCCATTATTGAATAGCAGTTCCTGATGACTGCAGCGCCTTTCTCTGTACGTCCTATCATACCTCCGAACTGCTGACCAGGATATGTCTCTCCCGAAGAGCAGCAATTCTCTATCGTGATGCTTACTGCCGGTGATGCAATACCGCAGATACCGCCGGAATTGGCAATCTTGCTTCCAGTAACAACAACGGATGACGAGCAATTTGTGATCTCACATGTCTCTGCGCCTGCATACGCATTGATACCACCGGTTGTCTTGGTGCTGTTTGCACAGTTCCTGATCACACCTTCTGCCTTGCAGTTCTTGATAACCATTGAAGTTCCGGTTGAGTATCCGAGGATACCTGCATGACGCTGGTTTCCGCTGAGAGCATCTGTTGGAGTGATGTCTACCTTAACATCCACGTCCTCGATATGAATTGAAACGCCAGACTTGCCGACAACTCCGCCCGCGTCTGTTCCACCTGATGTGATCTTGATATCAGCTGTACAGTTCTTGAATGTAGACTCGCGCGACTGTCCGCCGAACGCTCCGATATTCGAACCGCCATGGATTTCGCCTGAGATATGGACATTCTCAACAGTCGCAGGCTTTCCTGTAGTACCGACGAATCCGCCAAGGAATCCGCATGAAGGAGTTGTATATGATACGATGATCTTTGAATCAGTTATAGTAAGGTCCTTGCATGATCCATAGAGTACTCCAAACAATGAAGGATAAGTAGCTGCGGTTGTCTGGTCATCTGCAACGAAAGCCGTAGGAGCGAAGTTGCTGATGGTCTTTCCGTTACCGTCGAAATGCACCTGACGGCTGAATTCTCCGTCAAAGTTGGTAGGGGTCCAGATCTTCACTGCAGACATGTCAATGTCGTTCTCCAGGCGGAAGTAAGTTGCTGCATTCTCCTTGCTGAGGGCCCTGATCTGAGTCATATGAACATGATTCTCAATGAGATATGGTTCAGCAGCCGTACCGCTTCCTGACACGCGCGAAGTTCCTGCTCCAACATAGATGACAGTTCCTGTCTTCTGCGCAGAACCGGCTGAAGGAGCGTTGAGCACTCCCTTGTCAGCGGACCACACCGATGTCTGGTCGCCGCATCCAAGAAGGATGGCGCTCTTGAGTCCCATGAGACGTGCGACAAATGCAGCCTCCTTGACGGTAGCTCCGTCAGCCTGACCGGCAGCTCCACCGTCAATGACTCCCATGACATAGTTTCCGGCATCAGTAACACCGAAGATGGTGCGCGCCATACGGGTGTCATAGAACTCTCCCTCAGGGAATTCCCTCTCCTCACCGTTGGTAAGAAGAACTGGACCTGCAACCATTGCGGATGTGTACTCAGACGCGTCAAGATTGATAGAAACATTGGCGCTCACGCCAAGCGGTGAAACTGTAAGACCGATGATTCCGTTTGCATCAGCCGACGAGTTTTCAGATGTGATCACCTCACCGTCAAGTTTGAAGTAGTCAGCAGGCTTTCCATCCACAAGGCTTCCTGCATTGATTGCAAAGAGGGCGCCCTCGTAGCTTCCTGCGATATCTGCAACAGTACCTTCCTCACCTGTGTAGCCAAGATATGTATTGAACGTATTAGGTGAATATGTGATGAAGGATATGCTCTGTACAGATCCCCACATCTTGATGGAAGACTGACGGATCTGCACACCGTTCACAACATCGTTCATCTTCCAGTCAGCCCTGCGGAATGCCATAGAATCGACATCCCACAGAATCTCCTGGTTGAACTTTTCGCCGAGCCACTCGTCCACCATAGACATATCCTTCTCGGTGCACGCGCTTGCAAAGACAAGTGACAAGGCCAGGCCTAAACCAAATATATTTCTAATTTTCATATGTCAGATTATTTGAATGTTAAAATCCAAGACCATCATTCCAGCCTGGGTTCTGGGCAAGAGCTCCGTTTGTCAGGACACGGTCCTTCTTTGGAATCGGATAATAGTAGTCTCTCTCCTCGTTCCACTGTCTGTTCATCTTCAAAATACTGTGAAGAGTCAGATATCCCTGATCTGTAGCGCCGTTGGCAAGGGTGAGGTTCTCACCGATCTTGAATGTAGCCACGCCTGCATTAGGATTACCAGGGTTGGTTGCTGTAGCGATGTTTGCATCCGGAGCACCGTCACCGTCAAGGTCGACTGTTCCCGGACCAGCGATGTACAGGCCAAGGAACTCCTCGTCGAATACCTTTCCTTCCTTCCAACGCATGATGTCCCAGTAGCGGAGTCCCTCCATTACGAGCTCGACTGTGCGCTCACGACGGATCTCAAGGATGACGCCCATGTTCGATGGATTGACAGATGCGAGGTTAGGATAGCAGCCCTTGAGCCATGGATCCACTTCAACATCAAGCATGAGCTTGCCTGTCACGCCAGCACGCTGACGCAGTGCGTTCACGGTCTTGTCAAGGTCTGACTGGGTAAGGGTTCCGAGCTCTGCCTTCGCCTCAGCATAATTCAAGTACACCTCTGCGGTTCTGAAGATAGGAAGGTCGATTTCTGAGAAACCGTCATACTCAGGAGCGATATAGTACTTTCTGAGCTGATATCCGAGCTTTGCCGAATTGAGGTTTGCAGGAGCAGCCTTGCCACTGATCTTGTAGCCAGGAGTGCGGAGAGTGTACGCCATACGAGGGTCACGGTTCTTGCACTCGTCTACAAATGACATAGTGTTGTAACCTGCACGGTCTGTATGACGCGTGCCGTCCTTCATCAGGTAAGCGTCGACAAGACGTCTTGTCACACCACCGCAGCCTGCTGTAGGAGAAGTTGTGTAATTCTGTACGCTATGACGGAGGGCTACACCATTATTATAGTCGCGCGCGAGAATCACCTCTGCTTTCGTATCAGTTGCGTTAAGGGTTGTGAAGAGCTTCTCATATGAAGGAAGAAGGCCGTATCCGCTTGACTTCATGAACTCTTCAGCAGCCTCCGCAGCCTCCTGAAGACACACTTCCCAGTCACCAAGGTTGTGATATTTGCGGAAAGTACCCTCGAAGAGCATGATTCTGGACTTGAGGGCCAGAGCGCTCCACTTGCTGATTCTGTAGACATCCTGTGTAGTCCTGAGGTTTGCGATTGCAAAGTCAAGGTCCTTGAGCACGTTGTCCATTACGAGCTTGCGGGAGTCGCGTGGTTTGTGAAGGAGATCGGTGTCAGCCGAACCGATGACCTGGTCATACCAAGGAACATCTCCGTAAGTGCGAACCTTGCAATAATAGAAATATGCACGGAAGAAATGTGCGATGCCGTCATAATGGTTTCTCACCTCCTCATCCGGACAGTTGTGAGAATTTTCAAGGAAATAGTTGATCTGACGGAGAAGAGTCCAGCCCCAGCCTGTAAGGTTGTTTGAAGATGTCTCAGGAACAATCCTCTGTCCGCTGATCGCATCGTCAAGCATAGGGTTGATGATGATGTCAGCCTCATCTGCATAGATGCCCTCGGCACCTGGAAGATAAGTGTAGAATGTATTTGTGAAGAGCTGAAGGTCATTTTCATTCCTGAAATATGAATCAGGAGTGATGGTATCCTCTGGATAGAGTGTTATGTCACACGACGAGAATGCCACAACAGACACAAGGAGCATCAGCCATTTTGATATGTTAGTTGATTTCATATTGCCGGTTGTTTAGAAAGTTATGTCAAGACCGAATGAGTAAGCCCTTGCTGTAGGATAGCCATAGCAGTCTGTATTACCAGTCTTCCAAGTAGTAGTCGCACCGGCAACTGCAGGGTCGATATACTTGCTCTTGAGAGGAGTTGCAGTAAAGAGATTCTCACCGCTGAAGTATACTCTCAAATTCTCAATGTTGAGCTTCTGAAGCACCTTCTTCGGAAGAGAATATCCGAATGTAAGGTTCTTGAGACGGAAGTATCCTACATTCTGGAGGTATCTGTTGTTCACAGAGGCGAGCTCACGTGCTCCACCGTCACCGGCGAATGCAACATAACCACGTGGGCGTGGGAAGTATGCATTCGGATTTTCCTCTGTCCATACATCCGCCATGAAGTCACGTGGAATGTATGTCTGGAACGGACGTGCATATGGACCCCAGAAGAGACCTGTGTTGCTGCCCGGATACCAGTGCTGCATGCCGACTCCATTGAAGAGGAGCGAGAGGTCGAATCCTGCATATGTAGCAGAGAGACGGAGAGTGTGGGTGAATCTTGGAAGCGAGTTACCGATGACCACCTGGTCCTTCACATCCTTTGCAGAAGTTGTAGGGGCGATGATACCGTCACCATCCATATCCACAAACTTGAGGTCACCAGGATGAAGGCCCTTGTCGATAACGCAGACATTGATCATGTTGTTGACATATGACTGATCGACAGGATGATTGGCGATCTCTTCTTCTGAAGTGAAATATCCGTCCACAACATAACCCCAGATCTCACCGAGACGCTGTCCAGAATATGGAGTGCCGATGGTGTGGTTGTCATTGTTGTAGTGGCGTACATGTGAAATGTAGTCAGCCAATGATGCTCCGACAGAGTAGTTGAAAGGCTTGCCGCCAAGCATGAAGTTGTCCTTCCACTCGATCGCGAGTTCCCATCCCTTTGAGCGGAGTGACGCAGCGTTGCTCTTCGGCGCAGATGCTCCGTATACTGATGGAAGGTCTGCCATTGCCATGAACATGCCGTCAGTGTCACGGATGTACGCATCACCTGTGAAGGTCAGTCTGTCGTTGAAGAAGCTGATATCGAGACCGATGTTTGAAGATGTCACAACTTCCCATGAGTAGTCAGATGCATTAGGAGCGGAAATAGACGCACCTGTAGCCTTGTTGGTACCGCCGAAGACGTAATCGATGGAAGCACCTGAAGAGATGGTCTGGATATATCCGTAGTCTGAAACCTCATTGTTTCCGAGCTTACCGTATGATGCACGGATCTTGAGGTTGCTGATCACGTTCTTTGCAGGCTCGAACCAAGACTCCTCGCTCATTCTCCAACCTGCCGATACTGAAGGGAAGAATCCGTAACGGATGCCCTTAGGGAATCTTGACGATCCGTCATAACGTCCGTTAAACTCGACAAGATAACGTCCCTTATAGTCATATGATGCACGGTAGAAGAGACCCTGGTTGATGTAGCGTGACCTACCTCCGCTGACTGTCATCGTCTCGCTCTTTGCAAGATTGAAGTCATTGAGTTCCTCGCTGAGGAGGTCCTGACGAGAAGCTCCAAGGGTGTACTGGAACCTGGTGTTGTAGAATACACCGGCGGTGAGTGCCAGATTGTGACTTTCTGCGAATGTATGATTGTAGTTCGCATAAATGTTGGCAGTCTGGATCTCCTGGACAGTCCTGGTCTCAGACAGCTGGTCAGTAAGGTCATAACACATCTCGATGACGCCAGGGTACTGCGAGTAAGGAACCGGAAGGCTGCGGTTCACTGCCCTGTATTCAGCATCTGTGTAAGTATAGTCACCTGTGATCCTGAATCCCTCGAACGGAGTGATGGTCACCTCGAATGTAGTCGAGAAGTGCTTGTTGTCGTCCTGGTTGTATGTTCCGCCATGCTCTGCAACAGCAGGGTATCCGGACATCAGACGGTTATTTGAAGTAGCATAGTTAGACACGATCCATACAGCTGATCCGTCAGGGTTGGTTGCCGGGATTGAAGCAAGACCACCGGTCATCGTCTTTGACCACAGGTTCTTGACATTACCGCGGGTGTAATATGGATACTTGTCAGCATAGTATGAAGTATTGTTGCTGACCTTGAGCCAGTTGTTGATCTGTGATGAGATTCTTGCACGCATGTTGTAGCGGGTGTACTCGTCACCTCTTCCCTGCCTGAGGACACCGTCTTGATGGTAGTATCCTGCAGAGAGACGATAGTTGAGCTTTGCGTTTCCGCCGTATACGCTGACATTGTGCTCGTGAGTAGGACGATCGTTCTTGAAGAAGTAGTTGAACCAGTCCATGTTAGCGTAGTACTTGTACTGGCCGTCCTTCACCATAACCCATGGACGGTCCGGATGCTCGGTCACGTCATTGCGACGAATCCAGAGTTCATAGTAGTCTTCGTCGTTGTAGTTTGTGAAGCGGACTCCCTGATAAGTCTCATGGAAAAGGTCATTGATTGCGGCAGAGTAGTATCCCCTTGTCTCATAATTTGTGCTGACTGCAGGAGAGTGGAATGTGAAACGTCCGTTATAGTCAACGTGCGCCTTGCCGTCCTTTCCCTGCTTGGTCGTGATGAGAATCACACCGAACGCAGCCTTTGCACCATAGATTGCAGCTGAAGATGCATCCTTGAGAACAGAGATAGACTCAATATCGTTAGGATTGACACGGTCAATGTTACCTTCGACACCATCGATGAGCACATATGGACCTGCGCTGCTTGAGATTGAGTTGACACCTCGGATATTGATGCTGGATCCGTCTCCCGGACGACCGTTGTCGTTGGTTACGTTCATGTTAGGAACCACACCGACGAGGAGGTTCGAAGTATTTGAAGATGTTCTTCCGACAATGTCTTCTGACTCTACAACGCTGACAGAACCTGTCAGGTTGACCTTCTTCTGCACGCCGTATCCGACCACAACGACTTCGTCGATAAGTTCTGTGTCAGGATGAAGGACAACGTTGATCACATTGCTGACGCCGATTGCCGTCTCGTAATCCTTATATCCGATTGAAGAGAAAACAAGGGTCATACCTTGAGATGCCTCGATGGAATAGTAACCTTCAAAATCGGTCACAACACCTCTGGATGTACCCTTTACCATAACACCGACCCCAATTACGGGCTCGCCTATCTCATCTGTAACCCTACCTTTTATCAGGTCTTCCGACTGTGCATTGGCAAAAGAAGCCGTACAAACGGAAAATACAGACAAGAACAATAGTGTCCATAGACAAAGTTTGTTCATAATAAATGTTATTAGTTAGTTATAATGGGTTGCGTATCAACCTTCAAATATAAAAATTATTTAATTATAATGAGGGCACTGAAAAAGATTCCCTTTGATGAAGTGGCTGAGATTTAAGTAAAAGAAGGATATCGAGATGATTCGGTATCCTTCTTCAATTTTTGATTCTCACGAGGTTATTAAGGAGTAATAAGTGAAGATTGCTTCCTATT
>JAFQFD010000029.1 GCA_017415715.1 Bacteroidales bacterium | reverse complement strand
ATGAAGGACGGAGTTGCAGGTCTTTGGGGAACTCCTGAGCTTGCTTATGCAACAGGTCGCTTTGCTATGCCTGTAGCAGGTGCAAGCAACATCGGTGAGTGCACTATCCACCCTGACACAGCTTTTGACGGTGAAGGCAACCCTACAGCAGCTCTTCTCACAACAAACGCAGTAAACGGTTTCTTCACTCAGAATGCAGGAAATGCTTACGTTGCTTCTGCATGGGGAACAGATCCAAAGCTCACTCAGACATTCGGATACAATTTCTTTGAGCATGGCGGCAAGGACTGCATCGCTTATGTGAAGGTTGCTGGTGACAGGGCTTCAGCATCCCTCAACATCATCGAGGATGTAAACGGCGCAGCTGACTTCAAGGGTACTCTCGAAGCTCAGACAGGTCTATACACAGCTCCTGTCAATGGTACAGGTAACGCTGGCCACGGAGTCGGCGACTGTGCGACAGTTGTGATCGACGGTACAAGATACATAGCTGTTATGGCTCAGAACATCGGTATCTCACTCTACAAGCTCAACTAATCGGAATATTTGATTGAACATAATGAAGGGCGGCCGTATGGTCGCCCTTTTATCATTTGAAACTGCAGCAGACATAGGTGTGCTCGGTCTTCATTTTGGTGGCCCTCCAAGCACGGCAGTATGCCGTAGATGTGCGTGTAAGCCATCTCGGCGTGCTTGGTCGTCGACAATATTGACGACCAGGCACAAAAAGGAGCAAGAGAATGCTGAGTGTCCGGGTCAGAGCTTGTCGCTCAGGTCTTTGACGACGACTCCGATCTTCTTGTCGTCGTTCCAAAGCCAGATCAGGCCTTCGGGACTGGTCTTCTCGACGGTGAATGTCAGAGCGTTGAGCTTCTTAGTGTCGTTGGAAGTGGTGTATTCCAGATATGCTGTGACGCTTTGCCCTACCGTAGACGGGTCTGCATTGCATCGAAGTATCATCCAGTCTGTGAGCTTGTCATTGACGGCGCGGAACTCGTTCTTTTCTGCATTATGTCCCAGCTGCCAAGTCTCCTGGTCATACCGGATCTGGTCTTCTCCCTTTATCGTGAGCGAGATGTCAGATTTGGGCAACAGCAGTTCTTCAGGCTGGTATCTGTCGCAACTGGACAGAAGAGCCACGGTGACAGCTATACATATTATATATATACGTTTCATACTATTCCATTACATTTATAACCTTTTCGAGAATGTCTACGCTTCCGTCTTTCCAGTAGACATGTGCCTTGAGCACTCCGCCTCGGGTGACCTCGAAATATCCGTCCCCGGCCGGTCCTGTGGCCTTGCCGTCAAAAGTCCATTCAATGGCCTCGGCATCTGCAGCATTATAGACACGCAGGGGCACTTTGGTCCCGGTCTTGAATGTTCCGGTCCCGGCAGCATTCTTGCCCAGATATATGTACGGCCAGCTCACCGGAGCCTCCCTGCTGGTCATGAAGGCTGTCTTGCGGCTTTCGCCCTGCACTCCGTCTGTTTCGAAATATACCTTGATGTTGTATGTCTTGTTGCCGGGCGTAAGTCCCTCGAAGATGACGGCGTATTTACCGGTCTCATATGGCTGGAGCTTGAGCATCTCTTCTTCCTGGTTTGCCCTGTTCCATACCACTGTGGCTTCCCCGTCATAAGCCCTGTCGCTTTCGAAGTTGAGGATGGCTGCATCCATGAA
The DNA here is from genome assembly GCA_017415715.1 of Bacteroidales bacterium. GTDB lineage: Bacteria > Bacteroidota > Bacteroidia > Bacteroidales > UBA932 > Cryptobacteroides. The sequence goes on along the minus strand of JAFQFD010000029.1, from coordinate 62,782 downwards.
TGCTTCAACCTTTAGATTGGTCGGGGCCGGAGGCAGCTCTCCGTCGAATCCCAGGACGTAGAATGTGATGTTGCTGCCGTCACGACTGATCTCCTTGATGGAGATGTCGCCGGCCTTTCCGCTCCAGAATTTCAGACCTGGTGTCGAGGTCGGAGTCAGACTGTTGGTGCTGCCGTACGGGAAGAATATTCCGCCTATGTTTTCTACGAGGCTCCAATAGTTGGCGTCTGTCAGGATTTCAGCTCTTCTGTCTGCTTCGACCAGGTCGGCATTCTGATGTGCGGGATTGCAATTTACCTCGTTGTAGTTCCATACTGACGGGCTGGTGCGGTCAATGTGGTATACCAGCATTCCGCTTCCGCCGATGTGACTGTCCCATCCTTCCTCTTCCCTGCATTCCAGCAGATAATATTCATTCTTTCTGTCAGTCTCGATCTTGTAGAACCTGTTGCTCTTGTGCAGAGGCTCCAGGGTGTATGTGCCGTTGCCTGTGATGGTGACAGGCTCCGCCAGGCCGGTCATCATTCTTTCTATCGAGTTCAGGAATGGGGGAGTGTTGCTGTTGTTGTTGCTGTTGCCTCCGTCCATCAATGAGGTCGACATCCACAGTCCGGCGGCCCATCCGCCGCTTTCTTCGTAGTCGGTGTCATAGAAGTCGGGAAGTCCGAGAGTATGTGCGAATTCGTGGCAGAATGTGCCGATGCCCGCCAGGGCATAGCCTGTCTGCAGACGCATCAATTCGGCCGTACAGGCATACTGGTCTATGGTTTTACCGTCAAGAGTGAGCTTCGGAAGCTGGGCTCCGCTGGTTATGAACCATGAGTGTGACCAGATGCAGTCCTGGTTCTTGTCCGGATCGTCGGCTTCGTCCTTGCCGGGGAATATGACAAACACATTGTCGACCTCTCCGTCATTGTCGTCATCATAAAGCGCGAAGTCCGTTCCTGCCTGATGTGCAAGCTCGCAGGCTTCCTTCACCATCTCAGCGGGTCTGAGGTCATCCCCGTAGCTGTCATTCTGACCATAATATGCCCTGTTCTTGGGCAATGTGACGATCTGGCTGACCTGGAAGTCAAACTCGAACAGTCCGCCGAACTGGTCGTCGAAATATTCCTTTGCACATCCTGTGGCGCCGCCTTCCGAGTACCCTTCCTGTGTCAGCATTGCGATGAAATCTTCTCTGCTGTGCTGGAATTCCACGTCAGCAAACTGGGCAAGAATGACAAGACCATGCTTGGTTACAGTCTCGGAGGTCCCTCCCTTGGTCATTACGCTTTTCTGTACCCTTGCAAGAATCGGCGTCTCGTTGTGCATCAGATGCGCGGAACGTTTCTCATGTGCCCGGGCTGACAGTACACCATATGGGATCATGCGGCTTGCGGCCAGCACATCTGCCGATGCCGGCGTGTGCACGCGGCATCCGCTGCTGACCAGCCGGCCGTCAGCGGCGTAGTAAGCATAGTTCCACCAACCGTCAACATCGCGGACTATTGCCTCGCCTGAAACTGTCGTGTTGATTTTTGTGAATTCATCTCCTCGGCAGACTGCGGTGAAGGTCGTCCCGTCAGGCTGTGTGAAGGTGTATTTCCCAGGACGTACAGGCCTTGCATGCGCTGCTGTTGTCAAAAGGATCAGCAATATATATAAAAAGGTCTTTATTTTCATCGCTTCCGGGTGTGTCTTTGCCAAATGCTTGCTATATTTGCAAACGGAATTGCATATTTAACCATTTTTTATGAGACGAGCAAGATTTATCGTGCTGCCGCTCCTCGCGGCAATGGCATTCGCGGGCAATCTTCATGCCCAGCAGTCGGTAGTGGATGCCATCAATTCGTATGGAAAGTTTGACAACTGGAGCAAGAGGGAGGTGAAGGAGTCGGCCCTTATAGGTGGCGCGACCGAATGTCTGTATGAGTTCTACGGAGATCAAGAGACTGTCTTCACAGGTAAGACTCCGTTCTCTGCACCGGAAGGATATATATGGAGAACAAACAATGTCCTTGCCATCGTGGCTGGAGTCGTGAAGACCAACAATACGGTATTCCCTGAGAAGAGAGGCGATGGATACTGCTGCAGGATAGAGACCCATATAGAGGAAGTCAAGGCGCTGGGCGTGATCAACATGGATGTCACTTGTCAGGGAGCGATGCTTGTAGGAGTGCTCCCTGAGCCTATCACGACAACAAAAGACCCGATGGCGAAAGTTCTGTATGGTGTGCCGTTCACAGGATTTCCGAAGGCTGTCAGGATGGATATCAAGGCCGATGTAGGTCATGAAGTGATCCGCGGAACAGGCTTCTCGAAGCTCAAGCCGCTCGGATATCCGGATTCGGCAGAGATTACATTCATACTGCAGAAGAGATGGGAGGATGAAGATGGAAATGTACATGCCTTAAGAGTTGCGACCGGCATCAGAAGACTGTCGGAGGACATTCCCGAATGGATCAACGGATATGAAATCCCTCTCGTATACGGAGACATCACAGGACAACCGTTCTATAAGGAATACATGGGACTCAAGACCGACCCTGAAACAGCATATCATGCCATAAACAGCAAGGGAAAGAATGTCATCATCCAGGAGGAAGGCTGGGCGGAGCCGGGAACAGAACCGACCCATCTTCTCCTTCATGTAATATCGAGCTGCGGCAAGGCTTTCTATGGCGGAGTCGGCAACACGGTGTGGCTGGATAATGTTAAAATCGTGATGTAAGTCACGATTTTTACTGAAAAAGCGATTTTTATGCAAAAAAATCGCTTTTTATAAAAAATACTTGCAACGTTTCAAAACATCTTTGCATCTTTGTAGCAGGTTTAGGTTTTAGTACACGTTTAAGGGGCTGTCAAGCAGTGATGTTTGCAGCCCCTTATCTTATTTTCTCAGGTTGTTCTCTTAGAACATGTTTCTTCTCTTGAATATCCAGAAGATGACCAATGTCGATGCGGCCATTAGAATGAGTGCTATGATCCAAGACCAGCATGATGTTCCGATCCATCCGAACCTCACATTCATTCCGAAGAAGCTCGCAATGAGGGTAGGAGGCATGAGCATGAGTGACACGAGGGTGAACACCTTCATGATCTTGTTCTGATCGAGGCTGATGATACCCAACACTGTGTTCTGCAGATATTCCAGACGCTCGAAGCTGAAGTTGGTATGGTTGATCAGGGACGAGATGTCCTTGAGGAGGACGTTGAGTCTCTGATGATATTCCTTCGGATATTTCGCACTCTTGAGGATGCTCGAGATTACCCTCTGCTTGTCGACGATGTTCTCGCGGATGAGCATCGTGTTGTCCTGCAGCTGGTTGAGGTCTACGAGGAATTCCTCGCTGATGTCTTCTCCCAGGCTTACCTTCTTGTTATACTGATTGATCTCCTTTGACACGAGCTCCACCATGTCGGCATCAAGGTCGATACGCTGTTCCAGGATGCTCAGGAAGGCGATATGGCCTGAATGATACATCTTCGGGAAGGCGAGGAGCCTGCGCTGAAGGTCCGTGAAGCTTCGCAGCGGACATTCGCGCAATGTCGTCAGGATGTTGTCTGTAAGTATGAATGATACAGTCTCCTCATTGTACTCTTCAGGACCTGGGATGAGGAAGCTGGTGTTTGCGAAGATCGCCTGTTCTGTCTCAGAGAAGCGTGATGAAATCTCGATCTCCTCCGCCTGGGCGCGGTTCTGGATCGTGGTTCCGAGAAACTGCTCGACGGCCCTCTTCTCTTCGCCTGAAGGCGAGAAAAGGTCAATCCAGATAACATCATCGTATGGAATTGTTGCGAAGTCAGCTTCCGACTGGGAAACCATCATCTGTCCGTCTTTCTTGTAGAAGATCTCAATCATACCTCGTCCGTTTTAAGTTCCGGCCCAGTCGTCGGAACGAGTTCATATTACACGAAACAGGCCTGTGTCTGTAATACACAAGCTTACAAATGTATCAATTATAAATCAAAACTCCAAATTTAAGGCTTGAAGATCTGTCTGTTGATGATTGAGCGTCCCAGAGTGAGCTCGTCTGCATACTCGAGGTCATCACCGAATCCGAGGCCTCGCGCAAGCGAAGAAACCTTGACTCCGTACTGCGCGATCTGTCTGTAGATATAGAATGCAGTGGTCTCTCCTTCAACATCGCCGCTCAGGGCCAGGATGACTTCGTCGGCTTCCGGAACTCTTTCGACGAGTTCTCTGATTGTAAGGTCTGATGGACCTACTCCATTGATAGGGGAGATGATGCCTCCCAGGACATGGTATACTCCGTGAAACTGTCCGGTGTTCTCGATGCTCATCACATCCCTTACGCTCTCCACCACGCATATGGTCTTGTGGTCGCGCGAGCGGTCTGCGCATATCGCGCATATGTCATCGTCGGCTATCATCCTGCAGGTACGGCAGTATTTCACCTCGTCACGCAGATTCTTGACCGCGCTGGCAAAGTGGTGCACGTTCTCCTGCGGCTGCTTCAGCAGGTGCAGGGCGAGGCGCAGGGCGCTGCGTCGTCCTATGCCGGGCAGTGTGCTGATAGCGTCCACTGCCTCTTCGAGCAGTTTTGACGGGTAGTTTTCCTTAAATGCCATTCCTGTGGTAGTTTACGAGTTCGTCAATCGGTGACTTTATGAATTTTACGAATTCCAGTCCGTATTGCGAGCCTATGTTTCTGAGCATGTCTTCACATGCGCATCCGAACGAGCCTGCGATGCCTATGCGTCTTGCTGCTGCAGGGTCCGACGACCGGTCTGCATACCTTGCGAGCGCTCTCTTGACGAATGCTTCCAGACAGTCGTCAAGCAGCATCCTGATGTGTCCGTTCTCTTTGTGCTTAAGTATGAATGGTGCGAGGGAGGCCATGAATGCCGATGTCGCATGCTCCTTATATACTTTGCGTACTATCTGACTGTAGTCCAGTCCGAACTCCCTGTCGAAATCTTCCTGGACATCAGACGGGATCATTCCCTTGACGAGGTCGGCGAGGAAAGCCCTTCCGAGGGCTACTCCGCTGCCTTCGTCTCCCAGGATATATCCGCCCGGGCGGATGTTCCATGTGATGCTGCCGTTTTCATACAGGCAGCTGTTGGAGCCTGTGCCCATGATGCCGACCACTCCGCTGCCGTCTCCGAAAAGCGCCCTCGCCGCCGCCAGGATATCAGAATGGAACTCTATGCGGGCGAATGGACACCACATGAGGAGAGCCTCTTCGACTGGTGATGCTGATTCTGGTGACACGAGGCCTGCTCCATAGAAATGGATGTTCTCGATGCGTGCTCCATCTGGATTCAGCTGCGGTATGGCGGCGCGGACTATGTCCCTGGTATGCTCCAGGTCCAGGCAGGTCGGACTGAGTCCGGCCGTCTGCGCCTCCCGCACGCTTCCGTCGGGACATATCGCGCGCCACGCTGTCTTGGTGGCTCCGCTTTCAACTATCAGAATCATATGATCACTCCTGATTTCTTCCAATGTCTGTATCCTATGAATGCCGCAAGTGTGTATGCAGCATAAAGGCCTGTCATCCACCACATCTCCTGGGTGATGCACAGGATGACGCTCAGTGTATTTGCTGCGATCCACAGCCACCACTGCTCAAGGTATGACCTTACGAGCCACCAGGTCGCTATGGCGCTCAAAACCGCCACAGAAGCGTCCAGAAGCGACATCGGATTTTCCTTGAATCCTGCTTCGGACAGGATGCTCATGCCCCATGTGAGGGCGAGGATCCCTGCTATGGCTATGATTCCGCTGACTGCGACCACTGGCCATGTCAGGCGGGTGAGGTGTATGCTTCCGCTGCTTTCCTCCGGCAGCCTGTCCTTGTCCTTGCCCCATTGCCACAGCCCTATGAAGGCTGTGACGAGGTAATAGGTGTTCAACCCGAATGAAGCATAGAGACCCTGCCTGAAGAATACCAGCATGGATGCCAGGCTTGTCATGATGCCCAGCACCCACATGAGGTTTTTCTGGCGGATCTCCAGGATGATGTAGATCAGTCCTGTTATCAGGGTGAATATTTCAAGGATAGATTTCTCCACTCGCTTCGCTCGGTCGAAATGACAATTAGAGGACTTCGATCAGTTCTACGACAAACTTGAGGGTTGCGTATGGAGGGATCGCTCCCGGTGCTCCGTGCTCGCCGTATGCGAGGTTGTATGGGATGTAGAACTCATACTTTGAGCCCTCTGACATGAGCTGTACGCCCTCTGTCCATCCTGTGATCACCTGGTTCAGGCCGAATGTTGCTGGAGCGTTGCGGTCGTATGAGCTGTCGAACTTCGCTCCGTTGAGGAATGTTCCCTCATAGTGGCACTTCACCTGTGAAGTAGCTGAAGGCTTCTTGCCGGTTCCCTCAGTGATCACCTTGTACTGGAGACCGCTCGGGAGAACTACTACGCCTTCCTTCTCTGCATTCGCCTTGAGGAACGCCTCTCCCTCCTCGCGGAGCGCTGCGCTCATAGCCTCTGCCTGAGCCTTCTGCTCAGCCTCGAGCTCTGCGAAATACTTGTCGAGAAGCTGGCCTGCTTCCTGGAATGAAACTGCTGGCTCTGCGCCTGTGAGGACTGCCTTCACACCTGCTGCGAAGTCGTCGAACTCGATTGTCTTTATGCCTGATGAAAGCATGTTGTGGGCTATGCTCATGCCCAATGCGTAACTGTTCTTATCCATTTTATTGTGTGCTTTTAAATTAAAAGTGTGCAAAGATAATCATTTTCTCGGATGATGCTTTATGATCTCGGCCTGCCACGTGCTGCTGTCCACGTGGGTGTAGATCTCGGTCGTGGCGATGTTCTCGTGACCGAGCATCTCCTGGACGCCTCTGAGGTCTGCTCCATGCTCTATGAGATGCGTGGCGAAAGAGTGCCTGAATGTGTGCGGTGATATCTCTTTGGTAACTCCGGCCACGAGCGCCTGCGTCCGCACAATCTTGAACATGGACACCCTGCTTATGGCCTTGCCGAACCTGTTCAGGAACAGGATGTCGTCAGAGGCCCTGTCCGCAGGCTGCGGGCGGTATTCCATATATGACTCTATAGCCTCTTTGGCGAGGTCTCCCACCGGTATCAGCCTTTCCTTGTTGCCCTTTCCGATGACCCTGATGAATCCTTCCTTCAGGAAAAGGCAGGATATCCTCAGGTCCTTGACCTCCGACACGCGCAGGCCGCAGCCGTACATGATTTCCAGTATGGCCCTGTTGCGCTTGCCCTGCCATGTGGACGTGTCGACGGAATTGATGATGGCGGCCACTTCTTCCTCCGAGAGTACTGCCGGGAGGTATCGGCCAAGCTTCGGAGCATCCACTCGGTCGCACGGGTTGTCGGTCATCATGCCTTCCTCCACGACCCAGTCGAAGAAGGAACGGAGCGACGACAGTAACCGCGCCTGCGACCTCTCAGAGAGCCAAGGGCGCGATAGGATGTGCTCCTCGATGTCTTCCGGACCGGCATCTTCGACGCGTCCCTTGTAATGTTCAAGGAACTTCTCCACATCAGAACAATACGATGCCACAGTGTTCTGTGACATCGCACGTTCTATACGAAGATACCTGTTGTAGTCCTTCAGCATCGGTTAGAGGGTAGAATATTTCTTGCCGTACTGAAGCATCTGGCCAAGGTAGCTGTCCTGGTATTCGATCTTGTAGTCAACGACCTTGCCGTCCTTTTCTACAGGGACGATCTCAGGGTTGAGGAATCCGCCATATGGCTTCAGGTTGAGGGCGGCGTAGCGCTCGAGAACCTCCTTGTGGAGCTCTGGGTCGATGTCTACGGCATACTTCATCACGAGAGCCTTTCCTGCTTCGTAGTCTCCCTCTGACTTGATCCTCTGGATCTCGGCGAGAAGCTCTGCAAAGAGTCCGCGGAGAGCTTCGTAGTCGTTCACCACGAAATATGTCTTGCCGTCTCGAACTTTCTTCTCGATCACATTGTCGGCGAGTCCCTTCTCATAGCACCAGTCGGCGATGAGCTTTCTGTTCTGCATGTGGGCCTCCATGTTCTTCTTGCCGAGGGCTACTCTTGTGAACTGGGTGAAGATACCGTTGCGGATGTAGCTTGAGTACTGAGCTTTGTATGCCTCCATGTCAGGAAGGATGCCGAGCTCGACGAGCTTAGGGTCTGCGAGGTAATAGAGACCGAAGAGGTCTGCGCGTGTCTCCTCGAGAGTAGAGCTGAACTCCTTGAGAGCGTTTGGAGATGTCTCTGGGAGGAGTTTGCCGGAACCATGTCCGAGGCACTCGTGGAGGTCTGTATGGAGGTCGCCTGTGATGCCGCCGTACTTCTTCTCCATCTCGATCTCCGCCTCGTCCCATGCGAATTCTGAAAGAAGGCTCTTCGGAGATTCCTGTGCTGCCTTGCTGTATGCTGCAGTGAGGTTTGCGATGGTCACTGACTTCGAACCGTGCTCGCGGCGGATCCAGTCTGCGTTAGGAAGGTTGATGCCGATAGGGGCTGCCGGGTAGCAGTCTCCGGCGAGTGTGGCAACGTTGATTACCTTTGCGGTCACACCCTTCACTTCGTTCTTCTTGAAGCGTGGGTCTACAGGTGAGTTGTCCTCGAACCACTGCGCGTTCTCGCTGATGAGCTCGGTGCGGCGTGACGCCTCTACGTCCTTGAAGTTCACGAGACCCTCGTAAGTGGCCTTGCGTCCGAGAGGGTCGTTATAGTCCTCAACGAATCCGTTGACGAAGTCCACGGTGCCGAGAGTGTCGTTCACCCACTGGATGTTGTACTTGTCCCAAAGCTTGAGGTCACCTGTCTGGTAATATGCAATGAGGTCGGCGATGTATGCCTTCTGGGTCTCGTTCTCTGCGACCTCAGCTGCGAGAGCAAGCTCTGCGCAGATCTTCTCGAGAGCGGCGCCGTAGAGTCCGCCTACCTTATATACATCCTCATATACCTTGCCGTCCTCGCCCTTCACTACGCGGCTGTTGAGGCCGTAAGAAACCGGAGTCTTGTCTGAAGGGTCGGTCATGGCTGCATAGAGAGCCTCCACTTCCGCGCGTGTGACATTCTCATAGAAGTTGACTGCTGATGCTGCAACGATGTCCTCAGCGTGCATGTCCTTGCGTGCAGGGTAAATTGCAGGATCGAAGATGACAGGGAGGAGCTCGGCGCACTTCGCCTCTTCTCCGACTGCTGTCATGAGGTCCTGGAAGTATTCCTGCGAGCACTCAGGGAAGAACTTGTCCTCTGAGTAGTGGTGGTGGATGCCGTTGCTGAAGAACACTCTCTTGGCGTATGTCTCGAACTGTGCCCAGCTCTCGCAAGTGCGGTCTCCTTTATAGTTCTCAAGGATGTTCTCGAGAACCTTGCGCACTTCGAGATTGTACTTGCAGTTCTGCATCCAGATGATGTCACGGCCATATTTTGCAGCCTCTGCAAGGTGGTATACATACTCCTTCTGCTGGAGAGTGAGTCCGTCCCAACCCGGAACCTGATACCTCATGATCTTGAGGTCTGCGAATTCGTCGACCAGGAACTTGAAGTCCTTGTCGCCGGCCGCTTTGTCTGAACAAGAGACCAAGGCCGCGGCCAGGCCTGCGATTGTAATCATTCTGCTGATGAGTTTCATATGTGTTAAAATTAAGATTCGGCACATTAGATGTGTACAAGACACAAATATAGCAATTCTTTTATTATCTTTGCGAATTCTAAATGACAAGGATGACGAGATTATATGAAATATTGAAGGTGGTGTCGGCGGCGCTTTTCGCGCTTGTCTTCGCGGCGTGCGAGCCGGACTTCGATTTCAATACTGAGTTTGAGCACGGACGCATCCCGGACGAAGACCGGCAGGCGGGCGTGCGCCAGCCCAACGAGGAGAGCAGAAACCTGCTCCTGCTGTATTCTGCAGGCTTCAACAACCTCTCGTCATATCTCTCTCAGGACATAGAAGACCTCAAGAGGGGATGGCTTCCGGGAAGTTCAAGAAACGATGACGTGCTGCTTGTGTATTCTCACAAGCTGTCCAGAAGCGGTTCATATTCTGAGAAGACCCCATCTTATCTTTACAGAATCTGGAGGGATGCTTCCGGACAGGTGGTTTCGGATACGCTGAAGGCTTATTGCAAGGATACGTTGTCAGTCTCGCCGACACAGATGAACCGCGTACTCACCGATGTCAGGGACATGTTCCCGGCCAGGACATATGGAATGATATTCTCGTCTCATGCGACAGGATACCTTCCGGCAGGATTCTATAATAATCCTAATAAATATGTGTATGGCGGCTCCGCTCCTCTTGCTCGGCTGAGTTCCGAGGGAGGATTTGTCGATCCGTATGCGCATATGGTCAAGAGCATCGGCGTGCAGCAGGAGCCCGGCCTGATTGTCCGTGAAATGGAGATCGCCGACTTTGCTGATGCGATACCTTTCCGTATGGATTACATCCTCTTCGATGCCTGCCTTATGGGTGGAGTAGAGGTTGCCTATGAGCTGAAGGACAAGACGCGCCTTGTCGGATTCTCGCCTGCCGAGGTGCTTGTTGAGGGACTTGACTATTCGACCTTGGCGTCTCACCTGCTAGACAATGACGAGCCGGACGTGCGAAGCGTCTGCGAGGACTATTTCCTCCAGTATGACAAGAAATCCGGTCCGGACCGTTCTGCAACGATCACGCTGGTCGACTGTGACAGGATAGAACCTCTCGCGCAGGTCTGCGAGGGCCTTTTCGAGAAATATCGCGACAGAATAAATTCCTTGAGCTACAGGAGGGTCCAGCCATATTTCAGATATGAGTACCATTGGTTCTATGACCTATATGATATTATCGTCGAGGCAGTGGCGGAGCAGCCGGAACTGGAAAGCCTGGAGGCCGCTATGGACGACTGCATCGTATATAAGGCGGCGACTCCGTCCTTCATGCTGGGATATGGAGGTTTTGAGGTGGAAAGGTATTCGGGCCTTTCGATGTACCTGCCTGCGCATGGCAATGTGGAACTGAACAAGTTCTACAAGACTCTTTCCTGGAACATTCGCACGGGTCTTGTTAAATAAAGTTTTGCAGTTCAGATATTTTGACTATCTTTGCAGCCCCATAAAAAGCGCTGACGCTTTTTGGTGCAATGGGGTCTGGCCTTGAGCCAGACTGAGTAACACATTTTAAATTTAAACACAATGCAGCACATTGAACTCAATGGCCAGGTACGTGAAGCTGGCAACAAGGCAGCAGTAAAGGCTGTCCGCAGAGCAGGACTTGTTCCTTGCAACATCTATGGACTCGGTATGGAGAACATTCTCTTCACTATCGATGCAAAGGATCTCAAGACAATCACTCACACTCCAAACTCTTACATCATCGACCTTAAGCTCAGCGACGGAAGAAACGGTTATGCAGTGCTCCACGAGGTGCAGTATCATCCGGTTACTGACGAGGCTCTTCACGCTGACTTCCTCTTCGTTACTGAGGACAAGCCAGTTACTATCGAGGTTCCTGTAAAGGTTGTAGGACACTCAGAGGGTGTCAAGATGGGTGGTAAGCTCCTCGTTTCAAGCCGCAAGCTTCGCGTGAGCGCTATGATGGACAAGCTTCCTGATCTCCTCGAGGTTGATTCAACTCACCTGATGATCGGCAAGCAGATCGTTGCCGGCGACCTCAACTACGAGGGTGTGACTATCGTATCACCAAAGGCTACAATCATCTGCTCAGTACGTCCTACCCGTGCTACACAGCAGGCTAAGATGGAGCAGGGCAAGTAATCTGAATCGGTATGAACTATTTGGTTGTCGGTTTAGGAAACATCGGCGCCGAATATGCCAACACCAGACACAACATTGGATTTATGGTATTGGACGCCTGGGCTCAGGCGTCCAATATTTCTTTTGAGTCTGGAAGATATGGCAGTACGGCGGCGGTTTCATTCAAGGGAAGGAAGTTCACCCTTCTCAAGCCTTCCACATACATGAATCTCAGCGGAAAGGCTGTGCGCTACTGGATGAACGAGATGAAGATCCCGGTGGAGAACATCCTTGTCATTTCTGATGACCTGAATCTGCCTTTCGGCACACTGCGTCTGCGCAAGAACGGCAGTGCCGGCGGACATAACGGGCTGACCAACATCACCGAACTCATCGGAACTCAGGAATATGCCAGGATCAGGGTCGGAATAGGCAGCGACTTCAGCAGGGGACAGCAGGTGGATTTCGTCCTTGGAGAATTCAGTGCTGAAGAGAAGGAACAGCTTCCCGAGATATGTAAAAAGGTGATTGACGGCGTTAAAGCATGGTCTACAATAGGTGTGGACAGAGCTATGAACACTGTAAATACGCGACCTAAAAAGTAGAAAAATCCGACCTTTTGACATCTTTTGGCGTTCTATATTTTAATTTTCGAAGTAAAAATTTGGAAAATAAAAAGAGAATCCATAACTTGGCGAAAGTTTTTGATGCTAATTGTTTACGAACTATTTAAAAAATTAAAGAAATGAAAGCTCTTGTAGATCAGATCAAGGCTGAGTATGAGGTATTCGCAAAGAATGCAGACGCTCAGGTAGAGAAGGGTAATAAGGCTGCTGGTGCACGTGCACGTAAGGCTGCTCTTAACCTCATGAAGGCTATGAAGGAGTTCAGAAAGGTTTCAGTTGAAGCTTCTAAGTAATCTCTTTCATTAAAAGCAAAAAAGACGTAATCCATCGGGTTACGTCTTTTCTGTTTTTATATGCTCTCTTTACTTTACGATCTGGTAGTGAGGGCCGAATCTTTCGAAGGCTGCCCTGTCGAGTTCTTCCTGGTGGTCAGGATGCGCGATGCTGATCAGGAGCTTCGCTCTTTCCTGCATTGACTTTCCATAGAGGTCCACAGCTCCGAACTCTGTCACCACATAGTGTACATGAGGTCTTGTCGTCACGACTCCGCCTCCCTCGATGATGGTCGGCGCGATCTTGCTTCCGCCCTTGTTTGTCGTTGAAGGCATTGCTATGATGGCCTTGCCCTGAGGGGCGAGCGACGCTCCGTATACGAAGTCGACCTGTCCGCCTACTCCGGAGTAGAATCTTGTTCCTATCGAGTCTGCGCAGACCTGTCCTGTGAGGTCGATCTGGACTGCAGAGTTGATGGCTGTCATCTTCGGGTTTCTTGAGATCACGAACGGATCGTTGGTATATCCCACATCCATCATTGCAACCATAGGGTTGTCGTCGATGAAGTCATATACTTTCTGCGATCCCATGAGGAATGTAGAAACCAGCTTGCCCTTGTCGGTCACTTTGTTGGAGCCGTTGATGACGCCTTTCTCTACGAGCTCGAGGACTCCGTCTGCGAACATCTCGGTGTGCACTCCGAGGTTCTTGTGGCCTCCGAGCTGTGCGAGCACAGCGTTAGGGATGGCTCCGATGCCCATCTGGAGGCATGCTCCGTCGTCGATGAGCTCTGCGCAGTGCTTTCCTATGGCGATCTCCACTTCGTTCGGTTCGCTGAAGTGAGCAGGTTCGAGAGGCTCATTGCCTTCCACGAATATGTCGATCATGTCCATAGGTATCATAGCCTGGCCCCATGCGCGAGGGACGTTAGGGTTTACGACTGCGATCACTGTCTTTGCGCATTCGATCGCGGCGAGAGTCGCGTCTACAGATGTTCCGAGAGACACATAGCCGTGCTTGTCTGGAGGGCATACCTGGATCATCGCCACATCGCAAGGAAGCGCACCGCAACGGTACAGCTTCTGTGTTTCGCTGAGGAACACAGGAATATAGTCTGAGTATCCTGCCTGCACGCTCTTGCGTACGTTTGCTCCCACGAAGAATGCCTGGTGGAAGAAAATGCCGTTGAACTTAGGGTCGGTGTATGGAGCCGGACCTTCTGTGTGGAGGTGATGGATGCGGACATCCTGGAGTTCTCCTCTTTCTCCGCGTGCGCACAATGCATCAATAAGGATGCGTGGGGCGCTGGCTACGCTGCTCAAGTGTATGTGGTCGCCTGACTTGACAACCTTGACGGCCTCTTCTGCCGAAACGAATCTGATTTCTTTACGCATAAGTATGTGATTAGCTCGCCAAAGATAGTTATTTTTTGCAGAATTGCTAACTTTGTGCCCGCTATGCATACAAGAGAAGATAAACTGCAGGCATTCGGACGTATTCTGGATGTACTGGACGAATTGAGGGAGAAATGCCCTTGGGACAGGAAGCAGACCAACGAGTCGCTTCGTCCGCAGACCCTTGAAGAGGTCTATGAACTCAGTGACGCCATCCTCAAAGGACAGGAGCACGAACTTTCAAAGGAACTGGGAGACGTGCTTCTGCATGTGCTTTTCTATGCCAAGATCGGCGAAGAGAAACAGCATTTTGATGTCGTTGATGTGATCAACTTCCTCTGTGACAAACTGATATATCGTCATCCACACGTATTCTCATCTGCTGAGGTAGGTGATGCAGAGGATGTCATCAAACAGTGGGAGATGCTCAAGACCAAGGAGAAGGACGGCAACAAGCGCGTGCTCTCCGGAGTGCCTGACGGCCTTCCGCCGCTTCTCAAGGCTTACAGAATGCAGGACAAGGCACGCGGAGTAGGCTTCGACTGGGAGTGCAAGGAGCAGGTATGGGACAAGGTGAAGGAGGAAATGGGCGAGTACCAGGCGGAGCTTGATGCCATGTCTGCAGCCCAGACAGATGAAGAGAAGGCGGCAGCATATGACAGAGCGGAAGACGAACTCGGAGACTTCCTTTTCGCGACAGTAAACGCAGCCCGCCTCTACGGCCTTAACCCTGACACAGCCCTCGAGCGCACATGCGCCAAGTTCAAGCGCCGTTTCACATACCTCGAAGAGCAGACCATCCGCCAGGGCCGCAACCTCACAGACATGACCCTCGCAGAGATGGATGCGATATGGGACGAGGGCAAGGCTAAAGGGCTATAAAATAGCCCTTTAGCCTTGCCAAGACTGAGAAAATGTAACATTTTCTCAGTCCGGCCCGGGCAGGGCCGAAGTTCCCCCTGAAAGGGGGATGTCGTGAAACGACAGGGGGTTAAGATATCTCAGTCCGGCCCGAGCAGGACCGAAATTAATATAAATATGATATACGATTGGCAGGAAAGGACAGCCATGCTGGTAGGGGAGGAGATGCTTGACCATTTCCGCAACTCGACCGTGGCAGTCATAGGAGTCGGAGGCGTAGGAGGCTACGCCGCCGAGATGATCGTGCGCGCCGGTGTCGGCCATCTCATAATCCTTGACAGTGACGAGGTCTCAGTCACCAACAAGAACCGTCAGCTTCTTGCCCTTGACTCGACAGTCGGCAGACCAAAATGCCAGGTACTCGCTGAGAGACTCATGGACATCAATCCCGAACTTGACCTCGTGATAATAGAGCAGTATCTCGAAGCCGAGAAGGCAGGGGAGGTGCTTGGTGCCTATAAGATCGACTTCCTGGTGGACGCGATTGACACGCTTTCACCAAAGCTCCACCTGATCAAATACTGCATGGACAGCGGAATTCCACTCGTTTCATCTATGGGAGCCGGTGCCAAGTTCGATGCCACCAAGGTGCGCATAACCGACGTCTCGAAGTCCTTCAACTGCCCTCTGGCCTACATCGTCCGCAAGCGCCTCCGCCACATGGGCATCAAGAAAGGCTTCCAGGTCGTCTTCTCTGAAGAACTTCCTGACAAGGAGTCAATAGTGCCATGCGAAGACCGCAACAAGAAATCCCAGGTCGGCACAATATCATACATCCCGGCAGTCTTCGGCTGCGTCTGCGCCCAAGCCGCCGTGCAGCATCTTATGGCTCAGAAGCCGGATGTTCTTTAAAAAAAGAGAAAAAATTTAAAAATTTAGAAAAAGTTTGTTAAAGAAAAAGAAAAATCTGCACTGCTGAGTTGATTTTGGCTTTGACAAATGGTAAATTTGTGGGGAGAAGGGGATCATGATTTTTAATAGGGGTAATTATGCCCTATATATTTAAAGTTATGATCAACGACTGTAAGAAAGGCTGCGACATCCAGGATGTCAATGCTGTGGCGGGTGAGCCGAGGCTTTATGCAAATCTGACCTATGATTCAGGGTTTAAGATTGTTTTTGGGACAGAGGGGCAGAGTGAGAGACTGCTGATGACATTGTTGAATAGACTGCTGCCGGATGCCGGTATTGTCGAACTGAAGTACTTGCCGACAGAGCGTCTTGGCGAGATGGAGGAAGATGGTAAGTCTATTTTCGATGTCTACTGCAAGGATAAGAATGGAACGCGATTTTTGGTCGAAATGCAGATGTGGAGTCAGCACTATTTCCATAAGCGTGCTGTCTATTATGCTTCTCAGTCAGTATTGGACCAGGCTCGCGTAGAGAAAAAATATCAGAAGGAGGTTCTCCATAGACGTTGGGACTATGACTTTGCTCCGGTGTATGTGGTTTGCTTCTTGAACTTTCCAAGCGAGATAGTGGGTAAGACTGGAACTGATGCAGAAAGACACATGTCACATTATATCTTTCAAAGCATAGAGACAGGCCGGGCTTTGGGTGATAATGTCAATCTTGTATTCATAGACTTGTACCGTTTCAGGAAGGAATTTCAGGAGTGTGAGAGTATGGCGGAACGTTGGTTGTTCAGTCTGAAGAATATGTATAGGATGAAAGATATGCCGGAGGGAGTGGCCGGAACAGAACTTGAAGAATTGTACCAAGATGCGTATATGGCAGATTGGAGTCCTGAAAAAATAGATAAATACAAAAAGCTTATGACATGTGAAGATGAAATACTGAACTCTATGCGTGAACAGCGTGAGGATGCTTATAATGAAGGCCGTCTTGATGGTAAGGCGGAAGGAAAGGCGGAAGGAAAAAAAGAGGCGATAGTCACGATGCTGTCCGCAGGTATAGCTGTAGATGTCGTGGCGAAGGCATTCGGATTGACGGAAACTCAATTGGCTGAATACTGCAAATAAGTGATTACTCAAACGATGTCCGGTCCAAAGCCGGACATCATTATTTTATCCCCTGCAATACCCCTCGGTGAGTGTTGGCCTTTTGAAAAACTTTTACGATATTTGTAATGTCATTTGGCTGAGCCATCTGGCATTACATATTTGTGAAAGTGTTTTTCGCTAGTCCTTGATTGAAAATGTGGTAGTTTTCTTGACCAAAGGGCGATACGGGCAACACTCACTTCGTATAGATACCTGTGGACGGGCACATTCTGCGTGCCCCGATATCCCATATCTATCCGAGTGTGGGGTATTGTGTCGTTAATCTTGGTCAGGGTCTTACCACAACCTTCAATCAGATGAACGGAAGTCAGCTCCACACTTTCTTTGTATATGTCTATGGAAATTCTGGAGGGGCTGCAGGGAAGATGTCTTTGAATTATGGAAAAGAATTCAATTAAAGTATCCGAAGAATTTCTGGCAAAAGAGAAATTTATTGTTTGTGTTTCCGGTCATTCTTCAATGGGTAAGACAGGAACAATCAGTCAAGCTTGGGAGAAGTTTCGTAAGATTTCAGATAAACCTCTAATCACTAAATCTCAAGGAAAGGAGTTAGTCGGTGTAGTGCGTAAAAATGCCCGGAAATATGGTTTTGAAACGTTAGGAGATCCGTATTCGGATCAAGAAAAGTGGATAAAGATTCTTGTGGAATCAGAATGTGAGATAATAGTGGCTGCTTCACGTACTCATGGTGAAACTGTTAACATCGTTAAGCGTATTGCGCATCAGAATAATTATAGAATTATATGGTTTTCTCCTTTTTATATTGAAACTTATAATGGTGTGCATGAAATAGATTTCTTGAAAAGCTGTTCCGCAGATGCAATTATTAATTTGATTAAGAAATTATAATTAAAGAATATTATGAAATCAACAATCCTTTTTAATCAAGTGCTGACAATTGTCGTGTTGGGTGCTGCCCTAGTTATGGCAGGGTGTAGTGGAGATGAGGGTAAGGAGTCTATTCCTGTGTCATTCCTTACTTTGAGTGAGACGGAAATCGAGCTTGAAGTGGGAGATATTCATGTTCTGGAATGCATTGTTTCTCCGTATAATGCAGATAACCAGCGAATCATATGGTCTACAAGCCACAAGTCTGTGGCGACAGTGAAAGATGGAGTCGTGACGGCAGTTAAGGCCGGAAATGCTATCGTGACTGCGATGGCAGACGACAATGGTAAGACTGCTAAGTGCACTGTGACGGTCACAGGGGATGGCGGGAATGCTGGTGGAAATAATAACGATGGTGGTGAAGAGTCCGATATCGACATGGATTCTGCTGTAAATTTGTCTTGGTCAGGTACAGCCAACTGCTATATCGTTTCGAAGACCGGTGTATATAAATTCAAGTCTGTCAAGGGAAATGGTAACACATCAGTTGGCGCAGTGTCAAAAGTTGAAGTTCTTTGGGAAACCTTCGGAACTTCTGTGTCTCCAGAGCCGGGAGAACTCGTATCTGCTGTCAGCTTCCGGGATGGATATATTGTTTTCCAGTGTCACAAGATTTTCTATGAAGGCAATGCGGTGGTTGCAGCTAAAGATGCCGATGGTAATATTCTATGGTCTTGGCATTTGTGGTTTACAGATGCTCCTCAGAGCCAGCGATATAATGATGCCGGCACTATGATGGACCGCAATCTCGGTGCAACTTCTGCTGAGCCTGGCGCAGTCGGCGCTCTTGGCTTGCTGTATCAGTGGGGACGAAAGGATCCTTTCCTCGGTTCTTCGTCAATCATGAGAAATACCACAGCCAAGTCCACCATCGCTTGGCCATCTGAAGTTTCATCAGATTCAAGTAACGGTACAATAGCCTATGCTACCGCCAATCCAACTACTTTTATTGTCGGTAACGATAGTAATTACGACTGGTATTACACCGGTTCATCGTCAACCGACGACACCCGTTGGACAGCTTCAGACAAAGCTAAGTCTATTTACGATCCATGTCCATTAGGTTGGCGTGTTCCCGATGGCGGAGACAATGGTATATGGTCAAAGGCTGGATTTGATGATACTACATACGACAATACAAATCGAGGAATATCTTTCAGCATCTCATCTCCTTCAAAAACTTGGTATCCTGCTTCGGGTTATCGCAACTACTACGATGGCAGTCTGAGCAGTGTTGGCTATGGCGGCTTCTATTGGTCTGCTTCTCCTAACGATGACACCGCGTACAGCCTGGGCTTCGGCTACACTGGTAGCGTCGATCCGTCGCTCAGCACCTATCGCGCATACGGTCAGTCTGTCCGTTGTCTCCAAGAATAACTCTTAATCAGCGTGTTCTGGCAATCCCTGCGTAGTGGGATTGTCAGAACATGCGTTTTGCGGGCTTCTTCTCGCGCCCGGCGCGAGAGAGTCGGCGCGCAGCGCCCGAATCTTATGACATTCAGAGAAATCATAGAAAGAGAAAACCATAACACGGACAGCATCTGGCTGTACCGCGAAGGAATGTTCATGAAGGCGTATGAGCGAAGTGCTTTCTTCGCTCATACGCTGATTCATGAATTCAAACTCTCCAAGCGCTACATTAAGACCATAAATATGGATGTGATTTCTCTCGGATTTCCTGAACAGACCATCCCCAAATGGCTCAACGGATATGTATGTGAGTGGGTGCAGGATGGACTTTTACGTTGTCATATGCGAAAGGCATTCGACGAGGTAGAGTTTCATAACTGGAAGGAGGTTGTGAGTGTGAATGCCGGTGATAGATTCACTCCGCATACGGCTGTAATCGAGAAGTCGCCGGTGTATAAGGTCGCGTATGATCTTATGACGCAGACGATGCAGTTTGCGGCGAATATCTCAAAGAATGTTTCCAATCCGGTCGGTGTCCGCATTAAGGAACTGACATACTTGTTGTGTTATGCTGTCCGTGTGTTTTACGATGTTCCGGATCGTGATGCACATATAGACAAAGCATTGGAGCTATGTTCAGAAATCAAGTTTGCATTGCAGGTCTTGAAGGACCTCAAGGAAATATCAGTAAATACATTTGCATTAGCCAGTGAAAGGGTAGTATCCGTCAGCAAGCAACTCTCCGCACTTCGTGGAAAGGTTACGGCTAAGGTACACGAGGGGGATTGATTCAGCAGCCCACCGTCATTGAGCACGTCATTGCCTGCTTGGTCGGCAATCTCAAACGGTAATATATCCCAGTCTGGCGCGGTGTCAGTCTTCGAACTCCCGCTGCGTCATTCATCAAAAGATAGGCTTAGGCCGACTCTTATAGAGGCTGCTTCAAATGCCTGCTTCGGGTTATCGCAACAACAACGATGGCAGTCTGAACAATGTTGGCAATAACGGCAACTATTGGTCTGCTTCTCCTAACAATAACAACGCGTACAACCTGAACTTCAACAACAATGGCAACGTCAATCCGTCGAACAACAACAATCGCGCGAACGGTCAATCTGTCCGTTGTCTCCAAGCATCAGTCGGGGGGCTTACTGGCGGATCTTTTTACTGCTTATTATTGTGCTCGAAAGAATAAACGCAACACATCTTCACAGACACGTTTTGAACGGGGTCTGTCTGATAACCTGATGAGGTTGTATGATGATATAGTGTCTGGACGTTACCGTGTCGGTCGTAGTATGTGTTTCGTTATCCGTGATCCTGTCTTGCGTGAAGTCTTTGCAGCTTCTTTTCGTGATAGGATTGTTCACCATCTTCTCTACAATTGGCTGATGCCAATCTTTGAACCAACCTTTATCTATGATAGTTATTCTTGCCGTGAAGGGAAAGGCACTCTGTTCGGTATCAAGCGGCTTGAACACCATATCCGTACGTGTTCGGACAATTACCGCAAGGAATGCTATGTGCTGAAACTGGACATCGAGGGGTATTTCATGAATATCAGTAGGCAGAGACTTTATGATATGATAGTGTCGCGTCTGCAGAAATATTCTTCATCTCATAGGCTTTCGTTTGACTTGCTCCTTGCATTGCGCCTGCTCTCACAAGTTATATTCAATGACCCAGTCAAAGGGTGTTACAGAAAGGGGCGGATTTCGGACTGGAAGGAACTGCCTTTCTCCAAAAGCCTTTTCCATGCTGCGCCTGGATGTGGCCTGCCGATAGGCAACCTGACCTCACAATTGTTCAGCAATATCTATCTGTCAGGTCTTGATGATTATGTGAAGCGTGTCTTGAAATTTAGGCATTATGGTCGTTATGTCGATGATTTCTACATCGTGGGAAGTTCCAAGGATGAGTTGCTGGACGCAATTCCTGACATACGCAGTTATCTGTCTTCCGAACTTGGACTTCGGCTGCATCCTCGAAAGGTTCATTTGACTGATATCAGAAAAGGTGTTCGCTTTCTCGGTGCGGTTGTCAAACCTCATCAACGGTATATTTGTCCTCGTGGCGTATCTCGTGCGCGTGCTCACATGAATGAAGTACTGACGGCAGAATATAATCCCTATCGTATCTTGTCGGTTTTACAATCTTACGCAGGTTATCAGAGGCATTTTCATAATGAATGGTAATGGCACTGTTGATTGTGCGTAGAAAATAATTGTGCGAAATATGATGTTATTTACTATCTTTGCACGATTAATTAACCATAAGATATGGCAGACAATTCACTTTTGGAGAAGGTATTGGGCCTTCAGGAGAAATATGAGGCGCTTCAGGCACAGCTTGCTGACCCTGAAGTGATTTCGGATATGAAGAAGTTCGTGCAGCTCAACAAGGAATACAAGGAGCTGACACCTATCATAGAGGCCGGAAACGAGTTCAAGAGGATCCTCGAGAACTACGAGATGGCAAAGGAGATCCTTGCAACCGAGAAGGATGAGGACCTTCGTGAGATGGCAAAGGAGGAGATTGCGGAGATAGAGCCTGTTCTTCCTGAGTGGGAGGAGAAGATCAAGCTGCTCCTCATCCCTGCAGACCCGCAGGACAGCAAGAACGCGATTCTTGAGATCCGTGGCGGTTCGGGCGGAGACGAGGCTGCGATTTTCGCAGGCGACCTCTTCCGCATGTACTCGAAGTACGTCGAGTCACGCGGCTGGAGGATGGAGATCACCAATCAGGCGGAAGGTGCAGCCGGCGGATTCAAGGAAATTGTCTGCAAGGTGTCAGGTGACGGAGTATATGGCGTCCTGAAGTATGAGTCAGGCGTGCACCGCGTGCAGCGTGTGCCTCAGACCGAGACCCAGGGCCGTGTGCATACTTCGGCAGCGTCAGTGGCAGTGCTTCCTGAGGCAGACGAGTTCGACATCGAGCTCAACATGAACGATATCCGCAAGGATACATTCTGCTCGTCAGGTCCTGGCGGACAGTCAGTGAACACTACATACTCGGCAATCCGCCTCACCCATATCCCTACAGGCATCGTGGTGCAGTGCCAGGACGAGAAGTCACAGCTCAAGAACTTCGACAAGGCTCTCGCCGAGCTTCGTACCCGTCTCTACAACATGGAGTATGAGAAATACCTCGCCGAGATCTCAGCAAAGAGAAAGACAATGGTAGCCGGTGGTGACCGTTCGGCAAAGATCCGTACATATAACTATCCTCAGTCACGTGTGACCGATCACCGCATCAACTACACGATGTACAACCTTCCTGTCTTCATGGACGGAGCGATCCAGGACGTGATCGACCAGCTCCAGATCGCCGAGAACGCCGAGCGCCTCAAGGCAGCAGAATAATCGACAACAGTGTGCTCGGTAGTCGTTTTGTGCGACGACCAGGCACGGCAATATGCCATACAGGGCAGTGTAACGCAGGTCAGTGTGCTCGGTGGTCAACCAAAACGACCACCGAGCACATTTTATGTACTCAGTATCTGTCTGATGATGGCTTTGGGCAGTCCTAAAATTCTGCTCAGTTGAGGAATCGATGTCTTGTTATTGAAGTAGATGTTCTTGATGATTGAGCATTTCTCGGATTGAGTGAGTCCTGATATATGCTTTCCAGCAAACCTCTTCTCTGCCAATGCTTCGATGACTTCTGCCAGTTCCTTGTCATTGACACGGACAAGCGGCTTGCAGGTCATTTCGTATTCCATCTT
The DNA here is from genome assembly GCA_017415715.1 of Bacteroidales bacterium. Lineage (GTDB taxonomy): Bacteria > Bacteroidota > Bacteroidia > Bacteroidales > UBA932 > Cryptobacteroides. The sequence continues at coordinate 39,864 of JAFQFD010000029.1, read as the reverse complement.
TGCGTCGTTGCATGTTCCCAGACTTGCCAGAAAGAACTTACCGGAATGGCCAAAAGCCCTCTCGACAATGTCGTGTCTGACAAATGATTTCGCCTCGATCATCCCCTCTGCGTTGACAAGGTATGGGCATTCGGACAGATCCAGACGTGTCTTCAGAATGCTCCTCCTCTCCCGCACGCCCAGATCGGATATCCTTCTGGCTCCTTCGCTTGCTTGCATGTTGAAGTAACACGGATAGCTGCTCCATGGATAATCCTCAATTCTTTTGCATATTCTGGCGCATAATGCATTTCTTAATATGTATGCCACACAGTTCCTGAAATATGATACAGAATCTATGAGAGATATGCTGTCTTCTATTCCTCTCAGTGCTCCGTGCATGTTGTACTTTTGGGACAGATGCATCGAATACAGCTTCTTAAATAACTTGATGTATCTGACCGCCTGATCCCTGTCTTTGCATACGATCAGGATGTGAACATGGTTTGACATGATCGTGTATACCAGTGTGACAATGCCTGTCTTCCATCCTGCCAGCGCCAGGTAGTTGTGAGCGACCTTGAAGTCCTCTTTGTCCATTATGATTGCGGGTGTTTCCTGTCCATTAGTGCAGACATGGTAGCAGTTCCCGCTGAACAGATCTTTCAATTCGATATTCTTCATGGTCCGAAGATAGGTGTTGCCGGGAAACCCATCACTAGATTATAAAAAAGATTCTTCAACTTTTTCTCTTTTTAGCGATTGTAAAATAAATTTTATAGTCACTAAAATAAATTTTATATCAAATATATTAAACTAAATGTTAAATATACTTGACATTTAGAAAAATATATTTAACTTTGTCGCAGAAATTCCATATATATGAAAAAGAATTATCTCCTTCCCCGCAATTTCAAGCTGATCGGACTGATCATGCTTGTTCCTTTCCTTGCTGCCTGCATATGGCTTCTTCTCGGTCCATGCGAGGCCGAATGCTTCACGGTCAAAGTCCCGGCTCTCTTTACGCTGGATCTTGCCAGCACAAGTCAATGGTTCGGAATGACAGTGACTGATCCTGTAAATGAGATCTGCATGCTTGGTCTGCTGGTTTCGTTGGTATTCATCGCCTTGTCGAAAGAGAAGGACGAAGACGAAATGACGGCCGTGGTCAGAATGCAGTCGTTCGTATGGAGCTTCTGGTGCACGGCAATACTGATGCTGATTGCCATTCTCTTTGTTTATGACCTGGCATTCATGTACTTCTCATTCGCTTCTGTGTTTGTATGCTTCATCATGTACATCTGCAAGTTCAATTATGAAATGATAAAGATCAGGAGGACAGAAAATGAAAAATAAGACCTATATGCTCCCGTGGAGATTTCGCAAATGCGGATATGGACTGATAATAGCTTCTGTTCTCTCGTCAGTACTTGGCCTTCTTATGGCAAATGTCTTTGAGATTATCCCTCAGACCCATACAAGGTTCATATCTATGGTGATGTATCTTCTCTTCTTCCTCGGCATCTTCGTGATCGTGATGACGGAAGAGAGGGATGAGGATGAAATGATAGATTCCATCAGACGCAGGTCCATTGCCGCGACTGCATTCATTGCATTGGGATTATTCATGATCACCAATCTATTGATGTCTTTCCTGCATGGTTTCAGAAATCTTTATTCAATGCCGTTTATATCGTCTTTGGTTACCATCCTGACAGGAAATGGTATCAGTTATGGGCTTAGAAGCATAGATACATATATCATCATCTATCTGATCATATTCCGCATCTCCATCTGGAACATGAGAAGACAATGTAGGGAGGACTCAGAATGAAGAATAATGTAAAGGTGGAAAGGGCGATCAAGAACATCACCCAGCAGGAATTGGCAGAGGCTGTCGGAGTCTCAAGACAGACCATCAACTTCATCGAGACCGGCAGATATATGCCATCGACAGTCGTTGCTCTGAAGATTGCCAGATATTTCGGCAAGCACGCAGATGAAGTCTTCGTACTAGAAGAAGACGATTAGCCTTCAAATGTGCTCGGTAGTCGTTTTGTGCGACGACCAGGCACGGCAATATGCCATACAGAGCAGTGTAACGCAGGTTAGTGTGCTCGGTGGTCGTTTTGGTTGACCACCGAGCACATTTGGGGAACAGGACACCGGTTTGCATGACGGGCGGAATGGAAAAAATGGCTATATTTGTATCATGAAGAAGATCAAGAACCCATATCTGGGACTGGAGGAGCAGGGGTATAACTGCTTTGCATGCTGTCCGGACAATCCGTGCGGACTGAAGATGGAATTCCATGAGGATGGAGACGATCTGGTCTGCATCTGGGAATCCGGAGACAATTATCAGGGATGGCTGAAGACACTGCACGGAGGCATCCAGGCGACATTGATGGATGAACTCGGCGGATGGATCGTGAACCGCAAGCTGCAGACAGCGGGCATGACCACAAGCCTCACGATGAAATATCGTCGTCCTGTGCCGACCGGCGAGGGTGTCAAGATAGAAATCAGGGGACACATCAAGGAGATGAAGCGCAACTTTGCTTTCATCGAGGCGACTCTCAGCCATGACGGGCAGGTCTGCTCGATGTGCGAGATGACATACTTCTGCTTCACTAAGGAAAAGGCAGAGAGCGATTTCTTCTTCACGGGATGTGAGTTGGAAGACTAAGAAAGGCGGTCAATTTGACCGCCTTTCTTAGTCTTCAAGCACTTCAAGCAATGGACTCTCGTCGGTGAAGTGACTCAGAATGATATCTGTATAGGTCTTTGTCACAGGAAGCGGCGGTATCGCCTCGTTTCCAAGGTCGAGGACATATCCCTCGCTCTCCTTCCTGAGCATCGCCACCTTCTTGATGTTCACGATATATTTCCTGTTGCATCTCACAAGACCGCTGCCCTTGAAACTCTCTTCGACGGTCTTGAGACGGCAGCGGAGCATGTACTGCTTAAGCTCGCCCTTGGTGTCTGTGTACCATACCTTTATGTAGTTGTCGTCTGACTCGATGTAATAAAGGTTCTCAGGACTGAGCGAGAGTTTGAGCGTGCCGCTGTTGTCAAACAGTGTGATCTTCTTCTTTGCTCCTGTCGTCTTTGGAACATCTGCCTCGTCTGTCACGACATTCTCGTAGTTCATCACCCTGATGGTGTTGTTCTTGTCGATGATCGTGAAATACATTCCCGAGATTATGTATGGAACACCGATGGCGATTGCTCCATATAGAAGAGACCTGCTGAAGATGTCCCACCATCCTTCGTCCATCGGGGCTGTGAGGTTGAGAGTCATCCAGGTGTAGAAAGCACACACGGTGATGATCTCGCAGCAGCACCAGAGGATATATGTCCAGAAAGGCATTTCGAAATATTTCTTCGTCTTGTACATCAGGACTCGGCTGAATGAGAGAGTGAGAATCGCAGCTGTAGCGTATGCGAGAGTGAGGGCGAACATCACGGAGTCTCCTAGTCCGAACCATGCCGTGTCTGAGAATGGAATATATATATTAAGGAATACCAGGGCGAACAGGACCGAGAAGGTCACAGTGCCTATAAGCTGGTATTTGCCAAGCAGAAATGCCGGCAGTTTCTTGTTAAGAATCATCAGTCTTTCGGTTTTAGTCGGGGCAAATTTAGAAATTTTTGCCCCAAATACCAAAATCCCGCCCCCGCTTGCGCGGGTGACGAGGGCTTCCGCCAACGAAATCAGACACTCGCCACATAAATTTTTTCAGCTTCCCGGACCCCGATAATTTTGCGCTGACGAATAAAAAAGACAACAATGAAGATTATTGGAACGGGAAGCGTGCTTCCCAAGAAGATTGTGACAAACGAGATGCTCTCTCAGTTCCTGGACACCAGTGACGAGTGGATCACTACACGCACAGGAGTGAAGAGCCGCCATGTCATTTCAGATGAAAAGCTGGAGGATATGGCGATCGAGGCGGCGCAGAAGGCGCTCGCCGATGCCGGCATCAGCGCGGCTGACCTTGACTACATCATCTGCTCTAATGTGGTGAACGAATACATCACCCCGCAGCTGAGCTGCATCATCCAGGGCGGAATAGGGGCCTCGTGCCCATGCATTGACATCAACTGCGCATGCGCAGGATTCATATTCGCCCTTGACCTTGCCGAGTCTCACTACAAGGCCGGTAAAGTCAAGAACGTACTTATAGTATGCGCGGAAGAACCGTCCAGAATGCCCGACTGGGCAGACCGCAGGACCTGTGTCCTCTTCGGTGACGGAGCAGGAGCGGCAGTCCTTGGCCCGGGGGACAACATAAAGAGCATAAAGCTTTCGTCTTCCAGCGCGACGGACAGACTCTGGCAGATGCGCAGGCTTCAGCCGACTCCGTTCATCACCAAGGAAGAAGAGGATGTGCCTCTTCAGATGAAGGGACAGGAAGTCTTCAAGTTTGCAGTAAAAGCGGCGGAGAAGGATATAAGACGGACATTGGAAGAGGTGAACTGCACCCCTGACGATGTGGACCACTATCTCCTGCACCAGGCTAATATCAGGATCATTGATTCAATCCGACACAGCATGGAGCAGCCTCAGGAAAAATTCCCGACAAATATCGAGGACCATGGCAACTCCTCGAGCTCGTCCTGCCCGATACTTCTGGATGAGTGCAGGAAAGCAGGACGGTTCAAGCCCGGCGACCTGATTTCAATGAGCGCTTTTGGTGCGGGCTTTGTCTCAGGGGCCGTATTATTTGAATGGTAAGACGAAAATAGTTATATTTGTTTCCCTAAATTTAATCTGAAGTATGATTAAAAGCAGAATATGTGAAATGCTCGGAATACAGTATCCGGTGTTTCAGGGTGGAATGGCCTGGGTGGCCGACGCGTCTCTGGCTGCAGCAGTCTCGAATGCTGGCGGACTCGGACTCATCTCGTCAATAAACGCGGGCACGGAAGCTGTCCGCAACGAAATAAGGAAGTGCAGGGAACTCACAGACAAGCCTTTCGGAGTCAATATAATGCTCCAGGCGCCTAATGCTGAAGAGATTGCATACATGGTTGTAGAAGAGGGGGTGAAGATCCTTACCACAGGTGCAGGATCGCCTGCGAAGTACATGCCTATGTGGAAGGCGGCGGGCATCAAGGTCATTCCTGTCATAGCGTCTGTGGCGCTCGCCCTCAAGATGCAGGCTGCGGGGGCGGATGCAGTGGTGGCGGAAGGAGCTGAGTCCGGCGGACATGTCGGCGAGCTGCATACCATGCCGCTTGTGCCGCAGGTTGTGGATGCGCTTGACATTCCGGTAGTTGCTGCAGGAGGCATATGCGACGGACGTGGAGCTGCTGCCGCCTTCATGCTGGGCGCAGAGGCGGTCCAGGTCGGAACAAGGTTCCTGTCCGCCGAGGAGTGTAACGTTCACGCTATATATAAGGAGAAGATACTCAAGGCATCAGACATATCTACAATAGTGACTGGAAAGTCTCTCGGACATCCGGTACGTTCTCTGAAGACTCCTTTCTCCAAGACATTTGCAAGGATGGAGTCAGACCCTTCAGTGAAGCCGGAGGATATAATGGCGTTCGGCAGCGGAGCCCTCAGGAAAGCCGTTCAGGAAGGAGATGTGAACGGAACATACATGGCAGGCGAGTGCGCCGGTATGGTGACCAGGATCGAGCCTGCAAAGGCTATAGTCGAGGATCTGATCCTCGGGGCGGAGCGTGTCATCGCAGAAGTCTATGCAATGATATCATAATCAGTAAATTAACTTGGAACAGTACAATATATGAACAGAAGAGTTGTAGTGACTGGAACCGGAGCGGTGACTCCGGTTGGAAACGACGTACAGACTTATTGGAAGAATCTCCTGGCTGGAGAATGCGGAATCGACTTCATAAAGGCTATCCCGACAGATGATCTTCCGGTCAAGATCGCCGGTGAAGTCAAGGACTTCAATCCGGCCGACTATGAAATCGAACCGGCATTTTCAAGGAAGCAGGACAAGTTTACCGTATATGCCGTTGCAGCGGCATGGCAGGCCGTCAGGCAGGCTGGCCTGAAGTCTGGTGAGGATGGCAATATAGATCCATTCCGTTATGGCGTGTATGTGGGTTCGGGAATCGGTGGATTCACCACACAGGTCCGTGAGACTGAGAAACTGCTCAACGAAGGAGCAAAGTGGGTGTCTCCGCTTTTCATTCCGACCATGATTGCGAATATCGCAGCCGGCAATATCGCCATAAGAAACCAGGCATGCGGTCCATGCCTCCCAGTCGTGACAGCATGTGCGACATCGACACACGCGATCGGAGAAGCATACAGGGCCATCAAGCATGGCTATGCTGACGCTATCATCGCCGGTGGCTCGGAAGCGGCGGTCATTCCTCTGGGAATAGCCGGATTTGCAAATGCAAAGGCATTGTCGAGGGCTGAAGACCCTAAGTATGCATCGCTCCCGTTCAACAGGAACAGGGGAGGATTCGTCATGGCAGAGGGCGCCGCGATGCTCGTGCTTGAGGAATATGAGCATGCAAAGGCCCGCGGAGCGGAGATCATAGCCGAAGTATGCGGATATGGAAACACATGTGACGCACACCATGTGACAGCTCCGCGTCCGGACGGTGTGACGCAGGCCGCAGCCATAAGGCAGGCTCTTGAGGAGGCAGGATACAGTTCAGAAGATGTCCTCTATATCAATGCGCACGGCACAGGAACTGCGCTGAACGACACTTCCGAGACCGCTGCATTCAAGCTTGCCCTCGGCGAGGATGCATACAAGGCGCATATCAGCTCGGTGAAGGGAACGGTCGGTCATATGCTGGGAGCGGCAGGAGCTGTCGAGGCTGTGGCAACGGTTCTGGCGCTGAAGGAAGGCATAGTGCCTCCGACAGCAAATCTCGACGATGTGGATCCGGAGTGCGACCTGAACTATACTCCTTGCAAGGCCGTGAAGGCCGACCTGACCATAGGAATATCCGATTCCCTCGGATTCGGCGGACACAACGGATGCGTCGCATTCAGAAAATACAAGGAATAATAAGATCTTGACCCAAATATGAACAAAGAAGAACTGAAGGAGTTTCTCCCTCACAGGGAGCCTATGCTCCTTGTAGACGAAGTGATATTGGACCCTGAAGGAGTTGCACACGCAAAATATACGATCAAGGAAGATGAATTCTTCTGCAGGGGACATTTCCCCGGAAATCCTATAGTGCCGGGAGTCATCCTGTGTGAAATCATGGCGCAGAGCTGCGCCCTGCTGGTAAAGGATGCGATAGCTGGCAAGCTGACTATGTACAGCGGCATAGACAACCTCCGCTTCAAACATCCTGTGAAACCAGGTGACACATGCGAGGTTACAGCACGTCTGAAATCATCAAGAGGCTCGCTTTTCTTCTGTGAGGCGCAGCTTCATGTCGATGGAAATCTCTGCTGCAAAGGCAACCTGTCATTCGCGCTGGTAGAGCCCTGACCGGGCCCAAGGCCAAAGAAAAAGAACAGACCTTATCGTCTGTTCTTTTTCTTTTTTATTGCCCTGATGCTCTGCAGCGTCATCTCGTCCACCATCGATCTCTGCGCCGCCATGAAATCCAGCACTGCGGCTGCCAGCGGGAAGAGGAGTGATATGGAGAATGTCATTTCATTGTGATAGTTGAAGAAGTCAACTGCAAGCCATATCTGGAATCCCAGTGCAAGGAGGGCTGCGATGCTGGCTACTCTTGCCTGCAGGAAGAATGACTTGAAGCTTGCTATGGAGGCGACATGCGCTGTCGTAAGCATGATCAGCAGGACCAGGAAAGGGACCTTCTCATAATATCTGATAACGGCTTCTGAGCCTTCAGGTCCGGCAATGGTGGCGAACCTGCAGAAAAACATTGAAACTATAAGGGCTGTCGCTATGCCCAGGTATAGGGTTTGAATCCTCTGCCACATGATCTAAAGGTTAACAACGGACGCAAAAGTAGGAATTTTGCAAGGAAAAACCTATATTTGACGGACAATAGATTAATATGTACGATTATGAGAATCGCAGAATCAGAATTGATAATCAATGGTGACGGATCGGTATTTCATCTTCACCTTCGTCCCGAGGAGCTTGCAGACAATGTGATCCTCGTGGGAGACCCTGGCAGGGTTGATATGATAGCTGAGTATTTTGACGAGAAGGAATTCAGACACGAGTCTCGTGAATTCGTTTCAGTGACAGGTAAATATAAGGGTGTAAGAATGACAGCCCTCTCTACAGGTATCGGTACTGACAACATCGATATCGTCATGAACGAGCTTGACGCCTTGGCGAACATTGACTTCGAGACACGTGAAATCAAGCCGGAACATCGTGAACTCAACATCCTCCGCATCGGAACATCAGGCGCTATCCAGCCGGATATTCCTCTCGGAGGGTTTGTGTTCTCGCATATCTCCGTGGGCTGTGACGGCCTCCTTAACTGGTATGCGGACCGTGAAAAGATTGCCATGCTCGATATCGAGGAGGCTTTCAAGAAGCATACAGGATGGAATAAGCATCTGCCTGATCCATATTTTGTGAAGGCAGGTCAGAAGATGTCCGACAAGTTCCGCGACTGCACTTATCCCGGCATGACCATAGCCGCTTCGGGCTTCTACGGCCCTCAGGGCCGTGTCCTCCGCATGCCGCTTGCAATGCCAGACATGCTTGACACATTTGAAAGCTTCCGTTTCGGAGACCTGAAGGTCACGAACTTCGAGATGGAAGGCTCTGCGATCGCAGGCATAGCGGCACATCTCGGACACAATGCCGGCACGGTATGCTGCATCATAGCCCACAGACATCACAAGGCCAGCAACCCGGACTACAAGCCACAGGTACGCAAGCTCATAGAGCTGTGCCTGGACAAACTGGCAGAGTAAAATTAAAGCAGGTCGACCGACCTGCTTTAATTTTTACTTGCCATATAATTCCTTTCTGGACTGCGGACCTGAACCTTTCCATACGTCAGGGTCGTCAATCCATGCTTCGACTATCCTCATCTTGTTCTGCATCACATTGTTTTCCAGGAACTTGAACTGAAGGTCCATGGTGGTGGCCATCGACATTGCGATCTCGTGACCGTAGTCTGTGAAGTGGTACATGTTGTAGTTGAATCCGAACTTCGCAAATCTCTCGACAAGCTTTCCGCCTCCGAAGAATCCGAGGTTGAACACTGCGATCTGCTTGTATGGTACGAGCTCGTCAGAGGTTCCGTGCAGCATGAGGGTAGGACATGGGCGCTTCTTATAATCCACTTTGCCTTCTCTCGAGAGGATCGCTCCAGAGAATGACATCACTCCTGCGTAGTTGAAACCGGCAGGAAGGACTGATGCCCATTTGGTCATGTTGCTTATCTCATACTCAGCCTGCATCACGGTGATGGCGCCGGCAGACGAGCCGCTGATCACGATGTTTGCAGGGTCGACGCCTAATGTCTCAGCGTTGTCGATGATGAACTGTGTCGCGCTGAACAGGTCCTCTACGGCCATGTGGATGGCCTTGTCGAGTACGTTCACCTGCGCCACGCCGACCTTTGTCGATCCTTTCAGGCCGAGACGATAGTCGATGGAGATGATCCTGTATCCGTTCTCGGTCATCTTCCTGAACCAGTAATTGTAGCTCTGGTCGTCTCTTGTTCCGCGGATGAATCCGCCGCCGAACATGAATATGACGGTAGGTTTCTCCTTTCCGGAGATGCTTGTCTGGCTTCCTTCTGCCGGATTGTATACGTCCAGATAGAGGTCGCATGTGTCCCTTTTAACGAACATATATGTGCCGTCAGGAGAAATCTGTTTCTCCTGGGCCTCCAAAGTAAATGCAGCGACGAGTGCGGCTGCTGCTGCAGCCATCTTCATCAGAATCTTATTCATCTTCATTCGTTTTTGTGTTTGTTATGAGTTTTTCGTCGGGGATGAGCCTCTTGATCGCCTTGTAATGCCCGAAGAAGCGGAATGCAATCACGCGCACAACGGTATACATCGGTATGGCCGCAATCATTGCCAGCGCGCCTCCGATATGGCCGACAATGAGCAGGACTATGAATATCTCGAGCGGCTTTGCCTTGATGCTGGTCGAGTAGATGACAGGCTGGTACAGAATGTTGTCTATCAGCTGCGTGAAGCAGAAGATGGCGATGAGTATTGCCGTGAATACCCAGAAATTGACGTCAAGACCCAGAGGAGTTGCGCTGCTGTACTTGATGACTATGCCGAGAGTTGTTCCAATCACTCCGCCGATAAGCGGTCCCACGTAAGGGATTATGTTGAGAATGCCGGTAAGGAAGGCTATTCCGATCGCTGCGTTGAATCCCAGGCGCGCTATGAGGAGCAGGCCGAGGAAGTTGATAAGCGCGACGCCGAGCACCTCGATGAGCACTCCGATGAAATATCTCGAAAGCAGGTAGCCTATGTCTGAAATCGCCTGCTCTGTGGTCTCCTCGTGCTTGTCAGGAACGAGTGCGCATACGATGTTGGTGAATGTGCCGTCATCCTTTATGAAGAAGAAGCCGATGAATGCGACAGAGAACAGGCCTACGGCGAGGCTGGTCATATATGATGCGGCGGAACCGATCCATGATGAGAATACCGACACGTCAAACATGCTCTGGAGCTCCTGCGCTATGGCAACTTCCAGCCTGAAGTCTTCTCCCAGACGTGGAAAGCTGTGCCTCAGGAATGCATTGAAGTCGGCCAGCGGGCCGGCGATGCTTCTGAGCGAGGTCTCGATGCTTTCAAGGGAAATGTTCTTGACAATGCCGCTTATGATCGGCACCACAAGACATACAAATCCGATGAGTCCTCCGATGACCAGGAATAGCGAGAACGCTGCGCATATCCAGCATGGGATCCTTCTTCCCTTGATGCTGATCTTCTGCATCAGCCCCATGAGCGGCTTCGCGATGAGCGAAACCACTACGGCGATGATGATGTACAGAAGCACGCTTCTGAAATACCAGCAAACCAGACCGATGAGCAGAATGGCTGCTGTTATCAGTATGTATTTTGCCAGTTTATCGGTGTATCTTTCGTTGTTTTCCATAATTTTTCTACGAATTTGACGATAAATATAGAAATTTTATGTAAAAATGTCTTAATGTGCCTTAAAGTAGCACAAGGTGCCGTTACCTTTGCAATCAGTTAAACGAAACGGTTATGAATACAACAGACACTTTATCACGCCTCAGTGCAATGTTCGCATCAGAAGAGACCTTCATGGCAATGGCAGACCTCGTTGATGAGCTTGGCCTGGAGATTCAGGACATAACCATGGCCTAGGCCCACTCGACAAGAGTATTGTCCTTGTCTTTGGTCAGACTCACGCGTATCACATTCCTGTCCGGATCCTTCTTGCCGGAAATCATCCTTTCCGTGATTATGTGTTCCGACACGGGGTCTTCGATGAAACGCTGCACGGCTCTCTTGAGAGGTCTTGCGCCATAGCTTGGATCATACCCTTCCTCTGCGACAAATCTTTTTGCTGCAGGAGTGATCCTGAGGTCGAATCCGGCCTCCTTGACACGCCTCCTGAGCCCCTTGAGCTCGATGTCGATGATCTTCTCGATGTCCTCCTTCGAGAGAGGATTGAAGAATACCTGCTCGTCAACCCTGTTTATGAATTCAGGAGGGAACACCTTGCGCACAGCCTTTTCGAGCACAGCCTTCCTGTTCATCGAGACGTTCTTGCCGGATGTGTTGAAACCGACTCCCGAGCCATAGTCATCCAGCTCGCGGCTGCCCACATTCGATGTCATGATTACAATGGTGTTCCTGAAACTTACGGTGCGTCCGTTGCTGTCCGTAAGCCTTCCTTCGTCCATGACCTGCAGCAGCAGGTTGAACACGTCAGGATGCGACTTCTCGATCTCGTCCAGAAGGACCACGCAGTATGGCTTGCGTCTCACCCTTTCGCTCAGCTGACCTCCTTCCTCAAATCCGACATAGCCAGGAGGCGCTCCGATGAGCCTTGATACGTTGAACTTCTCCATGTATTCGCTCATATCAAGTCTTACCATATTCTCCTCAGAATCAAACAGGTACTCTGCAAGAGACTTCGCCAGCTGAGTCTTTCCGACTCCGGTAGGGCCGAAGAATATGAATGTTCCGATAGGCTTTCCCGGGTCCTTGATGCCGGCGCGGTTGCGCTGTATCGCGCGGACCACCTTGTCGATAGCTTCGTCCTGGCCGATGATGGCGGCCTGAAGCTTCTTGCGCATCTTCACGAGTCTGATGCCCTCGCTTTCAGCTATCTTTCCGGAAGGAATTCCGGTCATCTTCGATATTACGTCCGCCACGTCGTCAGCGGTGACGTATCCGGTCTTGTCCGTGTTCTTGAGTCTGACCATTGATCCGGCCTCGTCCATCGCGTCGATCGCCTTGTCAGGAAGGCATCTGTCAGTAATGTATCTGTCTGACATCCTTACACATGCCTCGATCGCCTCGTCGGTGTATATGACATTGTGATGCTTCTCGTAATTGGTCTTGAGTCTGTCAAGAATGGATATCGACTGAGGAATGTCTGTGTGCTCGACGACTATCTTCTGGAATCGTCTGTCAAGCGCTCCATCCTTCTCCACATTCTTCCTGAACTCGTCAAGAGTCGTCGCTCCGATGCACTGTATGTCGCCCCTTGCAAGCGCCGGCTTGAGCATGTTGGCTGCATCAAGGCTTCCGGAAGCTCCGCCCGCTCCGACGATTGTGTGGAATTCGTCGATGAAGAGTATCACATCCGGGCTTGCAGCCACCTCGTTTATGATGTTCTTGAGTCTTTTCTCGAAGTCTCCGCGATATTTCGTACCTGCCACAATCGATCCCATGTCAAGCGCGATGAGCCTCTTGTCGGCTAGTACCGGAGGGATGTCTCCTGTGACGATCTTTATCGCAATTCCTTCAACGATGGCCGATTTGCCCACTCCGGGATCTCCTACAAGCATAGGATTGTTCTTCCTTCTTCTTCCAAGGATCTGTATGACCCTCTGGATCTCTTCCTCTCGTCCTACAAGCGGGTCCAGCTTGCCTTCTCTGGCGGCCTTGGTCATGTCATATCCGAATTCCTCGAGCGGCGACATCTGCCTTTCCTGTTCCGGATCGCCTTCATGGACTGCCCTTATGCGGATCTGAGGCTCGTCCTCGTCCTGCTCCCTGCTCTTCACAGGTGAGTTCTTGTCCACGCTGTCCCTGTCAAGCATGTCGTTCTTGTCCAGATACTTGTAGATCACTCCATATCCGATTCCCAGGTCGTGGAGGTATGAGCTTCCGTATGAGCTTCCTTCCCTGCACAGAGCCAGCAGCAGGTGCTGCGAAGACGCTGACGCGCTGCGCACCTTCGTCGCCTCCAGGATGGTGAAGCTCAGCACGTTCTGCGCGCCGCGCGAGAATGTGACGCTGTCGATGTCCGAGTAGGGAATGTGCTCGTTGGTGAAGATGCGGCTGTCGATGAACTGCTTCATCTCGTTGACATCCACGCCGCATCCCATGAGCGCATCGCATCCTGCGTTCTCCCTGTGGCGGAGTATTCCAAGGAAAAGATGATCGGGGGCGATGCCGTAGCATCCGGTCCTCATGGCCTCTTCCCTGGAGAAGTTGATTATCGAATTGAGTTCGTCTGATATGCCTATTTCCATGGTGTGAATTAAAATCAAATTTGATTGCACAAATTTACTAATTTTTTCGTAACTTTGCCAAGATGTATAATGAAGAACAAAAAGTAAAATTCATATATGGAAAACGAAGGAAAAACAGGTAGAATTGAGCAGGTGAACATCGACGAGCAGATGAGGAGTGCCTACATTGACTACTCCATGTCTGTGATCGTGTCCAGGGCCCTCCCTGACGTGCGTGACGGTTTCAAGCCTGTACATAGAAGAGTTCTTTTCGGAATGGACGGCCTCGGCCTCAGACATACAAGCCAGACAAAGAAGTCAGCCCGTATCGTCGGTGAGGTTCTCGGTAAGTACCATCCGCATGGTGACTCAAGCGTATATGACGCAATGGCCAGAATGGCTCAGGACTGGAGCCTCAGATATCCGCTTGTCTTCGGACAGGGTAACTTCGGATCTATGGACGGCGACCCTGTCGCTGCGATGCGATACACCGAGGCAAAGCTCTCGAAGCTCGCAGACGAGGTTCTTGCAGATCTTGACAAGGATACAGTGGACTTCCAGAACAACTTCGACGACTCTCTCCAGGAGCCTACAGTGCTTCCAACGAAGATTCCTCTTCTTCTTCTGAACGGATCTTCTGGTATCGCGGTAGGTATGGCGACAAACATGGCTCCGCACAACCTCACAGAGTGCTGCGATGCAATCTGCGCATACATTGACAACCCTGAGATCACTGTAGAGGAACTGATGCAGTATGTAAAGGGTCCGGATTTCCCTACGGGAGGCATCATCCAGGGACGTCAGGGCATCAAGGACGCGTTCGAGACTGGTCGCGGCCGCATCGTGATCCGCTCGAAGACCGAGATAGAGGTGAGTGATTCGGGACGCGAGACCATAGTCGTTACCGAGATCCCTTACATGGTCAACAAGAGGGAGATGATCGAGAAGATCGCCGAGCTCGTCGAGGCCAAGAAGATCGAAGGCATCTCATACATCAACGATGAGACTACAATGAAGGGAGTCCGCATCGTGATCCGCCTGAAGAAGGATGCAAACTCAAATGTTGTGCTCAACACCCTCTTCAAGTACACTCCGCTTCAGTCAAGCTTCTCTGTGAACAACGTGGCCCTTGTGAACGGACGCCCTCGTACGCTCAACCTCAAGGAGCTCATCAAATACTTCGTGAAGCACAGACATGAGGTGATCCTCAGAAGAACGAAGTTCGACCTCGAAAAGGCTCAGAAGAGAGCCCATATCCTCGAGGGACTCCTCAAGGCTCTCGACGTGATCGACCAGATCATCAACATCATTCGTTCGTCAAAGAACGTGGACGATGCAAAGAGCGAGCTCATGGCGACATTCGATTTCTCTGAAGCGCAGGCTACCGCTATCGTGGAGATGAGGCTCCGCCAGCTCACAGGACTCGAAAGAGAGAAGCTCCAGAGCGAGTACGACGAGCTCATGAAGTTCATCAAGTACTGCGAGGATGTTCTTGCAAACGAGAGCATGCAGCTGGGCATCATCAAGGATGAGACTCTTGAGATGAAGGAGAAATACGGAGACAAGAGAAGGACAGAGATCGCACTCTCGGCAGAAGAGTTCAATCCGGAGGACTTCTACGCTGACGAGGATGTGGTGATCACAATCTCTCACCTTGGATATATCAAGAGGACGTCTCTCACCGAGTATCGCCTCCAGAACAGAGGTGGCGTGGGAATGAAGGGAAGCGCGACCCGTGACGAGGACTTCATAGAGCACATCTATGTCGCCAACATGCACAGCACAATGCTCCTCTTCACTCAGAACGGACGCTGCTACTGGCTCAAGGTATACGAGATTCCGGAGGGATCGCGTGCGTCGAAGGGCCGTGCAATCCAGAATGTCATCAACATTGAGCCGGATGACAAGATCAAGGCATACCTGAATGTACGCAACCTCAAGGACGAGGACTATGTGAACAACAACTACATCGTGCTTGCAACCAAGAAGGGTATAATCAAGAAGACTTCGCTCGAGGCATATTCACGTCCTCGTACAAACGGTGTCATCGCAATCACGGTCCGCGACGGAGACGAACTCCTCGAGGCAGTGATGACGAACGGACAGAGCGAGATCCTCCTCGCAGGCCGCAAGGGCCGCTGCTGCCGCTTCGACGAGACCGATGCGCGTGCGCTCGGAAGGACGGCGTCAGGAGTACGTGGCATAAATATTGATGAGGATGATGAAGTTGTGGGCATGATCACATATGATCCTGCAGCAGACGATGCCGCATCGCACAGCATTCTTGTTGTCAGCGAGCATGGTTATGGAAAACGCTCGGAGTTCGATGAATATCGCAAGACAAACAGAGGTGGAAAGGGTGTCAAGACCTTGAACATAACAGAGAAGACAGGCTCTCTGGTGGCTATAAAGAACGTTACCGATGAGAATGACCTCATGATCATCAACCGTTCGGGACTTACCATCAGGATGGCTGTGGCTGGAATCAAGGTTGCAGGACGTGCCACCCAGGGTGTCAAGCTTATTAATATAAAGGACGGTGATGCGATCGCTGCGGTATCCGCAGTCAACAAGACTGACGAAGAGCAGGCTGAGACTCCGGCACCTGAGGTGCAGGAAGCACCAGCACCGGAACAGACTAATGAATAATTAACTTAATACCACACATTATGAAAAGAATTCTTATTGCATTGGCAGTTCTCCTGGCAGTACAGGTGGCTGATGCACAGGTAAAGACTCCGGAAGCTGCCAAGAAGGCGGTTGAGAGTGCAAAGGCAGCTGCTGAAAATCCGAAGAAGGCAGCAAAGGTTGCGACTTGGACCAAGCTTGCAAAGGCTTACATGGATGCGTATGACGCTCCTACAGGCAATCTTCTTCTCAATACTCCTCGCGTTCAGCTCGAGCAGATGATGGGTCTCAAGAAGGCTCTCTCGGTTGAGGAAGTTGTCATAGATGGAACTCCTTTCAAGAAGGAGACTCACGCTGACAAGGTTCTTTACTTTGATGGTAGCGATGTCCTCAGGATGGTTGAGGTTACAAAGCCTGTATATGAGGATGCTCTCGCAGGTGCTCTCGAGGCATATGCAAAGGCTGCTGAGGTTGACGTGAAGGGCTCAAAGATCAAGGATGTCAAGGACGGCATCAAGTCTGTTGCAGAGAAGTATTTCGCTGCCGGTATGGATAAATATACACTTGGTGACTTCAAGAATGCTGCGACGCTCATCGGAAAGGCTGCAAATGCTTCAGAGACTGCACCTCTTTCTCAGGCAGATACAACTTATCTTTACTATGCAGGTTACATCCACATGCAGGGTGGAAACTATGAAGAGGCAAAGAATTATTTCAACAGATGCCGTGAGATCGGATATTATGCAGAGGAAGGTAACCTCTTCCCATCACTCGGTGATGTTTACATGAAGCTAGGTGACGAGGAAACAGGTATCAAGGTTCTTGAGGAAGGCTTTGCCCTCTATCCTGAGAATGCCAACCTCCTCGTAGGTCTCATCAACTACTATCTCCCTAAGGAAGGCGGTGAGAGCCAGCTCCTCAACCTCATTGAAAAGGCAAAGAAGGCTATGCCGGACAATGCTTCAATCTACAGAGTGGAGGGTGACATCTACAAGCGTCTCGAGGACTGGGACAAGGCTGAGGCAGCATACAGAAAGAGCATCGAGATCGCTCCGGATGCAGCTGATCCATACATCGCTCTCGGCGGTTACTACATCGACCGTGGAAACGTTTACTTCAACGAGGGTCAGGAGACATTCGAGCAGGCTGCTTACGAGGCACTCATGGAGAAGTACGAGACAATGTGCATCTCTGCTCTCACAGAGCTCGAGAAGGCATTCTCTCTCATGCCTGAGGATGCAACCTTCAAGAAGGACATCGCAAACACAATCAAGTCTATCTGCTTCGTCCTCAGAAACAAGGACGCTCAGTATCAGCAGAAGTTCGATGAGTACAACGCTTATCTGAACAAATAATTCAACAAAAAGAAGAGGACGACAGAATGTCGCCCTCTTTTTTTTGCTTGTAAAGATTATTGAAGCCCTTTGTCGAAAGCCTTGACAATCTTTGCAACCAACGGGTGTCGGACAATGTCTTCATTCTTGAAGAAGATTGTCTTGATGCCCTTTATGTTTTTGGTCAGTTCTATGCCTTTGAGCAGGCCTGAGTCGTTCTTGTTCGGAAGGTCTATCTGGCTTGCGTCTCCTGTCACGATGAATTTTGCATCGCATCCCATACGTGTCAGGAACATCTTGAGCTGACCGAGGTTGGTGTTCTGGGCCTCGTCCAGGATCACGCATGCCCTGTCCAGGGTGCGGCCGCGCATGTATGCAAGCGGCGCGATCTGGATGGTGCCTTCCGCCATGAATTCCTGGAGTCTCTTAGGGGGGATCATGTCGCCCAGGGCGTCGTACAGAGGCTGAAGATACGGGTCGAGCTTGTCCTTGAGGTCACCGGGCAGGAAGCCGAGGCGTTCTCCTGCCTCCACTGCAGGGCGGGTGAGGATGATCCTCTTGATCTCCCTGTTCTTCAAAGCTCTGACGGCCAATGCAATGGCTATGTATGTCTTTCCTGTTCCGGCGGGGCCGACGGCAAAGATGAGGTCGTTCTCAAAGTATGATTTCACCATATCTTCCTGAGTCCTGTTCCTGGCCTTGATCGGCTTGCCGTCGTTGCCATGCACGATGACGGAATTGCCGCATAGCTTGAATCTGTCCGGTGACGATTCGCCGTCAAACAGATCCTCCACATCATATGGGGTTATGTTCATCTTGTGCTGTCTTCTCTCAATCAGCTGGTTGAGCTTTGTGGAGAACTTTTCTATGTCCTCTTCCTTGCCTTCGAGGATGATTTCGCATCCCCTTGCCACTACCTTAAGTTCCGGGAAGTAGCTGCACAGGGCCTCCAGATTCTTGTTGGCCGCCCCGTAGATTTCGATGTGGTCGATAGCTTCGAGTGTAATAGTCTTCTTGCTCATTATTGCTCTGTTATTCTTGTCTTTTCCTGAACATGCCTGTATGTTCTCATCATTTTGTCATACTCCCAAGGTCCTTGCCATTGTTCGCGAGTTCCTATGAAATCCTTGACAGGCAGTACTGTGTATGAATTGTTGTATCCTCCTGGCCTTGAGCACCACAGGTATCTGAACTCCGGTTCGGTGACTTCTATCCTTCCGTTGAGGTGTCTCACTATCCGGACTGTGGCCATCAGTTCCAGCTGGGTGTTTTCCGCGCTCATGTTGGAAACGGCGTTTCCCAGTGAGTATGCAACAGTGACGTCATCAGTCTTCATGCAGTCCTGTATCACATGCGGATGCGCTCCTATTATCAGGTCTGCCCCCAGGCTTATGAGCCATTTCGCAGCTTCTTCCTGGCGGGCGTTATGAATGAGCTTGTACTCTTCACCCCAGTGCGGCAGCGCTATTGTGACGTCGCATTCTTCCGCTTTTGCCATGGCTTCTTCTATGACCTGTCTGTCTGACAGTCTGTATACTTTCGGCCAATGTGAACCGATTCCCAGATTGGTCCCGTATGTCATATTTACAAATGCGATGCTGATGCCATTCTTACTCAGCGTCGCAATCCCTGTTGACGCTTCGTCTTCAGCCATCCCGGCTATTGCTATGCCATATTCCTCCTCAAGCTCGCGATATATCTTCAGAGTCCTTGCCGCTCCTGCCGCTCCCTTGTCATAGATGTGGTTGTTTGCCGTGAGAAATACGTCGAACCCGCATTCTGCGAGGTATCTTGCCAGATTGTCCGGAGCGGAGAAGCACGGGTAGCCGGTGTATGGCTCTCCCGCCAGGGTGAACTCCATGTTCGCAACTGCTATGTCTGCACTCCTTATGTCGTCTTCGATGAACTGGAAATATGAGCTGAAATCATATCTGCAGCCATCTCTGCGGGCGTTTTCGATCTGTTTCGTGTGCATCATCACATCTCCCATCACGCATATCTCCAAAGTATCGTTGGACGGAATCTGCAGCTCCATCGGGAAAGGGTAAGGGAAGCGTATCTCCGGATACTGTTCCTGTGCATCTGCATGCAATGCGCTTCCGGCCAGCATCAGGGTGATGAGGACGGTAATACTGAGGAACTTATGAAGTGACGCAAAATGCATATACAAATATATCACTTTTATTTTGTCCCGCTGTATTAATTCGTTAAATTTGCACGAATGTGCAATAATGAATGCGTATGAAAAAGACTTATATACTTCTCCTTGTCGCTGTGATGTTTACAGTGTCGGGATGCGATTTCTTCCGTAAGATTGCAGGAAGACCTACAAGTGATGTGATTGAGGCAAAGCGTATGGAAATGCTTGCCGACATCCAGAAGAAGGAGATCCGTGAGCAGGAGATCAGAGACTCCATCGCTGCAGTGCAGAAGGCTGAGCAAGACTCTGTTGAGACTCTTCAGTGGCTGAAGGACAATGGAATAATGGTTATCGATGCTTCCAGGTTCGGAGGCATAGCTGCTGACCCTTATCTTGAATGGGAATATGCGACCGAGTCTGCATATCGTGTGATTCTCGGATCATTCAGGACACGCGCAAATGCTGAGAGGCTGATAAAGAATGCTGAGGATGAGAATAGCGCTATGGACATGGCTCTTCATACGATTGATCTCAAAAATGGTATGATTGCTGTAGGATGCAGCCCTGTTGATCACATCTATAATGCGAGACTCGGAATCGAGGAAGCGCGCCGATGGGGCATCTGCCCTCCTGGCGTATGGATATTAAAGACAAAGTAGAATGACAGGAAAATCAATATTCGCGACACTTTTGGTGTCGCTGGCCTTCCTTGCACCCGCTCACGGGCAGTTCAGGGGAGATGCTGCATATGAAGACTTGTACGACAGCGAGAATGCTGCCGCCATGAAGGAGCATGTGCGCATGCTTTCGTCGTCGATGATGGAAGGACGTGCTCCGGGCTCTGAAGGTGAGCTCCTGGCGGCGGAATATGTATCGCAGGTGTTTGAGTCTTATGGACTTGACCTCCTTTCTCCTAAGAATGGTGATGTCTTCGGCGTCAGGAAGGAAAACGGCGATACGCTCACATCCCGCAATGTCGTTGCATATGTCCAGGGATATGACAAGTCGGTCCGTGACCAGTTCATCGTGGTCGGCGCAAGGCTTGACAACCTCGGTGTCATGGAGATGATGGTGGACGGCCAGCCGCAGCAGAAGATATTCTATGGCGCGAATGGAAACGCTTCCGGACTTGCCATGATGATGGAGCTTGCGAGGATGGTTCAGACCAACTCGGTCCTCTTCCGCCGCTCTGTCCTTTTCGTGGCCTTCGGTGCATCGACAGAGACATTTGCAGGCGCGTGGTATTTCCTTAACAGGTCATTCGCTGACCTGGGCACCATAGAGGCTATGGTCAACCTTGACATGGTGGGAATGGGTTATAACGGCTTCTATGCATATACGTCGTCGAATGCCGATATGAATGCCATACTCCGCACTCTTACCGGCGGACTGCATCCGGTGCTGCCGGAAGTGACTGCGGCCGAGCCGTATCCTTCAGATCACAGGGCTTTCTATTCGAAGGACATTCCGTCCGTGATGTTTACAACTGGGCGCTATCCGGAGCATAATACCGAGAGGGACACGCAGTCGCTCATCGACTACGATTCGATGGAGAGGGAGCTGGAATATGTGTACAACTGCACTATGGCCTTGGCAAATTATGCGGGTACCATAGCATTCAGACCGGACGAGGTGAAGAAACCGAAGAAGACAGTCGGCGATGAGATAGTGTCATATGCGGACTGTGACATCAGGCCTATGTTCCTCAACAGCGCCGATCCTCGCCAGTTCCTTGAGAAATGGGTGTATCAGTACCTGAAATATCCTCAGGAGGCTGTCCGTGACGGCATTCAGGGCCGTGTTATGGTGGAGTTCGTCATCAACAAGGACGGCAAAGTGTCTGACGTGAGGGTGGTCAAGAGTGTCTCGCCGGAGCTTGATGCGGAGGCGGTCAAGGTGGTGAGCGCTTCTCCGAAGTGGAGGCCGGCAAGACTCAAGGGCGAGAAAGTCCGCTGCTCGATGACGATTCCTGTGGAATTCAGGCTCGAAAAGAAGGGCAAGGCAAGCTTTGGAATCAAGAAATAATATTATCTTTGAAAGATTTTACATAATTACCTATGGATTACAATTTTAAGGAGATTGAGCGTAAGTGGCAGGCCTATTGGGCTGCCAACCACACATTCAAGGCAGAGATCGACGGATCAAAGCCGAAATATTATGTACTTGACATGTTCCCGTATCCTTCAGGAGCGGGTCTGCATGTAGGTCATCCGCTCGGATACATCGCGAGCGACATCTACAGCCGCTACAAGCGTCTCTGCGGCTTCAACGTCCTTCACCCTATGGGATATGACGCATTCGGACTCCCTGCGGAGCAGTATGCGATCCAGACAGGACAGCATCCGGCAACAACGACCGAGAAGAACATCGCGCGCTATCGCGAGCAGATGGACCGTATCGGTTTCTCATATGACTGGTCACGCGAGGTACGCACCTGTGACCCTGAATATTACAAGTGGACACAGTGGGCCTTCCTCGAAATGTTCGGCAGCTGGTATGACAACGCGCAGCAGAAGGCTCGCCCGATAGCGGAGCTGGAGGCAGCTTTCGCACAGGGCGGAAGCGCAGCGGTCGACGCGGCCTGCGGAGATGTAGAGCCGTTCACAGCAGAGCAGTGGAATGCTTTTGACGAAAAGCAGAAGGCTGCCGTGCTGATGCAGTACAGGCTGGCATATCAGGGTGAGACATCAGTGAACTGGTGTCCTGCACTCGGAACCGTTCTTGCAAATGACGAGGTGAAGGAAGGTTATTCAGTGCGTGGAGGCCATCCTGTGGAGCAGAAGAAGATGACCCAGTGGCAGCTTCGCGTTTCTGCATATGCAGGACGTCTGCTTGAGGATCTCGAGGATCTCGACTGGACGGATTCGCTCAAGGACATGCAGCGCAACTGGATCGGAAAGAGCCAGGGCGCGGAGATGGTGTTCAAGGTGTCAAACGGCTCTCAGGAGTACGATATGACCATCTTCACAACACGTGCGGACACAGTGTTCGGAGTTACATTCATGGTTCTTGCTCCCGAGAGCGAGTGGGTTGACCTTCTCACAACTCCAGAGCAGAAGGAGGCTGTCGGGGAATACCTTGCAATGGCTAAGAAGAAGACCGAGCGCGAGAGGATGATGGAGGCAAGAAAGGTGACAGGTGTGTTCTCTGGTTCATATGCGACAAATCCTCTTACAGGTGACAAGGTTCCTGTGTGGATTTCAGAATATGTACTTGCAGGCTATGGCACTGGCGCCATCATGGCCGTTCCGGCACATGACAGCCGTGACTATGCATTCGCAAGAACATTCAACCTTCCTGTGATTCCTCTCATAGAGGGATGTGACGTTAGCGAGTCAAGCTTCGACGCCAAGGACGGCGTGATGTGCAACTCGGGCTTCCTCAACGGTCTTACTGTAAAGGAAGCCATCCCGGCAGCGATCGACTATGTCGAGAAGCATGGCATCGGCCGCAGGAAGATCAACTATCGTCTCCGCGACGCGATCTTCTCACGCCAGAGATATTGGGGAGAGCCATTCCCTATGTACTTCAAGGATGGTGTAGCAACTCCTATGACCCTTGCTGACCTTCCGCTCCAGCTTCCAGCAGTGGACAAGTTCCTTCCTACAGAGTCGGGCGAGCCGCCTCTTGGACGTGCACAGGACTGGACATATGACGGATATCCTATAGAGCTCAGCACAATGCCGGGCTTCGCAGGCAGCAGTGCATACTATCTCCGCTATATGGATCCTCACAACAGTGAGGCCCTCGTGGGCAAGGAGGCGGATGAATACTGGAGAGATGTAGACCTCTATATCGGTGGTACAGAGCATGCTACAGGTCACCTCATCTACTCACGCTTCTGGAACAAGTTCCTTTATGACCTCGGATATGTCTGCGAGAAAGAGCCGTTCAGGAAGCTGATCAATCAGGGTATGATCCAGGGCCGCTCGAATTTCGTATACCGCATCATCAACACCAATACATATGTCTCAGTGGGTCTCAAGGACCAGTATGAGACTACTGAGATCCATGTAGACGTGAACATTGTCCGCAATGACCGTCTTGACATCGAGGCCTTCAAGGCATGGATGCCTGAGTTCGCAAATGCAGAGTTCATCCTTGAAGATGGCGAATACATCTGCGGCTGGGCGATCGAGAAGATGTCCAAGTCGATGTTCAACGTAGTGAATCCGGACATGATCTGCGACACTTACGGTGCCGACACGCTCCGTCTCTATGAGATGTTCCTCGGACCTCTCGAGCAGTCGAAACCTTGGGACACAAAGGGCATCGACGGTGTGAACCGCTTCCTCAAGAGAGTATGGAGGATGTTCTATGACCGTGACGGATTCATCGTTACTGACGAGAAGGCGACTCCAGAAGAGCTGAAGGCTCTCCACAAGCTCATAGGCAAGGTCCGCACGGATATCGAGGCCTTCTCGTTCAATACTGCAGTCAGCGCATTCATGATCGCAGTGAATGAACTTTACGACCTCAAGTGCACCAAGCGTGAGATCGTCGAGCCGCTCATCATTCTCCTCTCGCCGTTCGCTCCTCACATCGCGGAAGAACTCTGGGAGGCTCTTGGACACAAGGAGAGCATCACATATGCGGCATTCCCTGAGTATGTCGAGGCATATACGATAGAGAACAACTGCACATATGCTGTGTCATTCAACGGTAAGACACGCTTCACTGTGGAGCTTCCTCTCGATATGTCACGCGAGGATGTGGATGCGCATGTGCGCGGCCTTGAGCAGACAGCCAAGTATGTTGCCGGCGGCAATATCATCAAGGTTATTGTCGTTCCTGGCAAGATTGTAAATATAGTAGTAAAGTAAACTGCTTTCCAGACCTATGAAAACCAATAAGTTCCTGTCAGTTCTCTGGGATTATTTCCTTATGACGGTCGGTTCGCTCATCTTCTGCATGGCGTGGACCTCCATCATCATCCCTACAGGACTGGCCAGCGGAGGTTTGACCGGATTGTGTACGATCATACAGTACGCGACAGGCGGAGCCATTCCTATCGGATGGACCTATCCTATTATAAATATCGGTCTCCTGATCATCGGATTCCTGACATTGGGCAGGGCGTTCGGCATCAAGACTATCTATGTCATAATACTGACGTCTGTCCTCTTCGAGGTCCTGCCGAAGTTCCCGGTCCTGGAATGCCATGACTTCGTCAATGACAAGCTGATAGGAGCGTTGGTGGGAGCTGCCCTGGAGTCAGTCGGACTCGGTCTTGTCCTGCTGCGTGGAGGAAGTTCAGGCGGTACGGATATCGTGGCCATGATGATAAACAAATACTGGCCTGTGTCTCCTGGAAGGGTATACCTCTTTACGGATATATTCATCATCGCATCCATGCTGTTCGTGCCGGATAAGGGAATCATTGATGTGGTCTATGCGTATGTGATCATGCTCGGATTCTCGTTCGGTATCGACTTTGTGCTCCTTGGAAACAAATCTTCCGTTCAGATACTTGTGTTCTCATCAAAGTATGAGGCTATCGCTGACCACATGATACATGTCGTTCATAGGGGCGTTACCGCAATCCAGTCGGTAGGCTGGTACTCGCAGAAGGAGAGCAAGGTGCTGCTGATCGTTTCGAGAAAGCATCAGATGAATGATGTGATCCGCGAAGTGAAGTCCATAGATCCGAAAGCCTTCATTTCGGTATCCACAGCGATGAGCGTCTTCGGTGAGGGATTCGAGGAAGTGAAGACCGGAATGAAACTCAAAAAGAAACAAACAAACGTAGAGAAAACCGATGAATAAGACTATCCTGCAGAAGTCTTGGGTGACATTTGTGAAGGAATACCTTCTCATCACCCTTGGAGTCACCATGTATGCTCTTGGATGGGCGATGTTCCTGACCCCAAACAACATGATCGGAGGCGGTGTGACAGGTTTTGCCGCTATTCTTGAGTATGCTTTCAAGCTGCCTATCCCGATCACATACTTTGTTCTTAACATACTGCTTCTTGTGATAGGAACGAAGATCCTCGGTACCGGCTTCGGCGCCAAGACCATATATGCCATCATAATGACCTCCATCATGCTTGCCGTGACAAAGGAGCTCATACCTGTAGACTTCGTCGCAGAATTCTCGCAGGACAGCAAGATCGTATGTACGGTTCTCGGCGGTATCATGGCCGGAGTCGGCATCGGCCTGTCGATGTCCCAGGGCGGAAGTACCGGCGGAACCGACATCATAGCCCTTGTATGGTGCAAGTTCAAGCATGCTTCTCCGGGAAAGGTCATCCTCATCATCGATATCATAATCATCCTTTCATCTCTCCTGTTCCCGTCGTTTGACAAGACAGGAGCCCCTATGCCATATCCGGAAAAGGTAGCCATCGTTGTATATGGTCTCATGCAGGTGACCGTGTGCGGTTATGCAATCGACCTCTATATTTCGGGATCGAAGCAGTCAGTGCAGGCTTTCATCTTCACCAAGAAGGTTAAGGAAATGGCAGATGTGATCGCTTTCGACATGAAGAGGGGAGTTACCGTTCTCCCTGCGAAGGGCTGGTACTCGAAGGAGGAGAAGGAAGTCATAATGGTCGTTACGAGAAAGACAGATCTTAACCTTTTGCTTAGATATGTGAAGTCAATCGACCCGGATGCCTTCCTGTCGGTATCCTCTGTAATGGGAGTTTATGGGCAGGGATTTGACACTATAAAGGTTAAAACCGGTAAATAACTCTATAAAAAAAAGAAAAAAATATAAAAAAAAGAAAATAGTGGCGTGAGCTCCGTAAGTTTTGTCATAAACTTCAGGGCTCACGCTTCTTTTTCTATATAAATTTGTCACAAAAGAAATGGAAACGATGAATATGTTTTTTGTCTCAGCACTGGTGACCGCAATGCTCCTTATGGCAGGATGCATGATTGCACGTAATGTAAAGTACAAGGCCCTGGCGACGATGAACAGGTCTTTGGCGTCAGTCGTGTTGATCTGTGGAGCGGCCATGCTGGTGTGTAACATGATGAATGGAAATGGGCTAATGGAGAGGTTGCCTCTTGACTTGTCGCTTGTGATCTTCTCCTTGACCTCTATCTCTGATTCGACCCTGTCGACATTCTGGAAGAAGACTGTCACATCGGCATACGTTGTTCTGGCTGTTCTTCTGGCGGCTTACTACATACTATGTGCGTCAGGCGTTCTGCCGCTGTTGCCTGCCGGCACCTTCAGAGTGGGTGTAGCAGTGGTTTCGATCCTATGCGTTTCAGTGCCGATGGTTTCGATATGGATCAAGATAAGGAGTGTCCGGGAGCTGATGCACCTGGGGACAGTATGGCAATGGCTTCAGCTTGCTGTGGATGTGTTTACGCCGATGTCCTATGCTGTCCTTGTCATTGTATACATGCTGGCGGGAAATCTCCTTTGGGTCAGATGTGTCATATCCGTGCTGATGGCTGCAGTTGTCTTCTGCCTATGTTCTCGCATCTTGTCTGATTCGGTGTTTTCTCTTCTGGCCAGGCACGAGAGACGCATCGTAGAGTCGATGAGGCTCTCTCCGATGGAGAATGTCAATAATATTCCGGAAGACGAAAATGTATTCAAGGAGCTATATTGCAGGATCCAGAAGCTGTTTGAAGAGGAGAAACCGTACTTGAACGGCAATCTTACCATCAATGACATAGTGGCTGTGGTCTTCTCCAACAAGGTCTATATTTCGAAGGCGATAAGCATGTACAGCGGCAGGAACTTCTGCCAGTATGTCAACTATCACAGGGTAATGTATTCAATGGAATATTTCAGGGCCCATCCGGAAACGAAGATGTCGGAGCTGTGGCCGCACTGCGGTTTCAATACATCGGTTTCTTTCAACATGGCCTTCCGTCTGTTCATGGGTGAGAATCCGAGCGACTGGTGCCGCAAAGAGAAGATACGCAGGGCCAAGAGACGAAAATAACTTGCGGAATAGACCGCGGAAGATTATCTTTGCAGAAATTTGCAATAAACTAAAAACCATTTACATATGGCAGACGAGAAGATAATTTTTTCGATGAACGGGGTGGGCAAGATCCTGCCTCATAACAATAGAGTGATCCTCAAGGATATCTATCTTTCATTCTTCTATGGTGCGAAGATCGGTATCGTGGGTCTCAACGGATCCGGTAAGTCGACTTTGATGAAGATCATCGCCGGCATTGAGAAGGGATACCAGGGTGAGGTCGTATGGGCTCCGGGATATTCTGTAGGATATCTCGAGCAGGAACCTCAGATGGACCCGGACAAGACCGTGATCGAAGTCGTTCAGGAAGGTGTCCAGGAAGTCATGGACATCCTCAAGGAGTATGAAGAGGTGAACATGAAGTTCTGTGAGCCGATGTCTGACGACGAGATGGCCGCTCTCATAGAGCGTCAGGGAGAGCTGACCGAGAAGATAGAGCACTGCGGAGGCTGGGAGATCGATTCGAAGCTCGAAAGGGCCATGGATGCGCTCCAGTGCCCTCCTTCAGATGCGAAGGTTTCGACACTCAGTGGTGGAGAGCGCCGTCGTGTGGCACTCTGCCGCCTGCTCCTCAGACAGCCTGATGTCCTCCTTCTTGACGAGCCTACCAACCACCTCGATACTGAGAGTATCCAGTGGCTCGAGGCTCACCTCCAGCAGTACAAGGGTACGGTGATTGCTGTTACCCATGACCGTTATTTCCTCGACAATGTCGCAGGATGGATCCTTGAGCTTGACAGGGGAGAGGGAATTCCATGGAAGGGCAACTACTCTTCATGGCTCGACCAGAAGAGCACACGCCTGGCTCAGGAGGAGAAGCAGGAGAGCAAGCGTCGCAAGGCTCTTGAGCGCGAGCTCGAGTGGGTGAGGATGGCTCCGAAGGCCCGTCATGCGAAGTCTAAGGCACGTCTGGGTGCTTACGAGAAGCTTGCAGCTGATGACGGCAGAGAGAAGGAGGCTAACCTTGAGATCTACATCCCTAACGGACCAAGGCTCGGTAACAAGGTCATTGAGTTCAAGAATGTCTCAAAGGCATATGGGGACAAGCTCCTCTATGAAAACCTCAGCTTCATCCTGCCTCCTGCAGGTATCGTCGGAGTGATCGGTCCGAACGGTGCGGGTAAGACGACTCTCTTCCGCCTTATCATGGGCCTGGATACTCCGGACTCTGGAGAGATCACAATAGGTGAGACCGTGAAGCTTGCTTATGTGGACCAGCAGCACAGGAGCATCGATCCTGACAAGACAGTATACGAGACAATAGCCGAGAATTCGGAGTTTGTGAGACTCGGCAAGAGGGAAGTGAATGCAAGAGCGTATGTCTCTCGCTTCAACTTCTCCGGAGCAGACCAGGAGAAGCTCTGCGGCATCCTGTCTGGTGGTGAGAGAAACCGTCTCCATCTTGCCCTCACATTGAAGGACGAAGGAAACGTACTTCTGCTTGACGAGCCGACCAACGACGTGGATGTAAACACAATCCGCGCTCTCGAGGAGGGTCTCGAGGGATTTGCCGGCTGTGCTGTTGTCATCTCTCATGACCGTTGGTTCCTTGATCGTATCGCAACTCATATCCTCGCATTCGAGGGAGACTCTCAGGTATACTTCTTCGAAGGAACATACTCTGAGTACGAGGAGAACAAGAAGCGCCGTCTCGGCAACGAGGAGCCTAAGCGCTTCAAGTACAAGAAGCTGATGGCTGAGTAATGAGACTGCTTGCATGCATTATGATGATGTTCGCCGGTGTGATCCTTCACGCCGGCGAATACTATATTCCCGAAGTCGGTCGCAGTGTGAAGCCTCATATGAAGGTCGTTCAGTCCGAGCAGAGGGAAGGATATGAGTGCCGCTATGTGGAGTTTGACGTGGAGAAAGGCGAGCGCATATCGGCGTATCTGCTGGTTCCGGATGGGGCTTCCAGACGTTCGCGCAAGCCGGCTGTCGTCATGCTGCATGACCATGGGGCGAGGTTTGACATCGGCAAGGAAAAGCTGGTGAGACCGATGATGTCGATGCTCCCGGACGGGTCTGAGGACCATATTGCGAGGTCGGCCCAGCAGTGGATTGACAAGAATTTTGATGGAGTTTACTTCGCAGATTCGCTTGCTTCGCTTGGATATGTTGTCCTGGTTTCAGACGCTCTCTATTGGGGAGACAGGTCTTCTGCTGACGCCCATAGGTGGTCGGAATTGACTTACGGCCAGTTCGGTGACGACAAGGATGCCGCCCGTGCGCGTAAGCAGGAGATAAAGAGACTGAAGAATGTCGTGTATGAGGGACAATGCGATGTCTATGACTCACTCCAGCGTGATGGCGTGATCTGGGCGGAGAAGATGCTGCGCGACGATGTCGCGTCAGTCCGCCTTCTGGCGTCGTTGCCATATGTTGATAAAGACAATATCGGAGCTTTCGGCTTCTCTATGGGAGCTCACCGCTGCTGGATGCTTGCGGCTTTCTGCCCTGAAGTGAAATGCGGAGTCGCGCTTTCATGGATGACGACCCTTGACAGGTCAGAGGAAATGAAGGCATCCGACTATTCCATGGCTGTCATGCCTATGCGCGAGCGGATGGATTTCGGAGATATCGGAATGTTTCTGGTCCCGAAGCCTATGCTGTTTCTTAATGGCGAGACTGACCATCTTTTCCCTAAGGAGAGTGTGCAGGAGGCTTTCCGTAAACTGAATTCATATTATGATGCTTCCGGCTCCGACGCATTGCGCACAGAGTTCTTCCCAGGAGGTCATCATTGCGGTAAAGATGTTCAAAGAATAATAGTCGATTACCTGAATGACAATATAGGATGGTAAAAGTAAAGGACCAACCCTTGGGCTGGTCCTTTACTTTTACCATCTGTCCTCAGATGATACAGTCAATTTCTTGCGGCCACGACGGCGGCGTGCTGCCAATACGCGACGTCCGTTAGGAGTCGACATGCGCTCGCGGAAGCCGTGCTTGTTGCGGCGCTTGCGCTGTGATGGTTGGAATGTTCTTTTCATATCTAGATATTTTTATATTTTCCTCTACAATTTGGGGAGTGCAAAGGTAGCACTTTTGAATTTATTTACAAAATATTTTTCAAGATTTCTCAATATATATCACCTGCTTGGTTTCGAAGAACGGGTCTTCGGTCCATGATGATATCGGCCATATATGTACAGAACCTTTGCGCATCTTGAACCTGGACATGGCTGTAGAGATCTCTTCTGCAAGGTCTCCTCCCTTAAGGTACAGGATTCCTTCGCTGTATTTGCCCTTCACCCAAGGCATGAAGTTTTCGAGAGATGTGACAGCTCGTGAAACTATGTAGTCGAAGGTTTCCGGCAGCGATTCTGCTCGTGCGTTGACCGTCTTTACATTGGTCAGGCCTATGCCCTTCGCCACTTCGGTAGCCACGATGATCTTCTTTCCGATGGAGTCACAAAGTGTGAACTGAGCGTGAGGGAAGATGACGGCGAGAGGGATTCCCGGGAATCCTCCACCTGTCCCGAGGTCCAGTATCTTCAATGGCTCTGCAACGCTGTATGGCCCCTCTCCGCGCAGCCTGTCATAGATGTCAGGCATCTGCAGCTTCAGATATGCCGCTATGCCGAGCGAGTGAAGCACGTGGTGTCTGTAAAGTTCGTCTATGTCCTTTCGTGACACGACATTGATCTTTGAGTTCCAGTCGCGGTATAGGGCATCCATCTTTGAGAACTGCTCCATCTGCTCCGCAGTAACTTCCGGGAACTTTTCTTCTATTATCTTCTTGAATTCTTCGAATGTCATATCTATAATAATTCGTCTGAATAGTCCATCATCCTGAGCAGCATCGCCTTTGCTCTGCGTATCTTGGTCTTTACCGTGTTGAGCGGCATGTCGAGAGCGTCAGCAATTTCCTTGTATCCGAAGTTGTCTATGAGGTTCATCTTCGCCACAATCCTGTAATCATCCTTGAGCTTTTCGATGTTGGTAAGCCACTTGTCGTACTCCTGCTGCTGGATGATGTCCTCTTCGGGATTGTGCATAGTCGCCGGAAGCTCCTTCAGCTCGGCAATCTCCTCGTTGATTGACATTGTCGGCATCTTTGCCATCTCACGATGCTGCTTGCTGAGGTAGTCGAATGCCGTGTTGCGGGCGATCCTGTATAGCCAGGTGGAGAACTTGTACTCCGGATTGTAGCTTTCGATCTGGCTGAACGCCTTCTGGAAGCTCTCCAGGCAGATGTCTTCTACATCCTCTTTCTGCGCTATGTATCGCGAGATGTGATTCTTCACGCCAGCATTATATCTGGTGTAAAGAACGATGAATGCCGCCTGGTTCTGTTCCATGGCCAGGTGTACGAGTTCCAGATCAGTGAGATCAGTGAGCTTCGAGCCAGTTTTTTCCATAGTTACATTCTACTGTTAAAGGTATAGACAACTCTATTACATTCTCCATTTCCTCGCGGACGATCTTCTGGAGTCTTTCAACTTCCTCAGGCACAGTGTCGAACACAAGCTCGTCGTGTATCTGAAGGACCATCCTGCTCGCCATCTTCTCCTCCTGTATCCTCCTGGCTACATTGATCATGGCAAGCTTGATGATGTCTGCAGACGTGCCCTGGATAGGTGCGTTGATCGCATTTCGTTCAGCGAGGGCGCGCACGGTCGCGTTTCTGGAGGTTATGTCAGGCAGGTATCTGCGGCGTCCGAAGATGGTCTCGACATACCCGTTCTCGCGTGCGGCGGTCAAAGTGTCTTCTATGTATGATGATATGGCCGGGAAGTTCGCGAAATAGTCTTCGATGATCTTCTTGGCCTCGCTTCTGCCGATCTTGAGCCTCTGAGACAGGCCGAATGCTGAGATTCCATACATGATGCCGAAGTTGGCTGTCTTCGCTATTCTGCGCTGGTCTGCAGTCACTTCGGAAAGGTCTATGCCGAATATCTTTGCAGCCGTGATCGAGTGTACATCCTCTCCGTTACGGAATGCGCTGATCAGATGCGTGTCGCAGCTCAGATGCGCCATGATTCTCAGTTCGATCTGTGAGTAGTCGGCAGATACGATGAGTCCGTCAGGACGGCTCGGCACGAACGCCTTGCGTATCTCCTTGCCGCGCTCGGTGCGGATCGGGATGTTCTGCAGGTTCGGCTTTGACGAACTGAGTCTTCCTGTGGCGGTGAGAGCCTGATTGAAGGTTGTATGTATCTTTCCTGTTGCCGGGGAAATGTATTCCGGGAACGGATCGATATATGTCGAGAGCAGTTTCCTTACTCCTCTATATTCCAATATCTCATTGATTATCGGATGCTTATGGGATAATGCGCTGAGAGTCTCCTCGTCCGTCGGATAGTTTGAACCCTTCTTCGGCTTTGCCTTCGGATCGAGCTTAAGTTTTTCAAATATGAGCGTTCCGATCTGCTTCGGAGAAAGGATGTTCAGACTCGGATCCTCTGCCATCTCTCTTACCCTGGCCTGGATCTCATTCATCTCCGCAGTCAGTCCTGCGGCATATTTGCGGAGCTGAGCCGTGTCGATCTTGACGCCCTCCATCTCCATGTC
Source organism: Bacteroidales bacterium (assembly GCA_017415715.1). Lineage (GTDB taxonomy): Bacteria > Bacteroidota > Bacteroidia > Bacteroidales > UBA932 > Cryptobacteroides. Next base: position 6,733 of record JAFQFD010000029.1, on the reverse strand, counting down.
AGACAATACTTTCAGCAGGGGCTCCTCCATCGTTTCATATAGACCGCAGAGGTTTGCAGTTTCCATTTCCTCCCAGATCCTGTCCCCGAGAAGATATGCTGCAACTGCCTCCTGAGTACGGCTCGGCATTGTCTCCTCTTCTGGAATCTCATCGAAGAGAGACAGACTCTCAACCTGCACAGGCGCATCATTCTGCTCCTCGAGACTTACGTTGAGGTATGCCTTCGCAAGTATCTCGATCTTATGGCTCTTCTCCGGATTGATCAGATAGTGCATCAGCTCGATGTCCCTGAATATGCCGCTGAGCTTTATTCCGTTATGTGCGAGGATGTTCCTCTGGAACTTGAGGTCGTATCCTGTCTTGATGATCTCCTGGTCTTCAAGTATCTCCTTGAAATCAGCCGCCTTGCCTTCGCATGCAACCTCACCCACAGCAACGGTCACTCTGCTGATCTCGCCGAAGATGCCTTCTCCTTCGGTCAGGACGCCACACTTGCCGGCCGCCTTCGCTGCTTTCGTTATCTCGGCTGGGCAGCATGTGCTGAATTCCAGCTTCTTCTCTTCCTTTACGACGGGAACAGCTGCGTCAGAGAGGAATTTGCGCAACGAACCGAATTCATATTTCTCGAACAGTTCCGCCACGGCTTCGTCATATGTGCATGTGACGGCCATGTCGTCTGTGTTGACATCCAATGTGATGTCGGTCTTTATGGTCACCAGCTCGTGACTGAGTCTGATGTGCCCTGCAGAAGCTTCAAATGCCTCGCGCTGCTTTGGCGTGAGCTCGTCGAGGTGCCTGTAGATCTCTTCCACTGTGCCGTACTTCGAGATGAGCTTGCTTGCGCCGACTTCTCCGACGCCTTTCACTCCAGGGACATTGTCCGAGGTGTCACCGCAGATGGTGAGGATCTCTATTACCTGCTCCGGTCTGCTGATGTTGTATTTTTCGCATATCTTCCGGACATCGATGATTTCGTTGTCACTTCCGCTTTTGCCCGGCTTGAACTGGTATATGTTCGGAGAAATGAGCTGACCGTAGTCTTTGTCCGGAGTCACCATATATACTGTGAATCCTTCCTTCTCGGCTCTCTTAGCCATGGATCCCACTACGTCATCCGCCTCGAAGCCCGCTATCATCAGCACCGGGATCTGCATTGCCCGGCAGAGCTCGCAGAGCGGTTCGAGCGAGTCGATGATCAGCTGCGGCGTCTCTGAACGTGTACCCTTGTATTCAGGATACATTTCATGCCTGAAAGTGCCTCCCGGAGGGTCGAATGACACTGCCAGATGGGTAGGATTCTCTTTTTCTATGAGTTCGAGGATATATTTGGTGAATCCGAAGAGGATCGACATGTCGGCGCCCTTTGAGTTTATCATCGGATGACGCAGAAATGCGTAGTACATCTTGAAAATGAGCGCGTGTCCGTCGATCAGGAACAGTTTCTTTTCCATACCTTAAGAATTGAACCCCAAAGGTATGAAAAGTTTCGCTAATTCCTAAAGAAAATACTTTCGATTGCAGCCTTTCTTTCTTCATTCTCGGCAGATCTGAAGGTCCTGTCTGCCCCTAAGGCCAGTACCTTTGTGCATACATCATATCCATCGTGCAGGTCATGTGTCGAGAATATGACAGCGGTTCCATTGTTGCATAAAGCCCTGAGAGTCCTTAGAATGGCAATCCTGTTTTCAGCGTCGAGGAAGGCTGTCGGTTCGTCAAGCAGTATCACGGAGGCATCGCGGACCAGGGCGGAGGCTATGCCGGCTTTCTGGAATTCGCCGTCGCTGAGGGTGGATATGTCCCTGTCTGCGAGCTCATTGAGATGGAGCGTCTTGAGTGCTGAATCCAGTGACCTTTCCTGCTGCTCAGACAGTCTTCCAGCCATGTCGCTCTGATTGAAGCAGCTTATCCTGACGAATTCCTTCAGGGTGAATCCTTCCACCTTCGGAATCCTTGCCGGTATCATGATCATCTCATTGCCCTTTCGCGAAATCCCGGTCAAGGCCTTCATCAGGGTCGTCTTGCCGCTGCCGTTCGCGCCGCATAGCATTATACAGTCGCCCTTTCGGATGTCGAAGGAGATCCCGGAGCAGAGGACTCTGTCTCCATGCGAGATCGTCATGTCTTTGATCGAGTACAGTATCCTATCCGCCATATCCTTTTCCTTTGATCAGTATATAAATGATTATGGGAACTCCCACTATCGCCATTGTGCTTGCCACCGGCAGCACGTTTGGCGATGCCTGGGAAATAAGGTCGGCTGTGACCGCAGTGACTGCTCCCGTGAGAAGTGAAGCCGGGAGTATCGTTCTGTGTGCAGATGTCCTGAAAATGCCTCTGGCCATGTGCGGCGCCACTATTCCGACGAAGCCCAGAGGGCCGCAGAATGCTGTGACAGTGGCGGCAAGAAGGCTGCAGCTCAATAACGCCCTGTGCCGTATCTTGCTGACTGGCGCTCCTGACATCTGAGCGAACTCATCGCCGAAGAGGACTATGTCCAGACCTTTTGTGTTTCTCCATGCCAGGGTGATGCCTATGGCAAGCACAGCCGTCATGATGCAGATTTCGCTCCATCCGGTGTTGGAGAAGCTGCCAGCTGACCAGCTGTAGAACATCTTGAGGCTTTCCGAGTCCGAACTGAACTGAAGTGCAGATACCAGTGCATTGACTATGAAGCCCAGCATTACTCCGAATATGAGCAGGGTGGCGGCAGTCTTGAAACGACGTGACGCTGCGAGAATTATCCCGGCTGCAGCTATGGCCCCGGCGAATGCGGCTGCTGCTACGGTCAGGCCTTGGAGGGCGGGGGACAGGCTGAAGCCGGACATTGTGGCGAGTGCGGCACCCAGTGCTGCTCCGGCGCTCACTCCCATGATGTGCGGGTCTGCAAGAGGGTTTCTCAGGACACTCTGCATCTGTCCGCCGGCAAGCGCCAGCGAAGCCCCTGCCAGCAGCGCAGTAAGGACACGTGGAGCTCTAAGGTGCAGCATCACCATCGCAGCGGCCTGTCCGCCGCACAGCATGTCGGCGCCGGCGAGCAGAACCATGGTAATGAGGCCGATAATCCACAGATATGTCCTTCCTGTCCCTTTCATGGCTGCAAAATTACTTAAAATCGGGATATTTGCCAGCGGTATCAGATTAAATAATAATTTAGAAAAATTCAAAATTACTTGCATTTTTGGATTTCAGGTCTTATATTTGCGAAAGACAAACCCAAACAATGACAATTATGAAAAAGATAATGACAATTACAGCTGCAGTATTTTTCTTTGCAGCCATAGCTTCGGCCGATGACAGACATGTTGATGTAAACCGTCTGCCAGAGACAATAAAGACTTTCCTGAATACCAATTATCCTTCTGTCCAGATACTGTATTCTACCAAGGACGACGACCTGATCCGTCCGGAATACAATGTCGCTCTTGAAAATGGCGTGAGGCTGGAGTTTCATAATGACGGAACCCTCAAGCAGATTGAGGCGAAAGATGGAGTTCCTTCTTCCTTGATTCCGGCTCAGATTGTGCAGTTCGTCAATGGAAGATATCCCGATGCACATGTCACAGCCTATGAAGTGGACAGGAGACACTATGAAATCAAGCTCTCAAATCGTCTGGAGCTGAAATTCAGCAAGAATTACAACCTTATCGAAATAGACGACTGATATGAAACGCATTATAGCCTTTACAGTGATGGCCGTAGCGGCATTGTCACTGCTCTCATGTGAGAAATATGAGGATGGAAAGCCGTCCAAGGACGTAAGGACCGAGTTCAAGGATATGTATCCTGATGCACGGGATGTCGAATGGGAAGCGGAGAGGGGATTGTGGCAGGTCTCTTTCGAGACCGGAACCCCTCCGGCTGTCAAGGAGCATGAAGCCTGGTACGACGCAAACGGCAACTGGATCCGCACAGAGACGGATATCATTGCAAGCGAACTTCCGCAGTCTGTCAAGGATGCATTGGCAGCCTCGGAATATGCTTCAGCAACCCTCTTGCCTGATGAGATCGAGTATGTAACAACACCCGCGGGCGACTACTACAGCCTGGAACTCATGTTCAATGGCGTGAAGATCCGTCTGAATGTCACTGAAGGCGGAGAGGTGTCCATGCCTCGATAGAAATCAGGTTTATTGATCAACATTTTATCTGGTACTCCGGTATTTTAAGGTCGGAGTACCATTTTTATTATTAAATTTGCAGGTTGTAACAGTAAAAAGAAAAGAAATGGCACAGAAACCGTCAATTCCAAAGGGAACAAGAGACTTCGGACCTGCAGAGATGGCAGGCAGAAACTACATATTCGACACCATCCGTTCGGTATTCAAGACATACGGATATGCTCCGATAGAGACTCCTTCAATGGAGAACCTCAGCACTCTCCTTGGAAAGTACGGTGAGGAAGGCGACAAGCTTCTTTTCAGAATCCTCAACTCGGGAGATGCATTTTCCAAGATCAACTACGACGAATATCGCGTGGAAGGCACAGAGGACGGCTACAACAGCAAGGCCCTTTCTCTCAAGGTGTGCGAGAAAGGCCTCCGCTACGACCTCACAGTGCCGTTCGCCCGTTTCGTGGTTCAGCACCAGAACGATATCACATTCCCTTTCAAGAGATTCCAGATCCAGCCGGTATGGCGTGCGGACCGTCCGCAGAAGGGACGCTACAGAGAGTTCTATCAGTGTGATGTGGATGTGATCGGCTCTACATCTCAGCTCAATGAGCTCGAGCTCGTTCAGATCGTCGACAGAGTGTTTACTCTCTTCGATGTGAATGTATGCATCAAGATAAACAACCGCAAGGTGCTCACCGGTATGGCTGAGATCAGTGGATTCCCAGACAAGGTGGTTGACATTACTGTTGCAATCGACAAGATCGACAAGATAGGTCTCGAGGCCGTTGAGGCGGAGATGGCCGAGAAAGGTCTCACTCAGGAGGCGATCGAGGTTATCCGTCCTGTCCTGACACTTTCTGGAACAACGGCGGAGAAACTTGCCGTCATGCGTGACCTCATGAGCGGCAAGTCGGCTTCCGGCATCGTTTCAGAGACAGGTCTCAAGGGTCTTGACGAGCTGGAGGAACTCTTCGGATTCATCGATGCGGCAGGCATCCGTCACGACGTCGAGATCGACCTTTCGCTTGCGCGCGGTCTCAACTATTATACAGGCGCAATCTTCGAGGTGAAGGCAAAAGACTTTGCCATAGGCAGCATCTGCGGAGGCGGAAGATATGACAACCTCACTGGCATCTTCGGTCTTCCGAACATGTCTGGAGTCGGCATCTCATTCGGTGCAGACCGCATATATGATGTCCTCAAGGGCCTCGACAAGTTCCCGTCGGAAGTGACATCGACGACAAAGCTGCTCTTCGCGAACATGGGCCAGGAAGAGCTCAAATATCTGATTCCTGTAGTCAAGTCGCTCCGTGAAGCTGGAGTCGCATGCGAGATATATCCTGAACAGACCAAACTCAAGAAGCAGTTCGACTATGCCGACAAGAAGGCGATACCGTTCCTCTCGATAGTAGGAGGCAACGAGGTTGCAGAAGGAGTAGTGAACATCAAGAACCTCTCTACAGGAGAGCAGAAGTCATTCGTCAAGACCGATATTGACAGTATTTTGACTTTTTTGCAATAAAAATTTGCAGTTTCAAAAAATGTCCGTATATTTGCAGTCCAATATCGCGGGATAGAGCAGTTGGTAGCTCGTCGGGCTCATAACCCGGAGGCCGGAGGTTCGAGTCCTCCTCCCGCTACCAAGCATAGAGGAAAATCATTGGTTTTCCTCTATTTTTTTATACAACCGACTTGACTATGAAACGAACTCTTATTCTGGGAATGCTCATCCCCTTATTGGCATTCCTGCCCACGGATCTTAAGGCTTCCGATAATGTCGGCGAAGCGCCAGATTACAAGAACTCCATCAAACTGACATTCCTCTCGTGGTTCAGCGGAAGCACGAAACTTTCCTATGAAAGAGCTTTCTCGAAATGGAATCAGAGCGGTGAAATCTGCGCCAGTCTCATCAGTGCAGGCTATGACAAATACCATAACGACCCGATGGGATTCACCCTCAGGTATGGTCATAAGTTCTTCCTTGGCAGAGACGAAATATCCCTCAAGGGATTCTACCTGCGTCCTGAATTTGTATATTCACGATATAATTACAAGGGACGGTCCGGTGGCAGGACACTGGCCGAGATGGGCACCCTGTTAGGCACAGTCGGATATCAATATGTCTATAAACGCTTTCTGGCTGATTTCTGGGTTGGTGGAGGATATGCCATCGGCGCACCTGCAGAGACGAGATATCACCATGGATTCGAGCTGTGGCACTGGTTCGGCAAAGACGTTCCTAATCTTGCAATGAGCTTCAGCATCCGTCTGGGCATATGCTTCTGACACGCCTCATAGCTCTTCGCACAAGCAAAACTTCAAGCACACAAAATTTGCAATTACAATATTTTGTACTACATTTGCAGTCCGATTCGCGGGCGTGTTGAAATTGGTAGACAAGCCAGACTTAGGATCTGGTGCCGTGAGGCGTATGGGTTCGATTCCCTTCGCCCGCACTCAAAAAAGCTCAACCTTATGGGAGGGCACTGAAAAAGATTCCCTTTGATGAAGTGGCTGAGATTTAAGTAAAAGAAGGATATCGAGATGATTCGGTATCCTTCTTCAATTTTTGATTCTCACGAGGTTATTAAGGAGTAATAAGTGAAGATTGCTTCCTATT